>NZ_JBHVDH010000007.1:13399-312250 GCF_042802855.1 Streptomyces sp. NPDC057445 | reverse complement strand
GCCCCGCAGGGGACGGCGGGACTACTGGTTGCCTGCGAGGTGGGCGGTACGCCGCCGTCCCCGAGGAGTCGAGCCCGGAGGGGCCCCGCCCCACCCCCCACAGCCTGTTGGGGGTCCCCCCGGACGAAGTCTGGGGGAGTTTGAGGACGGACACCCCGGCCGCCGTCACGGCACCGGCCAACCACGACAACCACCCCCGCACCGCGCAGCGGACCCGTACCGGCCAGCGCCGACAACCGCACCCGCACCGCGCAGCGGACCCGCAGCGGACCCGTACCGGCCGCGCAGCACAATGGCGTGTATGGCTTCGGAACTCGCTCCCCGCCCCCTGACCGTCGGTTTCGACCTCGACATGACGCTGATCGACTCCCGTCCCGGCATCCACGCCGCATACCGCGCGCTGTCCGCCGAGACGGGCGTGCACATCGACGCCGACCTCGTCGTGACCCGGCTGGGGCCGCCGCTGGAGCTGGAGCTCGCGCACTGGTTCCCCGACGAGCGCATCCAGGAGATCGGCGACCGCTACCGGGAGATCTACCCCGACCACGCCATCGCGCCCACGCTCGCGATGCCGGGTGCCCGCGAGGCCGTCGCCGCGGTCCAGGCGCTCGGCGGCCGGGCGATCGTCGTCACCGCCAAGCACGAGCCCAATGCCAGGCTCCACCTGGACCACCTCGGCATCGAGCCGGACGCGGTCGTCGGCTGGCTGTGGGCGGAGGCCAAGGCGGCGGCGCTGCGCGAGCACGGGGCGCGGGTGTACGTCGGTGATCACACCGGCGATGTACGCGGGGCCCGCACCGCGGGGGCGCTCTCCGTCGCCGTACCGACCGGGCCGTGCGGGGAGAGGGAGCTGAGGGAGGCAGGGGCGGACGTGGTCCTGCCGGACCTCACCGCGTTCCCCGCCTGGCTGGGCGCCTACGCGGACGCGGACGCGGACGCGGAGGCGTCCGCACGCGCCTGACGCCGCTGCGCCGCGATCGACCGGAGCACCCCCGCACCCGCGATCAGGAACCCGACCCCCATCAGCATGCATACGGCGTACGCGACGGGCGGGAAAGGCTCCGTACCGAGGAACAGCGGGGCCACTGTGACGAGAGTGGCCACGGCGCCGACGATGAAGACGATCGCCCCGACGCGTACGAGCGCGTCGCCGGGCCCGGCGGAATTCGCTTGGGTTTCGTGAGTCACCCGACCAGGGTAGTTCCCAGCGCACAAGAACCACCGGGGACGTCTTGTCAGCACGCCCTGGACCATTAGCCTTGTGCGGTGGCGGGTCGTGCGACCCGCTGCAGTGCTATACAGACCAGTTTTCTTTCGCATTTCCCGACGAGTACGAGGACGAGGACAGACGTGCCTACCGGCAAGGTCAAGTGGTTCAACAGCGAGAAGGGCTTCGGCTTTCTCTCCCGCGACGACGGCGGCGACGTCTTCGTCCACTCGTCGGTACTTCCTGACGGAGTCGACAGCCTCAAGCCCGGACAGCGGGTCGAATTCGGTGTCGTCGCCGGCCAGCGCGGTGACCAGGCGCTTTCGGTGACGGTCCTGGACCCGACCCCCTCCGTCGCCGCCGCGCAGCGCCGCAAGCCGGACGAACTGGCTTCGATCGTCCAGGATCTGACGACGCTTCTGGAGAACATCACGCCCCAGCTGGAACGGGGCCGCTACCCCGACAAGGCGCACGGAGCGAAGATCGCGGGCCTGCTGCGCGCGGTCGCCGACCAGCTGGACGTCTAGGGATTGGACGCGGAAGGCCCCGACCGGTGTCCGGTCGGGGCCTTCGGCCTTCTCTGCGTCAGGGGAACGCGAGTGCCGTGGGGCCCACCGGCGGGACCAGTCCCTCGGCCGCCGCGCGTGTCAGGAGTCCCCGGACCGCGGCATAACCGGCCTCGCCCAGACCGGCCGTGAATTCGTTGACGTACAGGCCGATGTGCTGGTCGGCCACGGCCGGGTCCATCTCCTGGGCGTGTTCGAGTACGTACGGACGTGAGGCCACCGGGTCGTCCCAGGCCATACGGACGGACGCGCGGGCCGATTCGGCCAGCAGCTCCAGCGTCCGCGCGCCGAGCGACCGTTTGGCGATGATCGCGCCCAGCGGGATCGGGAGCCCCGTCGTGGATTCCCAGTGCTCGCCCATGTCGGCAAGGCAGTGGAGACCGTAATTCTGATAGGTGAAACGTGCCTCGTGGATGACGAGACCGGCGTCCACCTTTCCGTCCCGCACCGCCGGCATGATCTCGTGGAACGGGAGTACGACGATCTGTCCGACGCCCTCCGGGACGACATCCGCCGCCCACAGCCGGAACAGCAGATACGCGGTCGACTTCTCGCTCGGTACGGCGACGGTCCTGCCCGCCAGTTCGGTGCCCGGCTCACGCGTCAGCACCAGCGGACCGCAGCCCCGGCCCAGCGCGCCGCCGCACGGCAGCAGGGCGTACTCGTCGAGGACATAGGGCAGCACGGCGTACGACACCTTCAGGACGTCGAACTCGCCCCGCTCCGCCATGCCGTTGGTGATGTCGATGTCCGCGAAGGTCACATCGAGGCGGGGCGCACCTTGGACCCGGCCGTGCGCCCAGGCGTCGAAGACGAAGGTGTCGTTCGGGCAGGGCGAGTAGGCGATCTTGACGGTGGTCATCGAGCCTCTTCCTCGAACACGGGGGCGAGTACTTCGAACGCGTTCCGCAGCGCGTCAAGGGCCTCGCCGATCCGCCAGGCGGCACGGTCGCGCGGGCCGACGGCGTTGGACACGGCACGGATCTCGGCGACGGGTACGCCGTGCGCCACGGCGGCCTCGGCGACCCCGAAGCCCTCCATCGCCTCGGCCACCGCCCGTGGATGGCGCGCGGTGAGCTCGGCGGCCCGGGCTGCGGTGCCGGTCACCGTGGACACGGTGAGAACAGGCCCGTACACCGCGTCCAGGGCCTTGGCGAGCCGTCCCGAGAGGGGGGACGGGACATGGGCGCTGCGCCCGAAGCCCAGCTCTTCGACGGCGAGGTAGCCGTCGGGCGTGCCGGCGCCCAGGTCGGCGGCGACGATCGCGTCCGCGACGACGACCGCACCGAGCGGGGCCGCGGGCCGGAACCCGCCGCCGATTCCGGCGGACACGACGAGGTCGTACCCGCGAGCGGAACGGTTCTCGTACGCCCCCGCCGTCAGCGCCGTCGCTGTGGCCGCGGCGGCGGCCGCCGGGCCCACGCCCGCGGACAGCACGTCGACCCGCGCACCCTCGCCCGCGGCATGCCGGCGCAGCGCACAGCCGCCCGGGAGGGTGTGCGCGGTGACCGCGCGGCCGGGGGAGCCGGCACCGGCGGACGCGAGACCGGCGGACACGGAATCCGCCTCCGCAGGCACCGCGGTCACGACGAGTACACGCATGGGCGAGCCGGTGCGGCTCAGTCCTTCTTCAGCGTGAAGTGCCAGATGCCGGTCAGCTTCTTGCCCTTGGTCTCCACGATGCTGACCTGCGCCGTGTTGGTCGCCTCCCCGGTCTGGGTGGCGAAGAAGGCGCTGCCCGGAATCGACCGGTACGTCTTGTGGTACGGCTCCTGCTCGGCCTGCTGGCCGCCGATGAACAGCGTCCAGCCGTTCTCGGCCACCTCCGGCTCGACGCCGAAACGGACCCTGTCGTCCACTCCGACCTCGATGGTCTTGCCGGACTTCTTGTTGAGGCAGCCCTGGATCAGCGACTCCTTGATGGCTTCGCCGTCGTTGTAGCAGGCCGCCTCCGTGGTGACCGAGTTCGTCCCGACCGTCACGGTCGCGAGCGGCGTCGGCTTGTCGCAGGCGGAGAGTACGAGGAGGCCGGCGGACACGGCACCGAGGGCGGCGGCGGCCCGGCGGTGCTTGCCGGTGAAGAACGCAACGGTCATGGTCCGAAGGCTATCGGGCCCCCCGTGTCCCGCAGCGCGGGGGTGCGGCGTGGCGGGCCGTGCCTCACCGCACGCGGGGCGCCGCGCTGACCCGGGGCGGCGGCGGAGTGCTCCGCCGCGAGGCGACCAGCAGTCCGCGCATGGCCAGCAACGCGCCCGTCGCGAGGATCCCCGCAGCCACCCACATGCCCAGCACGCCGTTGAGCGGCAGAGCGATCCCGATCGCCCCGCCGAGCACCCACGCCATCTGCAGCAGCGTCTCCGAACGGGCGAACGCCGACGTGCGCACCGCCTCCGGGACGTCCCGCTGGATCATCGCGTCCAGCGACAGCTTCGACAGCGCCTGCGAAAGGCCCGCGACCGCCCCCAGCACCGTCACCATGAACGGGCTGAAGAACACGGCCGTGAGGATCGCCGCCGTCAGCGCGAGTGTCAGCCCCACGGCGACGATCACTTCCGGGGGGCGGTGCCTCACCCACGCCCCGATCGCCGTACCGCACGCGTTCCCGAGCCCCGCTGCGACGCCCACCATCACCAGTGTCACCGCCGCGCTCTGCCCGGCCATCGGATGCACCCGCAGCAGGAACGCGAGGAAGAAGATCAGGAAGCCCGAGAGCGCCCGGTGCGCGGCGTTCGCCTGCAGTCCGTGCAGCACCGAGGGCCCGACCGTGCGCAGGCTGGGCCTGCGCTCGCCGTGCGTCAGCATGTGCGCCTTGCGCTCGCCCTTCGCGGAGTCGACCTTGTGCGGCAGGCTGAACGCCAGGAACGTTCCGGCGCTGAAGATGACGCAGGCCCCGTACAGCGGCCACTCGGGCCCGATCTGCTGCAGCCCGGCACCGATGGGCGCGGCGACGCCGGTCGCGACCAGACCGGCGAGCGTCACCCGCGAGTTCGCCTTCACCAGGGCGAAGCGCGGCGGCAGCAGCCGCGGGACGACCGCACTGCGGACCACGCCGTACGCCTTCGACGCCACGAGCACGCCGAGGGCCGCCGGATACAGCTCGAGACCGCCCGTCGCGACCGCGCCCGACATGGTGAGCGCCAGCACCGCGCGGGTCACCATCGCCCCGGCCATCGCGGCGCGGCGGCCGTGCGGGATGTGGTCCAGCAGCGGGCCGATGACGGGGGCGAGCAGGGCGAACGGCGCCATCGTGATCGCCAGATAGAGCGCGACACGGCCTCGGGCCTCGTCGGTGGGCACCGAGAAGAAGACCGTGGACGCGAGCGCGACGGTGATCATGACGTCACCGGCGCCGTTGACGGCGTGGAGTTCGATGAGTTTGCCGAGACCCGATTCGCCCGCGCCATGGGCGTGGGTCGCCCGGCGAATGCCGCTGAAAGGCATGTGCAGGGCACGGCCGACCGACCGGGCCGCCCTGTTCAGCGGCCCGGAAGCATGGGACGACCTCGCGGCTGTCACGTCGTCATAGTGCCCTACGGGCCTCCGACCCGAACCGGGATTCGGACGGGCAGGTGGGCGGCACGCCACGGAGGAGGTAGCGTGCGTAGCGCGCCACCGGCGGTAGTTCCCGGCCGCGCGCCTCTTCGTCATCCCGCAGAATGGGTGACGGTAGGTGTGCACGGGACGGGTTGCCCGGGCGCGGACGTCGATGCGGCCCTCTGGTCCGCTCCGCCCGCCGCCCGTACATCGTGATTCGGCCGGCGCGCACCCGTGAGACGGCGTAGGAGAGAAGCGAGACCTGTGAGTGCTGCGACGACGCGAAGCCGTACCCCCGACCGTCTGTGCGCCGAGGCGGTAGACCTCGCCCGGGCGGCCGCCGAGGAAGCCGCCGCGCCGGGGGTGGTCGGCGAGCACGTCGGCCTCGTCTCCGAGGGCGACCGGGTCGTCACACACCTCTTCGAGTCCAAGGAACCGGGATACCGCGGGTGGCGCTGGGCCGTCACGGTCGCGCGGGCGTCCCGCGCGAAGCTCGTCACCCTCGACGAAACCGTCCTGCTGCCGGGCCCCGACGCGCTGATGGCGCCCGAGTGGGTGCCGTGGAGCGAGCGGCTCCGACCGGGCGACATGGGTCCGGGCGACCTGCTCCCCACCGAGGCGGACGATCTGCGGTTGGAGCCCGGCTACTCGGGCGAGGACGCACCCCCGCCGAATTCACCGGTCTCCGAGGAGATGGCCGAACGCGTCGACGCGGAGGACGCGGAGATCGTGCAGCGGGGACCGTCCCGGGGCGCGATCTCGTCCCTGGCCGAGGAGCTCGGGATGCGCCGGGCGCGCGTCCTCTCCCGGTACGGGCTGCACACCGCGGCCGACCGCTGGGAAGAGGCCTACGGAGCGAAGACGCCGATGGCTCAGGCGGCGCCGGCGACGTGTGTGTCCTGCGCGTTCCTGATGCCGCTCGGCGGGTCGCTGAAGCAGGCCTTCGGTGTGTGCGCGAACGAGTTCTCCCCGGCGGACGGGCGGGTCGTGTCCCTGGCGTACGGCTGCGGGGGGCACTCCGAGGCGGCGGTGATGCCGAAGCCGCCGCGTCCGGCGCCGCCGGTGCTCGACTCGATGCGGCCGGACGAATTCCCGCTGCGCCCGGCCCCGGACAGCGGCTCGGTGCCGGACCACGCGGACGCCGCATCGCCGGACGACCTGGGCCACAGCTAGTCCCATCGCGGCGGGTCCGCTGCGCGGGCGGTGCGGGTGAGGTTGTCGGGGTTGGCCGGTACGGGTCCGCTGCGCGGTGCCGGTGCCGGTGCGGTTGTCGGGGTTGGCCGGTGCCGTGACTGCGGCCGGTGTGTCCGTCCTCAAACTCCCCCAGACTTCGTCCGGGGGGACCCCCAACGGGCTTGGGCGGGGGCTGTGGGTGGGGGGGCGGGGCCCCTCCGGGCTCGACTCCTCGGGGACGGCGGGTTACCGCCGACCTCGGAGGCAGCCGGTGGTTCCGCCGTCCCCTGCGGGGCCGACCCTGCACGGCCCCGCCCCGGTCGCGTTGCCGACTGCCCCCGGTGGGGGGTTCACCCGACACACGGCGATCGGCCCACCACCCCCGGCCCCGAGGGGGGCCGTGGAGGGGTCGTGTCCGGGACACTAAAGCGTGATTTGTGGCGCGGCGCGGGCGTCGCCGATGTGGTGCCGGTCAGCGCGCCGTAAATCATGCCGTCCCGGATGCGAGCCCCGGAACGGCCCCCGACGTCAACCAACAGGCCCGGGCCGACCCCGTACACCTGAGCCTGTCCGGCGCTTGAGGACGGACACACCGGCCAACAACACGGCACCGGCCAACCCCGACAACCACACCGGCACCGTGCAGCGGACCCGCAGCGGACCCGCAGCGGACCCGAATCACCCTCCGCCGCCCCTTACGCGATACCTTCGGGCCGCGGTTGAGGTACACCGGTAACAGGACAGAGCGGAGACAGGCGTGAGCGTCAGGACGACCGAGGGGGCCGACCCGTTCGGGACGGCGCGGCTGCGGCGCGGGGTGCTCGACGCCTGGGGGGCGAGTCCCGCACGGTTCCGTGAGGACGCCAACGCCGAGGAGGACCTCGCCCTCGGTGGCTATCGGGACCGCCTCGTCGTCGAACTCGCCCAGAACGCCGCGGACGCCGCCGCCCGGGCCGGCGTGCCCGGCCGCCTCCGGCTGACGCTCGACCAGGGCACGCTCGTCGCCGCGAACACCGGCGCGCCCCTCGACGCCGCGGGGGTCGAGTCACTATCCACCCTCCGCGCCTCCGCCAAGCGTGAGAACGACCAGCAGGCCGTGGGACGGTTCGGCGTCGGCTTCGCGGCCGTCCTCGCCGTCAGCGACGAGCCGGCCGTCGTCGGGCGCCACGGCGGTGTCCGGTGGTCGCTCGCCGAGGCCAGGGGGCTCGCTCAGCAGGCCGCCCAGGCCAGCCCCGGCCTGGGTGACGAGTTGCGCCGCCGCGACGGCCACGTACCGCTGCTGCGGATTCCGCTGCCCGCGGAGGGCAGCGCGCCCGACGGCTACGACACCGTCGTGATCCTGCCGCTGCGCGACGGCACCGCAGAAGACCTCGTCGGCCGCCTCCTCGCCGGGGTCGACGACGCGCTCCTGCTCACGCTCCCCGGCCTCGAAGAGGTCGTCGTGGAGACCCCGGAGGGGGTACGGACGCTGCGCCGTTCGCAGCAGGGCGCGTACGTCCACATCGAGGACAGCCTGACCGGCGTCAACCGCTGGCGCGTCGTCACCCACAACGGTGTCGTCGACGGCACGCTCCTCGCCGACCGCCCCGTCGAGGAGCGGCTGCGGCCGTACTGGAGCGTCACCTGGGCCGTGCCCGTGGACGGTGACGGATCGCCGGTGTACCCCGCCACGGCACCCGTCGTCCACGCGCCCACCCCCACGGACGAGCCGCTCGGCGTGCCCGCGCTGCTCATCGCGAGCTTCCCGCTGGACACCGCCCGCAGGCACCCCGCTCCGGGACCCCTCACGGACTTCCTGGTGCGCCAGGCGGCGCAGGCGTACGCCGAACTCCTCGGCGAGTGGCAGCCCGTGACCCCCGGCACCATCGACCTGGTCCCGGGTCCGCTCGGCAAGGGCGCGCTCGACGGCGCCCTGCGTGCGGCGATCCTGGAACTGCTGCCCCGCACCGCGTTCCTGGCGCCGGCGCTCCCTTCCGAGGACGTCGTCGCGCTGCGCCCGCTGGAGGCCGAGGTCGTGGAGGGCGCGGGTGCCGAGACCGTACGCGTACTGGCGGATGTGCTGCCGACGCTGCTGCCCGCCGGTCTCGAGCGGCGCGTGGAACTGCGCACGCTCGGCGTCGCGCGCGTGCCGCTGACGGAGGCGATCGACCGGCTCGCCGGGATCGAGCGCGACCCGTCGTGGTGGTGGAGCCTCTACGACAGCCTCGCCGGTGTGGACCCGGAGCGGCTGTCCGGCCTTCCGGTGCCGCTGGCGGGTCCGGACGAGGGCTCCGAGTCCGGGCCCCGCCGCGCCCGCACCACGATCGGCCCCCGCCAGGTCCTGCTCCCGACCACAGAAACCCCCGCCGGGCTCGCCCGTTTCGGGCTGAAGGTGGCCCACCCCGACGCCGCTCACTCTCTCCTGGAGAAGCTCGGCGCGCTGCCCGCGACGCCACGTGCGGTGCTGACGACGCCACAGGTGCGAGCGGCCGTCGCGGCGTCGCTCGAGGAGGGTGACGCCCTGTGGGACGACGACGGCGACGCGCCCGACAGCGAGGAGCTCGCGGAGATCGTGCTGACGCTGGTGCGGGACGCCGGCCTGGAGCCGGGCGACGAGCCCTGGCTGGGTGCGCTCGCGCTGCCCGACGAGGACGGCGAGCTCGCGCCCGCCGGTGAACTCGTGCTGCCCGGCAGCCCCTTCGCGTCCGTGATGCGCGAGGACGAACTCGCCCTCGTCGACGGCGAACTGGCCGAACGCTGGGGTGAACAGCCCCTCGCTGCCTGTGGGGTGCTGGCGAACTTCGCGCTCGTCCGCGCCACCGACGTCGTCCTGGACCCCGATGAGCTGGAGCCCCGCGAAGGGGACTTCGCCGAGCCGGACGACGCGGGTCTGCTCGACGCGGTCGATGTGTGGTGCGAGGACGTGCTGGACCGGCTGCCGGACACTCCGGTTCCACCGGTCGCGACGGAGATCGTCGCCGTGCGCGACCTGGATCTGGTCGACGACGACCACTGGCCGCAGGCTCTCTCGCTGCTGGCACAGCCGCCGCTGCGGGACGCGCTCACCCAGCCGGTGCGGGTGCTGCTGCCCGACGGCACGACGGACACCGTCCGCTCGTACACGGCCTGGTGGCTGCGCGACCACCCGGTGCTCGGCGGCCGGCGGCCGACGGGCCTGCGGGCGTCCGGCGGCGATCCGCTGCTGGTCGGGCTGTACGACTCGGCGGACGCGACCGGCTTCGAGGACGAGCAGGTGCTGCACGCCCTGGGCGTACGGACCTCCGTCTCCGCGCTGCTCGACGAGCCCGGCGGCGCGGCCGAGCTGCTCGGCCGGCTCGCCGACCCGGACCGCCCGGTCAGCGCGTCCCAGCTGCACGCCCTGTACTCGGCGCTGGCCGAGCTCGACCCGGACCAGGTGACGCTCCCGGACGAGCTGCGTGCGGTCGTCGACGGCGAGGTCCGGGTGGTGGACGCGTCGGAGGCGCTGGTCGCGGACGCGCCCGATCTGCTGCCGCTGGCCGCGGGCCGCCCGCTGCTGCCGGTCTCCCCGGACCGCGCGGCCGACCTGGCGGAGCTGTTCCAGGTCGGGCGGCTCGGTGAGGTGGTCGAGGCCGAGGTGACGACGGTCGGCGAGGAGCACGACGTGCCCCCGTCGGTGCACGCCCTGCTGGGACCCGGCACCCCGGCCACGTACATCGAGCACGAGGAGCTCCTCGCGGGCGGCACCGAACTGGACTGGCGCCGCACGTCGGACGGTGTCATCCACGCCTCCACCCTGGAGGGCGTCGCCGCCGGCCTGGCCTGGGCGGCGAGCCAGTGGCCGCGCCGCTTCGAGGTCGCGGCACTCCTGGAGGACCCGTCCCGTACGGAGGAACTCGCGCGCGACCGCTGGTTCGACTGACTCCTCCTTCCGAGGCCCGGCTCCCCGCCGGGCGCTTCAGCCCCTGCCGGGGGTCGATCGTGCTCGGTCCTTCTTTCCTCAGGACCTGGGCGCGTTCTTCCTTTCGGCAGGGCCGCGCCTCTTGGGCTCACTCGCCGGACGGCGTGCCCGGGCCACAGCGCTCCGCCGGACGGCGCGCCCCGCGCCGCCCGGCGCCACCACGTTCCCGGCGGACGGCGCGCCCCGCGCGCCCTACGCCGGGAACCGCCGGTCCACCCACCGCCACGCGAACTCCAGCACCACCGAGGCCACCACCGCGATGCCCACCGCCGTCCACGGCATGGTGGTGCCCACGAGCTTCAGCGCGAAGAAGTTCTGCAGCCAGGGCACGACCAGGACGATCAGGAAGCACAGGCCCATCGCCAGGACCAGGCCGAGGCGCCACCACGTGTAGGGCCTGGCGATGATCGCCAGGACCCACATGGCGACCAGGAAGAGGGTCAGTGTGGCCGCGCTGGTCTCGGCCTCCAGGGCGCCCGGTCCGCTGTAGTGGGAGCGGGCCAGGAGGTACGTGGCGAAGGTGGCCACCGCCGCGACGATGCCGCCGGGGATCGCGTACCGCATGACCCGGCGGACGAAGTGCGGCCTGGCACGCTCCTTGTTGGGGGCGAGGGCGAGGAAGAAGGCCGGCACGCCGATCGTGAGGGTGGACAGCAGCGTCAGATGGCGGGGCAGGAAGGGGTATTCGACCTGCCAGCAGACCACCAGGATCGCGAGCAGTACCGAGTAGACGGTCTTCGTCAGGAAGAGGGTCGCGACGCGGGTGATGTTGCCGATGACCCTGCGGCCCTCTGCGACGACCGAGGGCAGCGCGGCGAAGCTGTTGTTGAGGAGGACGATCTGGGCGACCGCCTTGGTCGCCTCGGATCCCGAGCCCATCGAGACACCGATGTCGGCGTCCTTCAGGGCGAGGACGTCGTTGACGCCGTCGCCCGTCATCGCGACCGTGTGGCCGCGGGACTGGAGCGCGCCGACCATGTCCCGCTTCTGCTGCGGGGTGACCCGGCCGAAGACCGCGTTCGCGTCGAGCTCGGCGGCCATGGCGTCCCGCTCGGCGGGGAGCCGCCGTGCGTCGACGGTGTCCTTCGCCCCGGGGAGACCGAGCTTTCCGGCCACCGCGCTCACGGACACCGCGTTGTCACCGGAGATGACCTTGGCGGCGACGTCCTGGTCGGCGAAGTAGGTGAGCGTGTCCGCGGCGTCGGGCCGCAGCCGCTGTTCCAGGACGACGAGGGCGGCGGGGAGAACGCCCGCCGCGACGTCCGGGGCGTCCAGCTCCTTCACCGCGCGGGCGAGCAGCAGGACCCGTAGCCCCTGTTCGTTGAGCCGGTCGGTCTCGGCGAGTACCGGGTCGTCGTCGGGCAGCAGCACATCGGGAGCGCCGAGCAGCCAGGTGGAGCTCTGCCCGTCGCCCTCGCTGAACGCGGCTCCGCTGTACTTGCGCGCCGAGGAGAAGGGCAGCGAGCGGGTGCAGCGCCATTCGTCGCTGTCCGGGTAGGCCTCGATGATCGCCTGGAGCGAGGCGTTGGGGCGGGGGTCGGACTCGCCGAGCGCGCCGAGGACCTTGCGTACGTACGCCTCGTCGGCGCCGTCCAGGGTCCGCAGGCCGGTGACGTCCATACCGCCCTCTGTGAGGGTCCCCGTCTTGTCGAGGCAGACGACGTTGACGCGGGCCAGGCCCTCGATCGCGGGCAGTTCCTGCACGAGGCACTGTTTGCGGCCGAGCCGGATGACGCCGATCGCGAAGGCGACGGAGGTCAGCAGGACGAGGCCTTCCGGGATCATCGGCACGATGCCGCCGACGGTCCTGGCGATCGCGTCCTTGACGTTGTCGCCCTTGACGACCAGCTGGCTGATGACGAGGCCGATCGCGGTCGGGATCATCATCCAGGTCACGTACTTGAGGATCGTGGAGATGCCGGAGCGCAGCTCGGAGTGGACGAGCGTGAAGCGGGACGCCTCCTCGGCCAGCTGTGCGGCATACGCCTCGCGGCCTACCTTGGTGGCGGTGAACGCGCCGCCGCCGGCGACCACGAAGCTGCCGGACATGACCTTGTCGCCGCGCTGTTTCAGGACCGGGTCGGCCTCGCCGGTCAGCAGCGACTCGTCGATCTCCAGGCTGTCCGACTCGGCCACTTCGCCGTCGACGACGACCTTGTCGCCCGGCCCGAGTTCGATGAGATCCCCGAGCACGATCTCGGACGTGGACACCTCGGCGGCGGCACCGTCGCGCCGCACGGTGGGTCTGGCCTCGCCGATGAGGGCGAGTCCGTCGAGGGTCTTCTTGGCCCGGAGTTCCTGGACGATGCCGATGCCGGTGTTGGCGAGGATCACGAAACCGAACAGGGTGTCCTGGAACGGCGCGACGAAGAACATGGTCACCCAGAGCACGCCGATGATCGCGTTGAAGCGGGTGAAGACGTTGCCGCGGACGATGTCGGCGGTGGAGCGGCTGCTGCGGACGGGTACGTCGTTGACGTCACCGCGTGCGATCCGCTCGGCGACCTCGGTGGCGCTGAGTCCGCGGGGCCGAGGGAGCACGGGCGGTTCGACGGGGTGCACGGGGTCGAGCTCCGCGCCCGCGTCGATGACCGCCCGCCCGAGCGGCTCGGCCCCGTCACCGTCGGTCTCAGCCCGCTGAGTCATGCTGTCGACGTTACGGCGGCGGGCCCGCGTTCACCCCCCGAGCGAGGTGGACATCGGACCGTGGGAGGACCCGGATGGTCCTGGAGGACGACGCGTGCGGTCCGTCGGATGCGTCGGACGGTGCATCGGGTGGTCCATGGGCCCTCGCGGGCCCGTGGGAGGCCGCTCGCTACGCCTCGGGGTGGGCCGCCGCGCTCTCCGCCGCCTCCGCGCGCTTGATCGCGGCGTCGCGCCTGCGGACGTACCAGATGCCGATGAGGCCGAGGCCGCCGCCGGCCAGGCAGGTCCACACCCACCAGGCGAGGCCGCGGTCGTCGAACCAGCCGTAGAACGGGACCTGGACCAGGAAGAGGACGAACCAGAGGATCGTGCCGCCGGTGATGGTGGCGACGACGGGCCCCTCAAGGGGCTCCGGTGCCTCGTGCCTGGGGGTCCACTTCGCCATGCGGTCAGTGTAGGCGGAGCCGTTGTGGGCCTGGGGACTCCCATGCGGATCCTGCCGGGCTCGTGTGCCCTGGCGCCGCGCCTCGCTGCGTTCTCGTCGGTCGCCGACGTCCCCGCAGTCACCGTTGCGAGGTGCCCCCTCCGCGTGGGCTCGTTGCGAAGCACGCCGCCGGACCCCGCTTCCCGATCCGGCCCGATCCAGACGAAAGACCTTGGTCGGCCCGCTGCCCACGGCGTTCTACGCGCGGAGATACCGATCTTCAACTTATACGTTCATACTGAAGCGGTTTGTGTCCGACCGGTTTTGTTCGTATGAACCTCCAGGAAACCGGCCAAGAATCATCGACGAGGACTCACATGCCCCCCACGGCCACCGCCCCCGCGGACGTCCGGCAGCCGCAGCGGCCGGACTCCGGTCCCGGTGCCCTCGCCAGGCTCGACCGCTACTTCAGGATCTCCGAGCGTGGCTCCACGATTCCCCGTGAGATCCGCGGCGGCTTCGCGACCTTCTTCGCGATGGCCTACATCATCGTGCTGAACCCGATCATCCTGGGCAGCGCGAAGGACATGTACGGGCACCAGCTCGACGGTGGCCAGCTCGTCACCGCCACCGTGCTCACGGCCGCCTTCTCCACCCTCCTCATGGGGGTGATCGGCAACGTCCCGATCGCGCTGGCCGCGGGTCTCGGCGTGAACACCGTCGTCGCCCTGCAGCTCGCCCCCCGGATGAGCTGGCCCGACGCCATGGGCATGGTCGTCCTCGCGGGTCTCGTGGTGATGCTGCTCGTCGCGACGGGCCTGCGCGAGCGCGTCATGAACGCCGTACCGGTCGGCCTGCGCAAGGGCATCGCGATCGGCATCGGCCTTTTCATCATGCTGATCGGCCTCGTCGACTCCGGGTTCGTCTCCCGGATCCCGGACGCCGCGCACACCACCGTCCCGCTCCAGCTCGGGCTCACCGGCCACCTCGGCGGCTGGCCCGTGCTGATCTTCGTGCTGGGCGCACTGCTGACGCTCGCGCTGATCATCCGCAAGGTTCCTGGCGCGATCCTGATCTCGATCGTCGTGATGACGGTCGTCGCGGTCGTCGTCCAGCTGATCGCGAAGCTGCCGGGCCAGGCGTGGGGCCTCACGGTCCCCGAGTGGCCGGGCAACCCGGTCTCGACGCCCGACTTCGGCCTTGTCGGGCAGGTCAGCCTGTTCGGCGGCTTCGAGAAGGTGGGCTTCCTCACCGGCGCGCTGTTCGTCTTCACCGTGCTGCTGTCCTGCTTCTTCGACGCGATGGGCACGATCCTCGGAGTCGGCGACGAGGCGAAGCTGATCGACAGGAAGGGCGAGTTCCCCGGCATCAACAAGGTGCTGATCGTCGACGGCATCGCCGTCGCCGCGGGCGGCGCGACCTCCTCCTCGGCCAACACCTGTTTCGTGGAGTCCACGGCGGGCGTCGGCGAGGGCGCCCGTACCGGCCTCGCGTCGGTCGTCACGGGGGCGCTGTTCGCGGTGGCGCTGTTCCTGACGCCGCTCGCCACGATGGTGCCGTCGCAGGCGGCGACGCCCGCGCTGCTGGCGGTCGGCTTCCTGATCCTGGCCGGGTCGGTCAAGGACATCGACTGGAGCGACTTCACGATCGCCGTGCCGGCGTTCCTGGCGATGGTGATGATGCCGTTCACGTACTCGATCACCAACGGCATCGGCATCGGCTTCATCGCCTTCAGCGTGCTGCGGACGGCGGCCGGGCGCGGGCGTGAGGTGCCGGTGGCGATGTACGTCGTGTCCGCGGTGTTCGTCTTCTACTACGCGATGCCCGCGCTGGGGCTGACCTGACCGGGAGAGGCCGAGCCCGGCCGGGTGAGGCCGGAACCGTCACGTGAGGCCGGAACCGTCACGTGAGGCCGGAACCGGTCACGTGAGGCCGTAGAACTTCTCCGTCTCGTCGACGGCCGCATTGAAGCGTTCGTCGAAATCGTCGCGAATGAGCGTCCGGACCACATAGTCCTGGACGCTCATTCCGCGTCTGGCGGCATGCTGCCGGAGCCGGTGGAGCAGCTCCTCGTCCATCCGCAGGCTGAGCACTGTCGATGCCATGTCAGCCAGGGTCGCTGGCCGGAACGCGCCCATGCGTCACTTTCCGGACCTTGCTCACTCGTATGGGTGATTGGCTCCGCGGAATCGATACCGGCTGGTATTTAGACTGGGTAATGAGTTACGCTAAGGACATGCCTGACCTGTCCGACGGCGACGACGCCGCCGCCGTGAACTCACTTCGCTCGGCCGTGATGCGGCTGGGCCGGCGCCTGAAGCATCAGCGCGTCGACGAATCGCTGAGCCCCACCGAGATGTCGGTGCTCGGCACCCTGGCCCGCTGCGGCTCCGCCACCCCCGGTGAGCTGGCCCGCAAGGAGCATGTCCAGCCGCCGTCGATGACCCGCATCGTGGCGCTGCTGGAAGCCAAGGGACTGGTCCGGCTCGAGCCGCACCCCGATGACCGCCGGCAGAAGGTGGTCAGCCAGACCGAGCAGGCAGAGGCCATGCTCGAGGAGAGCCGCCGGAAGCGGAACGCCTGGCTGGCATCCCTCGCCGAGGGTCTGGACGATGACGAGTGGGCCAAGCTGCGCGCTGCCGCCCCCGTGCTGGAGAAGCTCGCACACCTTTGACCCACAGCCGCAAGGAGGCGAGCCCTTTTGAGTACGGGACCCGGAGCAGACTCCGCACCCGCACCGAACCCCCACCACGAGAGCACGACCACGCCGACCTCGGGGAGCCCCGGACCCTCCGGGACGTTCTCCTCGCTCAAGGTCCGCAACTACCGCCTGTTCTTCGCCGGAGCCATCGTCTCCAACACGGGCACCTGGATGTCCCGCATCACCCAGGACTGGCTGGTCCTGAGCCTCACCGGCTCCGCGACGGCCGTCGGCATCACGACGGCCCTGCAGTTCCTGCCGATGCTGCTCTTCGGTCTGTACGGCGGAGTCATCGCCGACCGCTACCCCAAGCGCCGCATCCTGCTGTTCAGCCAGGGCGCGCTCGGACTGTGCGGGCTCGCGCTCGCCGTACTGACCCTTTCCGGCCATGTGCAGGTCTGGCACGTCTATCTGATCGCGTTCCTGCTCGGCATGGTCACGGTCGTCGACAATCCGGCGCGGCAGTCGTTCGTCTCCGAGATGGTCGGCCTCCGGCAGCTGCAGAACGCCGTCAGCCTCAACTCCGCGAACTTCCAGTCCGCGCGGCTGGTCGGTCCGGCCGTCGCCGGTGTGCTGATCACCGCCGTCGGCAGCGGCTGGGCGTTCCTGCTCAACGGCCTGTTCTTTCTGGCGCCGATCACCAGTCTGCTGCGGATGCGTACGAGTGAGCTGCACAAGGTCGAGCGCGCGCCGCGCGGCAAGGGCCAGCTGCGGGAGGGTCTGAAGTACGTCGCGGGACGGCCCGAGCTGATCTGGCCGATCGTGCTCGTGGGCTTCATCGGCACCTTCGGTTTCAACTTCCCGATCTGGCTGACCGCGTTCTCGGACAAGGTCTTCCACGTCGGCGCCGGTACGTACGGCCTGCTCAACACGCTGATGGCGGCCGGCTCGCTGGTCGGCGCACTGCTGTCCGCACGCCGTGGCACATCCCGGCTGCGGATGCTGGTCGGGGCGGCGGCGCTGTTCGGCACGCTGGAGATCGCCGCGGCCCTCTCGCCGTCCTTCTGGCTCTTCGCGCTGCTGCTCGTGCCGATCGGCATGGTCGGCCTGACGGTCAACGTCACCGCCAACTCGTCCGTCCAGATGGCCACGGAGCCGATGATGCGGGGCCGTGTGATGAGCCTCTACATGATGGTCTTCGTCGGTGGTACGCCCGTGGGGGCGCCCGTCGTCGGCTGGATCACGGACACGTACGGCCCCCGTACCGGCTTCGCGGCGGGCGGCGCGGTCGCCCTCGTCGCGGCCGGGGCGATCGGCCTGATCCTGGTGCGGGTGGGCGGCCTGCGCGTCAAGGTGGACCTGCGGCCGGGCCGGCCGCACATCCGCTTCGTACCGCGCGAGCAGATCACGGCCGCGGCATGAGGGTTCGCCGCGCGCCCCGGGGCAAGGGCGCGCACACCCGGCACGGCACCACCAGCCTGCCTCTGCGGCACCGCCAACGCGGTGTGGCCGCCTGCCGGTTCGCGAGTGCCCGGGAGGGCGCGGCGCTGCGCGGCCACCTGTCCTGGGCCCCGGCGGATCCGGGGCTCCGCCCGGGCGGTAAGGGTGCCAGACTCGACGTATGAGACTCTTCGCCGCCGTGCTGCCGCCCGAGGAAGCCGTACGGGAACTGGGAAGCGCCGTCGACCGCCTCCACGCCCTTCCCGGCTCGGACGGACTGCGCTGGACCGGGCGGCCCGGATGGCACTTCACCCTCGCGTTCATGGGCGAGGTCGACGACGCACTCGTACCCGAGCTCCAGGAGCGGCTCGAACGGGCCGCTCACCGGAGTGAGGCGTTCCGGCTGCGGCTGCACGGTGGCGGGCACTTCGGGCGGCGCGCCCTGTGGGTCGGGGCAGCCGGCGGGCTCGACGCCATGCGCCTGCTCGCAGAGCGCGCGGACGCGGCGGCACGACGGGCGGGCGTCCCGATGGACGAGCACCGCCGCTACCAGGCCCATCTGACGATCGCCCGCGCCAGGACGGACCTGGACCTGCGTCCTTACGCCGAGGAGCTGAACGGCTTCGAGGGCACGCCGTGGACGATGTCCGAACTGGTCCTGGTCCGCAGCAATCTGCCCACGAGGGGTATCGAGGGGGAGCAGCCGCGCTACGAGACGGTCGGTGCCTGGCCTCTCGGCGCGTGAGCCTCCCGGTGGGGGTGGGCCTCCCGGTGTGTGAACCGCGCCCGCGGTGCGGCCGGGTCAGCAGCGGGTGGCCGGCAGCCAGCCGTTCTGGACGCAGCGCACTCCCAGTTCGAACCGGCTGCGCGCTCCTGCCCGTTCCATCAGCTCGGAGGCGATCCTGCGCGCGGTCCGGTGGGAGACCCCGAGCCGCTTGGCGATCGTCTCGTCCGTGTGGCCCTCGGCGAGCAGCCGGATCACGGCGGCCTGCTGGCCGGTGAGACCGTGGCGGTCGACGGGGATCTCGTCGCCGAGCGGCTGAGCCGTCGCCCATGCGGTCTCGAACAGCGCACACAGCGCGGTCAGCATGCCCGCTCCGGTCAGCACGACCGCGCCCGCCGCCGAGTTGTCGCTGTTGACCGGGATCAGGGCCGTGCTCCGGTCCGTGATGATCAGACGGGTGGGCAGGGACGGCACGGTACGGACCTGGGCGCCGTGCTCCGTCAGCCAGTTGGCGTGCTCGACGGTGGGCCGGTTGGTGCGGACGCTGTCCAGGTAGAGCGTGCGCATCCGGATCCCCCGGCCGAGCAGTTGCTCGTTCAGCGGCCGGGACGCGGCCATGTTCTCCGCGGTCTGCGGTCCGTCCGGTGCGAATGTCATGACCTCGTCAGTCACATCGCGGGTGAGCGATGACAGCCGGTCGCGTATCTCGTCGAGGCCGACGAGCTGTTCCACTCCGGGGTGGTCCGCGGCCGGGCGCAGGTCGGTGTACTCGGAGATCAGCTGGGCCGCGGCGGCCCGTGAGGCCTCCAGGCGCTGCTGCTGCGCGGCCAGTTCGGCCTGCTGCCTGGCCATCAGGATCTCCATGCCGATCTCGGGAGAGACCGGCCGCAGCCGCCCCGCGTTCTCCGCCGAGGGCCGCACCAGGGACAGCTCGCTGAGTGTGTCGAGCGCGTCCCTGACCTCGCCCTCGGTGTGTCCGACGGCCGCGGCGAGATCGGCGACCCCGTCCTGAGGGTGCATCAGCATGGCGCGATAGACCGTCTCAGCGACGGTGTTCAGGCCGAGAGCGGTCAGCATCTCAAGTCCCCCCAGTCCCCCACACAACATTCACAGATCAGGTGATCTTTTCAGACTGCTCCTGGTCGGAACAGGCCGTGGACGGAACGGGCCAAAACCACTGCCCGTTTTGCCCGGAGCTCTCCTGCGACCGTTGCTCCATGTATCTCGTCCATGCACATCTGGAACTGCCGTCGGGCGCCGAACTGCCCTTGTATATAAGCGAGTTGATGCGTGCATCGATCGCGCCGCCCGATCGCGTCGAGCATCTCGCCGTCCATCCGCGCTCCCCCTCGCGCCTCACCCTCGGGTTCTACCTCCTCGCCGGACACCTGGAGGAGGCGGAAGCGCATGCGGTACGGGTCTGCCGCCGACTGCTCTGCGACGTACCGCAGTTGCGCGGGGCGCGGCTGCTGGGGGCGGGGGTCCCGCTGATGCCGGCGGTCGCTTCCCCTGCCGCGTCACTCGACTGACGCCCGGGCGGACCGCCGCATGGCACCGGGCATCGGGCGGGCCCGGGATGCCGCGCGCCGGCCCTGGCCCGAACCGGCCCGCCTGGACGCAATGGTCCAAGGCCCCTTCCGTCCATACGAAAGCTCTTCTCAAGCCCCTGAGCTGCGACGAAGCTATTGATCACCGGCCGGAGCAAGCGTCACCGCGGGACGCGAGAACAGGCCGGGACAGACAAGCCGTTCAGTGTCGTCAGTCCCGGAAGGACCGATCAACGTGATGCGTATCCGACTCACCAAGGCCGCCGCGGTCGCCGCTCTCGTCGCCGGCGCAGTCCTGACCGCCCCGGCCTTCGACGCCGGTGAGCACACGAATCCGGTCGCCGCCTCCGTCACGGGCGACATGGGATGGCAGGTCGTCCAGGCCGACATGGGCTGGCAGTGAGCGAAAGCCGCTCCTGATCCACCGCCTGAGCATCCATGCGACGCCGCACGGGTGCCGCACCTTCCGACTCACCCAGCCCACTGACCCGACAGTATTGCCCCGGGGGGGACAAACCATGCCCAAGTTCCGCAAGGCGGGCCGCACGTTCGCCGGCCTCGTCGCTACAGCCGCGATGACCACCGGACTGGTCTCGGCCACCGCGACCACCGCCCAGGCCGCCACCACCTGCGCCGGCGGCGTGTCGATCTACGGTGTGCTCGCGGACGGCAGACTGAGCTACAGCGCCATCAACCCGGCCACCGGAGACCTCGCCAAGGTCCGTGTCGGCCCCGACCTCGGCTTCGAGCCCAAGGCGATGGCGACCCTGAACTTCAACACGGTGCTGGTCACGTCCACCGCCGGTGCGCTGTACCGCGTCGACGTGCTCACCAACAACAACGCCCTGGAGCTCTCCGGCGTCGAGAAGATCGCCGACAGCGGCTGGACCCACGACAAGCTGACGTACGACGGGCACGGGCACCTCTACGGCACCACCGCGGCCGGGATGCTGCTGCGCTACAACATCTCCCAGGCCAAGCCGCAGGGTTCACAGCACATCGCGGGCCGCACCGAGATCGGTACGGGCTTCGTCCTCAAGACCCTGACCGCGACCGGGGACGACCGCCTCAGCGCCACCACCGAGGACGGCCGGCTGCTCGACTACACGGTCAGCGGCGCGAACGCCTGGAAGGGCAGCCAGCTCAAGGCCGACGGCTGGTCGGGCTTCAACCAGCTCGTCTCCCCGGGCGGCGGCCTCTACTACGGCCGCCTCGCCACCGGCGCCATGTACTGGTACAAGGACGCCAACCCCACCGACGGCTCCGGCTCCGACATCTCGTACCACCTGAACGACCCGGTCAACACCGGGGGCTGGACCCAGAAGATGCTGTCCGCCCAGCCCAACACCTACACCTGCACCACGTCCGTCGACACGGTCAACCGCGACAACATCGCCGAAGTGAAGGCCGCGGGACGCCAGATGATGAACGAGCACGAGTCCGCCTGGGCCAACGCCACCCAGTGGTCCTGCCTGGAGCGTCTGTGGGACCGCGAGAGCAACTGGCGCTGGAACGCCCAGAACCCGTCCTCCGGAGCGTACGGAATCCCGCAGTCCCTGCCCGGCGACAAGATGGACGCCGCGGGTGACGACTGGCGGACCAACCCCCTCACCCAGATCAAGTGGGGCCTGAGCTACATCGACGGCCGCTACGGCACGCCGTGCGGCGCCTGGAACCACTCCGAGAGTCACGGCTGGTACTGAGCCCCGCGGCCGGCGGGCGCACCGACCGCGCCCGCCGGCCCTGCTCCCCCTCCTTCACAGGGCCGTTGCTCCCTCTCACACCGGGACTTCCCCTCCCTCTCACATCCAGACTTCGGCCCGGTGCTGCTCCGGGCTGCCCTCTTCCGCCAGGAGAAACCCTCATGTTCGCCTCGTCCAAGAGCCTGCGCACCACCGCCGCCACCCTCGCCGCCGGCGCCCTCTCCCTCGGTCTGCTGACGGCCACGGCCCCCGCGGCGTCCGCCGCGGACACGGTCTGCACGGGCCAGGCATCGGTCTACGGCATCCTCGGGGACGACCGCCTGACGTACTCGGCCATCGACTCCGCCACCGGCAACCGCCTCAAGACGCTCGTCGGCCCCGATCTCGGCTTCGAGCCCAAGGCGATGGCGACCCTGAACTTCAACACGGTGCTGGTCACGTCCACCGCCGGTGCGCTGTACCGCGTCGACGTGCTCACCAACAACAACGCCCTGGAGCTCTCCGGCGTCGAGAAGATCGCCGACAGCGGCTGGACCCACGACAAGCTCACCTATGACGGCTACGGTCACCTCTGGGGAACCGCGAACGGCATCCTGATGCGCTACAACGTCTCCCAGGCGAAGCCGCAGGGCTCGCAGCACATCGCCCAGCGCGTCGAGGTCGACTCCGGCTTCGTCCTCAAGACCCTCACCGCGGTCGGCCAGGACCGGCTGCTCGCCACGACCGAGGCCGGCCAGCTGTACTCGTACAAGATCGTCGGCGGCTCCTGGAAGCGGGACACCCTGAAGACCGAGGGCTGGTCCGGCTTCAACCAGCTCGTCTCGTCCGGTGGTGGCTTCTACTACGGCCGCACGTCCACGGGCGGCATGTACTGGTACAAGGACGCCAACATCTCCGACGGTTCCGGCGCCGACATCACGTACCACCTGAACGACCCGGTCGACGAGTCCGGCTGGACCCAGACCCACCTCTCGGCCGCGCCCCGCACCGTCAGCTGCAAGACGGTCAGCACCCTCGGTCAGGACATCGCCAAGGACGCGCTGAACGAGGTCGGCAACAACTTCTCCGACTACGACTTCGACCACAGCCGCGCCTGGTGCGCCGAGTTCGGCAAGTACATCTGGGCCGGCAACGACGTCGACCACGCCAGTGAGCTCGACGCGCGTGCGATCAGCTTCCGCGAGTACGGTCTGCGTCACGGCACCTACCGCACCTCCGCCCCCAAGGTCGGCGACGCGGTCCTCTACGACACCGACGGCAGCCTGACCGACGGTGAGGCCAACCACATCAACCTGGTCGTCGCCGTCTCCGCCGACGGCAAGCAGATCCAGACGGTCGGCGGCAACGAGAGCCGTCAGGTCCAGAAGAGCGGCTGGTTCAACTGGGACACCGCGTCCAGCCCGGTCGGCGCCGGCCCGGCGCTCGCGTTCATCAGCCCGAAGGGCTGACCGGGAGCCGGCCGCGCTGAACGGCCGACCGGCACGGTCCTCCCCGCAGCACCGAGGCCCTGCCGCTCCGGAAGGAGCGGCAGGGCCTCGGCGCACGACGACACCTGCGGCTACGGCTGCACCGGGTCGAACGGGTCGGGCAGGTACTTCAGGCAGACGGACGACGACCTCGTTTCGTTCGCCACACCGTTGACGGTGAAGCGCACGGTGCCTCCGTACGGTCCCGCCGACATGCCCGCGCCGATCCAGTCATAGCAGTCCGGGACAGCCGCGGTCGGGCCGTAGCACGCCCGCCGGGTGCCGGTGGGCAGCGCCGTCGACACGCACGACGCATCGCCGAAGTCGTTCGCGATCTGCCCCGAGATCGTGACCGCCCGGCCCGAGTGGTTGTTCACGACCAGGACCACCTGGGCGTCGTCCTGAGAGTCACCGGATGCTAGATCAACTTCTGGTGCCGTTAGGCTCAAAGGGTGGACCCGAAGACCAGGAACCGGATCATGGCCGGTGTGCTCGTGCTGATGTTCGCGATCGTCGCAGTGGCGGCCGTGCTCGGCAGGTGACCGCGGCCGCCACGCGCGGCTACCAGGCGAACGCCTCCGGCGACGGCCCCGGACCGGGGAAGATCCCGTCCAGCTCGGTCAGCAGCTCGTCGCTCAGGTCGAGCTCGACCGCCCGCAGCGCCGACGCCAGCTGATCCGTGGTCCGCGGCCCCACGATCGGGCCCGTCACCCCGGGGCGGGTGAGCAGCCAGGCGAGGGCCACCTCGCCCGGTGCGAGTCCGTGCTTGTCGAGCAGGTCCTCGTAGGCCTGCAGCTTCTTCCGTACGGATGAGTCGGCGAGCGCGTCCGCGGAGCGCCCCGACGTCCGTCGGCCTCCCTCGCTCTGCTTCTTGATCACCCCGCCGAGCAGTCCTCCGTGCAGCGGCGACCAGGGGATGACCCCGAGGCCGTACTCCCGTGCGGCGGGGATGACCTCCATCTCGGCGCGGCGCTCCGCGAGGTTGTACAGGCACTGCTCGCTCACCAGCCCGTAGGAGCCGAGGCGGCGGGCGGTCTCGTTGGTCTGGGCGATCTTCCAGCCGGGGAAGTTCGAGGAGCCCGCGTAGATGATCTTGCCCTGCTGGATCAGTACGTCGACGGCCTGCCAGATCTCCTCGACCGGGGTGTCCCGGTCGACGTGGTGGAACTGGAACAGATCGATGTAGTCGGTCTGCAGCCGCGTGAGGCTGGCCTCGACGGCACGGCGGATGTTGAGGGCGGAGAGCTTGTCGTGGTTGGGCCAGGGCGCGCCCTCTGCGCCCATGTTCGCGTAGACCTTGGTGGCGAGGACGACCTTGTCGCGCCGCTCGCCGCCCTTGGCGAACCATTTGCCGATGATCGTCTCGGTGCGCCCCTTGTTCTCGCCCCAGCCGTAGACATTGGCGGTGTCGAAGAGGTTGATGCCCGCGTCGAGCGCGGCATCCATGATCGTGTGGCTCTCCGGCTCGTCGGTCTGCGGTCCGAAGTTCATCGTGCCGAGGACGAGTCGGCCGACCTTGAGTCCCGTGCGTCCGAGCTGCGTGTACTTCATGGTTGACAAGCCAACGCGTTGGAGCGCACTCCAGGCAAGAGGACATGGCTGTCCGTCCGCGTGGGGCGCGGGCTGCGCGGGCTGCGCGGGCTGCGCGTGCGGGCGACGCGCGGCGCGGGCTGCGCGTGCGGGCGACGCGCGGCGCGGTGGCGTCGACGCGCCCCGTGCTGCGGTCACCGGTCACCCGGGATGCGAGGGGCCCCGATCAGCGGTCAGGTGCCGCCGAACCAGCCCGCGGCGTCGAGCCGGAACGCCTCGGCGGGTACGACCGCGCGCAGATCCTTCTCCAGTGCGTCCAGCCGCCGGCCCCCCAGGGTCAGGGCCCACTCCGCCCGCAGCTCGTCGAAGACCGCCACCGAACGTGCGAGAGCGTCCAGGCCGTGCGGTGTGAGGCGAACGGTCTTGCGGCGCGCGTCGGTGGGGTCGTCGACGCGTTCCGCGTAGCCCATCGACACCAGGCGGTCGACGGTCTTGCCGGCCGCCTGTTTGGACACGCCGAGCCGCCGCCCGACCTCGCTGGCGGTGGCGCCGTCGACCCCGACCGCTTGCATGGCGAAGCCGTGCGCGGGCCTCAGGTCCGGGTGTCCCTGCCGGGCCAGTTCGCTGTGCAGGCGGTCGATGAGGGTGCGGAAGCCCGCGAAGAGCAACAGGGGCAGCTCATATCCCCTGCCCACCGGGGTGCCCGTGCTCTTGCGCCCGCCCTTGTCTGATTCGACAACCTGGTTTACCTTCTCTTCGTCAACCACGTTGTCCATTCTAGGAGACTCGCGTGTTCACCGACCACACCCTGGAAACCGCTCCGGCCGCGTCCCGGAAGGCGATGGAGGCAGTCGTACGGAATCTCGGCCGCCTTCCGGCCGCCGTCGCCCGCCTGGCCGAGTCGCCCCAGTTGCTCAACGGCTTCCTCCAGCTCAGCGCGGTGTTCGAGACGAGCACCCTGGAGCCGGTGGCACGCGAGGTCGTCATCATGACCGTCGCCGTCCGCAACGACTGTCACGTATGCGTGGAGATGCACTCCGAAAAGCTTCGCAAGCTCGGTGCGGACGAGGCGCTGATCGCCGCCCTGTGCGAGCAGCGTGACCTCCCGGACGAGAGCCTGGAGGCGGTGCGGAGGTTCACGCTCGCCGTCCTGGCGACGGCGGGCGGCGTCGGTGACGAGGAGCTCGAGCGCTTCCTCTCGTACGGCCGCACCGAGCGGAACGCCCTGGAAGTCGTGCTCGGCATCGGCACCTACACGATGTCGACGTTCGCGAACCGGCTCACCCGCGCCGCGGTCCGAGCGTGAACCAGGCCCGAGAGCGGCATTCGTTGAGCGGCGCGCGGTCCGGGTGCCCGTCCAACGGGTGATTATCGGGCGGAACGCCACCCGAAAAGCCCATGGTGTAGCTCGAATGCAGGGTCCCCGGTTGGTGCGACCCCGGAATTCGGCTGACGGTGAGGGGAGTCGCTGCTGCGATCCGATGAGCTGACGATGTGTCGGCCGTCGCAGTCGCGGCGAAAGGAATGGACTCCCATGCGCTCTGCCCGCACCCTGTGGATCTCAGCCGCGGTGACCGCGGTGCTTTCGGTCACCGCTCCTGCCGCTTACGCCATCGCCGTAGCCGACGACCGCGGCGCCGGCGCCCCCTCCAGCCGGGACTACGAGTCCGACGACTACGGGGACGACTACGACAAGGGCGACAAGGACTACGAGAAGAAGGACCACGACAAGAAGGACTGGGGAAAGAAGGACGACCACGACAAGGGCGGCCACGACAAGGGCGGCCACGACAAGGGTTACGACAAGAAGGACAAGGGCGACCACGACAAGGGTTACGACAAGGGTGACAAGGACGACTACGACAAGGGGGACTACGACAAGGGCGACAAGGACGACGACGACTACGACAAGGGCGACAAGGGCGACGACGACTACGACAAGCCCAACGGTGGCGTCCACACCGGTGGTGGCGCCCTTGCCCGCGTGGTGAGCGACGACGACCACGACAAGAAGGACTGGGACAAGGGCGACAAGGGTGACAAGGGGGATCACGACAAGAAGGACTACGACAAGGGTGACAAGGGGGACTACGACAAGGGCGACAAGGGCGACAAGGGGGACTACGACAAGGGCGACAAGGGCGACAAGGGGGACTACGACAAGGGCGACAAGGGCGACGACTACGACAAGGGTGACAAGGGCGACAAGGGCGACGACGACTACGACAAGCCCAACGGTGGCGTCCACACCGGTGGCGGCGCCCTTGCCCGCGTGGCGAGTGACGACGACCACGACAAGAAGGACTGGGACAAGGGCGACAAGGGTGACAAGGGGGATCACGACAAGAAGGACTGGGACAAGGGCGACAAGGGCGACCACGACAAGGGTGACAAGGGGGACTACGACAAGGGTGACAAGGGAGACGACGACTACGACAAGGGTGACAAGGGCGACGACTACGACAAGGGTGACAAGGGCGACAAGGGCGACGACGACTACGACAAGCCCAACGGTGGCGTCCACACCGGTGGCGGCGGTCTCGCCACGAACAGCAGCAGCCTGGCTGCCGGTTCGATCCTGATGCTCGGTGGTATCGGCGCCGGTGTCTACAAGCTGCGTCGCCGCATCGCATCCGGTGGTGCCCGGGTTTGATGCGGTCGCTTTTGTAGCCGTCTCGCGTTGTCGCGGCCACCGTCTCCCGGACGGTGGCCGCGACGGTGGCACTTCGTCGCACCCCTCATGCCGCTTCACTCAGCACCGAAAGGCATGCTCACATGATCTTCCGGCAGTCGTCCGGCCGGTCCCCGCACCGCCTCGCACACACCTTCCGGTCCGCCCGGAATGCTCTGCTGTGGCCTGTCGCTTCGGTGGGGGTCGGCGCTCTCCTGGTCTACGGTTCCCTCGACCACGGCGTGGTGGCCCAGCAACCGGTCCCTCCCGTGGTGGTCATCACGCCGAAAGCCGCGGGCCCCTCGGCCGGCCAGTCCGCCACACCCTCTGCCCGTCCCGCCCGCCCTCCGCGTCCTGCCCGCCCCCCTCGCCCCACCGCCGGGCCGGGTCTCGCCATGCACCGTTCCGAACCCAAGCGGATCTCCATCCCCGCCATCTCCGTCAACGCGCCGTTCACGCCGTTGACGATCGCCCCCTCCGGGCAGCTCAACGCGCCACCGGCCAACGACAAGAACCTGGTCGGCTGGTTCAAGGACGGCGCCACTCCCGGCGAACGAGGAACGTCGATCGTCGCCGGTCACTTCGACACCACGATCGGCCCCGCGGTGTTCGTGGATCTCAGCGGGCTCAAGCGAGGGAACAAGGTCGAGATCACTCGCCAGGACGGCTCACTCGCCACGTTCAGGGTCGATTCCGTCGAGTCGTTCAGCAAGGCGAAGTTCCCCAACGACCGTGTCTACGACGAGGCGCCCACCGCGCAGCTGCGGCTGATCACCTGTGGGGGCGACTACGACAAGAAGGCCAAGGACTACAAGGAGAACATCGTGGTCTTCGCTCACCTCACCGACATCCGGCCACGGTGAAAGTGCGCGCGCCGAGTGCTGCTTGCCCCGAGGGCCCGGTAATACGCCTCAACGCCTCTTGATCCGACGTGAGTTCTGCGCCTGGGACGGAAGGCGTCGTCCGTGCCGTCGCTCCGGCGCCTTCCGCCACTCTGATCCACGCCCCACGCCGCGATCGGCATGGCCACGATCACCGCGATCGACAAGGCCGCGATCGGTACGGCGTGGGGCGCGGTTCGGGGTTCGTTCCATGAGTGACGATGCTTCAGGCATGGGCCTCGCTTCAGG
This sequence comes from Streptomyces sp. NPDC057445, assembly GCF_042802855.1. NCBI lineage: Bacteria > Bacillati > Actinomycetota > Actinomycetes > Kitasatosporales > Streptomycetaceae > Streptomyces > Streptomyces sp. NPDC057445. The sequence continues at coordinate 283,929 of NZ_JBHVDH010000007.1, read as the reverse complement.
CGTTCGCGTTGCTCCCGGCTTTCGCGTTGTTGCCTGCTCCCGGCTTTCGCGATGCTTGCTCCAGGACCGGCCTGATCCAAACGAAAGACCTAGGCGTTCGCGTACACGCGCGTCGCGAACTCCGCGATCTGCGCATCTGTCAGGTTCTTGGCGAGGTTGGCCTCCGTGATCATGCCGACGAGCTGGTGACCCTGCAGGACGTCGATCACCGGCAGCCGCTTGATCTGGTGCTGCTCCATCATCGCCAGCGCTTCGTCGGCGGGCACGTTCGCGTCGATCCAGTGGAGCTCGCCGCCGAGGGAGCCTGCCTGGACCGTCGCCGGGTCGATGCCCTCCGCGACGCACTGGACGACGACGTCGCGGTCGGTGATCAGGCCCGTGAGCCTGTTGTTGTCGCCGCATATGGGCAGAGCGCCGACATTGAGGTCGCGCATCATCCTGGCCGCGTCCAGCAGTGACTGATGTGCGCCTATGCACTGCACGCCGCTGGTCATGATGTCGCGGGAGGTGAGCTTGGTGTTCCCGGTCATGATTTCCTTCCGATCCGTCAGGCCTGCGGCGGCCTGTCCTGTCCCTCGCCGCCCCGTTCGCCGCCGAACTGCCCCTTGAGCTTGTCCTGCGCGGTGTCGACCTGGCCGCCGTACTTGCCCTGAGTCCTGTCGTCGATCATGTCTCCGGATCTGTCGATGCCTTTCGAGGCTTGGTCCTCGTGGCCCCTCAGCATCTGCTTGATCTTGTCCATCATGGACATGGACGACCTCCTAGAGGTGTGCCCCCGCCCCTCCAGGGTCACCTTCCTCCGTGCCGTTCGCATCCCCGCGGGCAGGGGCGGCCGGAAGCCGGAAGATTCGTCCCCTCATCCGGTCACACTCCCTCCGCGCGATCCGTCGTAGCAGTAACTGACGAGAACCCCGGAGGGCAGAAGACATGCACGCTCGGATGAACAATCCCGCCACGGTCATCCCCGAGGCCATGCCGGCCATCCTCGACCTGCTGAAGGCCACGAGGAAGGGCGGAGTGCCCGAGACGACCCTGGAGCTGGTCCATCTGCGCGCGAGCCAGATCAACGGCTGCAGCTACTGCGTGGTGGGCGGTGCACAGAGCGCGAGGAAGGCGGGCCTCACGGAGGAGCAGCTGACCGCCGTGGCGGCGTGGCGGGAGGCGCCGTTCTTCTCGGACGCCGAGCGGGCGGCCCTCGCGCTCACCGAGGCGGCGACCCGGCTCAGTGACCGGTCCGACCCGGTGCCGGACGCGGTGTGGGACGACGCCGCCGACCACTACGACGAGCAGCAGCTCGCGGCGATCATCCTGATGATCGGCACGACGAACCTCTTCAACCGGCTGAACGCCACGACGCGGCAGGTCGCAGGCGCCACATGGTGACCGGTCCGCCGCCTGCCCGGTGAACGGGCGACGGTGCGCGGGGAGCGCGGTGGGCCATCACGGACGCCACGGCCTTCCGGTACCGGCCTTCCGGTACCCGGCCGGCCGGGTCGTCGTCGGGGGCGTACGAGAGCCTGCCGTGCCGTCCGCGCCCCGCGCACCGTCGCCCGACTGCGGGAGCGCGGCATCGACCGGATGCCATCTCCGCCGACGAGGTCCGCCGCGATCCCTGTGCGGTGTTGCGTGCGCGGTGTCGGCGACGACGGCCACTGGCACGGCCGGTCCGTCGTCGGCGTCGATGCCGACGCGCCGCGGGCATCTCGGCCTCTGTCCCGGGCCGGCCGAACGACCCGCCGGACCGTCCCCGTGGGCGCCGCGGGCGTCGTCGGCCCGCGGCGTCCGCGTGACCGTGCTCACCGGGCACGCACGGGTCCGGGAAATTCCGTTGCCTCGCAGGAGGCGATGCACGAGGCTTCCATGCCATGTCCGACACCGCATCCACCGCCGCTGGCCCCGGTGCCGCCGCACCCGGTGGGTCCCGAGGGGTGGCCGCCCTCTTCTCCCACGGCCGGCTGACGGCGATCCCGCGGAAGCCCGCCCGCCGCGAGCAGTTGCTCGTCCATCTCGCGGAGACCCTTTTCGAGCAGGGCCGCGACTACAGCGAGCCCGAGGTCAACGAGGCACTGCTCACGGTGCACGAGGACTCGGCGGCGCTGCGCAGGTATCTCGTCGTGGCGGGCCTGCTGACCAGGACCAGGGACGGCCGCAGCTACCGGCGGACCGGGTAGCCGGCCGGGCGGCCGGTCACGCCGACGGCTCGTACGGGCCGCCCACGTCCCACGCCTGGTGCATCGCGTCGGCGAAGGCCGCCGCCAGCTTGTGCTCGCCCGAGGGTCCCGGGTGCGTGCCGTCGTACGTGTCGGAGTGGACGTCGTACGACTCCGGTGGTGTCGCGAGCAGCAGGGGCGCGGCGGGGGAGTCGAGGTCGGCCACGGCCTTGGCGAGGAGTTCGTTGAAACGCTCGCACTCGAGCGCGAACGGCGCGTCGGACATCGCGCGGACGTTGGGGATGACCGGGAGGAGTACGGCCCGGACGTGGGGGTTCGCCGCGCGGGCCTCGCCGATGAACGCGCGGACGTTCAGGGCGGTCTGACTGCTGTTCGTGTAGAAGCCGAGGTCTATCAGCCCCAGCGAGACGAGCAGCACGTCCGCCTTCGTCGTGGTCACCGTGTCACGGATCAACGGGGCCATGTGCATCCAGCCCTCGCCCCAGCCGGCCAGGTGCTTGCGGGCGCGTTCGGGGAAGTCCGGGTCGGCGTAGGCGGTCGAGACAGGGGCGCCGGCGACCGTGTCGTGCAGTTCGGTGCGCGGACCGACGATCTTGTACGGGCCGCCGAACGAGCGGTTGAGGTGCTGCCACATCCGGTATCGCCAGGTGTAGTCGCCGGCGCGTCCGATGGTCATGGAGTCACCGACGAACATGAAACGCATGGGGCAATCATGGCCGACCCCCGCCGGGTGCGGCTCCGGCAGGTGACGTGACGATGGACACTTGGGGGCATGCGTTCGTTGCGTACGACTCTGATCGCCACCGCCGCTGCCGTGCTCGCGGTCGGTACTGCCGCCATGCCCACCGCTGCCGCTGCCGCTGCCGCCGACGGCGGCGACGGTGACGGTTTCACGATCAAGGACCCCCGGATCACGGAATCCAGCGGACTCGCTGCGAGCCGGGCCCACCCGGGCGTCTACTGGACGCACAACGACCAGGACGCGCCGCGTGTCTTCGCCGTCGACTCGAAGACCGGCAGGACCGTCGCCACGGTCACCCTTCAGGGTGTCGGCAAGCCACGTGACATGGAGGCGATCTCCGTCGGCCCCGACGGCAACGTCTACGTCGGCGACATCGGCGACAACGCGAACGGCAGCTGGGACCACGTCTGGATCTACCGCTTCCCGGAGCCACGGAAGCTGCAGGACGTCACCGTCCACGCCACGCAGTACGTCGTGAAATACGCGGACGGCCCGCGCAACGCCGAGGCGATGATGGTCCATCCGAAGACCGGACGGGTCTACATCGCCAGCAAGAACGAGGACGGCGGAGGGCTGTACGAAGGGCCTTCCCGGCTGGTGACGGGCGGGACGAACACGTTCCGGCGGATCGGCGAGGTGCCGTGGGTGACGGACGGGGCGTTCTCCCCCGACGGCAAGGAGCTCGTACTGCGTTCCTACTTCAGCGCCCGCGGCTACGCGTGGAGCGGCGGGCGGCTCGGTGCCGACCACCACGTCGGCGCGCCCCTGCAGGGACAGGCCGAGTCGGTGACGTACACGCCCGACGGCAAGGCGCTGATGTTCGGTACGGAAGGGGAGCAGAGCGAGGTCGTCCGGCGGGAGGTCGTCAAGGACGACGGAAGGGGCCCGGGGAGTGGAGCGCCCTCCGGGTCCGCGAGCGGGGGCGCGTCCGGCCCGGCGGACGACGGGAGCGGCACCGGCCTCGCGCTGCCGGCGGTCGCGGTCGTAGGCGCGGTGGTGCTGGGCCTGGCGGTACGGTCCCGGCGGCGCCGGACCTGAGGCCCGCTGCGGCGCCGGACCTGAGGCCCGCTGCGGCGCCGGACCTGAGGCCCGCTGTGGCCCGGGACCTGGGGTCCGGCGGGGCGGGTCACCTGCCCGGCACCTGTACCGGGCGATGCGGCGTCGTGTCCTGCGGGTAGTGGCCCGGGACCTGGGGTCCGGCGGGGCGGGTCACCTGCCCGGCACCTGTACCTCGCGCTGCGGCGCGGGACCTGAGGTCCGGCGGGGCGGATCACGCGCCCCGGCACCTGTACCGGGCGATGCGGCGTCGTGTCCTGCGGGTACTGGCCCGGGGCCTGAGGTTCGGCGGGGCGGAGCACCCGCCCGGCACCTGTTACCTCGCGCTGCGGCGCGGGACCTGCGGCATCCCCTGGCGCGCTGCGACGAGGACCTCCAGCGCCGGTGCGGGCGCTGGTGATCACGGCGGTCCTTCTGCCGCTCGCGCGGTGCGGCGGTCCAGCGGCTCAGCCGGTGAGTCGGTGCGCAAGGCCCCGAGGCCGAGGCCGAGGCCGGGGCCACGGCCCCCCGGCCCCGGGCCCCGCGCCGTGGCCTGCGCGGGGTCCGGGCCCGGTCATCCCCGGATCAGTTCTCCGGGCACTGCTTCCACGCGAGCCGGTAGACGGTGTTGATCTCGCCGTCCGTCGAGTCCATCGTCATGAAGCTGGTCTTCGACGGGCTGGACATCTCGCCCTTCACCCGCAGCTCGGTGTTGATGTTGAAGTTCCGCTTCACTCCACACGGGGCCCAGACCAGCTGGCCCCACTCGGTCGTGTCGGTGGCCTGCCAGTTGTCGTCGTACGGGCCGCTGAAGAGATGGTTCCTGGCGGCCGTGTCGGGCGAGCCCTGGAAGTAGTACGAGGCCTTCTGGATGGCGCTGGCCCCCCGCTGCAGGCTGGCGTAGCCGCGGTAGTCGGCGCTGGCGACGGCGTAGGTGAAGCCCTGCGGGACATGGACGATCAGGTTGAGCTGACAGTTCTTGCGGAAGTCGGTGGGGTCGGCGTTGCCGCCCACCTTGGCCAGATAGTCGCTGTAGGTGACGGTGAACGCGGTGTTGTCCGGGGAGACGGCGATGGCGGCGGTCCCCGGCTTGCAGCCCGATCCGTTCACCGTGGCGATCTCGATGACGATCTTGTCGGGCGGGGCGACGATCCCGGCAGAGGCGGTACCGGGGGTGCCGGCGACGAACATGGAAGCGAGGACCGCCGTTGCGGCGGAACCCGCGCGTAATGCACCGCGCATGATTGCGTACTCCGATCGATGGTGGTGGTCGGTGGCCTGGTGAGGCGAACCGTGGGGGGTCCAGCCGAGCTCATGTCCGGCCTCGGAGGACTTGCCGAAGACAGTTGAGGCGTGAACATGTCAAAGCGCATCGGATCGCTGCCGATCGTAGGGACGGAAGAGGGTGCCGGATAGGGCGGTTATCAGCCGTACATGCACGACAGCTCCACGGGGTCTCCACGGAACCGGCACCTCGTGCACACGACGAAGGCCCGGCGGGCGATGCCGCCGGGCCTTGCCGGTACTGCCGTTGCCGCGCCGCGTTGCCGCGTCGCAGGTTGCTTCGGCGTTCCGGTGCTTTCCGCAGTGCTTTCCGCGGTGCTTGCCGCGTTGCCGCCGGAAGCTGCTAGAGCTTCTCGATGACGTAGTCGACGCAGGCCGTCAGCGCCTGCACATCCGCCGGGTCGATCGCCGGGAACATCGCGATCCGCAGCTGGTTGCGGCCCAGCTTCCGGTACGGCTCGGTGTCGACGATCCCGTTTGCGCGCAGGACCTTCGCGACGGCCGCCGCGTCGATGTCGTCCGAGAAGTCGATCGTGCCGATGACCTGCGACCTCTTGGCCGGGTCGGTGACGAACGGCGTCGCGTACTTCGACTCCTCGGCCCAGCCGTACAGCCCGCGGGCGGAGGTGGCGGTGCGGCGCACGGACCAGTCGAGACCGCCCTGGTCGTTGATCCACTTCAGCTGCTCGTTGAGCAGGAAGACGGTCGAAAGGGCCGGGGTGTTGTACGTCTGGTTCTTGAGGGAGTTGTCGATCGCCGTCGGCAGGCTGAAGAACTCCGGGACGTGGCGACCGGACGCATGGATGCGGGCGGCCCGCTCCAGCGCGGCGGGGGAGAACACGCCGATCCACAGTCCGCCCTCCGAGGCGAAGGACTTCTGCGGAGCGAAGTAGTAGACGTCGGTCTCGGCGATGTCCACGGGCAGACCGCCCGCGCCGGAGGTCGCGTCCACGAGCACCAGCGCGCCCTCGTCGGCGCCCTCGACCCGCTTGATCGGGGCGGCGACACCGGTGGAGGTCTCGTTGTGGGTGAAGGCGTAGACGTCGACGCCGGCCTCGGCCTGCGCCTCCGGGTGCGTACCCGGCTCGGAGGAGATCACGGTCGGCTCGGCCAGCCACGGTGCCAGCTTGGACGCCTTGGCGAACTTCGACGAGAACTCGCCGAAGGAGAGGTGCTGCGACTTGTTCTCGATGAGCCCGTGCGTCGCGATGTCCCAGAAGGCGGTGGAGCCGCCGTTGCCGAGGATCACCTCATAGCCGTCGGGGAGCTGGAAGAGCTCGCTCACGCCCGCGCGCACCTCGCCGACCAGGTTCTTGACCGGGGCCTGGCGGTGGGACGTACCGAGCAGGGACGTACCGGTGGCGGCGAGGGCGTCCAGCGCCTCCGTACGCACCTTGGAGGGGCCGGCGCCGAAACGGCCGTCGGCGGGCTTGATGTCAGCGGGAATCTGGATATCGGCCACGAGCCGGAGCCTAGTCGGTTCCGCCAGGTCACCGGGGGCGTTGTCCGGCGGATGAGACAAGCGGCCACAGCTCGGGACGCGTTCTCGCATCACCCGATCGGGCGGGTGCGTGCGCGCCGACCGGGGCACGCTGAGGCCATGGCCGATCGTATGCAGCTCGAACGCGCCCTCCGGGCGGCCGTCCGCGGCGATGTGGACTTCGGGCCCGGCGCCCGCGCGCTGATGACGATGGACGCGTCCAACTACCGCCGGGTGCCGGACGGCGTCGTCGCGCCGCGCGACGCGGCCGACGTGGCCGCGACGCTCGCCGTCTGCCGGAGCCACGGTGTTCCGGTGGTGCCCAGGGGTGCGGGGACCTCGATCGCCGGTCAGGCGACCGGGGTGGGGGTGGTGCTGGACTTCACCCGCCATATGCGGTCCGTGGTCTCCGTGGACCCGGAGGCCCGCACGGCCGTCGTCCAGCCGGGCGTCGTGCTGGACCGGCTGCGGGATGCGGCCCGGGCGTACGGGCTGACGTTCGGTCCCGACCCGTCCACGCACAGCCGATGCACGATCGGCGGGATGATCGGCAACAACGCGTGCGGGGCGCACTCGGTCGCGTGGGGGACGACAGCGGACAACGTCCGCGCGCTGTCGGTGATCACCTACGGGGGCGCGGACCTGCGGCTGGGGCAGGGTCGTGCCGCGCCCGGCACCGCCCCTGACGGGCTGCGGGAGCTGGTGGAGGGCAACCTCGCGCTGCTGCGTACCGGTTTCCCCGGCGGGCTGCCGCGCCGGATCTCCGGATACGCGCTCGACGCCCTGCTGCCGGAGAACGGCACCGACCTGGCCCGCGCCTTCTGCGGCAGCGAGGGCACGCTCGGCGTCCTCACGGAGGCGACCGTACGGCTCGTGGAGTCACCGCCCGCGCGCGCCCTTGCCGTCCTGGGGTACACCGACGAGAGCGCCGCCGCGGAAGCCGCGGCCGGACTGCTCGCCCACCGCCCGCTCACGGTGGAGGGCATGGCGCAGGACCTGGTGCCCGAGCCGGGCGGCCTGCCGCGCGGTGGCGCCTGGCTGTTCGTGGAGACCGGCGGTACGACGGGAGCGGAGGCCCGGGCGCGTGCGGAGGAGATCGTGCGGGGCGCCGACGCCCTCGACGGCACCGTCGTCACCGACCCTGCGGGGCAGCGGGCGCTGTGGCGGGTACGGGAGGACGCGGCCGGCACCGCCACCCGGATGCCGGACGGCACCGAGGCCTGGCCCGGCTGGGAGGACTGCGCGGTGCCTCCGGCCCGACTGGGCCCGTATCTGAGGGACTTCAGGGCGCTGCTGGCGGAGCACGGGCTGCGGGGGACGCCGTACGGGCACTTCGGGGACGGCTGTGTCCACGTCCGGATCGACTTCGACCTGTTGAGCCCGGAGGGTGTGCGGCGATTCCGCTCCTTCTCGGAGGGCATGGCCGCCCTGGTCGTGGCACACGGGGGTTCGCTGTCGGGCGAGCACGGGGACGGGCAGGCGCGGGCGGAGCTGCTGCCGAGGATGTACGGGGACGAACTGGTCGGCCTCTTCGGCCGGTTCAAGGACCTGTGGGACCCGGCGGGGGGTCTGAACCCCGGGATGCTCACGCGCCCCGCGCGCCTGGACGAGAACCTCCGCTTCGACGTCCTGCCGCGTACGCCGGTCGATGTGGAGTTCGGCTACCCGCACGACGGCGGGGACTTCGCAGGGGCCGTGCGGCGATGTGTGGGAGTCGCCAAGTGCCGGGTGGACGGGCCGAGTTCAGGTTCGGGCGTGATGTGCCCTTCGTACCGCGCGACCGGCGAGGAACGGCACTCCACGCGCGGGCGCGCCCGGCTGCTGCACGAGATGCTCGCGGGCGAGGTGGTGACGGACGGCTGGCGCTCGCAGGAGGTCCGGGACGCGCTGGACCTCTGCCTGTCCTGCAAAGGATGCAGGAGCGACTGCCCGGTGGGCGTCGACATGGCCACGTACAAGGCGGAGTTCCTCCACCACCACTACGCCGGCCGGCTGCGGCCGGTCTCGCACTATGCGATGGGGCTGCTGCCGGTGTGGCTGCGCCTGGCCACCCCGTTCGCAGGGGTGCTGAACGCGGCGGCGCGGCCCGGGCCCCTGGCGGCGCTCGCCAAACGGGTCGGCGGCATCGCCCCTGAGCGGACCCTCCCGCGGTTGGCACGCCGGACCTTCACGTCCTGGTGGCGCGGCAACGGCACGCCCGGCTCACCGCTCGTGCTGTGGCCCGACACCTTCACGGACCGTCTCTCCCCGTCGGTGGGCCGCGCGGCGGTGACGGTCCTCGCCGCCGCGGGCCTCGGGGTCGCTCTGCCCCCGGGCCGGGTCTGCTGCGGCCTCACCTACGTCTCGACCGGCCAACTCGACCGCGCCCGCACGGTGATGCGCCGCACCCTGGACGTCATGACGCCCGTCCTCGAGGGCGGAGCCCCGGTCGTGGTCCTCGAACCGAGCTGCGCGGCGACGCTGACGACGGACCTCCCGGAGCTGCTGCCGGACGACCCACGGGCGCGCGCCCTGGCCGACTCCGTACGGACCTTCGCGGGCGCCCTCGAGGAGTACGCCCCCTCCTGGACCCCGCCCCGCATCGACCGCCCTGCCGTCGGCCAGACCCACTGCCACCAGCACGCGGTCCTGGGCGACGTCCCGGACCGCCGCCTGCGGGAACGCGCGGGCCTCACCGGCGACCTGAGCGGCGGCTGCTGCGGCCTCGCGGGCAACTTCGGCTTCGAACGAGGCCACTACGAGGTGTCGGTGGCCTGCGCCGAGGACCAGCTCCTGCCGTCGGTCCGGGCGGCGGGGGAGGACGCGGTGGTCCTGGCGGACGGTTTCTCCTGCCGTACACAGCTTGAACAACTGACGGGCAGGAGCGGGCGGCATCTGGCGGAAGTCCTCGCGGAGGCGCTGACCGGGGGGCCTGCGGAGGACGGGGCCGAGGGCCCGGCGGGGGCGGCGGACGTCCGGTGAACGGCTCTCGACGACAGGGCGTGGCTCATGGCGGGCGCTTGCCACCCACGAGTTCGCCCGGGCCTGAGCCTCGCAGGTACGCCGGGCAGGAGCGGGCGGCACCTGGCGGAGTCCTCGCGGATGTCGTGGCCATCCGGGCGCATCGGCTCCCCTCGCCCGGCGTGAGGTGCCGTCGGGGGCCGAAGCCCGCCCCCTTACGCTGCTCCTCATGACCCCACCCCCCGTCGAACTGGTGATCTTCGACTGTGACGGCGTGCTCGTCGACAGCGAGCGGATATGCGTCAAGGTGGATGCCGTGATCACGGCCGAACTCGGGTGTGCGTTCACCGAGGCCGAGATCGTCGAGCTCTTCGTCGGATCCTCCACCGAGGTCTATACGGCCGAGATCGAGAAACGTCTGGGGCGGCACCTGGAGCAGGGCTGGCAGCGGAAGTACGAGCACCTCTACCAGGAGGCCTTCGCGGCCGAACTCACCGCGGTCGACGGGATCCAGGAGGCCCTGGACCTTCTCACCGCGCCCTTCTGCGTGGCGTCGAACGGCGACCACGACGGTATCCGGCACAGTCTGAAACTCACCGGGCTGAGCGAGCGTTTCGAGGGCCGCGTCTTCAGTGCCACGGACGTCTCCCGGGGCAAGCCGGCGCCCGACCTCTTCCTGCATGCCGCCCGGTCCCTGGGCATCGACCCGTCACGGTGTGCGGTGGTCGAGGACAGCGCCTACGGCGTCCAGGCCGCGCGCGCCGCCGGGATGCGTGCCTTCGGGTACTGCGGCGGGCCGACACCGGCGGCCCGGCCGGCGGGTCCCGGTACGGTCGTCTTCGACGACATGCGGGCGCTGCCGGAGTTGCTGGGGGCCGCAGGACACTGAGACGTGGTCCGGGCTGCAGGCAGCACCGGCTCAGTCCCCGCCGTAGACCTGCTCGAGGACCGCCGCCACCCCGTCCTCCTCGTTGGACACCGTCCGCCGCGGAACGGCCGAGAGCACCGCCGGGTGCGCGTTGCCCATCGCGTAGCCCGTGCCTGCCCAGTTCAGGATGGTCAGGTCGTTGGGCATGTCGCCGAAGGCGATGACCTCGGCGGCGGTGATGCCGCGTGAGTCGCACAGGGCCGAGAGCGTGGTGGCCTTGGTGACGCCCGCAGCGCTGATCTCCAGCAGGCCGCGCCCGCCGGAGTGGGTGAACTGGGCCGCGCCGTCCATGGCTTGTGTCGCGAGGGCGAGCAGCATGTCGGCGTCGAACCGAGTCGAGTGGACCAGCAGTTGCACGATGGGCACGTCGATCAACCACAGGTCGGCCAGGGACGCGACGGCGCGTTCGGCCTCCGGGGCCCCGGTGAAGCGCAGGCCGTACGCGGGCTCGTACAGGAAGTGGTGGCCCGTCTCCACGGCGAAGCCCAGGCCAGGTGCTGCGGCGGACAGCGCGGTGGCCACGTCGCGGGCGACGGGTACGGGCAGGGACCGGGAGGTGGCCACGGTGCGGGTCGCGAGGTCGTACACCAGCGCACCGTTGCTGCACACCGCCGTTCCGGCGAGTCCGGTCGCCGTGGTGAGCGCGTCGACGAAGCGCGGCGGACGGGCGGTGACGAAGACGACCTCCGTGCCGGCGTCGGTCGCGGTGCGCAGGGCACGCAAGGTGCGCGTCGAGAGGGTGCCGTCGCGACGCAGGAGCGTGCCGTCCAGGTCCGTGGCGATCACGCGGGGCAGCGGCATCGGCCCATGGTATGCAGTCGCCGCCGGGCGCGGGCTCACGTCCCCGGCGCTCGCCGGCCCTGACGGTGCGACGCACCGCGCGCACCGTCAGGGCCGGCGGCGACCGGTCGGGGTGGCTACGCCGTCCGGTCAGTAGACGAGATGGACGGTGAGCTCCGACTCCGTCTCGCTGGTGTTGTCGGCGCGGACGAAGCCACGGGCCGTGCGGTACTTCTCCGTACCCCCGGTGATCGCGAAGTTGATGTCGTCCTCGGGCCCGTCGCCGGTGACGGTGAACCGGCCCTGCACGGTGAGGTCACCCTTGGGAAGGGAGAAGGTGGCCAGGCACTGCAGGTCGAACTCGTCGCCCGGGGCGGTCCGGGTCAGCGTGCACACCTCGCCGTAGGTGCCGACCTCTTCGCCGTCGCGGAAGAGGTCCCCGCTGTTGATGAACTGGTCGCCCTGGCTGGGCCCGGACGGGTCCACATCGATGAAGCGGTTCTGGGTCGTCTTCGCGACCAGCTCGATGATTTCCTCCCGGCCGGGCTTGGTCGAGGGGTCGGTGTCGCCGGTGGCCGAGGCGGGGTAGGCGCAGAGGAGCAGTGCGGCCAGTCCGACGGCAGCGCTCGGGACGGCATGCTTGATGCGAGGCACGATGTGTCTCCTGTGGGGATAAGAGCGGTTCACTGACCATGTGTCATGTGAAGTACCGGTTGATACCGGTTGCTTCGTCAGCTTCCGGTGGGCGGCCCGGCATCGCGACTCCGGCTGGCCATCCAGGTGAACGACGGAGCCGGCTCCGGCGTGGCGAGTCGCCCTGACTGCCACTCAGTGCTCCGGCCGGCCACTTTCGGCCCATGCCGGGGCGTCACGGCTCAGCGCTGCCCGCTGAGTTCACGGGCCAGCTCCGCCAGCGCCCCCACCGCCGGATGGGGGGCGGTGACGCGCCAGGCCAGCAGGACCGGGACCACCGGGGCGTCGGTGAGGGGGCGGTACGTCACCCCCGGGTGGGGGTGCATCGACGCCGTGGACGCGGACGAGACGCCCGCGCCCCTGCCCGCCGCGATCGCCGTGAGCCAGTCGTCGGTGTTGCCGACGGTCATGGTGGAGGCGGGGCGGGCGTGCGGGGGCCAGAGGTCGGGAGTCGTCGTACCGGAGACCGGGTTCAGGACGATCGTCTCCGCGGTGAGGTCGGCGAGCGTGAGACGGGCGCGGGCCGCGAGCGGGCCGTCGGAGGTGATGGCCGCCACGCGCGGCTCGGTGAAGAGCAGTTCGGTCACCAGGCCGGGGGTGTTCACCTGGCCGCGCAGGACCGCCGCGTCGACCTCGCCGCGAGCGAGACCCGCCGTGCGGTCGTCGATGCGGAGGAGCTCCAGCGGAGTGTCCGGGTGCTCGTGCTGCCAGCGGCGCAGCAGCGGGGTGGTGTACGGGCCGAACGCCGACCAGGAGTGTCCGAGCCGGAGGGGACGTCGCTGCAGACGGCTCGCGTCGAGGGCCTCGTCGAAGGCGGCGACGGCGGCCGCGGCCTTGTCGCGGAAGGCGCGGCCCTCGGGTGTCAGCTCGAGATGGTGGGTGGAGCGGTCGGCGAGGCGGACACCGAGGTGGCGCTCCAGTGCGGCGAGGGTGCGGGAGACGGCCGGTTGCGTGAGATGCAGCGCCGTGGCCGCCCTCGTCAGGCTCCGTTCCTCCGCGATGGCGAGGAAGCAGCGGAGGTGGCGCAGCTCGATGTTCATGCGCGTGGAGCATAACCGCAGACCAAACGGCATTTCACGGGTGGCGCGGAGTTCCGTAGCGTAATAAGTGGAGCACGGACATCCAGTGCACTATGTTGGACTCGAAGTTTAGTGAGATGGACGAAGGTGTCAGTGACATGGGCAAGGGGCGGAACCGGTGAGCAGCACCCCGAGTACGGAGCGGGCGGCCGCCTGCGCCGTCGCCCTGCCTGAAGCGTCGGCCGCGCTCGAAGGGGCCCCACGCCGGGGGTCCGGGGCGCTCGGGCCGGTCGCTCTCGTCGTCGCGGGCGGACTCTCCGTGCAGTTCGGTGCCGCCGTCGCGGTGCTGGCGATGCCCCGCGCGGGTGCCCTCGGTGTCGTCACCCTGCGGCTCGTGCTCGCCGCGGTCGTGCTGCTGGTGGTCTGCCGTCCCGGGCTGCGCGGGCACTCCCGCGCCGACTGGGGCACGGTCCTCGCCTTCGGCACGGCCCTGGCGGGCATGAACATGCTCTTCTACCAGTCCGTGGACCGTATCCCGCTGGGCGCGGCCGTCACCCTGGAGGTGCTCGGGCCGCTCGCGCTCTCGGTGATCGTCTCGCGGAGGCTGATCAACCTCGTATGGGCGGGCCTGGCCTTCGTGGGCGTCGTCCTGCTGAGCGGCGGTGGCTTCGACCGGCTCGATCCGGTCGGCGCGGCCTACGCCCTCGGCGCGGGCGCGATGTGGGCCGTGTACATCGTCTTCAGCGCGCGCACCGGACGCCGCTTCCCGCAGGCCGACGGGCTGGCCCTCGCGATGGCGGTGGGTGCGTTGCTCAGCCTGCCCTTCGGCATCGTCGAGGCGGGCGGCAAGCTGCTCGTGCCGTCCACGATCGGCCTCGGCCTCGGGGTCGCGCTGATGTCGTCCGTACTGCCGTACACGCTGGAGCTGCTCGCCCTGCGCCGGCTGCCCGCGCCGACGTTCGCCGTGCTGATGAGCCTGGAGCCCGCCATCGCGGCGACGGCCGGGTTCCTGGTGCTGCACCAGGCCCTGTCCGCGGCCGACGCGCTGGCGATCGCGCTGGTCGTCGCGGCCAGCATGGGTGCCGTCCGGACGCAGGTGGGGCGCGCCGGCGCCAAGTGACCAGCAGGCGGGCGCGGTGGGCCGACCGCCGCGGTCCAAGGAGGGCGCAGGATGACCTGGAATATGGCCGCCCGTATGGCCGGGTGACGGACGGTCGGCTGCTGGAGGCCATCCGCGTCACCCCGCGCGCGGCGTTCGTCCCCGCTTCCCGCTTCCCGCTTCCCGCCCGGCCCGCTTCCCGCTCTCCGTGGTGAGCGTCGAGCCGTGGCCGGACCTGGCGGAGAAGGCCGGGGGCAACGACGGCGGGGATGGCACCCTCGGGTCCCGGCCCGCGCGCCGTACGACGCGGTCGTCGTCCGTGCCGCCTTCCCGGAGGTGCCGCCGCCGGCGCCTGACGGCTGCGGACCGGAGGGCGTCTGGTCCAGCCGATCGGGCCCGGCGGCCGGGAACGGGTCGTGCTGTACGGGCGGACGGCCCGGCCTTGTGCGCCGCCCGACCGTCGTACCCGCCTGCTTCGTCCGACTGAACGAGGACCACGGGTACCCATCGATGGCCCCGTCCCGACATGCTGGGTCACATGGTGGCGGTTCTCGGTGTCGACGCGTGCCCGGCCGGATGGGTGGCGGTCGGGCTTCGTGACGGCCGGTTCGCGGGGGCCCGCACGGATACAGACCTCCGCTCCCTGCTGCGCGAGGGCGCAGAGCGCTTCGAGGTGGTGGCCGTGGACATGCCGCTGGGGCTCCTCGATGCGGGGTGGCGACGGGCGGACGCGCAGGCGGCGGCCCTGCTGGGCCGGCTGAGGGGCAGTGTCTTCCGGGTGCCCCCGCACGCGGTGTGGCAGGAGGAGCACTACGAGGCCGCGAACCACCGCTGCCGGGAACTCACCGGAGCCGGTCTGAGCCGCCAGAGCTGGGGCCTCGCCGCCAAACTCCGCGAGGCGAACGGCTGCTTGGCGGACCCGGGAGGCGATCGCCTTTTCGAGGTGCACCCCGAGGTGTCGTTCTGGGCGCTCGCCGGGAAGGTTCCGCTCCCGCACCGCAAGAAGAGCTGGGCGGGCCAGACGGCCCGGCGCTCACTCCTCGAGGCCGCAGGTGTCGTCCTCCCCGACGACCTGGGGGACGCGGGACGCGTGCCGCCGGACGACGTGCTGGACGCGGCGGCAGCGGCTTGGAGCGCGCACCGGATCGCCCAGGGGCTCGCGCGGCCCCTCCCGGACCCTCCCGAGAGCGATCCCCGGGGCCGGCCGATCGCGATCTGGTACTGACGCGGTCCGGCCGAACGCCGCCATGGCGGCAGACGGCACGCGGAAAGCCCCTGGTGGGCGAAGAGAACAGAAAAAGTAAAGCAAGCACGCTTGCTTGTTTCTGTGGACGCTGCCATGCTCCGGGACACACAGCCGTGTCCCGAGGGGAGCGCACCGTGTCCGACCCTGCCGTCGTGCTCGACGACCTGCGTGCAGAGAGCGAGGAACTCGACCGGCTGGTGGCCGGTTTGAGCGACGAACAGTGGGCAGCGGCGACCCCCGCCCCCGGCTGGACCGTCGCCCATCAGATCGCCCACCTCGCCTGGACCGACGAAGTCGCACTGCTCGCCGTCACCGACGCTGCGGCATTCGGCAAGGAGGTCGAGAAGGCACTCACCGAGCCGGACACCTTTGTCGACCGGGCCGCAGAGGCCGGGGCGTGGCAGCCGCCGGACGAACTGCTCGCCCACTGGCGCGGCGGTCGCGACCGGCTTCAGCAGGCGTTGCGCGCCGCGCCACCCGGATCCCGTTTCCCCTGGTACGGGCCGCCGATGAGCGCCACCTCGATGGCCACCGCCCGGCTCATGGAGACCTGGGCCCACGGCCAGGACGTCGCGGACGCCCTCGGAGCCGTCCGCGAACCGACCGCCCGCCTGCGGCACGTCGCGCACATCGGCGTACGGGCCCGCGACTACGCCTACTTCGTGCGCGGAACCGAGCCGCCGGAGGAGGAGTTCCGGGTGGAACTCACCGGGCCGGCCGGGGACCTGTGGACCTATGGCCCGGAGGGCGCCGCCCAGACGGTCACCGGCCCCGCGCTGGACTTCTGCCTGCTGGTGACCCAGCGGGCGCACCGCGACGACCTCGCCGTACGGGCGCACGGCGCCGACGCCGACCGGTGGCTGGACATCGCCCAGGCCTTCGCGGGGCCGGCGGGCGCGGGCCGCGCACCGAAGGGGGCCTGACCGTGGACCCGCTCCGGATCGGCAATGCCTCCGGCTTCTACGGTGACCGGTTCGACGCCGTGCGCGAGATGCTGACCGGCGGTGAACTCGACGTCCTCACGGGCGACTACCTCGCCGAGCTCACCATGCTCATCCTCGGCAGGGACCGGATGAAGGACCCGCGCCTCGGCTATGCCAAGACCTTTCTGCGGCAGCTGGAGGAGGGCCTCGGGCTCGCCCATGAGCGCGGGGTGCGGATCGTCGCCAACGCCGGCGGACTCAACCCGGCCGGACTGGCCGACGCCGTACGGGAGCTGGCGGACCGGGTGGGGGTGCCCGTGCGGGTCGCGCACGTCGAGGGCGACGACCTCGCGGCCCGCTTCCCGGACGCGCTCGCCGCGAACGCCTACCTCGGTGGCGGCGGGATCGCCGCATGCCTGCGCGCCGGGGCGGACATCGTCGTCACCGGCCGTGTCACGGACGCGGCGCTGGTCACCGGGCCCGCCCAGTGGCACTTCGGCTGGGGCCCGGAGGAGTACGAGGCGCTCGCGGGCGCCGTCGTCGCCGGGCATGTACTGGAGTGCGGGACGCAGGCCACCGGCGGCAACCACTCCTTCTTCGCCACGGGCGGTCATGACATGCGGCGCCCCGGCTTCCCGGTCGCCGAGCTGTACGCCGACGGCTCGTCCGTCATCACCAAACACCCCGGCACCGGCGGGCTCGTGGACGTGGGCACGGTCACGGCGCAGCTGCTGTACGAGACGGGCGGCGCGCGCTACGCAGGTCCCGATGTCACCGCCCGCCTCGACTCGGTCCGGCTGACGCAGGAGGGGCCCGACCGGGTCCGTGTCGCGGGGGTACGCGGCGAGGCCCCGCCGCCCGTGCTCAAGACCGGTCTGGTCAGGCTCGGCGGCTGGCGCAACGAGGTCGTCTTCGTTCTCACCGGCCTCGACGTCGAGGCCAAGGCGGAACTCGTGCGCGACCAGCTGGAGGACGCCTTCGCACGGGCCAAGTCCCGGCCGGAGGAGGTCCGCTGGGAGCTGGTCCGCACCGACCGCCCGGACGCGGACACGGAGGAGACCGCGAGCGCGCTGCTGCGGCTGGTGGTGCGGGACCGGGACGCTCAGGCCGTGGGCCGGGTCGTCAGCGGCGCCGCGATCGAGCTCGCACTCGGCAGCTACCCCGGCTTCCATGTGACGGCACCGCCGGGAAAGGGCGCGCCGTACGGGGTCTTCGAGGCGGCGTACGTCGACGCCGGATCGGTCGCGCACATCGCCGTACTGCCCGACGGGCAGCGGGTGACGGTGGCGCCGGCCGGTCGTACCCGGGCGCTGGAGCCGGTCGCGGACGCGTCCCTGCCCGCGCCGCTTCCCGTCGGCGGCCCGGTGCGCCGCGCGCCGCTCGGACTCGTGGCGGGCGCCCGCAGCGGCGACAAGGGCGGGGACGCGAATGTGGGGGTGTGGGTGCGCACGGACGAGGCCTGGCGGTGGCTGGCGCATGAGCTGACCGTCGACCGCTTCCGCGAACTCCTTCCGGAGACCGTCGGCTTGACCGTCACGCGGCACGTCCTGCCGAATCTGCGTGCGCTGAACTTCGTCGTCGGGGGGCTCCTCGGCGAGGGCGTCGCCGCGCAGGCCCGCTTCGACCCGCAGGCGAAGGGGCTCGGGGAGTGGCTGCGGGCGCGGTACGTCGAGGTGCCGGAGCGGCTGCTGTGACATCACCGCCCGCGCCGCCTCCCGCGTCCCGGCCATCGCCCTTTCACACCCGCACCGCCCCTCATCGGAGGTGACCCCGTGACCGTCATCGCAAGCGCCCTCGACACCGCGTCCCCCGACTTCGCCGCGCACCGTGCCGCCATGCTCACCAAGCTGGACCAGCTCGACGCCGAGCATGCGAAGGCGCTGGCCGGAGGCGGGGAGAAGTACACCGCCCGGCACCGCAAACGCGGCAAACTGCTCGCCCGCGAGCGCGTCGAGCTGCTGCTCGACCCCGACACCCCGTTCCTGGAGCTGTCGCCGCTCGCCGCATGGGGCAGCGAATACCCCGTCGGGGCATCCATGGTCACCGGCATCGGCACCGTGGAAGGCGTCGAGTGCCTGATCACCGCCAACGATCCGACCGTACGCGGCGGCGCCAGCAACCCCTGGACGCTGAAGAAGGCCCTGCGCGCCAACGAGATCGCCTTCGCCAACCGTCTGCCCGTCATCAGTCTCGTCGAGTCCGGCGGTGCGGATCTGCCCAGCCAGAAGGAGATCTTCATCCCGGGCGGAGCGCTCTTCCGGGACCTGACCCGGCTGTCCGCGGCCGGGATCCCGACCGTCGCCGTCGTCTTCGGCAACTCGACCGCCGGCGGGGCCTATGTGCCGGGAATGTCCGACCACACGGTCATGATCAAGGAGCAGTCGAAGGTCTTCCTCGGTGGGCCGCCGCTCGTGAAGATGGCCACGGGCGAGGAGAGCGACGACGAGTCGCTGGGCGGCGCGGAGATGCACGCCCGCACGTCCGGCCTCGCGGACCACTACGCGCTCGACGAGTACGACGCCCTGCGTCATGCCCGCAGTATCGTCGCCCGCCTCAACCACCGCAAGGCGCATCCCGGTCCGGAAGCCCTCGCCGAACCACCCGAGTACGACGAGGAGGAGCTGCTCGGCATCGTCCCCGAGGACCTGAAGACCCCCTTCGACCCGCGCGAGGTCATTGCCCGGATCGTCGACGGCTCGGACTTCGACGAGTTCAAGCCGCTGTACGGGACGAGCCTGGTCACCGGATGGGCGCGGCTGCACGGCTACCCGGTCGGCATCCTCGCCAACGCGCAGGGAGTGCTGTTCAGCGCCGAGTCGCAGAAGGCGGCACAGTTCATCCAGCTCGCCAACCAGCGCGACATCCCGCTGCTCTTTCTTCACAACACCACCGGCTACATGGTCGGCAAGGAGTACGAGCAGGGCGGGATCATCAAGCACGGCGCGATGATGATCAACGCGGTGTCGAACTCGAAGGTCCCGCATCTGTCCGTCCTGATGGGCGCGTCGTACGGCGCCGGGCACTACGGCATGTGCGGCCGGGCCTACGACCCGCGTTTCCTCTTCGCCTGGCCCAGCGCCAAGTCCGCCGTCATGGGCCCCCAGCAGCTCGCCGGAGTCCTGTCGATCGTCGCCCGCGCCTCGGCCGCCGCCAAGGGACAGCCGTACGACGACAAGGCTGCCGAGGCGGACGCCGCCCTGCGCGCGATGGTGGAGCAGCAGATCGAGACGGAGTCGCTGCCGATGTTCCTGTCCGGACGGATCTACGACGACGGCGTCATCGACCCGCGCGACACCCGCACGGTTCTCGGCATGTGTCTGTCCGCCATCCACACGGCCCCGGTCGAAGGCGCGCGCGGCGGCTTCGGCGTCTTCAGGATGTGAGGCCCTGATGATCGAAACCCTGCTCGTCGCCAACCGGGGCGAGATCGCCTGCCGGGTGTTCCGCACCTGCCGTGAACTGGGCATCGCGACGGTGGCGGTGTACTCGGACCCGGACGCCCACGCCCTGCATGTGCGGGAGGCCGACGCCGCCGTACGGCTTCCCGGCGCGGCGCCCGCCGAGACGTATCTGCGCGGGGACCTGATCGTGAAGGCGGCGCTCGCGGCCGGCGCGGACGCCGTGCACCCCGGATACGGATTCCTCTCCGAGAACGCCGACTTCGCGCGTGCCGTCATCGACGCGGGACTGGTCTGGATCGGGCCGCCCCCGGAGGCCATCGAGGCCATGGCGTCGAAGACGCGCGCCAAGGAGCTCATGGGTGTCGCGCCCCTGGACGGGGCCGATGTCACCGAGGACGATCTGCCCGTCCTGGTCAAGGCGGCGGCGGGCGGCGGCGGGCGCGGAATGCGGATCGTGCGCGAACTCGGCGACCTCACGGACGAGTTGGAGGCTGCGGGTGCGGAAGCGCTCAGCGCCTTCGGTGACGGAGAGGTCTTCGTCGAGCCGTACGTCGAGAACGGCCGCCATGTCGAGGTGCAGATCCTCGCCGACGCCCACGGCACCGTATGGGCGCTCGGCACCCGCGACTGCTCCCTCCAGCGCCGCCACCAGAAGGTGATCGAGGAGGCCCCGGCCCCGGGGCTGAGCCCGGAGCTCGCCGGAACGCTGGATGCGATGGCCGTGCGGGCCGCCCGTGCGACCGACTACCGGGGCGCGGGCACGGTGGAGTTCCTGGTCGCCGACGGCAAGGCGCACTTCCTGGAGATGAACACCCGCCTCCAGGTCGAACACCCCGTCACCGAGGCCGTGTTCGGCATCGACCTGGTCGCCCTGCAGATCCGGGTCGCCGAAGGAGCGCCCCTCCCCGCCGGCCCGCCCACCCTCCGGGGCCACGCGGTCGAGGCCCGCCTCTACGCGGAGGACCCGTCCCGCGGCTGGGCCCCGCAGACCGGCACACTGCACCGGCTGTCGGTGCCGGCCGGGGCCGGCGTGCGCCTGGACACCGGCTTCACGGACGGCGACGCCATCGGAGTCCACTACGACCCCATGCTGGCCAAGGTCATCGCCTGGGCGCCCACCCGCGCAGAGGCCGTGCGCAAGCTGGCCGGGGCGCTCGAACGGGCCCGCGTGCACGGCCCGGTCACCAACCGCGAGCTGCTCGTACGGTCGCTGCGGCACCCCGAGTTCACAGAGGCCCGGATGGACACCGGCTTCTACGACCGCCGTCTTCCGGAGCTGACCGCCGCCGAGCCGGACCCCTGCGCACCGCTCGCCGCGGCGCTCGCCGACGCGCACGGCCGCTCCCGCTTCGGCGGAGGCTGGCGCAATCTGCACTCGCAGCCGCAGACCAAGCGCTACCGCACCGACGCCGACGGCACCGAACACGAGGTGCGCTACCGCCACACCCGCGGTGGTCCCACCGCCGAAGGCGTACGGGTCGTCGAGGTCGCGGCCCACCTCGTCGTACTCGAAGTGGACGGTGTGCAGCGGAAGTTCGACGTCACGACGTACGGCGAGGACCGGGTGTACGTCGGGAACACCGCCCTGACCTCGCTGCCCCGCTTCCCCGACCCCGCCGCGCAGCACGAGCCCGGCTCGCTGCTCGCACCCATGCCCGGCACCGTCGTACGCGTCGCCGCGGGCCTGGCCCCAGGGGCGACGGTCACCGCAGGGCAGCCGCTCGTCTGGCTGGAGGCGATGAAGATGGAGCACAGGATCTCCTCTCCCGCCACCGGCACGCTCACCGCGCTCCACGCCGTCCCCGGCCGCCAGGTCGAGGTCGGTGCCCTTCTCGCCGTCGTCAACGAGGACATGGCGTAGCCGACAGGAGGACGAAGTTCCATGAGCAGCGTCACCAGCAGCGTCATCGAGAGCGAAGAACACACCGCACTGCGCGCCGCCGTCTCTGCCCTGGGGCAGCGGCACGGCCGAGGCTACGACCGCGAGACACTGTGGGCAGAGGCCGCCAAGCTCGGCTACCTCGGCGTGAACCTCCCCGAGGAGCACGGCGGCGGAGGCGGCGGCATGGCCGAACTGTCCATCGTCCTGGAGGAGCTCGGCGCGGCCGGCTGCCCGCTGCTGATGATGATCGTGTCGCCCGCCATCTGCGGCACCGTCATCGCCCGCTTCGGCACCGAGGAGCAGAAGCGCGCCTGGCTCCCCGGTCTCGCCGACGGCACCCGCACCATGGCCTTCGGGATCACCGAGCCCGACGCCGGCTCCAACTCCCACCGGATCACCACCACGGCCCGGCGCACCGCGGACGGCGGCTGGCGGCTGACCGGCCGCAAGGTCTTCGTCTCCGGTGTCGACATCGCGGAGGCGACGCTCATCGTCGGCCGCACCGAAGACGCGCGCACCGGCCGCCTCAAGCCGTGCCTGTTCATCGTCCCCCGCGACGCACCCGGCTTCGGCCGCTCCCGGATCGACATGGAGCTCCAGGCCCAGGAGAAGCAGTTCGAGCTCGTCCTGGACGACGTGGAGCTCCCCGCCGATGCCCTGGTCGGTGGGGGCACCTCCCACGCCGAAGGCTGTGGGGGAGAGGACGCGGGACTGCTGCAGCTCTTCGCCGGGCTCAACCCCGAGCGGATCATGACCGCGGCCTTCGCGATCGGCATGGGACGCTACGCACTGTCCCGCGCCGTCGAGTACGCGAAGGACCGGCAGGTCTGGAAGGACCCCATCGGCGCCCACCAGGCCATCGCCCACCCCCTCGCCCAGGCCCACATCGAGCTCGAACTCGCCCGTCTGATGATGCAGAAGGCCGCGGTCCTGTACGACGCGGGCGACGACGTGGGCGCGGGCGAGGCGGCCAACATGGCCAAGTACGCGGCCGGGGAGGCCTGTGTGAAGGCCGTCGACCAGGCCGTCCACACGCTCGGCGGCAACGGCCTCACCCGCGAGTACGGTCTCGCCTCCCTCGTCACCGCCGCCCGGGTCGCCCGGATCGCCCCGGTCAGCAGGGAGATGATCCTGAACTACGTATCCCATCAGTCCCTGGGTCTCCCCAAATCGTACTGACAGGCGCGATTCTGGCGACCATCACTCCATCGCCGAAGGGGCTGGAACCATGCCGTCACAGGTGTTCCACAGCGAGTACGCGGATGTCCCCATCGTCTCCCTGCCCATCCACGACGCCGTCCTGGGCCGCGCTGCCGAGTACGGCGACACCGTCGCGCTGATCGACGGGGCGGGCGACACGACGATCACGTACGCCCAGCTCGACGCGTTCCACCGGCGTATCGCCGCAGCCCTCGCCGACGCAGGCGTACGCAAGGGCGACGTCCTCGCGCTGCACAGCCCCAACACGGTCGCCTACCCGACGGTCTTCTACGGCGCCACCCGCGCCGGGGCGTCCGTCACCACGGTCCACCCGCTCGCCACGGCGGAGGAGTTCGCCAAGCAGCTCCACGACTCCTCCGCCCGCTGGATCGTCACCGTCTCGCCGCTCCTCGAAGCCGCCCGCCGCGCCGCCGAACTCGTGGGCGGCATCGAGGAGATCTTCGTCTGCGACCAGGCGGAAGGGCATCGCTCGATCCTCGGGATGCTCGGCTCCACCGCGCCAGAGCCCGACGTACCCATCGATCCCGCAGAGGACATCGCGGCCCTCCCGTACTCCTCGGGCACCACCGGCGTCCCCAAGGGGGTCATGCTCACCCACCGCTCCATCGCGACCAACCTGGCCCAGCTGGAGCCCGCGATACCGATGCGGCACGGCGACCGGATCCTCGCCGTGCTGCCGTTCTTCCACATCTACGGCCTCACCGCCCTGATGAACGCCCCGCTGCGGCACGGCGCCACGGTGGTCGTCCTGCCCCGCTTCGACCTCGACCAGTTCCTCACGGCGATACAGAAGCACCGCATCAACGGTCTGTACGTCGCCCCGCCGATCGTCCTCGCCCTCGCCAAGCATCCGGCGGTCGCGCAGTACGACCTTTCGTCGCTGGAGTACATCGTCAGCGCCGCCGCCCCGCTCGACGCGCGGCTCGCGCAGGCCTGTTCGGCACGGTTGAAGATGCCGCCGGTGCGGCAGGCGTACGGGATGACCGAGCTGTCACCCGGCACCCATGTCGTTCCGCTTGCCGCTTCCGACCCGCCGCCGGGCGCCGTCGGGAAACTGATCGCGAACACCGAGATGCGCATCCTCTCGCTCGACGGCCCGGGACAGGACGCGGCAGCCGGCGAGGAGGGCGAGATCGCGATCCGGGGCCCGCAGGTGATGAAGGGCTACCTCGGCCGCCCCGAAGCCACCGCCGACATGATCGACGCGGACGGCTGGGTCCACACCGGCGACATCGGGCGCGTCGACGCCGACGGCTGGCTGTTCGTCGTCGACCGCGTCAAGGAACTCATCAAGTACAAGGGCTTCCAGGTCGCCCCGGCCGAGCTGGAGGCCCTGCTCCTCACCCATGAGGGCGTCGCCGACGCGGCGGTGATCGGCGTGAACGACGCCGACGGCAACGAGATCCCGAAGGCGTACGTCGTACGGCAGCCCTCCGCGGACGGCCTGTCGGAGGACGACGTCATGGCGTACGTCGCCGAGCGCGTCGCCCCGTACAAGAAGATCCGGCGCGTCGAGTTCATCGACGGAGTGCCGCGTGCCGCGTCGGGGAAGATCCTCCGTCGCGAACTGCGCGACCGTGAGAGCGAAGGCGGTCGCGGGCGCGACCTCGAGAAGGAGAACACATGACACTCGTCGCCACGGCGTCCGAGCGCGGAATCGCGACCCTGACGCTGGACTCCCCGGCGAACCGCAACGCGCTGTCCGCGGGCCTCGTCGGGGAGCTCGCCGACGCGTTGACGGAGTGCGGCAAGGACCCGGCCGTGCGGGCCGTCGTCCTCACCCACACCGGGGGCACCTTCTGCGCGGGCGCCGACCTCAAGGAGCCGCCGAACCCGTACACCTTCGTCGCGCTGCTGCGGCAGATCGTCGACATGCCCAAGCCGGTGGTGGCACGGGTGGCGGGCCATGTGCGCGCCGGGGGCCTCGGCCTCGTCGGCGCCTGCGACGTCGCCGCCGCGTCGTCGGCGTCGGACTTCGCGTTCACGGAGGTACGGATCGGGGTCGCCCCCGCCGTCATCTCGCTGCCGCTGCTGCCGCGACTGGAACCGCGCGCGGCGGCCCGCTACTACCTCACCGGCGAGCGCTTCGACGCGGCAGAGGCGGCCCGTATCGGGCTGGTGACGGCCGTCGCCGACGAGGTGGACGCGGCGCTCGAGCCCGTGCTCGACGGCTTCCGCAAGGCCTCACCGGTGGCCCTGGACGCCACGAAACAGCTGCTCACGGCTAGGGTGCGGGAGACCTTCGAGCGCGACGCGGAGGATCTTGTGCAGCGCTCGGCGTCGCTCTTCGCCTCGGCGGAGGCACGCGAGGGGATGACCGCCTTCCTCGAACGACGGGACGCCGCATGGGTGTTGTGACCTCCCCCAAACAGGACCGCAGCCGTGTCACCCGGCAGCGGCTCCTGGAGGCCGCGGTGGCCTGCCTCGCCGAACGCGGCTGGGCGGGCTCGACCGTCTCGGTGGTCGCCGAGCGGGCCGGGGTCTCGCGGGGCGCGGCACAGCACCACTTCCCGACACGGGAGGACCTGTTCACGGCGGCCGTCGAGTACGTCGCGGAGGAACGCTCCAGCGCGCTGCGCGCCCTCCCCGTGCAGAACCGGGCGGCCGTCGTCAGGGCGCTGGTCGACCTCTACACCGGCCCCCTCTTCAGGGCCGCCCTCCATCTGTGGGTCGCCGCCTCCAACGAGGAGCAGCTGAGGGGCAGGGTCACCGAACTGGAGGCCCGCGTCGGCCGGGAGACCCACCGGATCGCCGTGGAACTGCTGGGTGCGGACGAGTCGGCGCCGGGTGTGCGGGAGACGGTCCAGGGCCTGCTGGACATGGCCCGGGGCCTCGGCCTCGCCAATCTGCTCACCGACGACGCCGCACGGCGTGGCCGAGTGGTGGCCCAGTGGGCGCGGCTGCTGGAGGAGGCGCTGGGCTGACGTCCCGCCTCCGCACGGGCGCCGCGCCCGTGGGTCCCCACCGTAGGGGGCCCCTGACAGCGCCCGCTCCCACCGGGCGCGGGCGCGCTGTCGTCAGGGGCCGCTCCCGGCGCGGCGAGCGCACGGTGCCGCGGGGGTCAAGGTGCGGTCCGGACACGTGCACGATGTCCGGTCCCCGGCGTCCGGACCTGGTCTGTGACACCCGTCACCGCAAATCCTGCGGTCCCCGGCGTACGCTTGGCGCATGCTTCCGCTCGTACGCCGCCGCCACGTGGACTTCCTCCGCGTCACGAGTATGGGCTGTCGGGCTTACGCCTGACGCAAGCCCCCACTCCACCCCACCCGGTCCTCCGGCCCCGCCCCACCCAGGCGGTTGTCGGCGGTACGAGTCCCCGGTCACCACCGGGACCGGCGGCCGGGACAAGACACAGCGGACGCACCCATGTCTCAGACGCAGAACTACGCGCAGCTCCCGATCGTCGATCTCTCGGCGGCCGACCGCGGCCCGGCGGCCCGCGCGGAGCTGCACACCCGGCTCCACAGCGCGGCCCATGACGTCGGGTTCTTCCAGCTCGTCGGCCACGGGGTCACCCAGGCGGAGACCGACGCCCTGATGACCGCCATGCGGGCCTTCTTCGCACTGCCCGAGGCCGACCGGCTCGCCATCGACAACGTCAACTCCCCGCACTTCCGCGGCTACACGCGCATAGGCGACGAGCGCACCGGCGGCAGCCGCGACTGGCGCGACCAGCTCGACATAGGCGCCGAGCGGCCCGCCCGCATCCCGGGTCCCGGCGAGCCCGCGTACTGGTGGCTTGAGGGCCCCAACCAGTGGCCCGCCGAGCTGCCCGAGCTCCGTACCGCCGCGCTCGCCTGGATCGACCGGCTCAGCGCCGTCGCCGCCCGGCTCCTGCACGAGCTCCTCGCCGCGATCGGCGCCCCGCCGGAGTTCTACGACGACATCTTCGGCGACCGCGCGCATCTGCACCTGAAGCTGGTCCGCTATCCCGGCAGCTCCGGGGACGGCGCCGACCAGGGCGTCGGCGCCCACAAGGACTACGGCTTCCTGACGCTGCTCCACCAGGACCGGATCGGCGGACTCCAGGTGCAGCGGGAGGACGGGGACTTCCACGAGGTACCGCCGCTGCCCGGCGCGTTCGTCGTGAACCTGGGCGAGCTGCTCGAGGTCGCCACCAACGGCTATCTGGTCGCCACCAACCACCGCGTGGTCAGCCCGCCCGCCGCGGTCGAGCGCTACTCCGTGCCGTTCTTCTACAACCCGCGCCTGGACGCCCGGATCGCCCCGCTGCCGTTCCCGTACGCGGCACACGCGCCCGGCGTCACCGCGGACCCGGCCAATCCGCTGTTCGCGGAGTACGGCCGCAACGAGCTCAAGGGCAAGCTGCGGGCGCACCCGCTGGTCGCCGCCCGCCACCACGCGGATCTGGTGGAGCGGACGGCGACGCGGGCGGGCCGTACGGCGGACGGTCCGGACCGGACTCAGTCAGCGATGCCCGCGTAACCCACGATGTCGCGGGGGTCGCGCGATCCCGGACCCACGTACCGGGCGGAGGGGCGGACCAGCCGCCCGGTGCGCTTCTGCTCCAGGATGTGCGCCGACCAGCCGGCGGTGCGCGCGCACGTGAACATCGACGTGAACATGTGCGCCGGAACCTCCGCGAAGTCCAGCATGATCGCGGCCCAGAACTCCACGTTCGTCGCCAGAACCCGGTCAGGGCGGCGGTTGTGCAGCTCCTCGAGCGCGGCCGTCTCCAGCGCCTCCGCGATCTCGAAGCGCGGCGCGTCGAGTTCCTTCGCCGTGCGCCGCAGGACGCGGGCGCGCGGGTCCTCGGCCCGGTACACGCGGTGGCCGAAGCCCATCAGCCGCTCGCCCTTGTCCAGGGCCTTCTTCACGTACGCGACCGCGTCACCCGTGCGCTCGATCTCCTCGATCATGCCCAGGACACGGGACGGCGCGCCGCCGTGCAGCGGGCCCGACATGGCGCCGACGGCGCCGGAGAGCGCCGCCGCGACATCGGCGCCGGTCGAGGCGATGACGCGGGCGGTGAAGGTGGAGGCGTTCATGCCGTGCTCCGCGGCCGACGTCCAGTAGGCGTCGACGGCCTTGACGTGCTTCGGGTCGGGCTCGCCGCGCCAGCGGATCATGAACCGCTCGACGACGGACTGCGCCTTGTCGATCTCCCGCTGCGGCACCATCGCCAGCCCCTGGCCGCGGGCACTCTGTGCCACGTACGACAGCGCCATCACGGCGGCCCGCGCGAGATCGTCGCGCGCCTGGGCCTCGTCGATGTCGAGCAGCGGCTTCAGACCCCACACCGGCGCGAGCATCGCCAGCGCCGACTGGACGTCGACACGGATGTCACCGGAGTGGACCGGGATGGGGAAGGGCTCGGCGGCCGGAAGCCCGGGGTTGAACGCCCCGTCGACCAGCAGCCCCCATACGTTCCCGAAAGAGACGTGACCGACGAGATCCTCGATGTCGACGCCGCGGTAGCGGAGCGAACCGCCTTCCCTGTCCGGTTCGGCGATCTCCGTCTCGAACGCGACGACTCCTTCGAGTCCGGGTACGAAGTCGGACATCAGGCGGCTCCTCGTGAGTTCGGTCGGGTCCACCGGCGGAACCGGATCGGTCGGATCCGCCACCCCGGTGATGCCCCGTGCGGGGGGTGGTCACCCCATCCGCGTCGTAGGGAGGCCACAGCGGCCCAGCGCCTGATTTTGGCGGGTTCCGACGATGCGGGGAAGCGTGACATCCGGCACAGTCCGCCGATCCGGCCGGTATGGATTAGCGGCACTGCGTGCCGGGCAGACTCCGGCCGTCTCTGTTGCCCCGCGATCCGGCCCGCAAGATCGCCCGGAGGGAGCCCGCGGGGACCCGCCAGGGCACCGCGAGCCCGGCAAGATCCGAACGGGAGTCCCTAGGGCAGGATGACTCCCGTGACCGACGCCTTCGACCCTGCTGCCATGCGCGAGTACTACCGCTCGACGCCCCTCGACGAGGCGGACCTGCCCGCCGAGCCGATGCAACAGTTCGTCCACTGGTTCAAGGACGCCGCGGCCGGCCACCTGCACGAGCCGAACGCCATGATCGTCTCCACGGCCGGCCCCGACGGGCGCCCCTCGTCCCGGACCGTGCTGCTGAAGCACTTCGACGACCGCGGCTTCGTCTTCTACACGAACTACAGCTCCCGCAAGGGCCGGGAGCTCGACGCCAACCCGCACGTCTCGCTGCTGTTCCCGTGGCACGCGCTGACCCGCCAGGTCATCGTCACCGGCACCGCGGCCCGCGTCGGCCGCGACGAGACGGCCGCCTACTTCCGCACCCGCCCCCACGGCTCCCAGCTCGGCGCCTGGGCCAGCGCCCAGTCCTCCGTGATCCCCTCCCGGGCGGAGCTGGTGCGCCGCTACGAGGAACTCGCGGCCCGCTACCCGGCGGGCGAACAGGTACCGGTCCCGCCGGAGTGGGGCGGCTACCGGGTCACGCCCGAGACGGTCGAGTTCTGGCAGGGCCATGAGAACCGGCTGCACGACCGGCTTCTGTACGTACGGACGGACGAGGTGCCGGACGGGTGGCGGCTGGAGCGCCTGTCGCCCTGACGGAATCCGTCACCCTGGCGGAAGCCGCCCCGGAATCACGCGCCCTGTCCGGCCTGGCACCGGATCCGACCGCCTTGGGAGCCCTGAGCGCCCTGCTCCTCGCAGCGACCGTGGTCGTCCTGCGCGCGGGGGAGTGCCGTGCCCGGCGCACGGGCAGCCCGGGCCTGGTCCGAACGCACACGGGCCTGGTCCGAACGCACCCGGAAACGCAGAAACCCGCGGGCTCTGGTCCCCTCCGAGGAGGGGGCCGGCCGGACTTACCGGCGAGCCCGCGGGTCGGTGACTGCTTTGGATTTCGGCAGATGGCCTGCCGAGGTGCACAGAGTGCGACAACAGGCCGTCAGCCCGCAGCCACCTCTCGCGTCCGGAATGAAATCATCTTCCGAATCACCTCCTTTCCCGATGTGGCACACACTAGGAACCTTCAGGGACGGGCTCAACCCCTTTTTTCGACCCACTGCAGCGCACACTGATTTCTGGGAAATTCGTGTGTCCTGCGTCACGTTCCAGTTGAATGACCGGGTGCCGTCTGCGGAGCGGCACATACCGAGGACGCGTCCTGCAGGGGGTGCCAGGATGAGTGCTTCCAGGAGTGAGACCACGAGCGCGCTGGGTCCGGACGAGCCGGAGCGGGACGGCCCGGGGTCGGATCTGCTCGCTGCGCTGCTGGACGGGATGGACGCGGCGCTGTGCGCGTTCGACGCGGACGGTGTGATCACGCACTGGAACCGGGAGGCCGAACGGATTCTCGGCTGGTCCCCGGAGGAGGCGGTCGGACGCCGCGGGTTCGCGGGATGGGCGGTGCGGACCGCCGACGCGGACGAGGTGCAGGGGCGGCTGATGGCCGCGATGCATGCGCCGGGGCGGCAGGTCCACGAGTTCGCGCTGCTGCGCAAGGACGGCGGGCGGGTGCTCGTACGCACGCAGTCGGCCGGTGTGCGCGGCGCGGACGGCAGACCGGCCGGGGTGTACTGCGCGTTCAGCGAGGTGCATGCGCAGATCGATCTGGAGCGGTCCATCGCGCTGAGCGAGGCGCTGTTCGAGGACGCCTCGTGGGGTGTCGTCCTGGTGGACGTGGATCTGCGCCCGACCGTCGTCAACGGGCGCGCGGCACGGATGCTCGGCTCCGGCGGGCGTACCGCGCTGCTGGGCCGGCCGCTCGGTGAGCTGGTCGTCCAGGGCGTGGAGGAGCTGGAGGGCGCGCTGCACCATGTGCTCGCCGAGGGGGCGCCGGGGACGCTCGCCGAGTTGTGGGTGACGGTGCGTACGGGAGACGGCGAGCGGCGGCGCTGCTGGCGCAGCGGGTTCCTGCGGCTGGCCTCGCCGCTGGCGGAGGAGCCGGTGCCGCTGGGTGTCGGCTGGCTGTTCCAGGACGTGACGGAGGCGAAGCTCAAGGAGCAGGAGGCGGACCGACTGCGGTTCCGGTACAGCCAGCTGCACCGGGCGGCGCGGGCCGCGGCCGAGTGCGAGGACCCGATGGAGGCTGCGACCGCCCAGGTGGACTTCGCGCTCGCGGGCTTCGCGGACCATGCGCTGATCGATGTGGTCGCGGGGGCCCCGCGGGTTCCGGAAGGCTCGGGGGAGCGGCTGGTACGGGCCGCGGCAACGCCCTCGGGTGCGCCGGGGCCGGTCGCGCGGGTGGCCGGGGCGGGGATTCCGGTGCGCTACGCACAGGGTCATCCGGCGCTGCAGGCGAGGGACCGCATCGGCTCGGTGCGGACGAGTGCGAACAACAACGGCGAGGCGTGGGCGGCCGAGCGTCAGTGGCCCCGCGACTCGGTGCATGCGCTGTGCACGGTCCTGCGCAGCCGCGGTCGTACGCTCGGAGTGCTGACGTTCCTGCGGGCGTCCAACCGTCCGCCCTTCGAGGGCGCGGACGCGGTGTACGCGGAGAGTGTGGCCATGCGCGTGGCGGCGGCGCTGGATCTGTACGAGGCGTGCCGGGAGCGGCCGGAGGGGAAGTGAGCGCGGGCGGCGCAGAGGATCCGGCCGGTGAGCGCGGCCGGGGAGTACGGCCCGCGGGACGCGTCGCCGTGGTCCCCGGTGACGGGTCAGCGCCGGTAGAAGATCCGGTCGGCGTACTCGGTCATCACGCGTCCGTTCCACTCGTGGCCGCCGTCGACGTTTCCGGAGCGCAGCAGCGGCGGCTCGATGCCGCGCGCGGCGAGCTCGCCCGCGGCGGCGGCCATCGTCGCCTGCATGAGTGCGCTGGTGACGACCGTGGAGGCGGGAGCGAAGGGGGCTTCGATGCCCTCGGCGGTCAGCTCCGCGTCCCCGACCGCGATCTTGGAGTCGAGGACGATGTCGCAGTGGTCCTTGAGATAGGTGCCGGAAGCGTGCCGCGAGGGGGTGCCTCCCGTGCCGGAAGGGCTACGGGGGAGGGTCCCCGTCGCGTACGCCACCGACGTCACGCCGATGACCTTGAGACCGAGGGCCCGCGCGTTGACGGCCATTTCGACGGGGAGGGCGTTGCGGCCCGAGAGGGAGATGACGATCAGTACGTCGCCCGAGCGGGCGGGGCTGGAGTCGAGGACGGCGCTCGCGAGGCCGTCCACGCGCTCGAGTGCGGAGCCGAGCGTGGCGGGCATGACGTCGACGCCGACGACGCCGGGGACGGCGAGCAGGTTCATCAGGGCCAGGCCGCCGGCGCGGTAGACGACGTCCTGGGCGGCGAGCGAGGAGTGCCCGGCGCCGAACGCGAAGAGCCGTCCGCCCGCCGCGACCGTGTCCGCGATGGCGGCGCCCGCGGCCGCGATGCCGGCCGCTTCCTCGTCACGCACCCGCTCCAGCAGACCGATCGCGGCGTCGAGGAACTGACCCGCCAGCTTGCTCTCGCCCATCGCGTGGTCCCTTTCGTGGCCTCTGGTCGTCGTGTCGCGGATCACGTTGCGGTCTGGACCATTGCTCTGTCAATACGGCTTCCCCGGGGCGGGCCCGGTTGACAGTGCGATGCGTCAGAATTGAGCCAGGGCCATCGCACGATTCTTTTTGTCACAGCATCGAGGGGCACGTATGTCCGGACTGATCGACACCACGGAGATGTACCTCCGCACCATCCTCGAGCTCGAAGAGGAAGGCGTGGTCCCCATGCGCGCCCGGATCGCGGAGCGGCTCGACCAGAGCGGCCCGACGGTCAGCCAGACCGTTGCGCGCATGGAGCGCGACGGACTGGTGACGGTGGCGGGCGACCGGCATCTTGAGCTCACGGAGGAGGGCCGTCGGCTGGCGACGCGCGTGATGCGCAAGCACCGGCTGGCGGAGTGCCTTCTGGTCGATGTGATCGGCCTGGAGTGGGAGCAGGTCCACGCCGAGGCGTGCCGCTGGGAGCACGTGATGAGCGAGGCCGTCGAGCGCCGTGTGCTGGAGCTGCTGCGCCATCCGACCGAGTCCCCGTACGGCAACCCGATCCCGGGCCTGGAGGAGCTGGGCGAGAAGGCGGAGGCCGATCCGTTCCTGGACGACTCCATGGTGAGCCTCGCCGAGCTCGACGCGGGTGCGGAGGGCAAGACGGTCGTGGTCCGGCGGATCGGTGAGCCGATCCAGACGGATGCCCAGCTGATGTACACGCTGCGGCGGGCGGGCGTGCAGCCCGGTTCTGTGGTGAGCGTGACGGAGTCCGCGGGCGGGGTGCTCGTGGGGAGCGGCGGAGAGGCCGCGGAGCTGGAGTCGGAAGTGGCGTCGCACGTGTTCGTGGCGAAGCGCTGACGTCGCGGACGCTGACGCCACAGGGTCTCATTCGGACGTTTTTCCGACGTGCCCGCACCGCAACCGTGGTGCGGGCACGTCTTCATGAGCCCCGGGACCTGCCCAATCGCCGGGCGGGCGGGACCGCGCTTTCCGGCCGGAACGGCAGCGCCCGTGCGGATCGCGTGCCACGCTGTGGCTGAGGCATATGACTGGGGGTGGGCACATGTCGCGCACAGACATGCCGTACGGACAGACGGAAGGCCCCGGCGCCCAAGGGCGCCGGGGCCTGTCCTCCCCTTTGCTGACCCGGAGCCCCGAGCTCCCAGGGTCATTCCCCTCGGACCGTTTTCCCCGAGCGGTCCGCCTCCCGCTGAAGATCTCCCCTCGGCGAGGACGATCAATCCTTGAGCATGGTCACTCGAACGAGCGGTGTTGGGTGCGGAATCCGGGCTTTCGAATAGAAGTTCGATAGTCTGGCGTGACCGATCGCTCGTCGATCACCTCTTGATCGCTTCGAGACCCGCGGGGGACAGAAGGGGGTGCCAGGACCATGGTGCGACGCATCGACGTGACCGGAGCGGGCGGCGTACGCCTCGCCGCATGGGAGTTCGCCGACCCGCCCAAAGGGCGCGGTGACGCGGACCGCGCGCCGGGAGTCTTATTGCTCCACGGGCTCATGGGCCGCGCCTCGCACTGGGCCGCCACGGCCCGCTGGCTCGCCGAGCGGCACCGCGCGGTCGCCCTCGACCAGCGGGGGCACGGACGCAGCGAGAAGCCGGCGGAAGGTTCGTTCACGCGCGAGGCGTATGTGGCCGATGCCGCCGCCGCGGTCGAGCAGCTCGGCCTCGGACCGGTGACCCTCATCGGCCACTCCATGGGTGCCCTCACCGCCTGGCAGCTCGCCGCAGAGCGGCCGGACCTCGTTCAGGCCCTGGTCATCTGCGACATGCGCGCCTCCGCGCTGGGGGCCGCCTCGCAGCGCGAATGGGAGGACTGGTTCCGCACCTGGCCCGTCCCCTTCGCGACTCTCGCGGACGTCCGTAAGTGGTTCGGCGAGGACGACCCCTGGGTCGAGCGCCCGAGCCCCGCTCGCGGTGAGTTCTTCGCCGAGGTGATGGCCGAGCGTGCGGACGGCTGGCGCCCGGTCTTCTCCCTGCGTCAGATGCTCGTCTCCCGCGAGACCTGGGTCCATGACGCACATTGGGAATCCCTCGCCCAGGTCGAGTGCCCCACGCTCGTCGTCCGCGGCCTCGACGGCGAACTGGGCCGCGCGGAGGCCCAGGAGATGGTCCGCGTGCTCCCCCGCGGCGAGTACGCCGAGGTGGCGGACGCCGGTCACCTCGTCCACTACGATCAGCCGGCGGCGTGGCGCAGTGCTGTCGAGCCTTTCCTGGACGGCGTGCTGACGACGTGACGCGAACCGCCGTGGGAGGCATGGGGGCCATGACCGGGTCCGGGTCCGGCGGCTCGCCGATCGCGACAGACGAGTGGCCCGCCGGCACCAGGTGGAACGGTGCCGACGGGCCGTCGTGCTCCCCCTGCGCCGCTTCGGCAGGGGGGCTTTCCCCTCACATAGGTGAGGGAGTCGAACAGCGCGACGCGCTGACGCGGTCGTCGGCGGGCGGAAGCCCGCCGTGCAGCGGCTGTTCGGGCAGGAGCTCCGGGTGGCGGCCGGTGCCGGGGCAGGGGGAGCCGCCCCGGCCGGCCTTGAGTGCGGCGGACCGGCGCCCCACCGTCGTCGCGCCGGTCCGCCGCGGCACCAGGTGGCCCGTCAGAAGGAGAAGACCGCGCCACCGGCCAGGCTCGCCCTCATCTCGCAGGCGTTGCCGTAGGTGGTCGACCAGTTGACGTACTTGCCCTGCCAGACGCCGCTCGCGGTCACCGTGACCGGGTCCCACTGGCGGGTGCACGGGCCGGTCGGGGCCTTGGAGAGAAGGCCGAACTCGCCTTCCACCGCGAGCAGTTCCTTACAGGCGGCCTTCGGCGCCGGGTGGGTGCCGCTCGGCGTGGGCGCACAGCTGAGAGTCACCGCACGCTCGACGGTGGTCGTGGCGGCCGACTCGCCCTTGCCCACCCCGAGCACCAGCGCCGAGGGCGCGTAGAGCGAGGCCGGGGCCGCGGGTGCCGCGTTGGCGGCGCCCGTGCTCAGGAGGAGGGCCGCCGCGGAAGCCGCCGCGCCGATTGTGGTGACGATGTAACGCATGAGTGAATCCCCTTGTCCGTGAGTGCGATTGCGCTCGGGAGTCTTGCTGATGCGTACAGTGATCGCACATCGAGGGGAAGTTTCCGGCCGCATACGATCCGATTGATGGACCGAATGGTCGTTCGGGCAGCTCGCGGGGGGTGTGCAGGGCGGATGTGCAGGTGTCCGGTATATGGACAGCCTTCATTGGTCCAATGGGGAACGATCAGATGACCTGCATGTTTCCGAATCTGGTTCGATCTTGGAGCACTCGCTCGTAGGCCCGTTCGACCGGAAAGTGTCGGCCTGTGCCTCATCCGTTCAGGGTTCTGAATGACCCGCGCATATTCAGCGTGTTCGCGGCCGCGGCGGACGGGGGCGATTGCAATGCGGGCTTCACCGCCTGCTCTCCGGCAGGCCCCCGCCGGTTCGAAGTCCGTACGGGCCGTTCCCCGCGCACACATGGGGAACGCGACCTTCACGTCATCTCCCTGAGAGGCGGCACCGGCCGACCGCTGCCGGGTGGTCGCGAACGCCGGGCGGTTCAGCCCTTGCTGACCGCCGTCAGGATCTCCGGGAGTCGCTGCGCCGTCTGCGGCGCGGCCACCCGCAGGCCGCCCCACGCCACGACCCCGCCGTAGGCGATCCCGGCCGGCAGCAGACTCCACAGCGCCGACTCCGCGTTGGAGGCGTTCAGCCAGATCGTGAGCGCGATCACCGGCGCGCAGAGCAGAGCCGAGGCGATCATTCCGCCGAAGACGGAGATCCAGGCCAGCCCGCCCTGCCCGGGCGCGACGTTCTTGTACGCGCTGTCCTGCGGGATCGAGTACGGGAAGCGCGCCGACGCCACCGCACCCGTCGCCAGCATCGCCCCCAGCAGCGCCACCGCGATCCCGAGCGCCTCCGGCAGCGCCTTCCAGTTGCCCAGCACGGCCGCCGTGACGATCGTGACCAGCACGGTGTACGGAAGCGTGATCAGCAGCAACGCCAGCGCGCGGGCACGCAGTTCGAGGTAGGCGTCCCGGGACGTCGAGATCGTCTGCGCGACCATCCAGAACGCTGAGGTGTCCTGCCCGAACTGGTTGTACATCTGGATGCCGAGCATCCCGGAGGCGAAGCACGCGAAGTAGACCGAGCCCGTCCCCTGCAGCGCGTTGAACAGCGGCACGATCATGCCGATGACCAGTGCGGTCACCCATGCCGTCTTGGTCTTCGGATCGCGCCAGATGTAGCGCAGGCTGCGCTGCATGACCGTGCCGGTACGGCCGCCCGGCAGCAGCCGGTGCAGTCCGGTGGAGGACGCGCGGCGGTCGGGCTCCGACGCGGCGGCGAGCGTCGAACCGTCCGGACTGGTCATCAGCCGCGTCAGGCTGTGCTGCCAGACGTACAGCAGGACACCCAGCGCGGCCACGCCGAGCGCCAGCTGCGCGAGCGCCGTACCGTACGAGCCCGCGCTCGCCGAGTCGACGGCGCCGATCGCGGACGCCGGCGGGATCCAGCGCACCACCGAGGCCACCGGTTCCAGTGCTTCCAGCCCGCCGGCCGCACCGATCCGCTGGGCGCCGAAGTTCGCGAACTGGATGCCGACCGCGATCACCAGACCGCTCAGCACCGCAAGGTCCCGGCCCTTGCGGCTCGTCAGCAGCCGGATGTTGGCGGCTGCGACCGCTCGCGCCAGGGCCACGCACACCAGCAGCGCCAGCGGTACGGCGACCACCGCCACGAGCACCGCGCCCGCCCCGTGCGCGAGCGCCAGCGCGCCGCCCACCGCCAGGCAGAGCGTGAACAGGGGGCCGATCCCCACCAGCGAGGCCACCAGCAGCGCGGAGACGAGTGGACGCGGTCGCAGCGGCAGCATCACCAGCCGGGTCGGGTCGAGGGTCTCGTCGCCGCTCGGGAAGAACAGCGGCATGAACGCCCAGCCCAGGGCGAGCACACCGACCAGCAGCACCACCAGCGTCGCGGCGCTCTCCTCGCCGCGCAGCATGATCAGCCCGAAGAGCTGTCCGGCCGCGAAGAGCAGCGCCACGACGGCCGAGGCGATGAAGGCGGCCCTGCGGCCCGACGACTGACGCAACCCGTTGGCGAGCAAGGACAGTTTGAGCCGTACGAACACGGCGGTCAGGGAACCGGTGGCCGCAGTCGTCATCGGGCACCGCCGCCCAGCCAGTCCAGCGAGTGCCCGGCGTCGCGGCCGCTCGCCCCGACCAGCTCCAGGAAGGCGTTCTGCAGCGACGACGCCGTACCCCGTACCTCCTCCAGCGTGCCCTGCGCCCGGATCCGGCCGGCCGCCATCACCGCGACCCAGTCGCACAGCGATTCCACCAGTTCCATCACATGGCTGGAGAAGACGACGGTCGCCCCCGACGCGGTGTACCGCTCGAGGACCCCGCGGATCGTCTGCGCCGACACCGGGTCCACACCCTCGAAGGGCTCGTCCAGGAACAGCACCTGGGGGTTGTGCAGCAGAGCCGCCGCCAGACCGATCTTCTTGCGCATACCGGTCGAGTAGTCGACGACCAGCTTGTGCTGCGCGCCCGCGAGATCGAGTACTCCGAGAAGCTGCGCCGCCCGCCTGTCGACCTCCTCGCCCGGCAGGCCGCGCAACCGGCCCGTGTAGGCGAGCAGTTCGCGACCGGACAGCCGGTCGAAGAGCCGAAGTCCCTCGGGCAGTACGCCGATCCTGGCCTTGACCTCGACGGGGTCCCGCCACACGTCGTGGCCGACGACCTCGACGCGGCCCTGGTCGGGGCGGAGCAGTCCGGTCACCATCGAAAGCGTCGTCGTCTTGCCGGCGCCGTTCGGCCCGACCAGGCCGATGAACTTGCCCGCCGGCAGCGTCAGATCGATGCCCGCGACGGCGACCTGCTCACCGAACCGCTTCCAGAGTCCCTGGACGACAACGGCGGGCGGCGCCGGTTCCGGCGTATCGCCCGCCCCTTGTGCACCGTGGCCCGATGTCTGGTCCGGCATGGTGTGCCGCCTTCCGTTGTCCCCGTTCTGCGGGACAACCTTACGAGCGGCGGATCCGCCCGGCGGCGGCGTCCCGCCCGCACGCGTAGGCCAGCGGGCTGATGAGCTCCTCCGCGTCCGGCAGCCAGCGGTTCGCGACGGTCGGGCGGCGGGCCCACTGCACCGCGCCACGGCCGCCGATCCGGGTGGGCGGCGCCGCGACGTAGTGGCCCTCGCCACGCGCCACCAGATCGATCGAACTGGGCGCCCAGCCCAGCTTCCTGACCAGCTCCGGGACCTTCACGGCCGCGCCCGGCAGGACGAAGAACAGCATGCGGCGATCCGGGGTGCAGGTCACGGGCCCCAGCGTCAGATCCATCCGCTCCATCCTCGCGAGGGCGAGAAAACCGGCGGATTCCGGGACATCCAGCGCGTCGAACGTCCGCCCCGTGGGCAGCAGGATCGAGGCCTTCGGCTGCTTCGCCCACAGCCGCCGCGCGGCGACGGCGCTGCCGGTCGCCTGGCTCGCCCAGTCCGGGCGCGCGGCGTGCGCCCCCGGCGCCTCGCACGAGGACGCGCCGCACGAGCACCGCTCCGCGCCCTCCACGGCCTCCAGCCAGGTGCCGGGAAACACGTCCCAGTGGCGCTCCTCCGCGTACCGCACGGCACTGTCCAGCAGCTGCTCGCCACGCTGTTTGGGGATCAGTCCGGTTTCCGGAATCCCGATGGATCCGCCGGTTGACGCTTCGATCGTCTCTTCGATGGTCTCGTCCACGATGAACTCAACTCCCGCCGAGGGTGCGGGTTACGGGCGCGCACGGGCGGCGGCGTGGCGCATCGATCCTGCATTTGGGGCGCATGGGTGCATGGGCGGGGGCGCGCGTGCGGCCGGTGCCCGGTGGGCGGGTAGCTCCTTGCGATGTAGCGGCATTCACCCGTAAACGTCCGAGCTCATCGGCATTCTCCGGATTACCACCGGGAAGTGATCAGTCCAAGATCACGGTCCGAACGGTCCGGTACAGGGGGTAGTCATGGCAGCGAGGCCACTTGTCGCCCGTCAGCCGAACGAACGGCTGCAGGCGCTCATCCAGGAAGCCGCGTGTTCCAACGCCGGGCTGGCCCGCCGGGTCAACATGGTCGGTGCGGAGCGCGGGCTGGATCTGCGCTACGACAAGACATCCGTGGCGCGCTGGCTGCGCGGGCAGCAGCCGCGCGGCCGGGCCCCAGGAATCATCGCGGAGGCACTGGGCCGCAAACTGGGGCGTACGGTGACGATCGACGAGATCGGCATGGCCAACGGCAAGAACCTCGCGTCGGGCGTCGGGCTGCAGTTCGCGCCGACCGTGCTCGGGGCGATCGAGCAGGTCTGCGAGCTGTGGCGCAGCGACGTGGGCCGACGCGACTTCCTGTCCGGTTCGACGGTCGCGGCGTCGGCGCTCGTCGAGCCGAGCCGGGACTGGCTGATCACCGGCGCGGACGCGCAGGTCGCGCGTACGGCGGGATCGCGGGTGGGCGTCTCGGACGTCGAAGCCGTGGAGGCGATGACGCAGGCGCTGAAGACACTGGATCACCGGTTCGGCTCCGGGCATGTGCGCCCGGTCGTCGTCCACTACCTCAACAGCGTGGTGTCCGGGCTGCTTTCCGGCTCCTATCGGGAGCCGGTGGGCCGCCGGCTCTTCGCGGCCGTCGCCCGTCTGACCGAACTCGCCGGATACATGGCGGTGGACACCGGCCAGCCCGGGCTCGCGCAGCGCTACTACATCCAGGCCCTGCGGCTGGCGCAGGCCGCCGGGGACAGGGCGTACGGCGGATACGTACTGGCGGCCTCGATGAGCCACCTCGCGGCGCAGCTCGGCAACCCGAGGGAGATCGCGCAGCTCGCGCGGGCCGCCCAGGAAGGGGCGCGGGGGCAGGTGACACCACGGGCGGAGGCGATGTTCTACGCGGCCGAGGCGCGCGGCCACGCCCTGCTGGGCGACGCCCGGGCCTGCCACGAGGTCGCCGGCAAGGCCGTGGTGGCACTGGACCTCGCCGACCCGGAGTCCGGGGACGACCCGGCCTGGATCGCTCATTTCGACCAGGCGTATCTCGCCGACGAGCTGGCGCACTGCCACCGCGACCTGGGCCAGGCGGACGCGGCGGCCCGCCGCGCCGCCGACTCCCTGGAGGGCCACCCCGAGTCCCGCACCCGGCGCCGCGCCATCGGACTGCTGCTGCTGGCGACGGCCCAGGTGCAGCAGCGCGAGGTCGAGGAGGCCTGTCACACCGGCACACGCGCGGTCGAACTGCTCGGGACGCTGCGCTCGAGCCGGAGCGTGGAGTACCTGGAGGACCTTCAGCACCGGCTCGAGCCGTTCGTGGACGAGCCGGCGGTACGCGAGTTCGGGGCGAGGGTGGAGCTGCAGGCGGCATAGGCGACGGCCCGGCCCGGGGCCCTCGGCGCACCGGGCTCCCCTCAACAGCGTCTTGGGAGGTGTTCTTGTTACGGGCACCACACGTGTGTGCGGATGCGCTCACCCACCCGGTAGCGTGAACCGACGTTCCCGTAGGTTCACGTCTAGGAGTCCCGGTGACACGAAGCGGACAGGGTGACGAGGCGCGGCTTCCCGCTGCGCGGCCCGCGCACGAAGGTGTCGTGCTGCCCGCAGACGGCAGCGAGCCCTGGATCCCCGGTGTCAGCGGAGAACAGGTCGCCCCGGCGGGCGGAACGCCCTGGGGAGACCCGTGGGGCCCGGCGCAGGGGGCGCACGGGGGGCAGGGACAGCAGCAGGTTCCCGGGCAGCCCGCGCCGTACGCGCAGCCCCTGCCGCCGCAGCAGGCCGCGCAGCCGCTGCCGCCCTACGACAACGGGTCCGGGGCCGGAGCCCCACCGGTCCAGTACGGGCAGCCGGGGCAGCAGCCCCCGTACGCGCAGCCGGCCGACGCGGACGCCACGCAGTACATCGCCCCGGTCCCGCCCACCGCGGGTGCCCTTCCGCCCGAGACCCCCGCCGAGTCGACGCAGTTCCTCGGACTGCGGCCTTCCGCCGGGGGAGGCGATGCGGACGCCACCCAGTTCCTGCCCCCCGTGCCCGCCGGGCAGGTGCCCGCCCAGCCGAACGGCGCCCCGTACGGGCTCCGCCCCGGCGCGCCGGGCGACCGGCAGCCTCCCGCGGAGTTCGACAACCTCTTCCGCAGCGAGGGCCCGACGAACCCGCCGGGCGCGACCCAGCATCTGCCGCGATTCGCGGCCGCGCCCGCGCCCGCGTCGGCGCCTCAGCAGCAGTACGGGCAGCAGCAGTACGGACAGCAGCAGTACGCGCCCGCGCCCGAGCCGGCGCACTACGCCCCCGCGTCGGACGGGCCACAGCGCCGTCCCAGCCGGGTACCGCTGATCGCGGCGGTCGTCGTCGGGTGTGCCGTACTGGGTCTCGGCGTCAGCGCCCTGATGTTCGGCGGCGGGGACGAGAGCAAGGGCGACGACAAGACGGTCGCCGCAGCGACGTCGCCCGCGCCCGGTGCCACGACGCAGGGCGCCGCCGACCCGGCGAAGGCCCAGGCCGAGGCGCTCGACAAGCTCCTCGCGGACAGCAACGACAGCCGCGCCGCGGTGATCCGCTCCGTCGA
Source organism: Streptomyces sp. NPDC057445 (assembly GCF_042802855.1). Lineage (NCBI taxonomy): Bacteria > Bacillati > Actinomycetota > Actinomycetes > Kitasatosporales > Streptomycetaceae > Streptomyces > Streptomyces sp. NPDC057445. The sequence goes on along the minus strand of NZ_JBHVDH010000007.1, from coordinate 242,116 downwards.
GTCGATCAAGAGCTGCAAGAACCTCGACCAGGCGGCCGGTGATCTCCGCGGCGCCGCGGAGCAGCGGCGGGGCCTTGTGACCCGCCTGGAGGGCCTGACCGTCGACAAGCTCGCCGACAACGAGGAACTCACCGGCGCGCTCACCAAGGCATGGGAGGCCTCCGCGCGGGCCGACGACCACTACGCGGAGTGGGCGGGCCAGGTGGACGGCAAGAAGGGCTGCCGCGGCGGCAAGGCGCGTCAGACGGGCCAGTCGGCCGCCGGCAACCGGGCGAGCGGCGATGCGACCACGGCCAAGCGGGAGGCGGCGGGCCTCTGGAACACGATCGCCGGCACGTACGGCCTGACGAAGCGCGAGGCCACGCAGCTCTGACGGTCCGCGTGTTCGCGTGCGCGGGCGGTTCGGGTGAGGTTGTCGTGGTTGACGGTGCCGTGTTGGTTGGCCGGTGTGTCCGTCCTCAATCGCCGGACGGGCTTGGTGTGCGGGCCGGTGCCGTGACTGCGGCCGGTGTGTCCGTCCTCAATCTCCCCCAGACTTCGTCCGGGGGGACCCCCAACGGGCTCAGGTGGTCGGGGTCGGCCCGGACCGGGTGGTGGGCGTTGGGGGCCGTTCCGGGGCTCGCATCCGGGACGGCATGATTTACGGCGCGCTGACCGGCACCTCAAAGGACAGCGCCCGCGCCGCGCCACAAATCACGCTTTAGTGTCCCGGACACGACCCCTCCACGGCCCCCCTCGGGGCGGGTGGTGGTGGGCCGATCGCCGTGTGTCGGGTGAACCATCCACCGGGCGGCAGTCGGCAACGCTGCCGGGGCGGGGCCGTGCAGGGTCGGCCCCGCAGGGGACGGCGGAACTGCTGGTTGCCTGCGAGGTGGGCGGTACGCCGCCGTCCCCGAGGAGTCGAGCCCGGAGGGGCCCCGCCCCACCACCCCCAGCCTGTTGGGGGTCCCCCCGGACGAAGTCTGGGGGAGTTTGAGGACGGACACCCCGGCCGCGGTCACGGCACAGGCCAACCCCGTACACCCAGCCTGTCCGGCGTTTGAGGACGGACACCCCGGCCGCGGTCACGGCACAGGCCAACCCCGTACACCCAGCCTGTCCGGCGTTTGAGGACGGACACACCGGCCAACCAACACGGCACAGGCCAACCACGACAACCCCGCCCGCACCGCGCAGCGGACCCGCACCGTCAACCACGACAACCGAAAGCCTCACGCCGTAGGCGTGTCCCGCATGGTCGTCGTGACGTCCACGAAGCCCTGCTTCTGAGCCACCAGCCGTCCCTCCCGCACGACCTGGAACGTGACGCTACGGTTGACCACGCGAGGGAAGCCCGGCGTGCCCAGCATGTCCTCGAAGCGCCACCGGAGGGTCGGCGTGAGGCCGCCGGTGTCGACGCGGACACCGCCGTCGAGTGCGTGGGCGACCGCGCCGGGGGTGATCTCCGGCCGGTGCAGGGACTCGATGACCTTCCTCAGGACGGTGTACGCGATCCACGTGGTCTGCACGCCCGCGTCCGCCGCGTCGATCCGGTTGTCGCCGAAGGCGTGTTCACGGATCACGTCGCGCATGATCCCCCACCGGGTGTCCCCCGCGTCCGGGTACCAGCCGGTCATGTACGCGCCTTCGAAGGGACCGTTCGCCCCGCCCGTCCGGTCGATCAGCGGCTGGCCGACGGAGCTCAGGACCGAGGAGATCCGGACGTCCTCACCCTCGCTGTCCCGGAGCCGCCGGAAGGAGTCGAAGAACGTCTCCGTGCGTTCGCCGAGGACGGCCGTGACGCAGCCGTCCGCGTTCCCCGCGTCGTTGAGCGCCTCCTCCGCCTTCGCCGTGTACTCGGTGGAGTCCTCCGCCGCCTTGATGTCGGTGGAGGGCTTGCCCCGGCCCTCGGACAGTCCGGCGTTCAGCAGCAGGGGCAGATCGTCGCCCGTGACGGTGTCGGGGCGGACCAGGGACACCTTCCGGCAGCTGTTGGAGAGCTGCCTGCCGTTGCCTGCGAGGAGCGCCGCCTGCCCGCCGTTGACGGGGTAGGAGAGATAGCTGGTGAACTCTTCCTCGGAGACGCCGAAGCCGCCGATGTACGGGATGCCCGCCGCCTCGAGCGGCGCCATGAAGGCCCGGCCGTGCTGGCTGTACGAGCCGACGACCGCGGCGGCGTTCTCCTTCGCCGCCCGCCGGGCGCACGCGGCGGCTCCCGCCGGGGAGTTGTGCTCGTTGCAGGTGAGGATGCGCAGTTCGTGGCCGTCGATGCCGCCACGTGAGTTGACGTACCGGGCGTAGGCCTGCGCCATGGCGGGCATTCCCGGCATGTTGGTCGCCTTGGTTTCATCCGGGGCGAAAGTCATCACGGTGACGGGCTCCCTGGAATCCCCCGAGGTACCAGGGAGCACACCGCAGCCGGCGAGCGAGGCTCCGACCGCCGCCATACAGGCCGCCATGGATATGGAGAGGGCCGTTTTGGTCCTGTAGGGGCGGGGGGAGGAGGAGCGTCGCCAGCCGGTCATGACCCCGTACATTTCCGTCCCAGGGGTAACGCTGCAGTGTGCAGAGTTCAACACGGGGTGACGGCAAGGTGAATTGCGGGCGTCTGGGATCGTCGGGATGTGGAGAACGTACGATCGAGCCTGCAAGCTCGGAAAACGTCCTCTGGCGGAGCTCGCAACGACCGAGCTCACGAGGTGAACGTCAATGAACTCTTCCCGCCGTGGCCGTCGCTCCCCCACCATGGGCGACATGCCGCTCAACGACATGCCCTGGTGGCGCTGGCGCAGCAATGTGCGCTCGGCGCTGCACATGCTTTCCGACCCCGTCTTCCACCAGGAAACCTGGCTGGCAGGTCACGAGGGGTACGGCGATGTCACCGACGCCGTCTACCGGCTGGTCGAGGACACCTGGCTGGACAACTGGTCTGCCGAGAAGTACGTCGGGACGATCTTCCGGGACTCCGGGGAGGCCGCCCTCGTGGACGTGGCCGTGCTGCGGGTGCTGAGGATCATGCACCAGGTGGGCCCGGACGCGCGGGTGTCGGCGTACATGGAGCACCACGGATGGCCGGAGGCGGTGCGGGCCGCGCGCGAGGCGCACGTACGCCTGGCGACGAACGACGGGGAGGACCCGGATGCGCCGCCGCGCACGCTGGAAGTGCTGCGGATAATGACCCGGTCCGCCTGACGGACGCGGGCCGTTCGAGCCCCGTGGGGTGTGGCACCCTACGAGGATGACCGACCAGTACGTCCTCACGCTCTCCTGCCCCGACAAGCAGGGCATCGTGCACGCAGTCTCCAGCTATCTCTTCATCACCGGCTGCAACATCGAGGACAGTCAGCAGTTCGGGGACCGGGACACGGGTCTGTTCTTCATGCGGGTCCACTTCTCGGCCGATGCGCCCGTGACCGTGGACAAACTGCGGGCCGGCTTCGCCGCCGTGGGGGACTCGTTCGGGATGGACTGGCAGATCCACCGCGCGGAGGAGCGCATGCGGATCGTGCTGATGGTCAGCAAGTTCGGCCACTGCCTGAACGATCTGCTCTTCCGGAACAGGATCGGCGCGCTGCCGGTGGAGATCGCGGCGGTCGTCTCCAACCACACCGACTTCGCCGAACTGGTCGCGTCGTACGACATCCCCTTCCACCACATTCCGGTGACGAAGGACACAAAGGCCGAGGCGGAGGCCCGGCTGCTGGAGCTGGTGCGCGAGGAGCGGGTGGAGCTGGTGGTGCTCGCCCGCTACATGCAGGTCCTCTCCGACGACCTCTGCAAGGAGCTGAGCGGCCGGATCATCAACATCCACCACTCCTTCCTCCCGAGCTTCAAGGGCGCGAAGCCCTACCACCAGGCCCATGCGCGTGGCGTCAAGCTGATCGGTGCGACCGCCCACTATGTGACGGCCGACCTGGACGAGGGCCCGATCATCGAGCAGGAGGTCGAGCGCGTCGGTCACGACATGACGCCGGAGCAGCTGGTGGCGATCGGTCGTGACGTGGAGTGCCAGGCGCTGGCACGTGCGGTGAAGTGGCACGCGGAACACCGGATCCTCCTGAACGGGCGCCGCACGGTGGTCTTCGCGTAGCGCCTCTTGCCGGAAGGCGTCGGCCGCGCTCAGATCCGGGACAGCGACGCCGCCGCGAACAGCACATCGCGGATGGCCTCGCGGTCGCCGTCCTGGCCCGCCGCCGCTTCGGCGGGGGAGACATGACCGGCGACGAGCCGGCAGAACTCGACCGAGTCGAGGGCGACCTGGGCCACCGCGTGGGCGGGGTCGCCGAGGGCGGCGGGGGAGTCCAGGGCGATGTACCAGTGGCCTCCGCCCGCGCCTTCCACCTCCAGGTGGAGGGAGCGGCCGGGTGAGCCTGCCGAGACCAGACGGCCGGCGGGTCCCGCGAGACCGGCGCGGCGGCGGGCGGCCAGGGCCACCGGGAGCAGTCGCGCCGCCAGGTCGATCATGTGGCGGAGATGGGCCGCGCTCGGCGGGTCGTACGGATAGTCCACGGCGTCCGCGATGTCCTCCGCGTGCACCCAGCACTCGAAGGCACGGTCGAGCAGCGAGTCCCGCAGCGGCAGCGCGAAGTCGCCGTACGAGACGGAAAGATCGGCGGCCCCGCGGCCGGCGAAGGACACGGTCCGCACGAGCGTGTGGCTCTGGTCGCGCCAGGGCCCGCGGATCGCCCGGGTGGGCGGGAAGTGCCCTGAGCGCCAGTACTGCTCGGTGCGCTCGGACGGGGAGCGGGGCGAGGCGTCGCCGGCCGGGTCGTCGAGGCCGAGGGCCGATGCGACCAGCCCGTCCACGGACATCAGGTGGCCGATCACGCCCGCGACGGTCGTCCGGCGGCTCACCGCCTCCCGGCCGTCGAACCATTTCAGGCGCAGTGGTGTGTGCCACTCCGAGTCCCCGATGTCCCGCAGCAGCGCGTCGAGCCGCGCGGTCTCCGCGTCGTACGGCGTCGCCCAGGCGGGCACCGGGATGCGGGCGGGCCGGCGGCCCAGACAGTTCTCCAGCACCCGGGACCGCAGCAGCGGGTCCAGGTCCAGATCGCGGTCGGTGTGCAGCAGCCCGACCGCGTCGCGCAGCCGCAGCGCCTCGTCCGCGCACATGGCGCACTCGGTGAGGTGCGCCTCGACCGCCGCGGTCTCCTCTGCGGAGCAAGCGGTCAGCGCCCACGCGCCGAGCAGGGACTTCAGTACGCCGTGGGGCAGTCGGCGGACGCCTGCGCCCGCCGCCTGGTCCGTGGGCGGAGGCGACGGCAGCACCAGCGGTGGCTCCAGGTCGTCGCCCGCCGCCCGCGGTCCGGGTATGCGCGGCGCCGCGCCCGGTGTGTCCGCGCCGGGTGTGTCCTCGGGCTCGTCCGGACCGCGGCCTCCGTCCAGGGGGCCGCTCACCGTGTGCGTCCGGACGGGGGCGAGCCCTCGAGGATCGGGCGGGTGTTCGCCGTCGACAGCAGCTGCAGGCCCAGCCGGAGCCGCCGCCGGGCCTCGTCCTCCGTGACGCCGAGGTCCGCCGCCGTCTGCCGGTAGTCCCTGCGCTGGAAGTACGCGAGCTCCAGCGCGGCCCGCAGCGGTGCCGGCATCGACGTCACGATGTAGTCCGCGTGAGCGGCGACCGACGCACGGCGCACCTTCTGCTCCAGTTCGTCGGAGGTGCCACCGCCGCTCTCCTCGTGCGCCGCGCACTCCTGCTCACGCAGCCTGCGCACGGCCTGCCGGTGGGTGAGCCGGGCCACCCAGGACCGCATGGAGCCCTGCTTGGGGTCGTAGGCGTCGGGGTTCTCCCACACGTAGCCGAAGACCTCACGGGTGACCTGGTCCGCCGCCGTGTCGTCGTCCAGCACCCGGTGGGCCTGACTGTGCACGAGCGCGGCGAAGCGGTCGTACAGCTCGCCGAGCGCGGCGGCCTCGCCCCGCGCCAGTCGCTGCTGCATCTTCCGGTCCCAGCGGGGTGGTGTGTCCTTTGCCATCCGGCGCCCCCAGCCTCCGCACTCTCGCCCGACTCTCTGCCTGCCGTGCCGTCGTTCCTTCGAATGTAGTGGGCCCTCCCCGGGATCACGCATCTTTGCGGCAAGTACGCCCACCCGGGTTTGACGCCTGCCCGGCTGGGCAGCGGCGCCTGGAAGGAAACCCTCCGGATCGCGGGATGTGTGATGGTCAAGGTCGAAGAGGGCAAGCAGGGTCCCTGGACCGTGCTGCGCATACAGGGCGAGCTCGACCTGGTCAGCTCGCCTCTGGTTCGCCGCCATGTCCATGACGCTGTCGCCGCGGGCCGCCGCGACGTGGTGCTGGACCTGTCCGGGGTGCTGTTCTGCGACTCCAGCGGGGTCGGTGTGCTGATAGCCGCCCGCAGGCTGATGCGCTCCTGCCGGGGCCGGCTGAGGCTGATCCTTCCGGCGAGGGGCGCCGAGGAGGGATCCCATGTGAACCGTGTGCTCGCGGCGCTGGGCGTACGGCGGCTCTTCGACGTGTACGGGGACGTGGCCGCGGCCGTCGACGACGAGGCGCAACCCCTCTCGGCCTAGCCGCCTGTGCCCGGAACATGAGCGCGATGGGGTCCCGGCGTCGTACTCTCCCCGCATGGACAGCGCAGAGTACGAGCGCAAGATCGCGCACCGGTTCGCCGAGTTCGACCAGGACGGCAACGGCTACATCGATCGCGCGGACTTCAGCCAGGCCGCCGCGGCGCTCCTCGCCGAGTTCGGCACGACGGCACGCTCCGACAAGGGTCAGGCCCTCTATTCGGGCGCCGAGGCGTTCTGGCAGGGGATGGCGGGCATCGCCGACGTGGACGGCGATCAGCGGGTCACTCGACAGGAGTTCGTCACGGGCGCGGTGAAGCGTCTGCGTGACAACCCGCACCGTTTCGCGGAGATCGCCCGCCCCTTCCTCCACGCGGTGATCGCCATCGCCGACGAGGACGGCCAGGGCGTCACCCCGACCGGTGCCGAGCGGGTGCTCGGCGTCCTCGGTGTGGAGGCGGAGCGCTGCAAGGCGGTGGCCGCCGCGCTGGACGCCGACGGTGACGGCAGGATCGGCGAGGAGCAGATCCTGGCCGCCTTCGCCGCGTACTACGTCACTCCTGAGCCCTAGGAGCGCCTGGCTCCCCGTCCGCTCCGGCTGCGGCTTCGGCGGTGCCGTCGGCACCGCCGAACCGTTCACGGAGCTTGTACTTCAGCACCTTCCGCAGCGTCTCGTTGCGCGGCAGGGCCTCCACCACCTCCAGCTGCTCCGGAAGCTTGTGGACGGCGAGGCCCGTGCCGCGCAGAAACGCCGTGACCTCGTCCAGCGTCAGCGGCTCCGCGCCGCCGGGCTGCTCGATCACCGCGCAGACCCGCTCGCCGCGCTCGGGGTCGGGCAGGCCGATCACCGCCGCGTCGCCGACGCCCGGGTGCTCGTGCAGCAGGTCCTCGACCTCTTTGGCCGAGATGTTCTCGCCCTTCCTGATGATGACGTCCTTGAGGCGGCCGGTGAGGACGAGATGGCCGGACCCGGTGAGGTGTCCGAGGTCCCCGGTGATCAGGAAGCCGTCCGCGTCGAAGACGGCGGCGGTCTGCTCGGGGTCCAGATATCCGCGGCAGACGGCCTCGCCGCGCAGCCGCACCTCTCCGTCGACGATCCGGATCTCCATGCCCTCCGGCGGCCGGCCCTCGGTCGTGGCGAGATTCTCGGCGGTGTCGTCCGGTGTCCCCATGGTGATCATCGGCACTTCGGTCATGCCGTAGCCGTGGGTGAGCTGCACCCCCATCTCACGGACGACGGCGTGGTAGAGCTCCGGGGGCTTCGCCGCGCCTCCGCCCGCCAGCAGCCGCAGGCTGGGGACCACCGGTGTCCCGGGTTGTCTGCGCTGTTCGGCCAGGAACATCGAGTAGAAGGCCGTGGAGCCGCCGGCGGTGGTGACCCCGTGCTTGCGGTAGGTCTCCAGCGCGTCGGGCATCGAGAACTTCTCGAAGAGGACGGCGGGGAAACCGTAGAGCAGCAGCATCACCAGATAGTCCGCGCCGCCGATGTGCGCGAAGGGGAACGCGATCGAGCCGACGTCGTCCGCTGCGAGCCGCAGCGCGTGCGCCAGGCAGGAGCCGCCCGCGATCAGCGAACGGTCGGTGTGCAGCACGCCCTTGGGGTCGGAGGTGGTGCCGGAGGTCCAGTAGATCCAGCGCACGGAGGTGCCTTCGGCCGGAGGGTCCGGCAGTGCCGACGGGTCGCCGTCCGGCAGTTCGTCGTACGCCTCGAAGACGCCGCGCGCGCCGAGCCGCCGCGCCATCTCCGTATGGTCGTGGCCACGCCACTCGCCCGGAACGGCGAAGAACTCCGCCCCCGACGCGCGCAGGGCGTAGCCCACCTCCCGGTCCCGGTAGAAGGGGATGACCGGGGACTGGACGGCGCCGATCCTGGCCAGGGCCCCGGCCAGCAGCACCGTCTCGATCCGGGTGGGCAGCTGCCAGGCGACGACCGTGCCCGGGCGGACCCCGATTCCGTACAGCCCTGCGGCCACCCGTTCGCAGCCGTCCCGCAGTTCGCCGAAGGTGAGGCGCCGGTCGTCCTGGACGAGCACCGGGGCGCGGGGGGTGAGCGAGGCGCGGCGGTCGATGAGCTCCCAGAGGGTGCGGGAGGCGCTCAGGGCGTGTGCGGTGTCGTTCATGTCCCCTCCGGCTCCGGACATAACTGACGGATAGTCAGATCAGTGAGGGAGCGTAGGGCCCTTCGCCTTGTCGGTCCAGGGGTGCGGGGCTAGCCTGCTATCTGACGACCCGTCAGAAGCGGAGGTCCCGATGGAACAGGAACTGCCCCGGATCGTCAGCGTCGACGACCATGTGATCGAGCCCGCGCATCTCTTCGAGAGATGGCTGCCGGCGAAGTACCGGGACCGCGGGCCCCAGCCGCTCACCGCCGGCATCGGCGAGCTCGTGTACACCGGCGGCAGGTACCGGATCACGATGGACCCGGACGGGCCGCCGACCGACTGGTGGATCTACGAGGACCTCAAGTTCCCGTACAAGCGCAACATCGCCGCCGTCGGCTTCGACCGCGACGACATGACCCTGGAGGGCATCACCCGGGCCGAGATGCGCCGTGGCTGCTGGGACCCGGTGGAGCGGCTCAAGGACATGGACCTCAACCATGTCGAGGCGTCGCTGTGCTTCCCCACCTTCCCCCGCTTCTGCGGACAGACGTTCGCCGAGGCCAAGGACAAGGAGGTCGCGCTCGCCTGTGTCCGCGCCTACAACGACTGGATGGTGGAGGAGTGGTGCGGCGACAGCGGCGGCCGGCTGATCCCGCTCTGCATCATCCCGCTCTGGGACATCGACCTGGCGGTCGCGGAGATCCGGCGCAACGCGGCGCGCGGCGTCAGGGCCGTGACGTTCTCCGAGATCCCCACCCATCTGGGGCTGCCGTCCATCCACTCCGGCCACTGGGACCCGTTCTTCGCGGTCTGCCAGGAGACCGGGACGGTCGTCAACATGCACATCGGGTCGTCCTCCCAGATGCCCGCCGCCTCACCGGACGCGCCGCCGGCCGTGCAGGCGTCGCTGTCCTTCAACAACGCGATGGCGTCGATGATGGACTTCCTCTTCAGCGGGGTGCTGGTGAAGTACCCGGCGCTCAAGCTCGCCTACAGCGAGGGCCAGATGGGCTGGATCCCGTACGCGCTGGAGCGGGCGGACGACGTGTGGGAGGAGCACCGGGCGTGGGGCGGGGTACGGGACCTGATCCCCGAACCGCCGTCCATGTACTACTACCGGCAGATCTTCTGCTGCTTCTTCCGCGACAAGCACGGCATCGCGTCGCTGGACGTGGTGGGGCGGGACAACGCGACCTTCGAGACCGACTACCCGCACGTCGACTCGACCTTCCCGCACACGAAGGAGGTCGCGCTCGACCATGTGAAGGGCCTCGACGACGAGACCGTCCACAAGCTGATGCGGGGCAACGCGATCCGCATGCTGGGTCTGGACCTCGACTGATGGACCTCGACTGATGGACCTCGACTGATGGATCTCGCGTACACGGAAGAGGAACAGTCCTTCGCGGCGCGGCTGCGGGAGTGGCTGGCCGTCGTGCTGCCGAAGCTGCCGCCGAAGCCCTCGCCGGACGACTGGCCGGGGCGGCGGGCGTACGACGCGGGCTGGCAGCGGGCGCTGTACGACGCCGGGTACGCGGATCTCCACTGGGACGCGCCCCCCACCAAGCGGCTGATCTTCCTGGAGGAGACGGAGAGGGCAGGAGCGCCCTACGTGGGCGCCAACTTCGTCGGTCTGCTGCACGCCGGGCCGACGATCGCCGCGGAGGGGACGGCCGGGCAGCGTGAACGGTGGCTGCCGCCGATCCTGCGCGGCGACGAGATCTGGTGCCAGGGCTTCAGCGAGCCGGACGCCGGTTCGGACCTGGCGTCGCTGCGCACGCGGGCGGTGAGGGACGGCGACTTCTACGTCGTGACCGGCTCCAAGATCTGGACCTCGCACGCGGAGGTGGCGGACTGGTGCGAGCTCCTCGTCCGGACGGACCCCGGGGCCCCGAAGCACCGGGGGATCAGCTGGCTGGCCATGCCGATGGACACGCCCGGCGTCACCGTGCGCCCGCTGCGGACGCTCGCGGGCTCCACCGAGTTCGCCGAGGTGTTCCTGGACGAGGTCAGGGTGCCGGTCGCGAACCGGGTCGGCGCCGAGAACGACGGCTGGCGGGTCACGATGGTCACCCTCTCCTTCGAGCGCGGCACGGCCTTCGTCGGCGAGGTCGTCGCCTGCCGCCGCACCCTCGGCGAGCTGGCCCGTACGGCCCGGGAGAACGGCCGGTGGGACGACCCGGAGCTGCGCCGCAGGCTCGGTCGTCTGAACGCGGAGTTCGGCGCCCTGTGGCGGCTCATCCAGTGGAACGTCAGCGAGTCGGCGAGGACGGGCGGCGTACCCGGCACCGGTGGGTCCGTCTTCAAGCTCCGCTATTCCCACGCCCGTCAGGACCTGTACGACACGGCGGCGGACGTGCTCGGTCCGGACGCCCTCGACCTGTCCCGGCAGTGGAGCCTGGACCGCCTCTCCTCGCTGTCGTACACGATCGCGGCCGGCACCTCCCAGATCCAGCGGAACATCGTCGCCGAGCGCCTCCTCGGTCTGCCGAAGGGCCACTGACGTGGACTTCCAACTCAACGACGACCAGCGCGCGTTGCGCACGGGCGTACGCGAGCTCCTGGCGGCCCGCTTCCCGCGCGAAGCGCTGCGCGCCGCGGCCGACGCACCGGGGCCGGCCGCAGGGCTGGACCGGGCCCTGTGGCGTGAGCTCGGGGGCGCCGGATTCTTCGCGCTGCGGCTGCCGGAGGCGGAGGGCGGGGTCGGGCTCGGCCTGCCCGAGGCCGTCCTCGTCTTCGAGGAGGCCGGGCGGGTGCTGCTGCCGGGGCCGCTGGTGGCCACCCATCTCGCGGCCGGGACGGTGCCCGGAGCGGCCACCGGCGAGAGCGTGGTGACCATGACGGACGGTGTGCTCGTGGCATGGCTCGCCGAGGCCGACACGGTGCTGGGGGAATCGGCGGACGCCGTGCCGGTACGGTCCGTCGACCCGCTCACACCGCTGCACCGGCTGCCGGGGCGGACCGTTCCGGCGGCGGGCCCGGCCGCGCCGCCCGCGGCGGTCCTGCTGACCGCCGCGGAACAGGTCGGCTCCGCCGTCCGGACCACCGAGCTGGCCGTCGGGTACGCCAAGGAGCGCGAGCAGTTCGGACGGCCCATCGGCAGCTTCCAGTCGGTCAAGCACCTCTGCGCGCAGATGCTCGTACGGTCCGAACTGGCCCGTACCGCCGTCTACGCCGCCGCCGTCACCGCCGACCCCGTGGAGATCGCGGGAGCCAAGCTCCTCGCCGACGAAGCCGCCGTCCAGGGCGCCCGCGACTGCCTCCAGGTATACGGCGGCATGGGCTTCACCTGGGAGGCCGATGTGCATCTGCATCTCAAGCGTGCCTGGGTGCGGGCCCGGCTGTGGCAGACGGCGGCCCAGGCGGGGGAGGTTCTGGCCGCGGCGCTCTGAGGAGTCACCGTCCGTGCGCGCCGAACGTTGATATCGGGTTGTGTCCTTCGCGGACTCGTCACGGGCCGGAGTCGGGGTCCCCCTCCGGTACGCTCCGTGGGGTGCGAGATGTGTGCTGCCCCGGGGTAGGAGCCCCGAACCTCCGGAGGGCCACCGGTGTGGCCACCGGGGAAGAATGTGCCGCTCGCACAGGGTGTTCGACTCCCCGCAGCGTGCGTCGCACAGTATGCACCACGCATACTCCTTCGCGCTGGAATATGCCCGAAGCGCTTGTTGCGGTGACTGTACGTCAACCATGCTGTGTGGCAAGGAAATCACGTTCCGTGATGGCTTTGAGGCGCGAGGCGATGTGTCCGCCGGTTCGGATGGTGTGAGCGGTGCAGGTGCTTCTGGTTCAGTTGGAGGTCGGCCCGGACCCCGCGGAGGTCGGACGGGCCCGCAGGTGGGCACGTTCGCGGCTCGCCGGTTCCGGGATAGGGGACGACGAGCCGCTGGCGGAGACGCTGGTGCTGCTCATCTCGGAACTGGTCACCAACGCGGTGGTGCACACGGGCTGTCCCGCCGTGCTGCGCATGCTCTTCGGGGCGGGCGCGGCGGAAGCGGGAACGGTACGGGTGGAGGTCGCCGACACGAGCGCCCGCCCGCCGCGGCCGCGCCACGCGGACGGTGACGACACCAACGGCCGTGGCCTCGAGCTGGTGGACGGGCTCGCCGACCGCTGGGGCTGGCAGCCCGAAGGGGCGGGCAAGAGCATCTGGTGCGAGGTTGACCGGTGCGTGGCGCCCCACGCGCCCGCGACCTCCGCGGTGGCACCGGCGGTTCCGGCCGTCACGCTGGGCCTCGCGCCCGGCGCGTACACCGCGTGACGCCGCACCGGCGCGCTTCCGCACCGGCGCTGTGCCGCCGGGTCCCGCCCGGCCGGGCGGGACCCCGGTAGGACAGTCCTACAGCACCGCCACCGGCGCGACCGGCGTCCCTGTGCCGCCCACGAACGGCTCGGGCGTCGCCGACAGGAGGAAGGCGTACCGCCCTTCTTCCGAGCAGGCCGCGGAGAGCTCCTCAAGATCCCAGTTCTGGCCCTGCAGCATGCCCATCTCCACCAGATCCAGGGCGTGCACGGGCAGCCACAGATTCTCGTTCTCCGGCGGGAAGATCTCGAAGGTGAGCGTGTCGTTGGCGACGGCCGCGACATCACGGGCGTGGAACCACTCGGGCGTCCGGACCGAGAGACCCGGTGACGGATAGCCGTATCCGTGCTTGTCGCCGCCGAGATACACCTGTATCTGTCCGGTCCGTACGAGCACCACGTCCCCGGCCCGCACGCGTACACCGGCGAACTCGGCCGCCTCCGACAGGTCTTCGGGCGTGACCGCGTGGTCGCCGGGCAGCCGGTCCACGCCCTTCGCCCGCGCCACATCGAGCAGCACGCCCCGGCTGACGAGCGTCCGGACCTTGTCGATGCCGCTGAAGCGGGCCCCGGTGTGCGCGGTGATGGTGCCGGCCGGACGGCCGTTGTAGATCTTTCCCGAGTGGGAGGCGTGGGTGAGGGCGTCCCAGTGGGTCGCCGCCTGCAGCCCCATCGTCACGGCGTCGTCGCTGGTGGCCACCGTGCCGGGGCCGAACAGCTCCTGGTTGATCTGGACCATGGTGTGCAGAGGGTTGACCCGGCCCGGGATCAGGCCGGTCTGGACGCCGTCCTGCCGGAGAGGGAGGGCGAGCGGCACGCGGCGGCCGGTGCGTATCTCCGCGGCGGCCCGGCGCACCACCTCGTCGGTGATCAGGTTCAGCGTCCCGATCTCGTCGTCGGCGCCCCAACGCCCCCAGTTGTTCACACGTTTGGCGATGTCGTGGAATTCCGGCGGCAGAGTCGGCAGTGACATCGGTCCTCCTGAGGTCCCGGGGTCCTGGGTCTTGTGCTCGGGTGTCCGACCGACCATAGAATCTAACGGTCCGTCAGATATCGCGGGAAGGGGCCGGACGTGGGGAACTTCTTGGCAGGCAAGGCCGTCGCCGTGACGGGCGCCGGGCGGGGCATCGGACGCGCCGTGGCCCTCGCCTGCGCCGCGCAGGGAGCGGAGGTCGTCGTCAACGACTACGGCGTCTCCGTCGAGGGCGGTGAGCCCACGTCGGAGGTCGCAGAGGCCGTGGTCGAGGAGATCGAGGCGGCGGGCGGCCGGGCCGTGGCCGTCGCCGACGACGTCTCGACGATGGCGGGCGGGCAGCGGGTCGTCGACACGGCACTCGCACGGTTCGGGCGGATCGACGGGGTCGTCTGCGTCGCCGGCATCCTGCGCGAGCGCATGCTCTTCAACATGTCGGAGGAGGAGTGGGACCCGGTCGTCGCCACCCATCTGAAGGGCACGTTCACCGTCTTCCGCGCGGCGTCGGCCGTGATGCGCAAGCAGGGCGGCGGGACGCTCATCGGCTTCACCAGCGGCAACCACCAGGGCTCGGTGGCGCAGGCCAACTACTCCGCCGCGAAGGGCGGAATCATCTCGCTGGTGCGCAGCGCCGCACTCGGGCTGCACAAGTACGGGGTCACGGCGAACGCCGTCGCCCCGGTCGCCCGTACCCGTATGTCGGCGAACGTGCCGATGGAACTGAAGGAGATCGGCGAGCCGGAGGACGTGGCGGCACTCGTCGTCTATCTGCTCTCCGACCGTGCCCGGGAGATCACGGGTCAGGTCTACACGATCGCGGGCCCCAAGATCGCGGTGTGGGCCCAGCCGCGGGAACTGCGCGCCGGTTACGCGGAAGGGTCTTGGACACCGGAGAGGATCGCGGACTTCCTGCCGGGCACGGTGGGGACGGACCCGATGCCGATGCTGGACCGGCTGGAGGCGATGGCGAAGGCCGCGGCGTCGGGCGAGCGCCCGAACACCTAGGGTCCTTCGCCCGGCTCAGGCCGGATCAGTGAGCGGGGCCTGGGCGCGCGAGCCCGGCAGGATCCGGACGAGAGGCCCTGGGCGCCCGGCCCGGGGCGGCGCCGCGACCCCGACCCGTCCGCCCCGGAAGGGGACGTGCGGAACATCCCCCACACGAGGAGGCTCACGTGGACTTCGAGTTCGGACCGGAGGACGAGGCCTTCCGGCGGGACGCCCGCGCATGGCTCGGCGAGCACCTGGCAACGGGGCTCACCGGACACGGCTGGGAACGGGAGCTCGGGCGCGACGGCTGGATCGGGCTCGGCTGGGAGGCGGACCACGGCAACCGGAGGGCCACGCTCACCCAGCAGGTCGTCTGGGCAGAGGAGTACGCCCGCGCCGGCGCACCCGCCCGCGTCGGACACATCGGCGAGAACCTGCTCGCGCCCACCCTGATCGCGTACGGCGGCAAGGAGCAGCAGAGCCGCTTCCTGCCGGGCATCGCGCGAGGCGAGGAGCTGTGGTGCCAGGGGTACAGCGAGCCGGGCGCGGGCTCGGACCTGGCGTCGGTCCGTACCGCCGCGGTCAAGGACGGCGACGGCTACCGGGTCACCGGACAGAAGATCTGGACCTCACTCGCGCGCGAGGCGCACTGGTGCTTCGTCCTGGCCCGCACCGAGCCGGGTTCGCGCCGCCACCACGGGCTGTCGTTCCTCCTGGTGCCCATGGACCAGCCGGGACGCATCGACGTACGGCCGATCCGGCAGATGTCCGGCACCAGCGAGTTCAACGAGGTCTTCCTCGACGGCGCCGAAGCCGTCGAGGTCGTCGGCGGCGAGGGCAACGGCTGGCACGTCGCGATGGGACTGCTCGCCCTGGAACGCGGCGTGTCGACGCTCGCCCAGCAGATCGGATTCGCGGAGGAACTGGGCCGCGTGGTCGCCCGGGCCGTGCGCAGC
Source organism: Streptomyces sp. NPDC057445 (assembly GCF_042802855.1). Lineage (NCBI taxonomy): Bacteria > Bacillati > Actinomycetota > Actinomycetes > Kitasatosporales > Streptomycetaceae > Streptomyces > Streptomyces sp. NPDC057445. The sequence goes on along the minus strand of NZ_JBHVDH010000007.1, from coordinate 226,296 downwards.
GGCGCGATCGGTGATCCCGTGCTCCGCGAACGGCTCGTACGCCAGTGGGCCGAGCTGCGCACGATGCGCTGGAACGCGCTGCGCACCCTGGGCGGCCGGGACGACCCCGGCGCCCCGAGCGTCGCCAAACTGCTGTGGGGCGGCTGGCACCGGCGGCTCGGGGAACTGGCGATGCAGGTGCGGGGCGCGGCTGCCGCGGGCGGCCCGGGCGCCTGGTCACCGGCGTACGAACTCGACGAACAGCAGCGGCTGTTCCTCTTCTCCCGCGCCGACACGATCTACGGCGGCTCGGACGAGATCCAGCGCAACATCATCGCCGAGCGCGTGCTCGGCCTACCCAGGGAGTCGCGGTGAGAGGTGTCGTCTTCGACGGCGAGCGGGTCGAGGTGGTCGACGACCTGGAGATACGGGACCCCGGTCCGGGCGAGGTGCTGGTCGCCGTCGCCGCGGCAGGGCTGTGCCACAGCGATCTTTCTGTGATCGACGGCACGATCCCGTTCCCCGTGCCCGTCGTGCTCGGTCACGAGGGCGCGGGTGTCGTCGAGGCGGTCGGCCCGGGCGTCGCCCATGTCGAGCCGGGTGACCATGTGTCGCTGTCCACGCTCGCCAACTGCGGGGCGTGCTCCGAGTGCGACCGGGGGCGGCCGACGATGTGCCGCAAGGCGATCGGCAGGCCGGGACGTCCGTTCTCGCGCGGCGGGCGACCGCTGTACCAGTTCGCGTCCAACTCCGCCTTCGCCGAACGCACACTGGTGAAGGCCGTCCAGGCCGTCAAGATCCCTCAGGACCTCCCGCTCACCTCGGCCGCGCTCATCGGCTGCGGTGTCCTTACCGGCGTCGGCGCCGTACTCAACCGGGCGAAGGTCGCGCTCGGCGACACCGTCGTGGTCATCGGGACCGGCGGCGTCGGCCTCAATGTGCTGCAGGGCGCGCGGCTCGCGGGCGCGCTCACGATCGTCGCCGTCGACGCGAACCCGGCGAAGGAGAAGGCGGCGCGGCTCTTCGGCGCGACGCATTTCCTCACGTCGGTCGAGGGTGTGCGGGAGATCCTCCCGGAGGGGGCACGGCACGTCTTCGAGTGCGTCGGCCACACGGGGCTCGTCCGGCAGGCGATCGACCTCCTCGACCGGCACGGCCAGGCGGTCCTGCTCGGCATGCCCGCCCCGACGGCGGAGGCGACGTTCCTGCCCGCGTCGATGTTCCTGGACAAGTCGATCCTGGGCTGCCGTTACGGCTCCTCGCGCCCGCAGCGGGACATCGCCCTCTACGCACGGCTGTACCAGGACGGGCGGCTGCTGCTCGACGAGCTGGTGACCGGGACGTACCCGGTCGAGGACTTCGCGGAGGCGGTGGAGGACGCGGAGCAGGGGCGGGTGGCGCGTGGCGTGCTGACGTTCTGAGGCGGTCGGTCCCCGGGAGCCCCGTGGCGCGCACTTCCCGCAGGAGTCCCTCAAATGGCGCAACCGCAGCGGGACTTGGCGCGTGTATCAGACCAAGTTCGCCACATCGGCCTTGCGAACGGCCCACTGAAGGTGGTCTTCGCAACGGAACATCGGGGGATCGACATCATGCGACGAACGCACATACACAGCTCCGCCACCCGTCTTGTCGCGACATCCACGGCCCTCGGGGCACTGGTACTTGCGGGCGCCGGATCCACGGCAGCCCACGCCGCCGAGCCGTACGCGTACTCGACGACGCTGACCTTCGACAAGAACCCCTCCGACCCGTCCAACTCCCGTCTGTACTGGCGGGTCTTCCGCACCTACGAGTCCGGCCGGCAGGTCAAGGTCCGCGAGGTCTCCTGGCGGGCCGGATCAGGACTCGGCGTCAAGAACGAGTGCACGAAGAACAGGGGCTGGCTGCCCAACGGCTACTACGACGTCACCCTGTACATGCAGTACAACGGCAGCGCCATCAAGGGCGTGGTCTTCAAGCTGAGCGACAAGAAGTGCGCGGCCGGCACCGCCACACGCACGGAGCTGTTCATCCACAGTGAGATGACACGCACGGGCGGCCAGGGCGGCATCGAGTCACAGCGCTGGACCGACCGCAACCCCAACGACTACCTGTCCCAGGGCTGCATCAAGCTCAACCCCACCGACGTCAAGGCGCTCGCCGCCCAGTACCAGCAGTACCACCGGGCGGGTACGGCGGTCCGCGGCAAGCTGGCCGTCGTTTCCTGAAGGGCCGGGGAGGTCCCGGTGAAGCCGTGAGGCGGGGCTGGGGCGCGGGTTGCCGGCAATCCGCGCCCCAGCCCCGAGCGCGGGCCCCCCGCCCCCGCTCCGAGCGCCGGCGATCCCGTCCGGCTCCCGGTCCGTGGATCAGCGCGGGCTCGCCGTCGCGCGGAAGGTGCGTCGGTAGACCGTCGGTGAGACGCCCAGCACGCTCTGCAGATGTTGGCGCATCGACTGGGCCGTGCCGAAGCCCGCGTCCCGCGCCACCTGGTCCATCGACAGGTCCGTGCTCTCGAGGAGGTGCCGGGCGCGCTGCACGCGCTGCTGGGTGAGCCACTGGCCCGGGCTGACCCCGACCTCCTCGCGGAAGCGGCGGGTGAAGGTCCGCACCGACATGGACTCCTGCCCGGCCAGATCGCGCAGCTGGATCGGCTCATGGAGGCGGTCCAGCGCCCAGGAACGCGCGGCCGAGGTCGTCGCCAGCTGCGCTTCGGGGAGGGGGCGCTGGACGTACTGCGCCTGGCCGCCGTCGCGATGGGGCGGGACGACCGTACGGCGGGCGACGTCGTTGGCGACCGCCGTACCGTGGTCGCGGCGCACGATGTGCAGGCACAGATCGATACCGGCGGCGACCCCCGCGGAGGTGAGGACGTCGCCGTCGTCGATGAAGAGCACGTCCGCGTCCACCTTGACGTCCGGGAACGTGCGCTGGAAGTGGTCCGCGGACGACCAGTGCGTGGTGGCGGGGCGGCCGTCCAGGAAACCCGCCGCGGCGAGGACATAGCCCCCGGTGCAGATCGAGACCAGCCGGGTGCCGGGCCGCAGATACATGAAGGCGCCCGCCAGCTCCGGGGTGAGCCTGCCCTCTTCGAAGACGGGGCCGAGCTCGTACGACGCGGGTACGACGACCGTGTCCGCCGTGGCGAGCGCCTCCGGGCCGTGCTCGACGAGGACGGCGAAGTCCGCGTCGGTACGCACCGGTCCGGGTGGCCGGATCGAGCAGGTGACGACCTCGTACGCCTCCTGGCCCCGGGAGTCCCTGGCGCGGCCGAAGATGCGCTGCGGGATGCCCAGTTCGAAGGGGATGCAGCCGTCGAGCGCGAGGACGACGACGCGATGCGGCCGCGGCTGCCCGGAGGAGGTCATGGCCCGATCGTATCGAATGCTGTCCTTCGGGCCACTCGCTCGCTCACGGCGGTCTCCGGATGCTTGATGACGTGACCCAGACAAGCGATCTCCCCGCAGTTTCGGAAGCCCCCACTCAGGACGTGACGCCCCGGCCCCGGAGGATCCACCGGGCGTGGTTCGTCGCCGCCGCCGCGTTCGTGACGATCACCGGCGCGGCCGCCTTCCGTTCGCTGCCCGGGCTGCTGATCGACCCGCTGCACCAGGAGTTCGGCTGGTCGCGGGGCACGATCGGGCTCGCGGTCTCCGTCAACCTCGCGCTGTACGGGCTCACCGCGCCGTTCGCCGCCGCGCTGATGGACAAATACGGCATCCGCAGGGTCGTCGCGGTGGCCCTGACGGTCATCGCGGTCGGCTCGGGCCTGACGGTGTGGATGACGGCCGCCTGGCAGCTGCTGCTCTGCTGGGGAGTGCTCGTCGGGCTCGGCACCGGGTCGATGGCGCTGGCGTTCGCGGCGACGGTGACGAACCGCTGGTTCACCGAGCGGCGCGGCCTGGTCACCGGCATTCTCACGGCCGCCGCGGCGTCCGGGCAGCTGATCTTCCTGCCGCTGCTGTCCTGGATCGTCCAGGAGCACCACTGGCGCCCGGCCGCCGTCACGGTCGCCCTGGCCGCCGTCACGGTCGTCCCCTTCGTCTGGCTGCTGCTGCGCGACCACCCCGCGGATGTGGGTCTCGCCCCGTACGGCGCAGAGGAGTTCGTCCCGAAGCCCCCGCCGGTGTCCGGCGCGGCCCGCCGCGCGGTGAACGTGCTGTTCTCGGCCGCCCGTACCGGGCCGTTCTGGCTGCTGGCCGGCACCTTCGCGATCTGCGGCGCCTCGACGAACGGTCTCGTCCAGACGCACTTCATCCCCGCCGCCCATGACCACCGCATGCCCATCACGGCCGCTGCCTCGCTCCTCGCGGTGATAGGCGTCTTCGACATCGTCGGGACGATCGCCTCCGGCTGGTTCACCGACCGCTTCGACGCCCGCCGTCTGCTCGCCGTGTACTACGCGCTGCGCGGTGTCTCGCTGCTCTTCCTGCCGATACTGCTCGCCCCGTCCGTCCATCCGCCGATGGTGTTCTTCATCGTCTTCTACGGCCTCGACTGGGTGGCGACCGTCCCGCCGACCATCGCCCTGTGCCGTGAGCGCTACGGCGACGACTCCGCGATCGTCTTCGGCTGGGTGCTGGCGTCCCACCAGGTGGGCGCGGCGGTGGTGGCCTTCGCGGGCGGCCTGGCCCGGGACGTCTTCGGCTCGTACGACGTGGTCTGGTACTCGTCGGGTGCGCTGTGCGCGGCGGCGGCGCTGATGGCCCTGGTGATCAGGCGGCACCGGCCCGTCCCGTCGCCTCCGGCGGTGGGCGCGGCGGCCTGATCGTACGGACCGGCGTGCTCTGGCAGCTTGCCCTCGTGCAGATCCAAGGGCCTCCTTCCGTTCCGACGGCGGCACCGCTCTCAGCACGACCGTCGTCGGCGTCCTTGTGGTCGCCTGCTGCGGTCTTGTGCGCCTCATGCCGCGCAGGGCGCGCACCGGCATGGTCCCGCCGGCCTCGAAGCTTGCGAAAGACCGTGAGCAGGACGATGCGGCGCCCGCTCGCGATCCAGTAGGTGATGCGCATGGCATCACCGGCGAGGTGGAAGCGTGCGGCTTCGCCGTTACGGCCGGTCAGGCGCTGAACCGTCCGAACCGTCCGAACCGTCCGCGGTGGAACAGCAGAGGGTCGCCGTCCTCCTCCGCGCCCAGCGCCTCCACCCGTCCCACCACGATCAGATGGTCGCCGCCCGTGTGAACGGTCCGGATCGTGCAGTCGATCCAGGCCGGGGCGGAGGCCAGCCGCGGGGAGCCGGTCACCGGGGCGGGCGCGTGGGTGACGCCCGCGAACTTGTCGGCCCCGCTCACCGCGAAGGCCCGGCACAGCTCGCCCTGGTCCACGCCCAGGATGTTGACGCAGAAGGCCCCCGCGCGGGCGATGCGGGGCCAGGTCGTCGACGTACGCGCCACCATGAAGGCGACCAGGGGCGGGTCGAGGGACAGGGAAGCGAAGGACTGGCAGGCGAAGCCGGCGGGACCGCCGCCCTCGGTGTCGTACGCCGTGATGACGGTGACGCCGCTCGCGAAGTGGCCCAGCACGCGGCGGAATTCAGCGGCGTCGACCGGCGGTCGCTCGTCCTCGCCGACGGTTCGCAGCTCGGGGCGCGGCAGGGCGTCGAACGGCTCGGCGGCCGTGGCGGCGCCGACGGACCTGAGGTAGCGGACGGCGGTGGCCGCCATCGCTGCGTGTCCCATCACCTCCCCATTGAAACTGACGTCCCGTCAGATTGTAAGTCCCGGGCGTGAACCGAGTGGCCGGGATCGTACGGCGGTCGGCACGCTTCCTGACGCTCGCGCCTGGCACGACGGCGGATACGCGCGCCGCCGCCCAGTAGCGTGGGGACGGACCGGCGGCATCGGCAGTTACGGAGCAGCAGAAGTGAGCACCCCCTTGTTCATCAAGGTCTGCGGTCTGCGGACCGAACAGGACGTGGACGCGGCCGTCGAGGCCGGCGCCGACGCCATCGGCTTCGTGTTCGCCGCCAGTGCACGCCGTATCGACGCCGACAGCGCGCGACGGCTGGTGCGGCGCGTGCCGGAGGGCGTCATGACGGTCGGCGTCTTCCGCGATCAGCCGTTGGCCGAGGTCAGGGAGCTGCTGGACGCGAGCGCCGTGCGCGCCGTACAGCTGCACGGGAGCGAGGACCTCGCGTTCTACGACGCGCTCCGGCCGGACGGGCGGACCCTCATCCGTGGGGTCGCCGTACGGGACGACGTGCCGCCCCACGGGGAGCGAGGCGAGGACATCCTGCTGCTCGACGCGCCGGTGCCGGGCGCGGGCGAGACATGGGACCGGTCGGGGAAGCGGCTGCCGGAGCCCGGACGGGCGTGGCTGCTCGCCGGGGGACTCGGCCCGGGGAATGTCGCCGAGGCGGTACGTCTGGCCCGCCCGTGGGGAGTTGACGTGTCCAGCGGGATCGAGATCAGCCGGGGCGTGAAGAGCCCGGAGCTGATCGCCGCGTTCATCGCGGCCGCGCGAGCCGCCGGGTAGGCAGGACCGGTTCATCGACTCACCGACCCGGGAGCGGCACCGCCGTCCAGCCCGGCGGGCGGTGCCGTGCAGCGCCGGAACTCACCTTCCCCGGTACTCCGGATCGCGCCGCTCCACGAAGCTCGACACGCCCTCGTTCGCGTCGCGCGTCGTCATGGTGATCTCGACCGCCGCCGCCTCGGCCGCGAACGCCGTGGCGCGGTCGGTGTCGAGCGAGGCGTTGACGAGCTGCTTCGTGAGGGCGAGGGCGCGGGTCGGGCCCTGGGCGAGGCGCTCGCCCCACTCGCGGGCCGTCTTCTCCAGCTCGTCCGCCGCCACGACCCGGTTGACCAGTCCCAGCCGCTCGGCGTCCACGGCCGACAGCGCGTCCCCGAAGAACATCAGCTCCTTGGCGCGCTGCGGCCCGATCAACCGAGGCAGCAGATACGCCCCGCCGCCGTCCGGTACCAGCCCGCGCCGTACGAACACCTCGACGAACCGGGCGGGTTCGGCGGCCAGGACCAGGTCGCAGGCGAGCGCGAGATGGGCGCCGATTCCCGCGGCGACGCCGTTCACCGCCGCGATCACCGGTTTCTCGCAGTCGAGCACGGCCGCGACGAAACGCTGGGCGCCGAGCCGGATCGTACGGGCCACGTCACCCGGAACCCGCTCCGTCCCGGAGTGCGCCCCGCGCAGGTCGGCCCCGGCGCAGAAGCCCCTGCCGGTGGCCGTGATCACGACGGCCCGGACCTCCGGGTCGGCGGAGGCCTCCGCCAGGAGCGCGATGATCTGCTCGCGCTGGTCCCACGTGACGGCGTTCATGGCCTCGGGACGGTTGAGCGTGATCCACGAGACGCCGTTCTCCGTGCGGTGCAGCACGGTCGGCCCGCCGGCGCCCTCGCCCGTCCCCGCGCCCGTCCCCGTCGTCATCGGCACACCGCCAGCGCGTCCAGCGCCACCGCGCCCTGTCCGCGGGGCAGCACCATCAGGGGGTTGATGTCGAGCGCGGAGAGGTCACCGCCGAGCTCCAGCGCCATCCGCTGGACCCGCAGGACGACTTCGACGAGTGCGTCCACGTCCGCCGGCGGGCGGCCCCTGACCCCGCCCAGCAGCGCCCGCCCGCGCAGTTCGGCGAGCATGGAGCGGGCCTGGTCCTCGCCGAACGGCGGGACGCGCACCGCCACGTCCTGGAGCACCTCCACCAGCACCCCGCCGAGGCCCACCGTCACCGTGGGCCCGAACAGGTCGTCCTGTGTGACACCGACGACCATCTCGACGCCCCGCTCGACCATCTGGCAGACCAGGATGCCGTCGAGGCCGATGTCCTCGTAGCGGGCGATGTCGGTCAGTTCGCGATAGGCGTCGCGGACCTGGCTGGCCGAGGTCAGCCCGATCTTCACCAGGCCCAGCTCGGTCTTGTGCGCGAGCTGGGGCGCTGACGCCTTCATCACCACGGGGTAGCCCACCAGCCCCGCGGCGCGCACCGCCGCGGCCGCGCTCGTCACGAGCTGCTCGCGCGGCACGCGGATGCCGTACGCCCGCAGCAGCTGCTTCGCCCCGTGCTCACTCAGCCGGTGGCCGGGGCGGAGCAGGGCCTGGGCCTTGCGGAAGGAGGGGGACAGGGTGCGGGGTGCCTCGTCGAAGGCGGAGCGGTAGCCGGCGGTGAACCGGTGGTGGCCGAGGTACGCCTTCACCGCGGTGATGCAGTTGGCGAACGTACGGAAGGTGGCGACCCGCGACGAGCCGAGCAGCGTCCTGCGGTACGCGTCCTCCGTACCGACGGGCGAGCCCCACACCACGCACACCAGCTTGTCCGTCGCCTCCGCCGCGTCCACGAGGTCCTGCGCGAGCCTGTCGCTCATGGGAGGGAAGGGGCCGGTGATCGGGCAGACCAGCACCCCCACCAGCGGGTCGGCGAGGATCGCATCGATGATCTTCCGGCCGCGCCAGTCGCCCACCGGGTGCCCGCCGTTGTCGACGGGATTGGCGACGTTCAGATACTCCGGTATCCACTGGTGCAGCTCGGCCTGCCTGGCCTCCGACAGCGGCGGCAGCGGCAGCCCGGCCGCGGTCGCCAGATCCGAGAAGTGCGCGCCCGTGCCGCCGGAGATCGAATAGACGACGACGCCTTCCGCCAGCGGTTTACGGGCCCGCGCCAACAGGGCGGCGGTGTCCTGGAGTTCGTCGAGTCCGTCGACGCGGATCACGCCGTACTGCCGCATCGCCGCGTCCACCACCTGATCGGCTCCGGTGAGCTTGCCGGTGTGCGACGCGGCCGTCCGTGCACCGGTCTCGGTCCGCCCGACCTTCACGGCCACGACCGGCACGCCGTGCCGTGCGGCCCGGTCGGCGGCGAGCAGGAAGGAGCGTCCGTCCTTGAGCCCTTCCATGTAGCAGGCGATCGCGCCGACCTCGGGCCGTCCCGCGAAGTACGAGATGAAGTCGGCGGTCTCCAGGTCGGCCTCGTTGCCGGTGGGCGCCCAGTGGGAGAGCCGTACGCCCAGCTCCTGCATGGTGAAGACGGGCCTGCCCTGGTGGCCGGACTGGGTGATGAGCGCGATGGCGGGGCCTTCGAGGTCGTCGCGGAACGTTTCGAAGGCGTTGAGATTGGTGTTCGGCCCGAGCAGCCGCAGGCCGGAGCGCTCCACGGCCGCCGCCAGCCGCCGCTGGGCGGCCGCGCCTTCCTCGCCCGTCTCTGCGAACCCGGAAGCGAAGGCCACGGCGAACTTCACCTTCGCCTGGGCGAGTTCCTCGATCACCGGCAGTGGATCGCGGACGAGCAGTACGGCCAGGTCGACCGGCTCCGGCAGGTCCGCCACGGACGGGACACAGGACAGCCCGAAGACGGCGGCCCGGGCCGGATGCACGGGATGCAGTCTCGCGCCGACCCGCTCTGCCCAGCGGATCAGTTGGCGGGTGATCCCGGTGTTCGGCCTGCCTTCGGCGTCGGAGGCGCCGACGACCGCGACCGACTCGGGCCGGAAGAACCGGTCGAGGTCGGGGACGGGCGCATACAGCGACCGGCCGCTGACGTCCAGATCGCCCTCGCTCGCGGCGACGCCGTGGACAGCGGGTCCGGGCTGCTCTCCGCAGGCCACCACTCGGGCGCGGAGATCGGTGGTGAGGGTGCCGTGGGTCGATCCAAGCATCTTCCGCCCGCTCCTTGCTCGTCGGCCAGGTTACTGACGCATAGTCAGATTACTGAGCTGACGTGCAGTCAGGAAGCTGTGTGCAGGCACGAGCCTGCAAACGGCCCGGCCCGGCCGGTACGCGCAGGGGGACCGGCCCCGAACCGGGGTCCGCCGACGCCGGGCCCCGGGGGCGAGGTTCCGGCTGCTCGCACGGTTGCTTCTCGGTGGTCAGGAGAGAGGGAGATCACTCTTTGTAGCGCCGTCCCCCTCGGTGAGTCATGATCGGACGGACGGGGGTGAACAGGGCGGGCCCCGGCGGCCATGTGCCGGTCGATCTCCAGCAGATGCCGGGCAGGCGCCCTCTCCCTCTCCCTCTCCTCCCCGGCCCGGCCCGACCCGACCCGACCCGAATGACGACTCCACATCTGCGAGAAGGAGACCGGGTGCCACGCGTCCTCCGGCAGATCGCCCTGCCGGCCGCCGCCGCGCTGCTGGCGTGCTCGGCCTGTACGGGCCCGGCCTCTTCAGGCGGATCCGGGCGACCGGCCACCGCCTCAGCCGGTGCGGCGGGCCTCCGCGACACGCTCTTTCCGAAGCTGGGCAACGGCGGATACGACGTTTCCCATTACGCCCTCACCCTCAGCTACGAGCCGGAAGAGAACAGGCTCAAGGCCACAGCAGTGATCACCGCGCGGGCCACCCGGCCTCTCGGCTCCTTCAACCTGGATCTGCACGGCCTCTCCGTCCGCCGGACCACCGTGAACGAGCATGTGGCACGCACGGAGCGCCGCGGGGACGAGCTGGTGGTGACGCCCTCCGCCGCGGTCGGCCGGGGGCAGGAATTCACCACGGAGATCTCCTACGACGGAGTGCCGGCGACCATCGAAGGCGAAGACGGCGCGGTGGAAGGCTGGATGGAGACCGACGACGGCGCGGTGGGGCTCGGAGAGCCCACGGGGTCCATGGCCTGGTTCCCCGGAAACCATCACCCGTCGGACAAGGCGGGGTACGACATCACCGTCACGGTCCCCGCGGAATTGAAGGCCATCTCCAACGGCGTACTGAAAAGCCGTACCGTCGAAGGGGGCCGGGCGACCTATGCGTGGAGCAGCCCGGAACCCATGCCCAGCTACGCGGCGACGGTAGCGGTCGGCGACTTCGACATCAGCGAGACCGCCGGTGACGGCCTGCCCGTGTACGTGGCGACGGACCCGGACGAAGCGGACGAGGCAAGGAACCTGCCTGCGCTGGTGGGAGAAGTGGCCGCTTGGGGCGTTTCGCGGTTCGGCCCGTACCCGTTCGCCTCCACCGGGGCGATCGTCGACCACTTCCCCGAACTCGAGTACGCGCTCGAAACGCAGACCAAGCCGTACTTCGCGGGGGCCCCCGGCGACAAGCTGGTGGTCCACGAGATCGCTCACCAATGGTTCGGCAACTCCGTGACGCCACGGTCGTGGAAGGACATGTGGCTGAACGAAGGGTTCGCGACCTACGCCGAATGGCTCTGGGAGGAAGAGCGGGGCGGCAAGTCGGCGCGCGAGACCTTCGACGCCTTCCACGACGGCACCCACCCGGAGAGCAAGGGCATATGGGCCTTCCCGCCGGCGGCCCCGCCGGATGCCGGCCGTGTGTCCGACGCTCCTGTCTACGGCCGGGCGGCCATGGCGCTGCACAAAGTACGCGAGGCAGTCGGTGACAAGACGTTCTTCGCCCTTCTGAAGGCGTGGGCGCAGCAGCACCGCCACAAGAACGCCGGCACCGCCGACTTCATCAAGCTGTGCGAAGCGATGTCGGGGAAGGACCTGAAGGCACTCTTCGACGTCTGGCTCTTCGGCGAGGGAAAGCCTCCCTCCCCGTCAGCGTGACAGTCTTTTCGCGATCTTCCGGGCGTCCAGGGTCATTTCGCGGAGCATCCCGCTGATCGGGTTGGTGAAGCCCGTGAAGTAGAGGCCCGGGGCCTCGCGCGGGGTCCGGCCCCCGTGGACCACGGGCCGGCCGCGGTCGTCGAGGACGCCGAGGTGGCCGACCAGGGGCTCCAGTGCCCGGTGGTAGCCCGTGGCCGCGATGACCGTGTCCGGGGCGATGCGCGAGCCGTCGGTCAGGACCACCTTGCCGTCGTCGAAGGACTCGACCGCGGCGACCGGTTCGACACGGCCCGCGCGGACCGCCTCGATCAGGCCGACGTCCTGGACAGGGATGGCACCCTGCCTCACGCGGGAGTAGAGGCCGCTGTCGGGGCGGGGCAGTCCGTGTGCCGACAGATCGGGTACGGAGATCCGGCACATCAGGGCCCCTGCCAGGTCCACCAGGCGGACCGGGAGGCGACGGACCAGGATGCCCGTCCGCTGGGCGGGCCAGCCTGCGGTCGAGCGCCGGACGATGTGGGGGACGGTGCGTACGGCCAGGCGTACCCGCGCGGCACCGCCCTCGGCCAGGTCGGCGGCTATCTCGGCGCCCGTGTTGCCGACGCCGACGACCAGAACGTCCTTGCCCGCGTACGGGGCGGGGTTGCGGTATGCGGAGGCGTGCAGGAGCTCGCCCGTGTAGCTGTCCCGGCCCGGCAGGTCCGGCAGGCGCGGGGTGTGGTTGTAGCCGGTCGCCACGACGACCGCCCGTGCGGTGAGTCGCCGGCCGCCGCTCGCGTGGAGCACCCAGTCGGCGCCCGCGGGCTCGATCCGGGACACCTCCACTCCCGTGACCAGCTCCAGCTCATGGAAGTCCGCGTACTTCTCCAGGTAGCGGATCACATCGTCCCGTGACACCCATCGCCCGAACTTCCGGGGCATCGGGAGCCCGGGCAGCCCGGAAAGCCGGCGGGTGGTGTGCAGGTGCAGCCGGTCGTAGTGCCCGCGCCAGGACGCGCCGACCGACTCGGACTTCTCCAGCACCACCGCCCGTACGCCCCGCTCCCGCAGGGCCGCGGCGGCGGCGAGGCCGCCGGGTCCGGCGCCTATGACGTAGACGGGGCGGTCGTTCGTGAGGTCTCCCGGGACGTCGGCGGCGGGGTCGGTAGGTCTGTCATCGGCCATGACAGCTGAGCGTAATTGCCCGTTCACTTGTTGGGTCTCGGGCAAGAAGGGAATCGATTGCAAATCGGTCACGGCACCGGCCGCTCTGCACGCCTGCTGGGGTGGTGGCCGAATGTGCGGGCCCAAGGTGACGCAAACGGACCACCGCACCGGTCACCACGCTTGCGGTGGACCGGACAGCCGCGTGTGCCTACTTGCCGACGTGGATGAAAGAGGCCCACAGGGACGGCATGCCGGGATACGCCTCGCGTAGCTCCAGGAGCGTGCGGTGGAGTGCGAGTGACGCGTGTTCCGGCTGCGGTGCGGTTGCCCCGTCGTCGGTGAGGAAGCGGTAGATGCGCTCGGCCACGCGAGGGGCGAGATGGTCGGACAAGGGCCAGAGTGTGCCGATGACCTGGCGGTAGCCGGCGAGTTGGAAAGCAGAGGTGAGGTGCAGGCTTTCGTCAGGCAGGGTCATGCTGCTCCGGGCTGTCTCGCAGGCGGACAGGAAGGCGAGCTCACCGACGTCCAGGCGTGAGCGGGAGATCTGCTGGATGGTCAAGGGTTCGTCGTGGAGCATCAGACGCCCCTCGGTGGGATCGTTCCAGTCGCTGGTGGCATGACACGCGAAGTGAGCGATCGTGTGGGACGACAGGGCGTCCAGCACGATGTCGCGTCGTGCTTCGGCGCCGGTCAGAGTGTCTGCTCCGGGCATCAACGCTTCCAGCACGGAGACTTCGTGGTTCACACCGGGCAGGAGACCGATCCCAGGGGTCTCGGGCATGCCCACGACCAACACCCGGGGGGCGCGGGCCGGCGCGTGGGGAGGCGGCGTGTCGGCGTGTCGGCGGGTGTGAGCGAGGGCCCGGATGGTGGGGGTGTACGAGGAGACGGCTCGGTCGAGGACGGAGCGGGCGTCCGCTCTCCCCGAGTCCTGGTGGTGGCCTGCTGCGTGCAGTGGCAGAGCCGCCATCGGCCCTACAGGACACCACCAGATCCGCGGCAAGCAGCCATCGTGCGGCGGCCCGTCAATGCCGAGCGCATCGAGCACAGGGCCTGTGATGTTGTCCCAGAGCCAGGCCAGCACCTCATTCATCTCGTGGGCGGCGTGCCAACGAATGGGGCGAGCGTCGCGCGACGGCGGCGAGCCGATCTCCAGCGCCGCCGCCTGCGGACCGGAGCGGATCAGACGGTCGGCCTGTTCGGTCACCTCGTCATACGTGGTGGTCAGTTCGACCACGATCGGCTGCGCGCTGTCGTGGGTGAGGACGAGAGCGTCGCAGCGGTACTTGCTCACGTTGAGGACGACCACCGGACCCTCCACAGCCTGTCGGCTCAGCTCCGTGAACGTGGGAGGTTTGAGAAAGTCATGGCAACCAGGCACGTCGCGGATCACCTCAAGGAGTCGACCCCATCGCTCGACCAGCCGCTGTCGCTCGATCGATCGGGAGGCACTGCGTGACTGGGACCACGTCTGCGCGTCCTCGGTGATACCGGCGGCGACGCCGCCGGTATCACCGACGTTGTCCAACGCCATGCGCAGGTGCTCGAATTCAGAGGCCAGCTCGGGAGCACGTGCCCGCAGGCCGCTGAGGTCGCTTCGCCCGTCCAGCACTTCGGCCAGAAGGATTCCCCTGGCCTGCTCCAGCAACTCCACGGCGTGACCGGGACGTCCCGCCGTCAGCGCGGCAGCAGCCGCGTCCGCTCCCACTCCGTCACCGGGCGCCAAACCGTACTGCCGGTCCGCGTCGGACAAGGAGCGCGGCGCCAGTCTGGGAAGGAGCCCGATCGCGGCTTCGAAGGCGTCCAAAGCCTGTTCAGCGTGTCCCACGGCAAGCGCGCGGTCGCCGTAGATGCGAGCCGCCCGAACACGCAGCCGTGCTGGTGCCATGGACGAGGTATAGGCGACCTTGAAACAGCTCTGCGCTTCCTCGTGCAGAGCATCGTCTCCACTCCGTCGGAGGGCCAGCAGCAGCGCCGTTCCCAGATTGGCAGCCCGGCCGGCCAGGTCGGGGTGGTCCGTCGGCGTCGCGTCCAGGGCTCGCCGGAGGTGTTCCGTCGCCTCCGTCAGCGCGGGCACGTCACCGCTCGCCTCGAACCGCATCCGCAAGGCAACGCTGAGATTGTTGGAGTAGACCATGTGGCTGGGGTGGTCCGTCGGCGTCGCGTCCAGGGCTCGCCGGAGGTGTTCTGTCGCCTCCGTCAGCGCGGGCACGTCACCGCTCGCCTCGAACAACATCCGCAGATCGACTGCCAGGCCATTCAGAGCACCAGCGTGCCGGAGGTGGTCGGCAGGAGTGAGTTCGACAGCGCGGCGATCCGTGTCGATCGCCTCGTGCAGTGCCTTGACGTCCCCGGTCCTGGCATACCAGGCGCGCAACAGTGATGCCCTGTTCGCCAGCGCGGCCGAGTGGTTGAAGTGGTCGGGGCCGATCTCCCGCAGTACGGCCTCGCCCACGGCGAGGGCTTCTTCCAACACCTCGGTGTCACCCCACATTTGGTGGAGCGCGCCGAGCACGGCCGTCAGATTGCCCAGTGCCACCGCACTTTGTGGACTTCCTGCCGGCGTCTCCTCCGTCGCGGCACGCAAGAGGTCAGCGGCTCGGTTCAGGGCATCGGCGCCCCCACCGACCCGGTAACGCGCCCATTGAGCGGTGCCCAAGGCCGTAAGCGCCATGGCCCGGTCCGCCGTACGCCCCGGAGCGCAAGAGGCCACCGCTGTGTTCGCGGCGGCAATCGCCTCGTCCAGATCGACCGCACTGCCGGTGGCGTGATGCCGAGCCAGCAGGACGAAGGAGAGGTCGGTAAGAGCGACGACATACTCCGGCTCCGACGGTCGGAGCTGCGCCACGGCGTGTCGGACGACGTCGATCGCCGACACCACAGCATCGAGAACACCGGTTCGCTCGTAGAGCGTGAGGAGCGTGGCACTCAGCTGATGAGCCAGTGCCGCGTACTCCACCGGCGTGCCGGCGTCGGCTGCCAGCGCGGTGCGGAGGAGCCCTGCGCCCAGGCGCAGATCCGCCGGACTCCCTGCGGACTGGAAACGTGCGAGAAAGTCGTGGGCCAGGCCCAGCCAAGTCAGGCCGCCGCCGCTTTCCTCCTCTTCCGCACCATCGACGTCCTCCGCCTGGTCCACCAGCGGTAACAACGGCTCGGGCACGATCGATGGATCATGCTGGTAGAGCTTGGAGAACAAGGCGACAGCGGCTTCGAAGTCACCTTGCCCTCCGTCGTCGGAAGCGACGTAGCGGTACCAGTGCAGGAGTGCGACCGCGCGGGTGGCCACGACGTCGAACAGCGGATCCCCAGGATCAACGTGAGTCCGGTCGGCGAGCACTTGCTGCGCCTCGGCCAACGCGTCGTCGTCCAGGACCGGTCCCGCATCGCCGTCACAGGCGAGCGCGGCCAGTCGTGCCTCCAACGCGTCGAGCGAGCCAGCACTCACTCGCCACCTCGTCCCTCAGGGCGCGTCCGGCAGAAGGGGACGTCCTCGCCGTCGGCATCCGGGCTTGTCCCGGTTGCCGAGGCGGGCTGTGCGGACGCATCGTCATCGCGACTCGCACCACCCTGCACGCGAGTCCGGGTCCGCTCTCGCATGGTCGCCTCCTGGTGAGCGACCACCTCCCAGATCAGGGAACCGACAAGGTCGCCACGCTCTGCCCGCTTTCCTGCGAGAACGATGGCTGCCTCGCTGTACAGGCCTTCGTCGGTCACCACTCCGGTGGCCTCGGGGCCGGCCGCTGCCAACCGCTTGATCTCGGCCAGGCGCGCGTCGGTGCGGTCGGTGTTGTCCGACTGCTGACGCCGTGGTGTGGGGAAGCCCGGTGCGGTGCTCATGCGCTTGGACCTCCTTCGGAGTCCGTCAGGAGAGCCTTCAGACGTTCGCGGGCCCGCTTGAGACGGCAGCGGACGGTGGCCGGTTTCTCCCCCAGCTGACTGGCGATCTCCTTGGGTGAGTAGCCCAGCAGCAAGGAGAGTCCGGCAACGATGCGTTCATGCTCGGGCAACTCACTCAGAGCTCGCGCCACGTCGACCTCCAGGTCCATGAGCGGGCTGTGATCGGTGACGCCGGCGGCGCTCCGGGGGTTCGCCGCCAACAGGGCAACACTGCGACGCTCCTTCTTCTGGGCGTCGTGCCACTTCATCGCGAGGTTCCAGGCGATCTTGGCAACATAGCCGTACGGGTTCTCCTTCTTCGCGATGGACGACCAGTTGCGGTACGCCACGACGAAGGCGGCTTGGGTGATGTCTTCGGCCTGGGTGAGGTCACCCCGGAACGCCGCTACCGCCAGCTTGCGGCACATCCGGTCGAAGTGAGCGGCGTAGAACGCATCCAGGCCCCGGGTATCGCTCTGGTCCGTGAGGGGCAGGGTTGACTCCGGGGTGTGGTCCTGCACCACCCCGGCACCACTGGACGGCGCAGCAGACCAGCCGAGACCGCCGAGCGCAAAGGTGATGACCGGCTCCTCAACGGCCGTCGGCAGTTCATCGTCCGGCCGTAGCCCTGAACCCGGGAGGGATGGGGCTGCGAGCGCCATGTCCCGGTAGGCCGCGCCACCGTCCACAGGGGGCCATGCCTCACCGGCCCTGGCCCCGTCCGGCTCACTGCCCGGGTCCTGTGCGTCCGCGGGCCGGTTCTCGTCGGTCACTGGACGTCGCCCCCGCTCGACGCGTCACCCGGAGCGACAGGCGAAGGCGCGGTGCGGATGCTCAAGCGGCCGCCATCAGGGGTGAGGTGGGTGAAGTGGGATCCCGGAGTCAGAGACATCTCAGCCATACGGCGCTGCTCCCTGATGCTCCGAATCACGGTGCGCTCGTGACGCAGCCGCTCCCATGTGGCGAGCAGCTGCGTCTGTCGCAGAACAACCACGACCGAAGTGCTGATCACACCTATGAGAGCGCCGACCGCCGCAAGCACCGAAGGGATGTCCATGCTGCTCCCTTTCGGGATGTGGATGGTGTCACCTTCTTAAGTCTTCTCGGCTCCGCAGCGTTGCACGCTCACGGGATTTTTCGGAGGCTCCCACACCTTCGAGGGCCCGCCCGGGGCGCCCGGCTCTGTCTTGCGCCCCACTGGGCCCGTCACAGGGCCGGAGTACCAGGTTTCGCCGCTGACGCCCTTGCGCGGCGCCTTCCCATCCGCTGAACTGACGTACCGTCAGATACGTCGGACGTGAAGGGGAGGGCCCGGAATGCAGACCATCTGGCTCACCGGTGCCGAATGGCTCGCCGTCCTGCGTATCGGCCTCGGCCTGTGGTGGCTGGAGAGCTGGCGGCACAAGGACAAGAAGGGCTGGTTCGAACGGGGCACGGGCATAGCGTGGGCCGCCGATGTCGCCGGGAAGCACCGCTGGGCGTTCGTGAAGTCCGGCTTCGACGCGGTCGTGGCACCGCGCCAGAAGACCATGGCCTACGTCGTCGTCTACGCCGAACTCGCCCTCGGGCTGGGCCTGATCATCGGCTTCCTCACCCCGGTCGCCCTCGTCGGGGGTCTGCTCCTCAACCTCCTCTACCTGGTCCTCATGATCCACGACTGGGCCGAGCAGGGGCAGAACGCGATGATGGCGCTGATCTCGATCGTCGCCCTCTTCGCGATGTCCTGGCAGACATGGTCGCTCGACCGTGCGACGGGACTCTTCCTGTGAGCGCCGCGACCCCCGAGACCGACGACTTCACCCGTCCTTACTGGGACGCTGCGGCCGACGGCCGGCTGCTGATCCGCCGCTGCGGCGCGTGCGGGCGGGCCCACCACTACCCGCGCGAGTTCTGCCCGTACTGCTGGAGCGAGGACGTCACCTGGGAGCGGGCCACCGGCCGGGCGACCCTGTACACCTGGTCCGTCGTGCACCGCAACGACCTGCCGCCGTTCGACGCCCGCACGCCCTACACCGCGGCCGTCGTCGACCTCGCGGAGGGGCCGCGTGTGATGACGGAGATCGTGGAGTGCGCGGAGGCGGACCTGCGGATCGGGCTGGACCTGGAGGTCACCTTCCGCGAGGAGGGCGGGGGAGTGGCCGTGGCGGTCTTCCGGCCCGCATGACCCGCCGTGGCGCTCTCCCGGCTCAGTCGTCAGGAGCCAGGCAGAGCTGAGCGGTCACCACCTCGTGCAGCAGCTCCGGGTCGACGAACTCGCCGTCCACGGGCGGGCCTCCGCGCCACGACAGCGGGTAGGTGTTGCCGTGGGCGGCGGGGATGCCGACGTACTGGTCCCGCGCGCACGGCCCGAAGCAGGCGGCCCCGGGCGGCCAGGTGTGCTCCTTGCTGCTGCCGGGCGGGATCAGGAAGTACGTCCACCGCCCGCGCGACACCTCGCGCACGACAGGCCCGGGGCGCCCGTCCGTTGCCTCGGTGAGGTGGTGCAGTACGGCCTCGCCGCGGACGCCGCGCACGCGGACGGCGTCGAAGTGGATTCCCGCCAGGTGCAGTTGAAGGCCGGACGCAGGGACCCAATCGGGGAGTTTCTCGCTGGTCATGCCTCCGAGGATCGCGATGGTTGCGTAGCGTGACCAGAGGGACACGGTCCACATCGGGCAGATGTGGGAAGGGCGGTGGATGCTGTGGGGTCGGGGAAGGAGCCGTCGCCCGCGCGGAGGCATGTGGGCGAGCTGATCAAGTTGCTGCGTGGTCTGGCGGACATGACCCAGCGGGACCTCGCGGACCGGCTCCTGATGTCGGAGTCACTGGTGGGGGCGTACGAGCGTGCCGAGCGCATCCCGACGACGGCGTTCCTGGTCGAGGCGGACAAGGCGCTGGAGGCGAAGGGGGTGCTGGCGTCGTGCGTGGAGATGATGGAGGAGGAGAAGTACTCGCCGAAGTTCCTCAGCTGGGTGCGGACGGTGGTTGAGGCGGCGAGTATCAACGCGTACGAGACCATGGTCGTCCCGGGCATGCTCCAGACACCTGCGTATGCACGGGCGTTGTACGAGGTGCGGGTGCCGACGTACGAGCTGGAGGAGATCGACCGGCACGTCGAGGCGCGGCTTGAGATGCAGACAGTGCTTGACCGTAAGCCGAGGCCGACTGTGAGCTACGTCGTCGAGGAGGCGGCGTTTCTACGTCCGATCGGCGGTGAGGCGGTACTCAAGGAGCAACTCGGGCATCTGCTGGAGTCCGTGCGCACCAGGAAGCATCTGACCGTGCAGGTGATGCCGACCGAGCGGTCCGTACACGCGGGCTTGATGGGATCGCTGCAACTGCTGAGCACCAGAGATGGACGCAATCTGGGGTATACGGCCGGCCACGGCGGGGATACCTTGATCTCCAAGCCCGAACAGGTGAACCGGCTCATCGACCGATTCGGCGTCCTGCGGGCCCAGGCCCTCACCCCCTGGGAGTCCGTGGAACTGATCGAGAGAATGGCGGCGAAGCTATGACCCCCGACCTGGTCTGGTTCAAGAGCAGTTACAGCGGCAATGAGGGCGATAACTGCCTCGAAGTCGCCTATGACTGGCGCAAGTCCAGCTACAGCACCAACGAGGGCGGCAACTGCATCGAGATCGCCACCTGCCCCCACACCGTCCACGTCCGTGACTCCAAGGTCCCCGACGGTCCCGCCTTCGCCGTCGCGCCCGCCGCCTGGACCGCGTTCGTCACGGCCGCCTGCGCGTCGCGGGACACGTCGGCGTGACCGCGACGGCGCTGTCCGTCGTCGTCGGGGTGCTCTTCGTCGTGACCGGCGGCGTGAAGGTCGTCGGGCTGCGCCAGAGTCTCGCCATTCGCGACCACTTCGGCATGGCGCCGATGACCTGGCGCGTGATCGGCGTGCTGGAGTCCGCCGGTGGTGTGGGTGTGCTGCTCGGAATCGCGTTCGCGCCCCTCGGAGGGCTCGCGCTCGCGGGGCTGGCCCTGCTGATGGTCGGCGCGATCGTCTCCCGGCTCAAGGTCCGCGACCCGGCGCTCATGCTGCTCGCCGACGCGCTCGTGCTCGCCCTGGTCGTGGCGACGGCGGCGGCTCTTCTCGCGGAACGCTGACGCGGACGACGCGCCTACAGCCGGCCGAGGTCCGACGACAGCCAGTGCTGCGGCTGCATATGGATCACGACACTCTCGCCGTGGTCCTTCAGGGCGAACTCGACGTAGCCGTCGACCTTCTCCGCCGGGAGGTAGCGGGCGGCGAGCTCCCGCAGCGCCTCGGGGGTCCCGGATTCCGTCCGCGTCACCGGGCCCTCGACGTGGACGTACCGGACAGTGGGTTCCACGCGGTCGGCCAGCAGGGAGAACCGTCCCGCTGCCTCGATCAGCCGTTGCTTGCGGGAGCCCCGCCCGGTGAGGATCCAGACCTCACCGCCGGGCTCGTACTGGTACCAGATCGGGACGCTCAGGGGCGCGCGGTCGTCGCCGGCGTCGATCGCGATCGCCGCGACATGGGGCTGCGCCAGGAACTGCTCACGCTCTTCGCGAGTGAGGGCCACCGGATTCTCCTTCGCACGGGTGCAGGCGTCTGCGGGTCACGTGACCGCTCTCCACTGTGCCGCAGGCGCCGCCCCGGGCCGCCCCGGACGCGCCGACCGTGACGGGGCCCTCCGGCAACCGGGGGCCCCGTCACGTCCGAAGGACTGACAGAGAGCGTCAGAAGCGAGCCGCGTGCAGCCCCGGGATACCCGGAGGCGTCGGCAGCGGCAGCTTGGGGGCGACGCTGCGCTCACGCGCGGCAGGGGCGGCCTGGCAGGTCACGTCCTGGGCCGGCAGCTTGCCGGTGGTCAGGTACGCGGTGGCCGTCTTGTCGGCGCAGGACTTGGAACCGTAGATGCCGTGTCCGACACCTCCGGCGACCGTGACCATTCGCGAGCCCTTCATGACCCGGTGCAGGCCCTGACCGCTGGTCAGGGGCGTCTGGGAGTCCCACTCGTTCTGCAGGATCAGCGTGCCGACCTTGTTGTCGATCTTGGTGGCGGGCTCGCTGCCGTTCTTCTTCCAGAACGCGCACGGCTTGATGTTGGACGCGAAGTCGCCGTACAGCGGGTACTTCGCCTTGTCTCGGATCGCGTCGCGACGGTACTGCTCGGGGTCGCGCGGCCAGTTGCGGGTGTCGGCGCAGACGACGGTCCAGAAACCGGCGTCGCCGTTGTCCGACGGGACGGCGCGGCCGAACGACGGTGTAACCGGACGCGGCGCCCTGGGCTCCCGGCCGAGGGTCGGGGTCCGGCCGGCAGCCGCCTTCTTCAGCTCGACGACCGACTCGGCGGCATCGCGCACGCTGAAGAACATGGGCCGGCTGCCGCTTCGGATGTCGTCGCCGGTGAGGCGCGTGCCGTCGAGGTCGATCGGCTTGCGGTCGGCCTGGGCGACCAGGTCGTAGAAGGTCTTGCGGACCTTGTCCGGGGTGTCGCCCAGCTTGTACGTGGAATTCCGCTGGGCGGTCCACTTGGTCCACCGCGTGAACGCGGGCTCGGTGCCCTCCGCCCAGATCTGGATCATGCCGCGCCAGACCCGCGCGGGGTCGACGGCGCTGTCCAGCACGAACCGGTCGGCGCGCTGCGGGAACATCTGGGTGTAGACGGCTCCGAGGTAGGTGCCGTACGAGTACCCGAGGTACGAGATCTTCTTCTCGCCCAGGACGGCGCGGATCACGTCCATGTCGCGGGCGGTGTTGCGGGTGGTGATGTGACGGAGCTTGTCACCCACCTTGGTGTTGCACTTCTCGGCGAAGGTCCGGGCCCACTTCACGTCCTTGGCGAACGTCTCGGCCTTGTAGGGGCGGTCCGAGTTGAGCTCCTTGGTGGTCAGGCCGCAGCCGACGGGAGAGCTCTGGCCGATGCCCCGCGGATCGAAGCCGATGAGGTCGTAACGTTTCGTCACGGACTTGGGGAGCTCGGGCCCCATGAACAGCGGCATGTCGAGGCCCGAGCCGCCGGGCCCACCGGGGTTGAGCAGCAGCACGCCGCGACGCTCGGTGGAGGAAGTCGCCTTGATGCGCGAGATCGCGACGTCGATCTTCTTGCCGCCGGGGCGGTTGTAGTCGAGCGGCACCTTGATCGTGGCGCACTGGTAGGTGGCGGGGGTTCCGCTGTCGCAGCGGTGCCACGCGGGCCTCTGCGACAAGTACTGCTGCAGGGGGTTCTCGGCGGCCGAGGCAGTGGCCGGGGTGAGGGCCGGAACCAGGGTGGCGACGGCACTTGCCGCGAGGAAGGGAGCTATTCGTCTGCTTCGCACGTGGGGAAGGTCCTTCGGATCAGTGCGTGTGGGACGCACCAACCCTTTCGTGCCATGCAGTTAGGGCGAATCCTTCGACGGGGCAGGATTTGTCCGACCGTGGGTGGAGAGACCGGTGTGACAGATGGTCCCGGAGTCGTACACCCACGACCGGCTCCGTCGCGTCTTGCTCAATTGGCCTGCGGACCGCCCTACGGCCAGAGCAATTCCCTTGCCCAACAGTCGCCTTCACGCCGGTAGCGCAGCCGGAGGTGCCTGCGTCGTGCGTCGCCCTGGAAGAACTCCACCTCGGACGGTTCGAGCACATAGACCGTCCACGTCTCGGCCGTCGACTCCGGCTCGGCGCTCGCGCGCGACCAGGCGTCCTCGTTCGCCCGCACCAACTCGTCGTACGAGGTCAGTACTTCGCTCTGACGCCCTACCAGCGCGGCGGCCAGTGCGCCCGTCGAGCGGGCGTGGAGGTCGGCGTACGCCTCCTCTGCCGTACCCCGCACCACTCGCCCGCGGATCCGGATCTGCCGCCCCTGCGCGGGCCAGTAGAAGCCCAGGGCAGCCTCGGGGTGCGTGGCGAGCTGACGGCCCTTCGCGCTGGTGGCGTGCGAGGCGAAGTGCCAGCCGCGCTCGTCCGCGTCGTGCAGCATCAGCGTCCGTACGTCGGGCCGGCCTGCCTCGTCGACGGTCGCCAGGTGCATCGTGTGCGGCTCCGGCTGGCCTGCCGCCGCCGCTTCGACGAGCCACTCCCGGAACAGCGGGAGCGGTTCGCCGGGGGCGGCCTCCGGGACGAAGGTGGGCAGTTCGGTGTCCCAGACCCGCAGTGATCGCAGCAGCTCGTGGAAATCGTCGGCGTTTGTGTCCATGCCGTTGTGCTCGTCTTTCATGGGCCCGATCCTCACATCCTGCCCAGGCCGACGAAACCCACCGCTCGGGTGCGTGTGGACCACCACGCCGTACACCGATCGCCCCGGTCCGTCACGGACGTGCGGAGCCGTGCAGCGGGGGACGAGTGGTCGCGCCGTGGGTTGCACCGGCGGTCGGCCGCCTTGTTCGGCTCATCTCATCTCCGCGTCCTCGGACGGATCGAGGACGACCTGCAGCGCTTCTAGTCAATTTTGACTAGACTGCTCGGCATGGCTGAGAAGACCATTCCGATCCTGCCGTGCCGGTCCGTCCGGCCGGTCCTCGATTTCTACAGCTCTCTCGGCTTCGAAGTCGTCTTCGAGCAGAAGAGTCCCAATCCGTACGCGGTCGTCGAACGTGGGGCCGTCCAGCTCCATTTCTTCGGTATGAAGCACTACGAGCCGACCGAGTCGTACAGCACGTGTTACCTGCAGACCGATGACGTCGACGGGCTGTACGAGGCGTTCCGGGCGCGGCTGAAGGCGGCGTACGGGCGGATACCGACCCGGGGGCTGCCGCGCATCGGACCCCTGCGGGACACGTCGCACGGCGTACGGCAGTTCCTCATGACCGACCCCGGGGGGAACTGTGTCCGCGTCGGCCAACGGACGAGCGAGGACTCGCGCCACAGGGCCGCGCCCAAGGAGACCTTCTCCCGGGCCCTCCACCACGCCTCCCTCCTCGCGGACTCGAAGGACGACCCGGCAGGAGCCGTGAAGATCATCGACAGGGTGCTGCGCCTCGAGGGCGAGCAGCCCACAGGTTTGCAGCGGCTTCGTCTCCTGGCGCTGCGGGCGGACGTTGCCCGGCGCCTCGGCGACGAGGGGGCGACGACGTCGGCGCTCGCCGAGGCCGCCTCGATCCAGCTCACCGCCGAGGAACGGGAGTCGGCCCACGACGACCTGGAGCGGCTGAAGGACCTGCGGACCGACAGCTCACCGTGACGGGCCGTCGGCGCCTCCACCCGGCGGCGCGGGGCCGCGGTCCCGGTGCACCGGGTGGCGGCCGGCTCAGCGGCCCAGCACCACCGTCCCCGCCGAGCAGAACCAGCCGCCCGTCCCCGATGCCACCGCCAGCTCCGGAAGACTGCCGTCGGCCCGGCGCACCTGATGTCCGCCCGCTTCGCCACGCAACTGCCGTACCGCCTCGACCAGCAGGAACAGTCCGCGCATTCCGGGATGACAGGCCGACAGTCCTCCCCCGTCGGTGTTCACCGGCAGCTCGCCGTCCAGCCGCAACCGCCCCTTCTCCACGAACGCCCCGCCCTCTCCCTTCGCGCAGAACCCGAGGTCCTCCAGCGTCACGAGCGTCATGTAGGTGAAGGCGTCGTAGATCTCGGCGATGTCGATGTCCTGCGGCCCCACTCCCGCCCGCTCGAAGGCCAGCCGCCCGCTGACCGCCGCCGGGGAGACAGTGAAGTCCTCCCACTGCGACATCGTGGAGTGCGAGACGTGTTCGCCCGTACCGAGAATCCAGACCGGAGCCTTCGCCGTGTCCGGTACGTACTCCTCGGCCGCCAGCAGCACCGCGCAGCCGCCGTCGCTGCGGATGCAGCAGTGCAGCTTGGTGAACGGATCGGCGATCACCGGTCCTGCGAGCACCTCGTCGACGGTGATCGGGTCGCGGAACATCGCTTCGGGGTTGTGCGCCGCGTTCGCCCTCGCCTGGACGGCGACCTCTGCGAGCTGCTCCAGGGTGGTGCCGTACTCGTGCATATGGCGGCGGGCCGCCATCGCGTACTTGGCGATCAGGGTGTGCCCGTACGGCACCTCGAACTGCAGCGGCCCGCGCCCGCCGAAGGAGAGGTCGGAGGTGCGGCGCCCGGCCTTGATGTCGGCGCGGGCGGTGGACCCGTAGACGAGGAGCACGGCGTCGGCACGGCCCGCGGCGATGGCGTCGGCGGCGTGCGCGGCCATGACCTCCCAGGTGGCGCCGCCGACGCTGGTGGAGTCCACCCAGCGGGGCCGCAGTCCCAGATACTCGGCGACCTCGACCGGTGCGAGCGTGCCGAGCCCGGCCGAGGCGAACCCGTCGACGACGCCGCGGTCGAGTCCGGAGTCGGCGAGGGCGCGACGGGCGGCCTGGGCGTGCAGGGCGTACGGGGTGGGGCCGTCGACGCGGCCGCAGTCGGAGAGGGATATGCCGACGACGGCGACCTTGCGGGGGGCGCGAGGGGTGCGCTGACTGGTGGGCATGAATCTGACGGTACATCAGATCTGCGGGGTCGGAAGGTGCGGCGGTAGGCTCGGGGTGTGCCCAGGTCCACTGCGGAAGACGTCGACGGCTACCTCGCGGAGGTGGCGGAGCCCGACCGGCTGACGGTGCTGGTCAGGATCCGTGAACTGTGCCGCACCGAGCTCGGTGGTTACGACGAGGTGATGGCGTACGGCATGCCCGCCTATCGCCGCCCGGGCGGCGAGCCCGAGATCGCCTTCGCCAACCAGAAGCAGTACGTCTCCTTCTATCTGATGCGCCCGGACATCCGGGAGGGGTTCGAGGCCCGGCTCGCGGACCAGGACATGGGCAAGGGGTGTCTGCGTTTCCGCCGCACCGAGAAGGTCGACTTCGCTCTCGTACGGGATCTGCTGAAGGCCACCGCGGCCGGAACCGGCGAGGTTTGCTGAACGAGGCTCTGTGTTTCTGGGGTCCCCGCCCCTAACATGACGCCCCGTCAGTCATGGAGGGGAGCCTGCCCATGGACGCCGCCTTCACCGCCGAGCAGTCCGCAATCCGCCGCACCCTGCGCGACGCGCTCTCCCGGGGCGCGTCTCCCGGACCTCCGGCGTGCGACGAGGGATACGACCCCCGGCTGTGGTCGCTGCTCGCCGCGGAGCTCGGGCTTCCGGGCCTCGCACTGCCCGTGGAGTACGGAGGAGTGGGCGGCGGCACCGTGGAGCTCGCGCTCGCCTTCGAGGAGGCCGGACGGGCGCTCGTCCCTTCGCCCCTGCTCGCGACCTCCGCACTGGCAGCACCCCTGATCGCCGCGCTCGGGACGCGAGGGCAGCGGGCCGGGCTCCTGCCGCGCCTCGCGGACGGTTCGCTCACCGCCACCCTCGCCGTGCCCGGCGGGAACCTCGCCACCGCCCTGGGGCTCACCGGCGACAACGCCGACGGGACCTGGGCCGGGGGCGGGCGGGCCGGCGGCATACAGGCGAGGCCCCTGCCCGACGACGGGGGCTGGCGACTGTACGGGGAGGCCGGCCAGGTCCTCGACGGGCACAGCGCCGGGCTCCTCCTCGTCGCCGCGCACACCGGCGGCTTCGCGCGCAGCCGCGCCCTCCTCTTCCTCGTGCGTGCCGACGCCGGGGCGGACGGTCTGACCCGTACCCGCTGGACCGCCCTCGACGGGACACGGCCCCAGGCCCGTATCGAACTCCGCGACACCCGCGCCGAGTTGCTTGGGGAGGACCCGAGCGCGGACATCCCCGCGGCCCTGGCCGCCGCGGGCCGTACCGTCGCCGCGCTGCTCGCCGCCGAAGCCGTCGGGGCGGCCGCGTCCGCGCTGGAGCGCACCGTCGCCCATGTGAAGGAGCGCGAGCAGTTCGGCCGCCCCATCGGCTCGTTCCAGGCCGTCAAACACCGCCTGGCCGATCTGTACGTGCACGTCCAGACGGCCCGCTCCGCGGCGTACTACGCGGCATGGGACCCGGAGGCGGGCGGGCTCGCGCTCGCCCAGTGCCTCGAAGCGCTCCGTAACGTCACCGGCGAGGCCATCCAACTGCACGGAGGCATCGGCTTCACCTGGGAACACGAAGCGCACCTCTACTTCAAGCGGGCGGCATCCGACGAGCTGCTCTTCGGGCCGGTCCACCGGCTGCGGGCCCGCGCGGCGGAGGCGGAGGGGCTCTTCGCGGGCCCGTACGCCCAGGAGGCGGTGGCCGTCCCATGCCCCGCGGAACCGGCATGACGCGGAAGGCGGTGCGTGACGGGATGCCGAACGGGATGCCGAACGGGATACGGAACGCGGTGCGGGGCGCGATGCGGAACGTGGTGCAGAAGATGTCGTCGACCCGCTTCTTCGCCAGGACCGCACCGCACTTCATCCCGGCCATGGACCGTGCCGTCCATCACCTCACCCGTGGAAAAGTCCTGCTCAGTGCCCAGATGCTGCCGGGCGTGGTGCTCACGGCGCGGGGCGCGAAGTCGGGGCTGGCGCGCCGCACCCCGCTTGCCTGCATGCCCGAGGAAGGCGCCGGGACCTGGATCCTCGTCGGCTCCAACTTCGGGCGCCCCGGCCATCCCGCGTGGACGGGGAACCTGCTGAGGCATCCCGATGCCGAGGTGAGCTGGAAGGGCGAGGACATACCCGTACGCGCCCTGCTCCTCACCGGAGCGGAGCGGGATGCGGCATGGCAGGCGGCATTGGCGTTCTGGCCGCCGTATGCGACGTACCAGGCAAGGGTGGAGAGGGAGATACGGCTGTTCCGGCTGGTGCGCCGGGCGGGCTAGGGACTTTCGTTTGGATCAGGCCGGATCGGTGAGTGGCCCAGGGCATGCGAGCCCGGCAGGATCCGAACGAGAGGCCCGAGTTCTGCTGCGGTGCGCCGGGAACCGCGGGCGCGCGCCGATGGTGACAGGACTTGGCGCGGGCGCGCCCGTGTTCGCGTCCTGTCGCTACTTCGTGGGCTTCCTGCCGGTGAGGCCCAGATGCACCAACAGCGCCAGATTGGGCTTGAGTTCGGTCTGTTTGACGCCCCAGGCCTGGAAGCCCTTCTGGTGCGAGGCCACCGCCGCGAGCATCGCGACCAGCGCGCCGGCGACCGCCGCCGGGTGCACGTCCTTGTCGACCTTGCCCTTGGACTGGAGGTCCTTCACCGCGTCCGCGAGGGAGTTGGTGACCGAGGTGAGGATCTTCATGCGGATCTTGTAGAACCGTTTGTCCCCCTCCGCGGCACCGAGGTCCACCACACGCAGAATCGCGTCGTGCTTGCGCCAGAAGTCGAGGAAGCCCTCGACGAGTTCCTGCGCCGTCTGCCAGCCCGCCTTGCCCGCCCAGGAGCGGCCGGCCACGAGTTCGGTCAACCCGGCGCCCTCGCTGGCCATTTCCTCCGCGAGCTCGAGGACCGCGCCCTCCACGTCGGGGAAGTACTGGTAGAAGGTCGCGGGTGAGGTACCCGCTTTGCGGGCCACGTCGATGACCTTGACGTCCCGGTACGGCGAGGAGCTGAGCATCTCCCTGAGGCAGTCGAGCAGCTTCTGCCGCGTCGCCTGTCCGCGTCGACCGGCCACGCGGCCGTCGACGGTGCGTACTTGTCCTGTCATGCCGTCAGCTTACCGAGGGGTGATCGGCGCGCGATTCGGCCGACTGCAAATGGGGTGCGTCGCCCGTGCGGAGCAATAGTGTTATCAACAGCCTGTGGATAACTTCGGTGGACAACTCAACGAACAGCCCCCTTCTGCGTGCGGCGCGCCGCACTCTCGGCTTGACTGTGACTGGAGTCACACTCTCTGTTGAGGAAGGGGCCGGACCATGGCCGCATTCACGGAGGGCATGCCCTGCTGGGTGGACGCCCAGCTGCCGGACCTCGAAGCGGGCAAGCGCTTCTACGGCGAACTCTTCGGCTGGACCTACGGTCGGGACGAAAAGACCGAAAGGGACACAGTCGAGAAGCGCGGCCGCTCCACCGAGGCCTTCCTCGACGGAAAGCTCGTCGCCTCCCTCGCGCCCAAGCGGGACGGCCGTATGCCCACCACCTGGGGCGTCTCCTTCGCCACCGACGACGCCGCCAGGACCGCCGCCAGGATCCGCGAGGCCGGCGGTCAGGTGATCACGGCCCCGATGCCCCTGGGCGGCCTCGGGACGACGGCGCTGGCAGCGGACCCCGGCGGCGCCGTCTTCGGGCTCTGGCAGAAGGGGGAACGGTCCGGCTTCGAGATCCAGGGCACCCCGGGATCGTTCTGCTGGACCGAGGTCTACACCAGGGAGAAGGAGGCCGTCGACCGCTTCTACGAGGAGGTCTTCGGCTTCCAGGGCACCCCGCTGCCCGACGAGGCGATCGACTATCTGATGTGGTCACCGGCAGGTACGGAGCCGGGCGAGGACACCGCGATCGGCGGACGCAGCGTGATCACCGACGCCTTCCCGGCCGAGATGCCGGGCCACTTCCTCGTCTACTTCGCCGTGGCGGACTGCGACCGGACCGCGGAGACGGTGGCCGGCCTCGGCGGTCGCGTCACCACGCACCCCTTCGACATTCCGTACGGACGGATGGCCGTCCTCACGGACAACCAGGGCGCGTCCTTCGCGGTCCTCGCCGAACCCGGGAGGTCCAGGGAGCCCGAAAGGTCTCAGAACCTGGAAGCGGAGCCCGGCGAACCCCGAGAGGCCCCAAAATAACCTGAGACACCCCGGAACGCCCCCGGGTTAGCAACCGTGCTGTCCGGCAGGAACAATCAGGGGCGACGGGGCCGTACCTACATGGCCCGTACGGGGAGGTGGCAGGCGAAGTGGAGCAGCTGACGCAGCACGACCCGAGGCGGATCGGCCCCTTCGAGGTGCTGGGACGGCTCGGAGCCGGCGGCATGGGGCTGGTCTATCTCGCACGGTCGGCGTCCGGCCGGCGCGTGGCGATCAAGACGGTGCGCACAGAGCTCGCCGAGGACCAGCTGTTCCGCGTGCGCTTCACGCGTGAGGTGGAGGCCGCGCGGGCGGTCTCCGGCTTCTACACCGCGGCCGTGGTCGACGCCGACCCGCGCGCCGCCGTGCCGTGGCTCGCCACCGCGTACGTCCCCGCGCCCTCGCTCGAGGAAATAGTGAATGAGTGCGGGCCGCTCCCGGCCCAGGCGGTGCGCTGGCTCGCGGCCGGCATCGCCGAGGCGCTGCAGTCCATCCACGGCGCCGGGCTCGTCCACCGTGACCTGAAGCCGTCGAACGTCCTCGTCGTCGAGGACGGACCCCGCGTGATCGACTTCGGTATCGCGTCCGGGGTGTCCAACACCCGGCTGACCATGACGAACGTCGCCGTCGGCACGCCCGCCTACATGTCGCCGGAGCAGGCGCGCGACTCGCGCAGCGTGACCGGCGCGAGCGATGTCTTCTCGCTCGGGTCGACCCTCGTCTTCGCGGCGACCGGTCACGCGCCCTTCCACGGCGCGAACCCCGTCGAGACCGTGTTCATGCTGCTGCGCGAAGGACCCGACCTGGAAGGGCTGCCCGACGAGCTGCGGCCGCTCATCGAGTCCTGCATGAAGATGGAGGCCACGGGACGCCCCTCGCCCGAGGACCTGCAGGCCCAGCTCGCCCCGCATCTGTTCTCCTCCGGTGGCGACGACGACAGCGGCACGGCGTCGGCATGGCTGCCCGGCAGGGCCGTGTCGATGATCGAGCAGCGGCGGGGCGGACGGATGCCGCAGGCCAACGGCGGGGGCGCCGCGGCCGGCGGACGCCGCCCGGAACCGGCGCCGGTGCCGCCGCGACCGGAACGCGTGCCCGATGCCGCCCCCGACTGGGACGCGGCCTGGCGCGGCGGCAACGACCCCCGCACCGGACAGGCCCGCCCCGGCGGCGGTACCCCGCACCCGCAGCACGCGCAGGACGGTCCCGTACGCCTCCCCGGCGCCCACGTCCCGATCGGCCCGGGCCCGCGCGTCGCCGACACCCGCAGCGGTGTCGCCGGGGACGCGGGCCCCGCAACCGGCTGGGTCCGCGCCCCCGGCGGCGGCAACGAGGCGGCCACCAGCGCCATGGCCGCCCCCACCGTCCCGCCCGTTCCCGCCCCCGCGCCGCCCCCGGAAAGCGGCCCGGCGCGCTGGCGGCCCTGGCGGTTCCGGATGTCCAACGACGTCTGGGGCACCCCCGTGGTCGACGGCGATCTGCTCTACGTCACCTCGTTCGAGGTGCACGCCCTGGACGTGGCCAGCGGCCGGCGCCAGTTCAAGACGCGCGACGTGGCCTGGGCGATGGCCGTCGCGGGCGGCCGGATCCACGCATCGGACGGGCCCACCCTCTACGCCCTCGACGCCGCCGACGGCGGCGAGCGGTGGCGGCACCAGACCGACGCCTGGGTGTACTCGCTCAAAGTCGGCCGCGGCACCGTCGTCACCGGCACCCGGGGCGGCGGCGTCCAGGGCTGGGAGGCGTCGAACGGCGAGAAGCTCTGGGAGATCACCGGCGCACAGACCGACTTCGAGACGTCCGAGGCCGGACCCGCGCTGTTCGACGACACCGTCTACGTCTGGCGCAGCGCCCGGCTGCAGGCCCTGGACGCCCGCACCGGAGCGGAACGCTGGTCGTACCCCGTCGGCGACGCCGCGTCCTGCGGCGGCGTACCGGTCCGGGTGAACCAGGCGCCGGACGGATGCACCTATGTCTCCGCCGGGACCCGTGTCCTGTGCGTCGACACCGCGAGCGGCCATGTCCGCTGGCACTTCGAGGCGCCCGCGGTCTTCCTCTCGCCGCCGGCCTACGCGCCCGGGCCCGCCGTCACCGGCGGCGGGGTGTACCTCGCCGACTATCTCGGCACCGTGTACGCGCTCGACGCCACGACCGGCAAGGACCGCTGGCGGATCGCCACCGAGTCCCGCCAGTCGATCGAGCCGGTGCTGGTCGCCGACGGCAGCATCCATGTCGGCAGCGGCAGCGCCCTCTACACGCTGGACGCCGTCACCGGCACTCCCAAGTGGCGGTTCGCGGCGGGCGGCGAGGTCATCGGCGCACCGGTCGCCGCCGACGGCCGGGTGCACTTCGGCTCCGCCGACCATGTGCTGTACACGTTGGACGCGAACGGGGGACAACTGCGCTGGAAGCTCGCGACCGGCGGGGAGATCACCGGTTCGCCGGTCGCACGGAACGGTGTGGTGTACGCCTGTTCCAAGGACCGCTGTGTCTACGCCCTGGACGCGGTCAAGGGCACGGCGACGGGGCGGGGCGCACCGGCGGCATAGGCTCAGGCCGAAGCGGGGTCTTCGCCGGGTGGCCGAGCGGGACAGGGCCGGCCGCAACGCCGCGGATGCGCGTATCGGGCCCTGCGGCCCGGGCATCATCCGCCGGACACGGTCCGGGCCACTGCGACGGCCTGTTTCGCGGCCTGGGACGATGGCGCGGACCGCAACAGAAGAAGGGGGATGAGCATGACCGTGCTCATCTTGTTGTCCGGCGTCCTCGTGCTTGCCGTCGCAGGGTGCGTCTGCGTCGTGTGGGCGGCGCGGGGTGGCCCGCGCTGGGTGCGCGCGGCGGCCGTGGTCACCCTGACGGCCGGCGAGCTGGTGCGCCGGGCGGGACGTACGGGCCGCAGCCCGGGCCTGGGCCAACGCGGCGACGCGGACGACTGAACCAGGACCTCTCGTTCGGATCTCTCCGGGCACGCGTCCCTGGCGCTGTACCTCGCTGCGTTGTCGTCGGGCGCCGACGTCCCCCAGCTACCGCTGGGAGGTGCCCCCACCGCGTGGGCTCCGAAACCCTAGCGCTGCTGCCAGTCGTCCCCGTAAGGATCCTGCGGTCCGTACGGGTCCTGCGGTCGCTGGTAGGGGTACGGGTCCTGCGGCCGGAACGGATCCTGCTCCGGGCCTGCTCCGTACGGGTCCCGGCGCGGGCGGCGCGTAGCGCCCGGCTCCGTCGTCGGCAGCGGCTGCGTGTCTTCGGGCGGCGGCGCCCACCCGTACGGGTCCCCCTGCTGTGCCTCCGGCGGATACGCGGGCGACCGGTACTCCGGCGGCACGTACCCCGGTGGCAGGTACTCGGGCTCGGGCTCCTCGAAGGGCTCGACCCTGGGGGCGCGTCCTCTCATCACGGCGGAGGCCAGCAGCAGAAGCACGCCGCCCGCGAACGCGCCCGCGACCCCTTCCCCGAGCGCCGGCCCGCGACCGCCGACCGTCAGGCTGCCGATCGCCTGTCCCTGGCGCACCGTCCACAGGACCGTGAAGCCGAGCACGATCAGCCCGGCCAGCGCCACCAGCAGCCGTGATCGCAGGAGCACGCCGACCAGCGTCACCAGTGCGGCGAACGCGAAAGGCAGCAGGATCGATGCCGTGACCGACCCCGCCGAAGCGTCGGTGATCCCCCGGAACAGGTCCTGGACCCGGTAGTCGCTGCCGAGACGGCCGTCGTACCAGGCACGGAAGGGGCTCAGGACGGCGGCCGCCGCACCGGCGAGAGCGAGCACCGTGCCGATGACGTTCCGCACCATTCCCGGCCTCCTCTCGCAGCAGACGCTACGCCCGGCGGTCCGGGTGCGCGACTGCGCGCTCCTGAGTGTTGCGCTGCGCTGTTAGGGTGACGTGCGCCCGTCAAGTAGGGCCTCTTTCACGCCACATACATACGTACGCTCGGGCCATGTCCACACGTTCAAGGGGGGTTGAATCGTGAAGATGCGTCATGTCCGTGCGATCGCCGTCTTCGGCCTCGTCGTGATCACGCTGACCGGCGCGCGCGGTTCGCGCGGCGGCGGCTGCGACAACGACCACAGCTCCGGTTCCAGCAGCTCCAGCGGCGGCGGCAGCGGCCACTACGACGATGACGACGGCAACGACGGCGGCACGAGCGGCGGATCGGGTTCCGGCGGCAGTGACGCCACGGCAACCCCCACCGGCGGGACCGCGACCGGCTCCGCCGACGCCACGGGGGACGTGGAGTTCAAGTACTGCTCCATCGATCCCGCGGCCGCCCACCTCAGGGGCCACCTCTACATCACCAACTCGGCCTCGACGGACCAGACCTACGACATCACGGTGCAGTTCGAGGGCGACAGCCCGAGCGCGGCGCCGGTCGTCGAGACGATCGACGATCTGACGGTCGCCGCAGTCAGCAACCACACCATGGATGTGGAAGTCCCCTACACCGGGACCGGCAAGGGAACCGACAGCCGGGACTGCAAGGTCGTCAGCGCGACCCGCACCACCGACGTCTCCTGACGCCCCCGCCCCCGCCCCCGTCCCGACGCCCCGGACTCCTCCCGGCGCCCCCCGACCCGTCCTGACGCACCCGGACCTCCCAGCGCCCTCGGACCCGTCCTAACGCACCCGGTACCCGCCCCGGCCCCGCGCGGTGAACAGCTCGGCCTGCCGCTCCGGCGGCAGGTTGCCGAGCGTGATCAGATGCGGGGCATGGGCGAGCGCCTGAGTCCTCGCCGCCTCCTTCGCGGACCACAGCGCCCGGACCGTCCCCTGGACCGCCGCCGTCGGGTACGAGGCCATGACGGCGGCGCAGCGCACCGCCGCGGACAGCTCTTCACCGGGCGCCGTCACCTCGCTGACCAGCCCCGTCTCGTACGCCCGCCGGGCCGAGACCCGCTCGGCCGTCCCCATCAGCGCCATCCGGGCGACCTCCCCGAACGGCATCCGCATCGCCATGTGGACGGACTCGTACGCGCTGACCATTCCGTACGTCGTATGCGGATCGAAGAACAGCGCGTCCTCGGCCGCGATCACGAACTCGGCCTCGCCCAGCAGATAGAACGCCCCGCCGCACGCCAGCCCGCGCACCGCCGCGACGACCGGTTTCCACAGGTCGTTCGCCTTCGGCCCGATCGCGATCAGCGGATCGTCGATCGAGTACGGCGACGAGGGCTGCCGCACGTCGACGGACCGGTCGATGCCGGTGCAGAACGCCTTCTCGCCCGCTCCGGTGACGACGACGGCCCGGACGGTGTCGTCGAAGCGGAACTCGCGCCAGGCCGCCGCCAGTTCACCGGCCGACACCAGATCGACGGCGTTGTGCTTCTCGGGCCGGTCCAGGGTGACGACGGCGACGCCGCTCTCCTTGTCCCGCTCCACCCTCACGGTCATGACCGCTCCAGCAGCCAGCGCGGTACGGTCACACCGCCGCCCAGCTCGGCGAACACCGCCTTCACCGCCGCCCCGATGCGCAGCCGCGCGGGATCGACCGAGTTCAGCGCCGCGCCGGGACCGGACACCACGTTGCCGACGAGCCTGATCCGCGGCGCTTCGACGAGCTCGACGACGACGGCGTTGTACGGGGCCTGCTCGGCGTAGGCGGGCAGCAGCGGCGGGTGGGGCAGTACGTACGACCAGATACGGCCGCGCCCGCTCATCCGCCGCCACTCGCTGTCGAACGACTGGCAGTGCGGGCAGCAGGGACGCGGCGGGAACCGCAGCTCGCCGCAGGACGCGCAGGCCTGGACGCGGAGTTCGCCGCGGGCGGCGTACTCCCAGAAGGGCGCACCGTCGTCATCGACGACGGGCGTCAGACAACCAATGACGGGATCTGTCATCTGTCAGCTCAACTCCTCAGAAGCACCGCGGAAGTCGGGACGCCCTCGCCCGCCGTCACCAAGCAGGTCGCCGCTCCCGGCACCTGTGCGGTGGAGGCGCCGCGGAGCTGCTTCACGCCCTCGTTGATGAGGTTGAAGCCGTGGACGTACGCCTCGCTGAGCCCGCCGCCGCCGGTGTTGACGGGCAGCCGCCCGCCGAGCTCCAGCGCGCCGCCCTCGGTGTACGCCGCCCCTTCTCCCCGCCCGCAGAATCCGTATCCCTCCAGGGACAGCGGGATCAGCGGCGTGAACGCGTCGTAGATCTGCGCGACGTCCACGTCCTCGGGGCCGAAGTCGGCGGTCTTCCACAGGTGCCGGGCGGCGGTCCAGGCGGGGCCGGTGAGCGGGTCGTCGTTCCAGTAGTTGACCATTCCGTGGTGCTGGGCGGGCAGGCCCTGGGCGACGGAGTGGACGTACACCGGCCTCTGCCGGCAGTCCCGGGCCCTCTCGGCGGAGACGATCACACAGGCGAGGGCCCCGTCCGTCTCCAGGCAGTTGTCGAAGAGGCAGAGGGGTTCGCTGATCCACCGCGAGGTCATGTACATCTCGCGGGTCAGCGGTCGTTCGTACATGATCGCCGCGGGGTTCTGGTTGGCGCGGTTGCGGCAGGCCAGGGCGACATTGAAGAGGTGGTCGCGAGTGGCGCCGTACTCGTGCATGTAGCGACGGGCCAGCATGCCGATCTCGTCGGCGGGCCGCAGCAGCCCGAAGGGCCGCGTCCACTGTCCCGGAGTGGGCAGTTGCACGGCGGTGTTCTTCCAGGGCCGTGGCCCGGACCCCCGCTTGCGGGAGCGCCAGGCGACCCCGACGTTCGCCTGCCCGGTCGCGACGGCGGCGGCGAGATGGGCGACGGTCGCGCAGGAACCGCCGCCTCCGTAGCCGGCCTTGCTGAAGAAGGTGACGTCCCCCGCGCCGATGGCCTTCGCGATCTCGACCTCGTCGGTCTCCTCCATGGTGTAGGAGGCGAAGCCGTCGACCTCGGCGGGCGCGATGCCCGCGTCGTCGAGCGCCGCGACGATCGCACGGCAGGCCAGGGCCTTCTCGGATTCGGGGAGGTGTTTCGCGAAGGGGGTCTGTCCTATCCCGGCTATCGCTGTCGCGTCCTTGAGGCTCGCCATGCGGGGGAGGGTACAGCTAATCTGACGGACAGTCAGCAACCGTGACGGGAGGGTTCGGCTATGCGCGGCGACCTGGAATGGATATCCATCCCGAGGCTGGTACGGAGTGCCGCGCAGCGGTACGGCGAGCGCGAAGCCGTCGTCGAGGGCCGCACCCGGGTCTCGTACGCCGAACTCGGCGCGCGCGTCGAGCGGGCGGCCGCGGCGTGCATCGCGGCGGGTGTGGAGCCGGGGGACCGGGTCGCGGTGTGGGCGCCCAACACGCTCGACTGGATCGTCTCCGCGCTCGGCGCCGTCACGGCGGGGGCGGTGCTCGTCCCGCTGAACACCCGTTTCAAGGGCACGGAGGCCGCGTACATCCTGGAGCGCTCCCGTGCCCGGCTGCTCTTCATCACGGGCGCGTTCCTCGGCACGTCCTACGTCGCCTCGCTGCGCCGCGCGGACGTCGAACTGCCGCACCTGGAACAGGTGGTGGTGCTGGCCGACAGCGCGCCGGAGGACTACCGCACATGGAAGGACTTCCTGGCGGACGGCGACGGGGTGCCCGCCTCCGAGGTCAGGGCCCGCGCGGACGCCGTCGCCTCCTCTGCCCCTTCCGACCTCGTCTTCACCTCGGGAACGACGGGCCGCCCGAAGGGCGCGGTCATCACCCATGCCCAGACCCTGCGCTGCTACGACATCTGGAGCGAGCTGGCCGGCCTGCGCGAGGGCGACCGCTATCTGATCGTGAACCCGTTCTTCCACACCTTCGGCTACAAGGCGGGCATCATCGCCTGCCTGATGCGCGGCGCGACGATGGTGCCGCAACCGGTGTTCGGCGTGGACACGGTCCTGGCGAACATCGCCTCCGAACGCATCTCGGTCCTCCCGGGTCCACCGACCCTGCACCAGTCCCTGCTCGACCACCCCGCGCGCGACGCCCACGACCTCTCCGCGCTGCGCCTCGTCGTCACGGGGGCAGCCGTCGTGCCCCTCCGCCTCGTCGAACGCCTCCGCGGCGAACTCCGCATCGCGACCGTCCTCACGGCGTACGGCCTCTCGGAGGCATCGGGCATCGTCACGATGTGCCGCCGTGGTGACGCCCCGGAGACCATCGCCTCGACCTCGGGCCGCGCGATCCCGGACACCGAGGTACGCGTCCTGGCCGCCCCGGGCGAACCGGGGGAGATCCTGGTCCGCGGCCACAACGTCATGCGCGGCTACTTCGAGGACGAGGACGGCACGTCCAAGGTCCTGGACGCCGACGGGTGGCTCCACACGGGCGACGTGGGTGTGCTCGACGAGTCGGGCAATCTCCGGATCACCGACCGGATCAAGGACATGTTCATCGTCGGCGGCTTCAACGCCTACCCGGCGGAGATCGAGCAACTCCTCGGTCTCCACCCGGACATCGCGGACGTGGCGGTGATCGGCGTCCCGGACGGGCGGCTGGGCGAGGTGGGCAAGGCCTACGCGGTCCGGCGGCCCGGCTCGACGCTCACGGCGGACGATCTGGTCGCGTGGTCACGGCGCGAGATGGCGAACTACAAGGTGCCGCGTGAGGTGGAGTTCGTGAAAGAACTGCCTCGGAACGCGAGCGGGAAGGTGCTGAAGACGGAGCTGCGGACGCGGCGAGGCTGAGCGGTTCAGTTCCGGTCGCGGACCTGGGCGATGCCGCCCGCCCACGTCGTCCCCTCGCCGCCGGCGGACAGGCCGGTGTGCTGCGGTGCGACGGGCGTGTGGTTGTCTCCGGCCACGGCGGGGGCCGTGGCCCCTGCGGTCGCGGCGACCACGATGGCGGCCGTGGCGAGGATGTGCCTGGTGCGCGTCATTTCCCCTCCTGCTTCGAATCGAGTGCGGACATGCCGCGGCCGCGGCGGCTCCCCCTCCGCGCCGCCGCGGCCGCACCCCGTCGAATGTAAGTCTCAGCCCTTGGGCGGGGTGGGCATGTGGTTGTCGCCCATGGTGGTGATGGCGCCGTCCTTGGGAGGGACGGGCATGTGGTTGTCGCTCTGAGTGGTGGCGCCGCCGTCCTTGGGCGGGACGGGCATGTGGTTGTCGCCAAGGGTCGTGATGACGCCGTCCTTGGGCGGGGTGGGCATGTGGTTGTCGCCCATGGTGGTGATCTCTTCGTTCTCGTTGGCGTCGCTCATCGTCGTCAGCTCCTGAAACGTCGACGTCAGTCGGTAACGCCCGTTCGGCAACTCCCCCGAGGGTCGCCGAACGGGCGTTTGCGGGGACCGCTCACCTTAGCGACGATCCCCCGGCGACCCGTCTGCCCCCCGACGCGACGGACCGATGAGTAGATAGTGGCGCGCGGTCATAAACAAACGCTGAACGTGCCGCTCAGGTGGGTGATCAGGCGGCCGCGAGCGGGGTCAGAAGGGCCCTGACCTCGTCCGCTTCACCAGCGCCCACTTCTTCGTACAGAGCGAGGGCCTCGCGCCAGCAGGCGCGAGCGCGGTCGGTCTGCCCGAGTGCGTCGAGCGCCTGCCCCAATGCCTTGAGGACGTTGCCCCGCATCTTGTCGCCGCCGATGCACCCCGTGGCGAGGGCCTGTTCCGCGTGCTGCGCGGCTCGTGCCGGCTGCCGGGCCTGGAAATGGGCAAGGGCGATGCGGTAGTGCGTCGTTCCTTCCCAGAGTCGTTGGCGGTCCTTCGTGAACATCTGCAGGGCTTCGGAGAACTGCTCCAGGGCCTGCACGTGGCGCCCCGCCTGGGTGAGGGCGACTCCGAGGGCGTACCGGGCGTTGGCCAGCCGCACCGTGGGTCCCAGACCGACGTAGAGGTCGACGCCCTGTTGGGCGAGTTCGATGGCACTGGCGGTGCGGCCCATGAGCTGATGAACACGGGAGAGGTTGCAGAGAGCACTTGCCTCCCCGGGCAGGTTTCCGTCGGCACGTGAGCCTTCCGCCGCCTTGAGCAGATGATCCTCTGCCTCTTCGTAGCGGTCCCGGCTGGCGGCGATGATCCCCCGGTCGTTGTCCGCCCAGTACACCGGCGCCACGTCCCCCGTCGCCACCGCCAGCGCCCTGGCGATACGCGCCTCCTCGTCCGCTTCGGCGTAACGGCCCGCCACCAGGTGGACATTGGTGAGGACGGTGCGCGCACGAGCCTCGGCGTGGCGGTCGCCCGCCGCCCCGGCGGCCTCGCGCAGGGCGATCGCAGCAGATTCGTACTGCTTGGAGTTGGCACCGGACTCGCCCAGGTCCTTCGCCGCCCAGAGCAGATCCACGGCCCTCCGCAGTCGGCCTGTGACCGTCGACTGCCTCACGCACGCCAGCACACAGTTCGCCTCGGTGTAGAGCCAGTCCAGTGCCTCGTGACGGTCGGAGAATCCGAGACCGTCGTACGTCGTGGCCTCCAGGTGGTTCACGAGCCGGTCGCCGGGGCGCTCTATGGCGAACACCCGCGCCGCTGTCACCAGGTAGAAGTCCAGCAGCCGCGACAGGGCCGCCTCCCTTTCCGCCGGCGGCTGTTCGTCCCTCTCCGCGCACGCACGCGCGTAGAGCCGTACGAGGTCGTGGTACCGGTAGCGGCCAGGAGCGGCCGACTCCACCAGGGAGGTGTCGACGAGCGCCTCCAGGAGGCCCTCGGTCTCATGCGGCGGCAGATCCAGTACGGCCGCCGCCGCGGCCAGCGAGATGTCCGGGCCGTCGGCGAGGCCCAGGAGGCGGAAGGCGCGGGCCTGAGCCGGCTCCAGCTGGCCGTAGCCGAGCTCGAAGGTGGCCTTGACCGCGAGGTCGCCCGCCTGGAGCTCGTCCAGCCGGCGCCGCTCGTCGGCGAGTTTGGCCGCGAGCACCGAGACCGTCCAGGTGCGGCGGGCCGCGAGGCGGGAGGCCGCGATACGGATGGCGAGGGGGAGGAAGCCGCACGCGGCGACCACGTCCAGGGCCGCCTCGCGCTCGGCCGAGACCCGCTCCTCGCCCACGATCCGGGTGAAGAGCTGGAGTGCCTCCTCGGGGGACATCACATCCAGGTCCACCAGATGCGCGCCCGCCAGGTCGACCATGCGGATGCGGCTCGTGACGAGCGCCGCGCAGCCTGCCGTGCCCGGCAGCAGGGGCCGGACCTGGGCCGCGTCACGGGCGTTGTCCAGGAGGACCAGGATCCGGCGGCCGTCGAGCGTGGAGCGGTAGAGCGCCGCGCGCTCGTCCAGCG
This sequence comes from Streptomyces sp. NPDC057445, assembly GCF_042802855.1. Classification (NCBI taxonomy): domain Bacteria; kingdom Bacillati; phylum Actinomycetota; class Actinomycetes; order Kitasatosporales; family Streptomycetaceae; genus Streptomyces; species Streptomyces sp. NPDC057445. The sequence goes on along the minus strand of NZ_JBHVDH010000007.1, from coordinate 185,232 downwards.
TGTCGGGGATCGCCGAGTCCGCCGTGCCGAGCGCCCGCAGAAAGGCGCCGAGGACCGTCTCCGGCTCCGCCGCCCGTGGACCGGCGCCCTGGAGGTCGATGTACAGCTGTCCGTCGGGGAACTGCGGCCGGGCCGTGTGCGCGACGTGCACGGCGAGCGTCGTCTTGCCGACGCCTCCGATGCCCGCGAGCGCGGAGACGGCCATCACGGAGCCTTCGGTGGTGACGAGCTGTTCGCCGAGCTCCCGCACGAATGCCGCCCGGCCGGTGAAGTCGGGCACGGTCGCAGGAAGTTGAGCGGGACGGGTGAACTGGGGTGCGTTCGGCGGCGGTTCCTCAACCGGACGGGCGAGTTCCGCATCGGCCTGCAGGATGCGCTGCTGCAGCTGGGACAGTTCGGGCCGCGGGTCGACGCCCAGCTCGTCGGCAAGCAGCCGCCGGGTGTCGGCGTAGACCGCCAGCGCCTCGGCCTGCCTGCCGCTGCGGTACAGCGCGAGCATCAGCAACTCCCGCAGTCGTTCCCGCAGCGGATGCGCGGCCGTCAGGGCGGTGAGCTCGGACACCGCCTCCGCGTGGCAGCCCACGTCGAGATCCAGCTCCAGCCGCGTCTCGAGCAGTTGGAGCCGCCACTCCTCCAGGCGGACCCGCTGGGAGTCGGCGTACGGCCCGGGTACGGAGGCGAGTGCCTCACCGTCCCACAGGCCCAGCGACTTGTTGAGCAGTACCCGTGCCTGGCAGCGGTCGCCGCCCGCGCGTGCCTTCTCCGCCTCGGACACGAGCTCCTGGGCGACATGGAGGTCGAGCGCGTCGGACGGGGTGCGGATGGCATAGCCCCCGGACTCGCTGACGAGGACGCCGGGGCCGAGCACCTTGCGCAGCCGGGACGCGTACGTCCGCACGGCCGCCAGCGCCTGTGACGGGGGCTCCTCGCCCCAGATCGCGTCGATCAGCTCGGACGCCGTGGCCGTTCGGCCCTCGCGCATCAGCAACGCGGCCAGCAGCGCCCGTTGTTGCGGTGAGCCGGACGGCAGGGCTTCGCCGTCTCCCCAGGCGCGTACGGGTCCGAGCACGCTGAAGCGCAGGTCGCTGCAGCTTCCGCTGCCGGCCTGCACCGGAACGCGCTGCTCCGGAACGCGCTCCGGGACGCGCTCCTGTGCGGAGGACCCGTCCTCACGGTCCATAGCTTCCCCCTGCTCGTACCGCTTCGTATCGCCGGTCTCGCCGGTATCGCCCTCGACAGTCTGCCTTGTGCGAGCCCGGCTCGTCAGCAGTGGGTGACGCTCTGCACAGGATCTGCCGGATCAGGCGTGGACCGATAGCTGACGGAGCGTCAGATCGGCGCTACCGTGAAGACATGGAGACCTTCCCGAAGATCATCTCGGTGGACGACCACACGGTGGAGCCCCCCAACGTCTGGCGGGACCGGCTCCCGTCGAGGTACCAGGACACCGGCCCGCGTATCGTCCGTGCGCCTCTGAAGGAAATGACCTTCCTGGGAGGCAGGTTCGCACCGGTCATGGGCGCCCCCGGCGACGACGGGCCGATCGGCGACTGGTGGGTGTACGAGGACCTGCACCGGCCGCTCACCCGTCTCGACACCGCCGTCGGCTACGACAGGGACGAGATCAGGCTCGAGGTCATCACGTACGAGCAGATGCGGCCGGGCTCGTTCAGCGTGCCGGACCGACTGGCCGACATGGACGTCAACCACGTCCAGTCGGCGTTGTGCTTCCCCACCTTCCCGCGCTTCTGCGGGCAGACCTTCACCGAGGCCAAGGACCGCGAGCTGGCACTGCTCGGCGTCCGGGCGTACAACGACTGGATGGTGGAGGAGTGGTGCGGCCCCCACGCGCAGGGCCGGCTGATCCCGCTCACGCTGATACCGCTGTGGGACGCGCAGCTCGCCGCCGCCGAGGTGCGTCGCAATGCCGCACGCGGAGTGCGGGCGGTGGCCTTCTCCGAGATTCCCCCGCACCTCGGCCTCCCGTCCGTCCACACGGACGAGTGGGATCCGTTCCTCGCCGCGTGCGACGAGACCGGCACGGTCGTCGCCATGCACATCGGCTCCTCGTCCAGGATGCCGTCGACCTCGGCGGACGCACCTCCGGCCGTGGGCTCCACCATCACCTTCGCCAACTGCTGCTTCTCGATGGTCGACTGGCTGATGAGCGGCAAGTTCGAGCGCTTCCCCAACCTGAGGATCATGTACGCGGAGGGCCAGATCGGCTGGATCCCTTACATCCTCGAACGCGCGGACGTGGTGTGGGAGGAGAACCGGGGCTGGGGAGGCGTCGCGGACAAGGTCCTGCGCCCGCCGTCGGAGCTCTTCGCCGGGCATGTGTACGGGTGCTTCTTCGACGACGCCTTCGGGCTGAGGAACCTGGACGCGATCGGTGTCGGCAACGTCCTGTACGAGACGGACTACCCGCACTCGGACTCCACCTGGCCGAAGTCACGGGAGGTCGGCGAGGCGCAGATGGGACATCTGGCACCGGACGTGGTGGAGCGGATCGTTCGGGGGAACGCGATCGAGCTGCTGGGACTCACCCCCGAGGGGCTGTGGCCGGGAGCCTAGCGCGAAGCAGCCGCGCCCCCGCCAGGGGTCGCGGCTGCCTGGTGCGTGCGGTCAGCCGAGGAAGACCGACGAGATGTCGTTGTCGAAGCCGATGGTGGCGAGGTCGGCGACATCACCGTTCACGACCTTGGACTTGCCCGTGCAGTTCTTCCCGGACCAGACCTTCAGGGAGCCGGAGGCCTGGAGCGACGAGGCGACGTCGTCGCGGGTGACGTTCTGGCAGCCGGAGCCGGCGAGGCCCTGGGAGGGGTCACCGAAGTTCTTCTCGTCGGAGAGGGTGACGCTGGTGGCGGGCCCGGCGGCACCTCCGCCGGCCTGCTCGCCGCCCTGGCCGCCGTCTTCCTGACCGCCCCCGGCCTTCTTGCCGTCCGGGGTCACACCGAACCAGGTGCCCCCCACGCCCTGCCCGTTCGTGTCACCGGGCTTCAGGTCCTTGCTGAAGCGGTAGACCGGCCAGCCGCCGACGGTGACCTGGAGGTTTCCGTCGTCCCGCTTGACCACGCCGACGTCGGACTTCTTCACCCCGTCGATGAAGATCCTGCCCCCGGGCGCGACGACGACGGGCGGCCAGGTGGTCGCGCAGTCGCCGTTGCAGTTGGACTTCGACGGGTTCGCGGTGTCCTTGTCGAAGCGGTAGAGGGTGAAGCCCGCCCCGTTGACCACGACGGGGTCGAGGCTGCCCGCCTTCGAGGCGCTGAGCTGGACCCACTTCTTCGCGGCCGGCTTCACCGCGGCCTTGCCGGGGCTGTTGGCCCAGTCCCCGGTCCTGGCCGCCGCGTTGTTCTGCTTGGCCGTGCCGCTCAGGAAGTTCAGTTCCTGTGTGCCGCCCTGGCCGGCGGCGCCCTGGTCCGCGGTCGCCGGCGCGGACGGCGCCGGGACGCCGGTGGCGTTGTCCGTACCGTTGCAGGCGGTCAGCAGCAGAACACCGGCAGCGGCGGCACCGGCGATCATCCCGAAGCGCTTGTCGAACATGGGGCTCTCCCTCGAGTGTGGCACTCCGGACCCCCCGGAGCCTTCGCCACGGGGTACGGGGCCGGTTACGGGCCGCCCTCACCCGGTTACACCGCTGGGACACTCCCGGAACGGGTCGCGGCCATTCCGTGCGGGACACGGACATCCACGCCGACATCGGACGCGCGGAGAGCCGGGGCGCCGGACGTGGACATCGAGGGGTGGGCGCCCGCACCATCGGCACATGACGCTTTCGCCGGTCGACGCCGACAAGATCCTCTCCGACAACTTCGCACCCTGGGTGCTCGACCTCGGTCTCACCGTCGTCGAAACGGGAGCTCTCCACGCCGTTCTGCGCCTGCCCTGGTCGGACCGGCTGGCCCGCGAGGGCGGTGCGCTCTCCGGCCAGGCGCTGATGGCGGCGGCCGACACCGCGACCGTGATCGCCGTGTCGTCCGCCCGCGGCGCCTTCGTCCCGATGACGACGGTGCAGCAGTCGACCAGCTTCCAGCGTGCCGTGACCGGCGCGGACGTCCTGATCGACGCCCGTGTCTCCAAGCTCGGCAAGCGCATGGCGTTCGCCGACATCACGATGACCGCGGAGGGCGCGGACGAACCCGCCGCCCGCGCCTCCACGGTGTACGCGCTGCTCGGCTGACAGGCCCGCCCCCGCGCGGGGAGCCTCAGTCCCGCAGGTGCCCCAGTACGGATCGCACCGCGCGTTCCACGGCCTCGCGCGCCTGCTCGGTGTGGTCGATCGTCTCGAACGCGTGGTGTCCGAGCGGGACATCGATCACCTCGACGTTCGCCCCGCAGTCCTCGGCGGCGGTCAGGAACTCCTCGACCGTCGCCGCGATCTCCGGGCGCTCCAGCCCCACCCGCGTCAGCACGATCGGCAACTGCCCCGCGCCACGCACCATGTGGGCCGGGCGGAACCGGGAGTCGGCGAGCCCCCAGTTCGGCAGCGGGGCGAGTACGGGATAGGTCGCCGCAAGGCACCGCAGCCACGGCGGAGGCGCCGGGAGCAGGTCCGCCGACAGCAGTCCGCCTCCGGAGAAGTACCACAGCGCGACGCGTTCCCCGTCGACGCGCGGATCGCTCCGTACGAGCTCGACCGCTTCTGCGACGTCCTCGGCGGCGCGCCCGTAGTCGGAGAGATCGTGCAGCCGGTGGTCCACCGTCCCGCCGACCGCCCCCAGACCCGCCACGTACCGGGCGTAGCCGACGAGGGTCGGCCAGTCCCGCGGCGTCGGCCGGGCGTCGGCGGGAACCGGGCCGCCATGCACCAACACCACGGCGGGCCACGGGCCGTCGCCGTCGGGCAGATGGAGATCGACCCGCCCCACCCGCTCGCGGGGGCGTTCCGGTACGTCCAAGAGGAACGGCCGCAGATGCGCAGGCTTCTCGTCAACGGTCGCGGTGAGCCGATGGCCCTCTCCCGCGGCGGCCCGCAGGAGCACGTCGGCCAGCTCGTCGGGGCACGACAGCATCGGCCAGTGCCCGGTGTCGAGTTCGAAGAAGCCCACCCGTGGGTCGGTGAGTGCCTGGAACCGCGGGTCCCCGAATCCGACCACGGCCTGGAGCATGGCGATGCTCGACCCGTTGGCGGTGCACAGGACGCCGGTCGTCGGCAGCCCGGCGAGCGTCTCCGGCAGCCGGAACGGCTGGGTGAGAGTGGCCGGCGGCTGCGGTGCGGAAAGCAGGTCCAGCCGTGCCAGCGCCTCCACCGGGACGCCGGCGACGCTGCCGAAGCGGTGCCACTCGTCGAGCAGCGGTGCGGAGACCCGCCGGTCCCCGCCGCTCGCCCCGGCACTCTGCGTCAGCCGCTCGCGCAGCGTCCGGTCGGGTACGAGTGCGAGGGCGGGGTCGCCGTCCTGCGCCACGGGCGTGTCCACGTAGACGATCCGGGCGATCCGCTCGGGGCGCCGGCCGGCCGCGCCCAGCGCCGCGACGATGCCGCCGCCGTGGCCGGCGATCACCACCTCCGGCGCGTCCACATGGTCGATCAGCTGCACCAGGTCCTCGATGTGCGTCTCCAGGTCCGTGCCGGGTCCCGCCAGATGGCGGCGGTCCCCCAGCCCGGTGAGCGTCGCCGGGTACGCCTGTGCTCCCGACTCCCGCAGCCGGGCGGCCACGTCCTCCCAGATCCAGCCGCCGGTGTGGGTGCCCGGCACCAGCACGAATGCCGTCATGACCGCCTCCTCGTACGCAGGGTCCGCGCGGCCGGACCCCCGTGGCCGGCCGCGCTCGCCGGATACGGTAGGAACTCCCCCTGAGGGAGGTTCAAGCGTTGACCCTGGAGTGCCACGAGACGTCCGACGGCATGTGGAGCATCGGAGAGCTCGCCGAACGCGCGGGCGTCACCGTCAAGACGGTCCGCTTCTACTCGGACCGCGGCCTGCTGCCAGAGGCCGCCCGGAGCAGCGGGGGCCATCGCCGGTACGGCCCGGAGGCGCTCGACCGGCTGCGCCTGATCCGCTCGTTGCGCGCGCTGGACCTTCCGGTTCCGGATGTGGGCCGGGTCCTGGACCGGGAGGACCTGCTGGAGGACGTCATCGCGGGCCAGTTGGAGGAGCTCGGCTCGAGGATGGCCGCCCTGCGCTGGCGGGAGGCCGCCCTCCGTCTGCTCCGGGACTGCTCTCCGGGGGAACGTGCCGAGCGGCTGCGCCTGATCGGCGCCGTGTCCGCCCCGCCCAGCACGGCGGCGCTGGCTCGCTTCTGGCGCCGTGTACTGCCCGTCCGGCTCCCGGCCCGGCTGCTCTCCTCCATCCTCGACGGGGTCGTTCCACAGCCTCCCGCGGACCCGACCCCGGCCCAGGTGCTGACCTTCGCCCGGATGCACGCCCTGGTCTCCCACTCCTTCCCTCTCACCGACTTCTGCCGGCCCATGCCGCGCCAGCCCGACCGGGGCTACCGGCCCGCCGTGCTCTACGACGGTCTCGACGAGGCGTACGAGCTGGTCTCCGGGGACCTCCGGGCGCGGAAGACCCCGCACGAGGGCGAGGCGCTCGACTGTTTCGTCTCCGCGCACGCCACATCGCGCGGCATGCGGGACACCCCCGAGTTCCGCCGACAGCTCAGCGACAGGCTGGCCCTGACGGCGGATCCGGTGATCGGCCGCTACTGGCAGCTCGCCGCCGAACTGGCCGGCCCGGCGGATCCGACCTTCGGTGCAGCAGAAGACTGGCTCCGTGCGGCCCTGGACGCCCAGGTCGCCGCGGTCGGCTGCTGACGAGGGCCACGGAAGCCGTGACGGCGCCGGGGGGCCGTGCGCCCCGCACACCCCTTGTCTGATGCAGCGTCAGCAAACACCATGGTGTCCCGCACTCGCATATGACGAATCGTCAGATCGAAGGGACGGATCATGGTGGACTACGGGATGCAGCTCCCGGTCCAGTCGCAGAGCACCATCTACGCCGAGCCCTGGGAGGCCTCCGCCGGCCCCGGCGACCTCGCCGAGATCGCCCGCGTCGCCGACCGCAGCGGCTTCGCCTACGTCGCGTGCTGCGACCACGTCGCCATCCCGCGCCGGCTCGCCGCCGCCATGTCGACGGTGTGGTACGACCCCGTGGCCACGCTCTCCTTCCTCGCCGCCGTCACCGAGCGCGTACAGCTCCTCAGTCATGTCGCCGTCGTCGGCCTGCGCCACCCCCTCCTCACCGCCAAGCAGTACGCGACCCTCGACCATCTCTGCGGCGGCAGGCTGATCCTCGGCGTCGGCGCCGGTCATGTGCGGGAGGAGTTCGAGGTGCTCGGCGTCGACTTCGAGCGGCGCGGGGCCGTGCTCGACGAGACGATCGACGCGCTCAGGGCGGCCCTCGGGCCCGAGGAGTTCCCCCACTTCGAAGGTGAGCACTTCTCCTTCGAGGGCCTCGGGCAGAAGCCCAGGCCGGCCCGGCCCGACGTGCCCATCTGGATCGGCGGCTCCTCGCCCGCCGCCGTACGCCGGGCCGCGCTCAGGGGCGACGGCTGGCTCCCGCAGGGCGATCCGCGCGGCAGGCTGCCCGCACAGATCGCGAAGCTCAAGGCCCTTCGCGAGGAGGCGGGGATCGTACGTCCCGTCGGGATCGGCGCGATCACCGAGCCGTTGTACGTCGGCGACGCCCCCTGGGACGTGGGCCGCCGTACCCTCACCGGCAAACCGGAGGCGCTCGCCGAGTCGCTGCGCGCGTACGGCGCGATGGGCGTGGACCGGATCCAGGTGCGGTTCCGCAGCCGCAGCCGCACCGAACTCACCGACCAGATGGCGGCCTTCGCCGCGGACGTGGCTCCGCACCTCGAGCGATAGGAGTACGGACATGGGGAAGCTGGACGGACGGGTCGTCCTCATCACGGGCGCGGCACGCGGCCAGGGCGAGCAGGAGGCCCGTCTCTTCGCCGCGGAGGGAGCGAAGGTCGTCCTCGCGGACGTCCTCGACGACCAGGGTGAGGCGCTCGCGAAGGAGATCGGTCAGGACACCGCGCGGTACGTGCACCTCGACGTGAGCCAGGAGGCCGACTGGGCCGCCGCTGTCACCGCCGCCAAGGACGCCTTCTGCCGCATCGACGGCCTGGTCAACAACGCGGGCATCCTGCGCTTCAACGAGCTGGTGAGCACGCCCCTGGAGGAGTTCCAGCAGATCATCCAGGTCAACCAGATAGGCGCGTTCCTGGGTATCAAGGCCGTCGCGCCCGAGATAGAGGCGGCCGGCGGCGGCACGATCGTCAACACCGCCTCCTACACCGCGCTCACGGGCATGTCCTACGTCGGCGCCTACGCGGCGACCAAGCACGCCGTCCTCGGCCTGACCCGGGTGGCCGCGATGGAGCTCGCCCCGAAGAGGATCCGGGTGAACGCCGTGTGCCCCGGGGCGGTGGACACGCCGATGAGCAATCCCGGAGGCGCGGACCCCGATGCGCTCGACGAGGTGTACCGGAAGCTCGTGCCGCTGGGGCGGGTCGGTCGGCCGGAGGAAGTGGCGCGGCTCGCGCTGTTCCTGACCGGCGAGGACTCCTCGTACATCACGGGCCAGCCGTTCGTCATCGACGGAGGCTGGCTGGCCGGAGTCAGCGTTCTCTGACGCCCGGCTCTCTGACATGCCGTCAGGTATTGACGCCTCCGGCGCACGGTGGAACAGTCGACGCATTCAGATCTGACGATGCGTCAGAAACGCAGGGACGGTGGTGGGACCCCCATGGAATTCGGGCTCTTTGTGCAGGGTTACGTAGGCAAGCGCGCCGAGACCGACCCGCTCGCCGAACACAAGGCGCTGATGGAGGAGACCGAGTACGTCATCCAGGCGGACAGGTCCGGCTTCAAGTACGCCTGGGCCTCCGAGCACCACTTCCTGGAGGAGTACTCGCACCTGTCGGCGAACGACGTGTACCTCGGCTACCTCGCCCACGCGACGGACCGGATCCACCTGGGGTCCGGCATCTTCAACCCCCTCGCCCCCGTCAACCACCCCGTGAAGGTCGCGGAGAAGGTCGCCATGCTCGACCATCTCTCCGAGGGCCGCTTCGAGTTCGGCTCGGGACGCGGCGCCGGCTCGCACGAGATCCTCGGGTTCATGCCGGGCATCACCGACATGAACCACACCAAGGAGATCTGGGAAGAGACCATCGCCGAGTTCCCGAAGATGTGGCTCCAGGACGAGTACGCCGGCTTCCAGGGCAAGCACTGGTCCCTGCCGCCGCGCAAGGTCCTGCCGAAGCCGTACGGGAAGTCCCACCCGGCGATGTGGTACGCGGCCGGGTCACCGTCCTCGTACGCCATGGCCGGCAAGAAGGGCCTCGGTGTGCTGGGCTTCAGCGTGCAGAAGGTCGCCGACATGGAGTGGGTCGTCGAGTCGTACAAGACGGCGGTCAAGGAGGCGGCGCCGGTCGGCGGCTACGTCAACGACAACGTCATGGTGACCTCCACGGCGATATGCGCAGAGACCCACGACAAGGCGGTCGAGATCGCGGTCGGCGGCGGGCTCAACTACCTCCAGTCGCTGCTCTTCCGCTACCACGACACCTTCCCGCGGCCCGAGGGCATCCCCGAGTGGCCCGAGCTGCTGCCCGAGTACACCGCCGAGATCATCGAACTCCTCATCGCGGAGGAGCTGATGATCTGCGGCGACCCGGAAGAGGTGCTGCGCCAGTGCAAGCGCTGGGAGCAGGCCGGGGCCGACCAGCTGTCGTTCGGGCTGCCGATCGGGATCTCGTACGAGGACACCATGACGACGATCAAGCTGATCGGCGAACACGTCATCCCGAAGATCGACACGGACCCGGTGCACCGCACGACCCGCTTCCGTCAGTCGGCGACCGACTGAGCCGCGGGCCAAGCGCGGGACGGCGCCCGCCGGGCGCGGTCCCGAGGGGGCGGGGTTTCCCGGGCCGCCGCCCCGGCAAGGGCCCCGGTCGTGGGGCGCCACGGCAGCGGCCTGCCATGGCGTCCCACGGCCGGGGCACATACGCAGCCAGAGCAGCCGCACCGGAAAGGGACGCCCACTCATGCTCGACCACCTCATCAGGCGCGCGTCCGTCGTCGACGGAACCGGCGCCCCCGCCTACGCCGCCGACCTCGGCATCCGTGACGGCCGCATCGCGGTCATAGCCGAGCCCGGCACCGTCACCGAGGCCGCCCGGACGAGCGAGGACGCGGACGGACTCGTCCTCGCCCCCGGCTTCGTCGACCCGCACACCCACTACGACGCCCAGCTCTTCTGGGACCCGTACGCCACCCCGTCCATGAATCACGGCGTGACCACCGTCGCGGGCGGCAACTGCGGATTCACGCTCGCGCCGCTCAACCCCGGCCGGCCGGAGGACGCCGACTACACACGCCGCATGATGTCCAAGGTCGAGGGCATGTCCCTGGTCGCCCTCGAAGAGGGCGCGCCCTGGAACTGGCACACCTTCGGCGAGTACCTGGACGCGCTCGAAGGCCGCATCGCCGTCAACGCGGGCTTCATGGTGGGCCATTGCGCCCTGCGCCGGTACGTCATGGGGCCGGACGCGATCGGCGGCCGGCCGACCGAGGCCCAGCTCCGGCAGATGCTCGCGCTGTTCCACGACGCCATGGACGCCGGTGCCTGGGGGCTTTCCACCACCCGGTCGTCCACCCACTCCGACGGTGACGGCAGGCCCGTCGCCTCCCGTCATGCCGATCCCGCCGAACTGCTCGCCCTCTCGGGTGCCGTCGCCGAGCACGAGGGCACGCAGCTCGAAGCGATCGTCGCGGGCTGCCTCGACCAGTTCTCGGACGAGGAGATCGACCTGTTCGTGGAGATGAGCGCCGTCGCGGGCCGCCCGCTCAACTGGAACGTCCTCACCATCGACGCCGCCGTGCCCGAACGCGTCCCGCGGCAGCTCCTCCCCTCCGAACGCGCCCGCAAGGCCGGCGGCAGGATCGTGGCGCTCACCATGCCGATCCTCACCCCCATGAACATGTCGCTCGGCACCTTCTGCGCGCTCAACCTCATCCCCGGCTGGGGCGAGATCCTCGCCCTGCCCGTCCCCGAGCGGATCGGGAGACTCCGGGACCCGGACGTCCGGGCCGAGATGCTGCGCCGCGCCGACTCCAGGGAGGCGGGTGTCTTCCGGCGGCTCGCCGACTTCGAGCGGTACGTCATCGGCGACACCTACTCGCCGGCGAACGACGGCCTCACCGGCCGGGTCGTCCGTGACATCGCCGCCGAACGCGGCCAGGACCCCTTCCACTGCCTCGTCGAGATCTGCGCGGCCGACGGACTGCGTACGGTCCTGTGGCCCATGCCCACGGACAACGACCCGGCCAGCTGGGCCCTGCGGGCCGAGACCTGGCAGCACGAGGACGTCATGCTCGGCGGCTCGGACGCGGGCGCGCATCTGGACCGGATGTGCGGGGCGCCGTACACCACCCGCTTCATCGGCGACTGTCTGCGCGGGCGGAAACTGGCCTCGCTGGAGGAGGCGGTGAAGATGCTCACCGACGACCCGGCGCAGCTCTTCGGCCTGCGCGAGCGCGGACGGATCGTCGAGGGCCACCACGCGGACCTGGTCCTCTTCGACCCCGAGCGGATCGACGCGGGCCCGGCGACCCTCGTCCACGATTTGCCGGGGGACAGCCCGCGGCTGGACTCGCGGGCGGTCGGCATCGTGTCCGTACGCGTCAACGGCGTCGAGACGATCCGCGACGACGAGGTCACGGGCGCGATCCCGGGCCGGGTGCTGCGCTCGGGCCGGGACACCAGGACGGTGAGCACGAGGTGAGCGCCGAGCAGCGGCTGTTCATAGGAGGGGAGTGGGTCGAGCCGGACGGCGGCCACTACGAGGTGATCGACCCGGCGACCGAGGAGCCCGTCGGGCTCGCCCCCGAGGCGGGCCGGGACCAGGTGTACGAGGCCGCCGCCGCCGCCAGGGACGCATTCGAGCCCTGGTCCCGTACGTCCCCCGAGCGGCGCGCGGCGATCCTGGACCGGGCGGCGGACGTGATCCAGCGCGAGTTCGAGGCGTACGCGGACCTCGCCCGCGCCGAGACCGGCGCGACGACCGGCACCGCCCGTGGAATGCAGGTCGCGGTGGGGGTCTCCCGGTTCCGGCGGTACGCGAAGGGCGCGCTGGAGCCCGTCGAGCAGGGCCTTCCCCCGCAGATCAACGAGGCGGGACCGATGGGCAGGGCCGGGATCCTCGGCGCGCTGGCCGCCCGCCGTCCGGTCGGTGTGGTCACCTGCATCACCTCGTACAACAATCCGTGGGCGAACCCGGCCGGCAAGGTCGCGCCCGCGCTCGCCATGGGCAACACGGTCGTCGTGAAGCCTGCGCCGCAGGACCCGCTCTCGGTCTACCGGATGGCGGAGGCGCTGGCGGAGGCCGGGGCGCCGCCCGGTGTCGTGAACGTCGTCTCCGGATCCCGTACGGAGGTCGGCGAGGCGGCCGTCGACTCGCCCGACGTCGACATGGTCAGCTTCACCGGCTCGACGGCCGTCGGCCGGAGCATCGGCGAGGTGTGCGGGCGGGCGATGAAGCGGCAGCTGATGGAGCTGGGGGGCAAGGGCGCGGCGCTCGTCTTCGACGACGCCGACCTGGACTCGGCGGTCATGGGCATCGGCACGACGTTCGCCTTCTACAGCGGCCAGATCTGCACCGCGCCGACGCGTGTCCTGGCCCAGCGGGCGGTGTACGAGGCCCTGATCGAGAAGCTGACGGGCTACCTGGCCTTCATGAAGGTCGGTGACCCGGCGGCGCGGGGCACGGTGGTCGGCCCGGTCATCTCCGCCGCCCACCGCGACCGGATCGAGTCGTACGTCGAGCTGGGGAAGAAGGAGGGCGCACGGCTGGTCGCGGGCGGCGAGCGCCCCGGATTCGCACGCGGCTTCTACGTGGCTCCGACGCTTTTCGCGGACTGCACCAACGAAATGCGTGTCGTACGGGAGGAGATCTTCGGCCCGGTGGTGGTCGTGGTCCCCTTCGACGACGAGGAGGAAGGCATCGCGCTCGCCAACGACAGCGACTACGGGCTGCTCGACTACGTATGGTCCGGGGACGCGGCGCGGGCCTTCCGGGTGGCGCGGCGACTGCGGGCCGGCGGGGTCGGGGTGAACACGATCGGCCGGAACATGGAGGCGCCGTTCGGGGGGTTCAAGAAGAGCGGGGTCGGCCGGGACGTGGGCTCGTACGCCCTGCACGCGTACAGCGAGCTGCAGGCGATCGTGTGGCCCGGTGGCTGAGACATGAACCGCGACGGAAATTTTTGAAACATGCCAAAACGGACACAGCTGCGGTTTTCGCAACATGGAAGCCTTGGGTCAACACCTTTCAAAGCCATGGACATGGGCCAGTTGACCTTCTAAGCATGGGCAATGGGCGGGGATGCATGGTCAATATCCAAGGTTCGATATCCGGACTTCGAGACTCCGGATGCGGGAACCGCAGCACTTAACGTCCTCTTCATGACTCAGCTGGAGACGCGACCCCAGGTCGGAGACACGGTACGGGGACGCTCTGAAGGCGGCGTCCGTTCCAAGGGCCTCGAAAAGAACTCCGTCGGCCTCATGGGCAGCGCCGTCATCGGCATCTCGACGGTCGCCCCCGTGTACTGCCTGACCTCCACCCTCGGCTCCACGGCCGGCGAGGTCGGGCTGCAGATGCCCGCCGTCTTCCTGGCCGGCTTCCTGCCGATGCTTCTCGTCGCCTTCGCCTACCGAGAGCTCAACAAGGTGATGCCGGACTCCGGCACGTCCTTCACCTGGACGGTGAAGGCCTTCGGGCCGCGCGTGGGCTGGATGTGCGGCTGGGGGCTGGTGATCGCGACGATCATCGTGCTCTCCAACCTCGCGGGCGTCGCGACCTCCTACTTCTGGCTGCTGGCGGGCGAGCTGACCGGCAGCGATTCGATCGCCGCCCTCGACGGCAACAAGGCCGTCCACATCCTCACCTGCCTCGTCCTGATCGCCATCGCCACCGCGATCAGCTACCGCGGCATGACCGCCACCAAGCGTGTGCAGTACGCCCTCGTCGGCCTCCAGCTCGTCGTCCTCGCCGTCTTCATCGTGATGGCGCTCCAGAAGGCGGGCAGCGGAGCCTTCGACACCGGGGTCGACTTCTCCTGGTCCTGGATGAACCCCTTCGCGGTCCAGTCCTTCGCGGCCTTCACCGCCGGTATCTCCCTGTCGATCTTCATGTACTGGGGCTGGGACGCCTGTCTGTCCACGAACGAGGAGACCACCGGCTCCGACAGGACCCCCGGCCGCGCCGCACTCGTCGCCATGGTCGTCCTCGTCGGCTCGTACCTCGCCACCGGCATCGCCGCGCAGATGGCCGTGGGCTCCGGGGACAAGGGCCTCGGCCTCGCCAACCCGGACACCTCCGACAACGTCTTCGCCGCCCTGGCCGGGCCGGTGATGGGACCCGTCCTCGGCATAGCGCTCTTCGTCGCCGTCCTCGCGTCGGCCGCCGCCAGCCTCCAGACGACGTTCATCCCGGTCGCCCGCACGGTGCTCGCGATGTCCACGTACGAGGCCCTGCCCGCGTCCTTCGCGAAGGTCAGCCCCCGCTTCAAGGTCCCCGGCCGCGCCACGGTGGTCGCGGGCGTCGCCACCGGTGCGTTCTACACGGTCATGACCCTCGTCAGCGAGCACGTCCTGGTCGACACCATCTACGCGCTCGGCCTCATGATCTGCTTCTACTACGCGCTGACCGCCTTCGCCTGCGCCTGGTACTTCCGCGGCGAGCTCTTCCGCTCCGGCCGCGACTTCGCCTTCAAGGGCCTCTTCCCGGTCCTCGGCGGTCTCCTGCTGTCGGCGGTCTTCGGCAAGACGCTCTACGACATGTGGGACCCGGCCTACGGCTCCGGCTCCGCCGTCTTCGGTGTCGGCTCGGTCTTCGTGATCGGCGTCGGCCTGCTGCTCCTCGGCGGCGTCCTCATGATGGTCATGCAGCGCCGCAGCCCGGCGTTCTTCCGCGGCGAGGTCCTGACGAAGGACACCCCGTCGCTGGTGGTCCCGGACTGACCCGTGTCTCTGATGCGCCCGTGCCCGGCCCCGTGGAGGGGGCCGGGCACGGGCACGTTCAGCGCCGGCCCGGACCGGCGTCCAGCGGTGGCGGACGGGTCCACCGGTGTCGAACGCCCGGCGTTCAGCCGGGCAGCGCCACCGTCAGGTCCACCTCGACGAGCTGTCCGCGGAAGCCGAGCTGCGCGACACCCAGCAGGGTGCAGGCCGTGGTGAACGCCGGGCCGATGACCGAGCCGGTGAGCCTGGACCATGCGCCGGCCAGGACGTCCTGCTCGTCGCTGCGCACGTAGATCACCGAACGGACCACATGCTGCGGTCCCGCCTCCACCGTGACCAGCGCGGTCAGGGCGTTCGCGGCGACCTGGTCGATCTGCGCATCGAGGTCGCCCGGGCCGACCAGGGACCCGTGGACGTCGAGCGGACACTGCCCTGCCAAGTAGGCCGTGCGGCCGGCTTCGACCACGGTGATGTGGTGATAGCCCGGGGTCCCGTGCAGCTGCCCGGGGTTGATCCGGGTGATCCTCGCGCTCATGCCCGCGAGCCTGCAGCATCCTCCACCGCCGCGCACCTCGATTTCCGAGCGCTGCGAAAAGGTGGCGCATGTACGTGCAACTGGCATGTGAGAATGCAGCGTTGTCGACATCGGGCAGGTATTCGGGGGCGGCCGGTGGAAGTTCTGGATGCGCGGGACCCCCGCGCGGTCGGCGGGTACCGCATCCTGCGGCGGCTCGGCGAGGGGGGAATGGGCCGGGTCTATTTCGCGCGGAACGCGGGCGGCCGGTCCGTGGCGCTCAAGTTCATCCACGCCGACATGGCGTCCGTTCCCGGCTTCCGCGACCGCTTCCGGCGCGAGGTGGACGTCGTCCGGCGCGTCGCCGGGGCCGGCACGGTGCCGGTGGTGGACGCCGGAGTCGATGAGCAGCATCCCTGGTACGCCTCGGAGTACGTGCCAGGCCCCTCGCTCCAGGACGCCGTGGACACCTTCGGGCCGCTGCCCGCGGACGCGCTGTGGCGGTTCGCCGCCGATCTCGCAGAAACGCTGGAGCACGTGCACCGCGAGAGCCTCGTCCATCGCGATCTCAAACCGTCCAATGTCCTGCTCGCCACCGCCGGGCCCCGGCTCATCGACTTCGGGATCGTGCACGTGGCACTCGACACCGTGCTGACCATGAGCGGCGCGCGTATCGGAACCCCGGCCTACATGTCGCCCGAGCAGGCGTACGGGGAGCGGATCACGACGGCGAGCGACATCTACAGCTACGGGCTGACCCTGGCCTTCGCGGCCGGCGGCCAGGTCCCGCACCGTGGCACCGTCGCGGGCCAACTCCCGGGGGTGGACCCGGCCCTGGCCGTGATGATCCAGCACTGCCTCGACCCGGATCCCGACCGCAGACCGGACGCGGCCCAGCTCGCCGTACAGGCGCGGGCGCAGGACACGACGAACGACACCTGGCTGCCGGCGCCGGTGGCGTCGCTCATCGCCCGTAGGTCCGAGGAACTCCTGAACCTGGAGGCGCAGGAGGCGCAAGAGGCGCGGGAAGCGCGCGAGAAGAGGGAGGCGGGGGCGCATCCGGGCTCCTGGACCCGGCCTGACCCGAACGCCGGCCGTCCGGGGTTCCACGACGCCCCCACCCAGGGGCCCGGACCGTCAGGCCCCGGGACACCGCCACCGCCCCCTCCGCCCAGGACGGCGCCCGGTACCCCGCCGCCGGGCACCCCGCAGTGGGGCCCTCCTCCGCGACCGTCGGGCTCTTCGGGTCCGTCCGGCCCGTCGACACCGCCGGGAAGGCCCGGAAGGCCGGGAGCAGCGACACAGCCCGGTCGGGCGGTACCGGGACCTTGGATCCACCAGGGACTCGTCGGCCGGCCGGCCATCGGCCTGGCCTGGCTCGCACCGCTGGCGCTCAGTTCCGTCCTGATCGTCCTGACCCTGCCCACCGCCATGGCCTGGATCCGGCTGCTTGTGGTGACTGGCCTGGCCGCGCTCGCCTTCTGGCTGGCGGTGGCTCGCAACCAGGAGGACCGCGCCAGGTGGTTCCGGCTGAGCCAGTTCTACTGGCTGACGCTGGGGTTCTTCACCGTCCAGGGCTCGTACGCGGTCAGCCGGTACGACGAAGATCAACTCTATGAGTCGCTCCGTGACGGCCGGGCGGGCACCACGTCGTTCTTCGAGGGCCTGGTCGGTGGTCTTCTCACCATCCTGCAGCCCTTCCTCGTGCTCGGCGCGCTCGCCCTGATCTACGTGGTGCCCGCCGTGCTCGGACGGTGGATGCGCCTGAGCAGGGACGGGCACTGAGGCCTGAGCCCTCACCCGAGAGAACACGGGACCACGTCCAGCCGACCGTTACCGGATCGTCGGCGTCGACGCGCAGCCACTCGCCGATGCCCGCGTGGAGACCGCGTCCCCCTCGGGTCCGTAGCGGCGTTCAGCGGTAGCGCACGAGCCCGCGTGTGTCGAACGACCAGCGCCCGGCGGGCACGGTGTCGCCGAAGGCATACGGCACGGAGCAGCGGTACTTGAGTCCGTCGGGGCCGTCCTTCGGCTCGGAGTGGACCGTGATGGTGCCGTTGCGTGGGTCCACCACGACGTAGAGGGGGACACCCATCCTCGGATAGTCCTCCAACTTGGTGACAAGGTCGTTCTTGGGGTTGCTCTTGGAGACGATCTCGACGACGAGGAGCACCGCACGGGGGTCGACGGACTCGGCCTGAGGGTCGACGTCCTCGGTGGGAAAGGCCATCAGATCGGGCACCTTCTCGAGGCCGGTGACCGGGTCGGCCATGTCGGTGTCATTGACCGCCGAGATCCCCGGAGTCTGCGCCTTGATCTGCTCACGAAAGGCGTCCATGTTGGTGGTGTGAGGCAGATTCTGGCTCATCATGACGAGCTTGACCTCCCCGTCCGTGGTCTCCACCTTCCAGCCCTTCTCCAGGTTCTCGGCATACGCGGAGAGGTGCTCCACCACTTCGTGCATGCGCTGAATCTGATCGGGGGTCATGCTGCTCACGGCGTCCTCCCAGGGGGGTGCCCCGGCCGGCGAAGCCTCGTCCCTCGCAGCACCTCCTCCTCCTTCTTCTTCTTCTTCTTCTTCTTCTTCGTGCGGCTGCATCCGAGGCTTCGGAGGCTGTCAGCCGTCCACGGGCGACACCGTCCCGTTGCGTTCAGCGCTGGCCCGGACCGGCCGGAAGCGATCGCAGCCAGTCGACCAGGAGGGCGTTGACCTCCTTCGTGCGTTCCTGCTGGACCCAGTGCCCGCAGCCTTCCAGGATGTGCGAGGAGACCAGGCGGGGCAGGGTGGTGGGGAAGGCCTTGATGGCGTCCGCCATCCACTGGGTGGGGCCGTCGTGCTCCCCGCCGATGAACAGCGCGGGCTGGCCGATCGGTTCCCCGTCCCAGGCGGCGAGGTCCTCCCAGTCCCGGTCGACGTTGCGGTAGCGGTTCAGCGGTCCGGTCAGACCGGTGTGCTCGAACTCGCCCGCGTAGAAGTCGAGGTCGGCCTCGGTGAGCCAGGACGGCAGGGGGCCGTCGGGGAAACCGTCGGAGAGCCTGCCGCCTTCAGCGACGAAGGGCAGCCCGCCGCCGGCCGGCGGCTTCACGCCGCCCGAGAGAGCGGTGTAGAAGCCCGCGATCCAGCTCCGGACGTCCGGTTCGATCTCCGCCTCGGCCCTGCCGGGCTCCTGGAAGTAGCTGATGTAGAACTCCTCGGGCCCGCCGAACTGCGCGAACGCCTCGGTGGGCCGCTGACCGCCGCGCGGCGCGTAGGGAACGCTGAGAAGCCCGACAGCGGTGAAGACATCCGGCCGGAGCAGGGCGCTGTTGGCCGCGATGGGCGAGCCCCAGTCATGGCCCACGATCACGGCCGTTTCCGCGCCGAGCGCCTTCACCACCGCCACGTTGTCGGCGACATGGGCCAGCATCCGGTAGGCGTCCACCTCTGCGGGCTTCGACGAGCGCCCGTAGCCGCGTACGTCGATGGCTACCGCGTGACAGCCGGCCTCCGCGATCACCGGGAGCTGGTGGCGCCACGAGTACCACGACTCGGGAAACCCGTGGACCATCAGGACCATGGGGCCGGTGCCCTGCTCGACCAGATGGATGCGTCCGCCCGGGACATCCACCAGCCGGTGCCGCGCGGGCTCCACCGCGGCGGAGCGGGAGCTGACGGGCTGTGACATGCGTCCTCCTGAAGGGCTCTTCGGACTTCGGCTGCTGCACATGGTGCACGACGGCGGAACCGGCAGCCGATCATTACCGCCATCGTCCCTACCCGCCATGTCACGACCTTCGAACCCGGTCAGCGGCGGGAGCGGGGGCTGCGGGACTTCCGGCGATCCCGCCTGCTACGGCACCGGCACCGGCACCGGCACCGGCACCGGCACCGGCACCGGCATTGCCACCGCCACCGGCCTCGTCGGCCGCCGCGTCCAGGATGCGGCGACGTGCGCGTACGGCCGCGGTCGGCAGGATCTCGTCGGGCTCCGTCTCGGTCTCCCCGTCCCGGGACGGTTCGTGGACGGGGATCCGTGGCTGCGGCGCTCGATGACGCTGTCCAAGGCCGGTACGGCGGCCAGGGCGTGGCGGCCCGGCTCGGCGAGCGCGAGGCCCGGCCGCCCTGCCCGTACGGGCACGTCGGCGGCCCGGCACCGCACTGCCCTGTCCTCGTCCTCGTCCTCGTCCTCGTCCCCGAGCCTGCGCCGCCGCTTCCCCGGGGCCACCGTCGCCGACCAGACTGTTGTGCAGCAGATCGAGCGCCTCACGGCGCACCGGCGCCGGGTCCGCGGTGAGGCGGAGCAACCGCTCCGCGGCCGGTCCGGCGCGGTCCTCGCGCACCGTGGCGAACACCGCTTCACGGGACGGGTGGCCGCCGGTCGACGTCGTGCCGTCGGCGACCGCCTCGGCCTGGCCACTTCATCGGACGGGGCGGTGGCCGCCCTTCCGCGCGATTGCGTTCGTCATGCGGGGACCACGTCACGCGGGATGCCCGAGGAAGACCGGGTTCGTGAACGCGGCCAGCGGCCCGGGGAAGCCCGGGATCGGCACGACCGGTGCGTGGCGGACCTCGGCCCGTACGTACGCCGCGTACGCCGCCGTCGTACGCCACTCCACCGTGCCCGGGCCCGACTCCGGGAGCGTCGCCGTGTGCAGCACACCCTGGTCGGTGACGAACCTGGCCGTGCGGCCGGGTGCGCCGGTGACCTCCAGCCGGACCGTCACCGGATCGTCGGCGTCGACACGCAGCCGCTCGCCGATGCCCGCGTGACGGCCGCGCCCGCCCGTCGCGCCGAAGGACAGGGACACGGCAGACGACTCGGCGACGTACGAGCGGCCCGCGCGGATGCCGTCGAGGATCGCCTCGCGGGTCAGATCGTCGGCGAGGACCACGGTCTGCGGGGTGCCGACGGCGTCCGGGTCTCGGTGCGCGTCGCTGTTGCCCATGGCAGGGGTCCAGCGCCCTCCGCGCCCTCCTCCGCCTCCCGAACGGGCCGATGCCACCAGGGTGTTGTCCCAGGAGGCCAGTGACACCTCGTCGTCGGGGGTGTAGGGCCCGTTCCAGACCTCCACCGCGTCCGCCTCGCCGAAGCCGAACTTCCAGTTGCAGCCGATGCAGGTGGCGTGCGGGTGGGCGGGTACGACCAGGCCGCCGGCGCGGCGGATCTCGCGGGCGTAGTGGCCGAAGCGGTTGTCCCGCGCGCGGTAGCGCCAGTCGATGAAAGTGCCGGGATCGGTGCCGAGGGCGACGACGTGCCCGTTGCGGGTGGTGACCTCCTCGCCCAGAAGGACCAGCAGGTCGTCACCCGCCGCCTGCGCCCAATGGGCATGCGCGGCATGGGTGTTGTGCTCACTGCTGTTGATGAAGTCCAGTCCGGCCGCGCGGGCGAGGGCGGCGATCTCGGCGGGGGTGCGCCGGCCGTCCGAGTACCAGGAGTGCAGATGGCAGTCGCCCCGGTACCAGGCACGGCCCCGCCCCCTGGCGCGTTCGGGCGGGTAGACGGGCGCCGGGGTCCTGGCGGGAGTGCCGTACGTGAGCGTGACGGTGACCGTGTACGGGAGTCCCTGCGGCGCGACGGTGTACGGGCCGAGGACGACGTACCAGGTGCCCGCCCGGATCGGCCCCGGGATGTAGCCGGGCGTCGCCTCGTCCCCCCGGATGAAGAACTCGCTGCGCGCCCCGCCCGACCAGCCGCGGAAGCCCTCGCCGCCGAGCTCCGTGCCGCGCTCGTCGAAGATGCCGATGTCGAGGGCGTTGCCCTGGGTGCCCGCGGGGACGGGCGGCTTCTCGTACGCGTACGAGACCCGGATCTCCGAGACGCCGCGGGGGATCTCGACGGGGAGGTGGACGAAGTCGGGGGAGCCGGGCGGGAGGGTGCCGCGCACGACCTTGGTGTCGCTCTTCTCGGCTGCTGCCTCGGCGAAGCTCACGCTGCTCAAGGTAAGCGCGGTGACGGCTCCCGTCACGAACAGGCCGCGTCTGCTGATCGAGTGTTCGCCGCGCTGATCGCCGTGCTGATCGCCGTGCTGCTCGTCGTTGCACATACCGTCGGCTCCCCGGAGTGGTGAGAGGGACAGGAGTGGTGCACTCAAACCTGGTACTCGGCGATGAACCCGGATGCAAGGGCAGGCAGGTGGCGGGTTTCGAGGGTGTGGCGTTATCGCGCCCCGCCGCTCCCACTGCGCCGCTTGAGCAGGATCACGACGGCGACGAGCAGCGCGATGCCGATGAGCACGCCGATGACCAGCACGGACGCGAAGCCCATGCCCTTCTTCTTTTTCTTCTTCCGGTCCTTCTTGCGGTCCTTCTTGCCGTGGTTCTCGCCGAGGTTCTTACCGACGGTGCCCGCCGCGGCGACGCGCGCTTCGCCGGCACCTGCCTCGGCGGCCGACGACCAGGCCGAGGGTGCGGACTCGTGCCCGTACCGCACGGCCGTCGCGGTGGTGGCGCTGCCGGTGGACGACGCGGAGGCGGCGGGCACTCCCGCCACCAGCGCCCCGGACAGCACGATCGCCGTGGCGGCGACGCGCAAACGCATCATGATCTCGACTCCCCCGTTGCTGCCGGACTCTCGGAATCTGGCACCGTACGGCATACCTTTGGGCCGCCACCAGAGATGCTGACGGAGGGACGCGCATGCGGATCTCGACCACGATCTTCCTGACGGACGAGACGATCACGCCCGTGCGGCTGGCGCGCGAGCTGGAGGAGCGTGGCTTCGCCGGCCTGTATCTGCCCGAGCACACCCACATCCCGGTCGAACGGACCACCCCGTACCCGGCAGGCGGTGACCTGCCGCCCGAGTACGGCCGCACCCTCGACCCGTTCGTGGCCCTCGGCCAGGCCGCGGCCGTCACTTCGCACCTCGGCCTCGGCACCGGTATCACCCTCGTCGCCCAGCACGACCCGATCGACCTCGCCAAGCAGATCGCGACCCTGGACCATCTCAGCGGCGGCCGATTCACCCTCGGCGTCGGCTTCGGCTGGAACAAGGAGGAGGCCGCGGACCACGGCGTCGAGTGGTCGACGCGGCGCGAGCTGATCCGCGACCGGATGCGCTTGATGCGGGCGCTGTGGGCGGACGAACCGACCGCGTACAAGGGCGACTTCGGTTCGGTACGGGCGTCGTACGCGTACCCGAAGCCGGTGACCGGCGGCGCCCCCCGCACTCTGGTCGGCGGCGCGGCCGGCCCGAAGCTCTTCGCGCACATCGCCGAGTACGCGGACGGCTGGATGCCCATCGGCGGCCGCGGCCTGACGGACTCCGTGCCGGTACTGCGCGAGGTCTGGGCGAAGGCGGGCCGCGACCCTGAGGCGTTGCAGCTCGTGCCCTATGCGGTCCTGCCGTCGGCGGGCAAGCTGGCGCACTACGCGGAGCTGGGGGTGGAGGAGGTGGTGCTGCAGCTGCCGCCGGCGGGGGAGCGGGAGGTGCTGCGGGCGCTGGACGACTACGCACAGTATCTGTGAGGGTTGACTTCGGACATTCCGAACCGAGAATTCGAAGCGCGTCGCCGAGAAGCTCGACCAGGCTCACCGTTTGCACATCACCCGACGTGACGGCGAGGACCTCTGTCTCACGACGGCTCGTCACGACCGGGAGCGTGAAGAGACCGCCGACCTCACGGCCCGGCTCTTCGCGGCCCTGATGGGAGCCGACGGCGGGGCGCGGGCCGTACCGCACGCGCTGCCGTCGGTTCTCCCGTAGGTCCGGCATCTCTCCGACGACGAGGTCCATCAGTTCGGACGCGTACCTGAGTGCGGTGGCGGGCCTAGCCTCGGCGATGCCGCTCACCTGCGTGCGAGACCCCACCTGCACACAGCAACTCGTCCACCCGCACCAGGAAGTCAGGCTGCGGTGGCACACACACCCCGGAGGATCCTCGTCGGTTTTGCGGCACCGGTGCAGGTGTGCGGGTCAGACCTCCAGGGACCTCAAAGCCTCCAGAGCTCGAGCTGATTCGGCGCGAACCTCAACCCATTCGGGGGCTTCTGTGAGTGCTTCCGGTGTCCACACGGTAAGGCCCTGCGTCGTCATCGACTCAAGCTTGTCGTTCGTTGGAGTCAAGAGTGTTACGACCTGCTGAGGGAGTTCGCCTTGGGCTGCTCTTCCTAGAGCGAGTCTGAAGGCGTCGTCGAATTCCAGCGCCAACTCGTCAACTCCGACATCTAGGTCTCTAATGTGGTTCAACTGGTGGTCAGCTGACCACGTGAGAGGCTCCAATGCGCGAATTACTTGGCGCAGGGTCTCATCGCTTGATGAAATTTCACTCATCTAATGAGTCCTCCCAAGTCCCCTTCCCACCCCTTGACGCGCCAGTATGCCCCTTCGCCGTGATGGCCGCCCCCTGGATGCCAGCGAAGCATGCGACGGCTGTGAGCAGCACGGTCGCTTCGTAGCGAACCGCGAGCTTGTCGTACCTGAGGGCCACGGCCCGGTGACGCTTGAGCCGGTTGATGCCGCAGTCCATGGCGTGGCGTTGAGTGCCGAGGCGCCGGGCATTACACGGCGCTGTTTCGATGCTTTACGCGGCGATCCTGTGTCTCAAGCCGACCCCGACCGGCAGCACCGGCTGCGTGGTCGACTGGCAACGCGGAACCTGGGCGGGCGCGAGTATCCCCAGTGGGAGTACGAGGTGACGGCCGGCGGGCGGGTCCGCTACTTGGTGGACGACGCCCGCCGCACTGTGCACCTGGTCCACGCCTCGCCCCGACACCTCAAGGACACTGAGCAAGCCGTCCCCATGGAAGCCGGGGCAAAGGGGTGGCCTCACTCGCAGCCGGTGCCGTCGCCGTCGCGGTCGAGATGGCGGCCGTACCCCGGGTCGCCGGCTCGGACGGGTGCCGCGCCGGCGGCTCGTGCGGCGGAGCAGTTCTCGTAGTAGACGCTGTCGGCTCCGCTGTCCTCGTCGGGCGGAGGCGCCTCGGCAGGCGCGTCGGCCTGCTCGGTCACGGTCACCGTCTCGGTGACCGTGACCTCGACCTCCTTGGTGACGGTCGGCTGCGGCTTGGGAGCGGCAGCTTCAGGGCTGGCGGTGACCGTGGCCGTCACCGTCGTGGTGGGCTGCGCGCTCGCGGCGGCCAGGGTGCGGTTGTCGTCGGCGCTGCTCTCCCCGGAGGCGCCGACGCCGAGCCCGCAGCTTCCTGCCAGCAACGCGGTGACGGCTATGGCGACCCAGAACTTGGGCTTGTCGGCCATGCCGGCGCGCGGCTGCGGAGGAACCTGCGGTGGGCCGGGCGGAATCCAACCGGGGCCGGGGTGGTGATTGGTCACGAGTGCCCCCCTTTCGCACGTGACGAGGTGTGAGGTGGGTCACGTTAGCGGGGAGTGGCTCACGGGGTCCGGCGTTCGCTCAAATTCGTTAATCCCTCAACTGCCCGGGGCGGCAGGCCGGGCATCCTGCGCATGAAGTCGGCGGGTGCGGATCGCGGTCAGGGCGCTACGGCGCGGATCAGGTCCTGCGCCCCCCTGCAGGTTCACCCAGAGCTCCTCGTCCACGGGGAGCCGCGGCGCGATGCCGGGCGCCGCCCACTGAACGTCGTATCGAGCGCGGTCGATTGCCACGGCCTGGGGCACGGCCATCGCGTCATCGGCAAGCGGTCTGGGCTGGACAGGCTCTGCGGTGACCGTCGTCATGCGCCTGCGTCTGCCGTGGATGGAGCATCCTGCGTCGCGCAGGGAGGTCGGGGCCGAGGTGCGTGCCGTCGTGGGGCGTAATGCCGGAAACCATTGCTGTGCAGATCCGTTTCCGGTTTGAAGTGCTGACTCGGGAGGTGTGCAGGAGGCGTTTGTCTCTAGATCACATCGCTCCGATAGTCGCCTCAAGCGCGTGGGCATATTCCCTGAATTTTTCCTTCGTCGTTCCAGCCACCTTCGACGACGGAGACAGTATTTCAGGGAGGAACGCCACGCGCCACATTCGAAAGATGTTTGAGATCGTGCTTCCATCACAGCGGCCCATCGACCCCGGACTCCGACACGGGCCGTGACCTCCTGCTCGTGGACGCTCTCGCCACGGCCTGGGGCACGACCGACCGTGTCATCGGCAAGACGGTCTGGACGGCGATGCACCCTCAGGAGAAATTCGGCGTATGCCTAGAAGCCTACGGTTCCCAGGAAGCATCGGCATCGGCAGCTTCAAGAGTGAGGAGGATCCTTTCAAGATCCTCGGCCGTTGCCGCGCAGAAGTCCTGATCTTCCCTGTTGATGGCAGCCATCGAATCATTGAAGTATCGGGTGTCACGTCCGGCTTCCTCGATCAAGCGAGTGGGCACGATCATCCAATTTCTCGTCGACGTAAAGGTCCAATCCACACGTAAATCGGCCTGGTGTACCGCGTCTTCGAACACGGCCTTAAGTTTCTCTCGGGGCTCTGCGAAGCGCCACCCCACGAACGCAACTTGAAGGTATCCGTAGACTGGATGCCGTTCGGTGGGTGACCTGAACCAAACCACTCGACCGAACCTGCTCAGGATCTGCTTCGCCCGTTGGTTACGTGGGGGCAGTCCTGAGCAGTCATCTACGCTGGTCAACGACGCCCCCATGGTGGAAGCATTTTGTGTTCACCATTCTTTCTCACGATCTTCTCTCCTTCGTTTGAAAGTCGAAGAGCTCGCTCATAGTCGCCTAGCGGGATCGGATTTGCGCTAAGAGTCGGATCGTAGGCGTAGCGGCCATCCGTGTACACCTCGTGAAAGACATAATCTTCGATGATCTCGCCACCGTGCTCAGGGATCCTGATGTCGTTTCCGGAGTGTGTGATGTAATGCACGATCTTACCCTCGCCATTGGCGTTCCTGGCTATGAAGGAGGCGATGTCCGAACAGTCGATTTCCGAGCCCCTGGGTGCGGCTCGCATGGCGTCGGTCAGCGTGGTGCTTGGTGGACGGGTACTGCTTGGATCCCGGAAGTCGAAGGGACCCCGCCCGTTGGGACAGGGGCTCAGCCCGAGCTGGTCGACCCAGGTAATGGGATTGTGAACGTAGGTGTTGGGGTTGGGCGCGGGCGAGAGGCCGAGTAGGTCAAGGCTGAGGTAGCGCGCCGTTTCCGGGTCGTAATGGCGGAAGTAGTTGTAGTGCAGCCCCGTTTCGGGGTCGAAGTACTGCCCCGGAAACCGCAGTGGCGTATACGCCGTGCTCGACTTCGCCCACGTCGTCGTCCCCCACAGCGTGCTGCGCGTGCGCCACGCAAGCTCCCCCGACTCGTCGACGAGTTCGGTCGGGGTGCCTACGAGGTCGGTGACGATGGCGAAGAAGCGTTCGTCGATCGCCTCCTGCGGGGCGTCCGCGGTGAGGATGCGTTCCGTCTGGGTGATCGGGCGCAGGCCGTTGTGGTCCCAGGTCACCGCGACCGGGTGGGGCAGGTCCGTGCCCTCGGTCGTCTGCTCGCAGAGCCTCGTGCCTTCCCAGGTGAAGGAGACCTGCTCGACGACCGTTTCGCCGTCGTCGGCCAAGCGCTGTTTCGCGGTGCGGCGGCCCAGCGCGTCGTACTGGTAGTGCCATACCGTGCCGTCCGGTGTGGTCACCGAGGTGAGCCGGTCCTCCGCGTCCCACTCGTAGCGCCAGGTGTCCGGCTTTCGTGACAGGCGGGTCTTCTGGCGGAGCACCACGCGGCCCTGCGCGTCGTGTTCGTAGCGGACATTGCCGGCACGCGTGATGAGGGTGCCCGTGTAGGCACGCGCACCCGTGGCCTCCTGGCCCGGGTGCTTGGTGGGCCAGGACGCCTCCGTCTGGTTGCCCGCCGCGTCGTAGGCGTACCGCTCGGTCCAGTTCGCGGCCTGCACCGCGGTGACGCGGCCCACCGCGTCGAGGTCGAAGCGGCGGGTGCCTCCGAGCTGGTCGTCGATGCCGATGAGGTTGCCGTCCGCGCGGTAGGCGTAGCCGCGGCGCTGGAGGCTGCGATCCGCCCCCACCACGTGCTGGTCGGTGAGGCGGCCCATGGCGTCGTACGCGTGCCGCAGGGTGACCGTCCCACCGATGTGACGGGCCAGCTCCTGGCCCGCGGCGTCGTGCTCGAAGGTGAGCGTCCGCCCCGATGTGGTCAGCTCCGTGCGGCGGCCCGCCGCGTCGTAGGTCCACGAGCTCACGGCGCCGCTCGGCGTCGTCCGGCCGGTCCGGCGGCCCAGGCCGTCGTACGCGAAAACCAGCTCGCGGCCGTTCACCGTCTCGGACTTGAGTCGGCCGAAACGATCCCGCAGGCGCGTGAGCATCGCGTCCGGGCCCGCCGCCACCGCCAGTTCGTCGAAGATGTCGTACTCGTACGTGGTGACGGCGCCCTCGGCGTCCTTGCGGACGACTTGGTCGAGCTCGTTGTGTTCGTACTGGATGCTCTGGCCGAGACCGTTCGTCCGGCACACCAGCCGCCCCGCCGGGTCGTACGCGTACGCCAGGGTCCGATCGTCGAAGTCGGTCTCGGATATCAGCCGGCCCGCCGGGTCGTACGCGTAGTCCCAGGTCAGCCCCTGCGGATTGGTCACCCGGGTCAGCCGGAGATCCATGTCGTGGCTGAACTCGTACCGCACACCGTCCGGCCCGGTCCGCGCCACCAGCAGGTCGAAGTCCGTGTACTCGTACGTGGAGACCCCGCCCATCGCATCGGTGTGGCGGATGCAGTTGCCCTCACCGTCGTAGTCCCACGACTGCTGCGAACCGTCGGCCTCGGTGCGACGCGCCAGGTTCCCCTCAACGGTCCACTCCAGACGGGTCACCGACCCGAGCGGGTCGGTGATGGTGACGGGGCGGCCGAACGCGTCCCGTTCATAGCGCGTGGTCGCCCCCAGCGGATCCGTGATCGCGAGGGCGAGGCCCGCCCTGTCGCAGCGCACGGTGCTGGTGTGCCCGAGGGCGTCGGTCACCGACGTCAGATGGCCGTACGCGTCGTACGAGAAGCGGGTCGTCGCGCCCGACGCATCGGTCACCGACGTGCGGTTGCCGCGCTCGTCGAAGGTCTGGCGTGTCACCGTGCCGTCCACGCCGGTCACCCGTACCGGCAGACCGAGCTCGTCGTACTCGACAATGCTCTGCCGGCCGTCCGGGCGGGCGACGGACACGACCCGGCCGACGCTGTCGTAGGAGATACGGGTCGTGTGCCCCAGAGGATCGGTGCGTGCGAGCAGCCTGTTGTAGCGGTCCCGCTCGAATCGGGTGGTGGCGCCCGTGGCGTCGGTCTCCGCCACGACCTGCAGTCGGTCGTCGACGAGGTAGCGGCTCTGGTGGCCCGCGGCGTCCGTCAGTGTCGTGCCGTGCTCGTCGTACGCGAAGCGCGAGCTGAAGTGCCCGTTGGCACCCGACTGGGCCACACAGCGGTCGCGCTCGTCGTAGACGTAGTCGAAGTGCCTGCCGTTGGTGTCGGTCCAGGAGGTGATCCGGCCGTACTCGTCGTAGCCGAAACGCAGCGGTCGCCCCGAGGAGTTGGTCACCTCGGTCAGGTGGCCGCCTGTGTACCCGTATTCGAGGATCCTGGTGCCGTCCGCGAGGGACAGCGCGGTGATCCTTCCCTCGGAAGACGTGAAGTGCAGTCCGTAGCCTCCGCTGTGGGAGGCGGACAGCGGGGTCCCGTCCGGGGCGTATTCGAAGGAGATCCAGGCCCCGTTGCGGTCGTCGATCTGCGTCAGCAGGGCTACGTCGCCGTCATGGTGGTCCGTGAAGTGCCGGACGCGGCCGGTTGCGGGATCCGTGACGGTGTAGCCGTCCGACTGCCGGGCGAGCGGCCAGCGCTTGCCGTGCTCGGGCTGCACGGGCACGCCCGGCGCTGGGTGCGGATAGGCGAGCAGACTGCCGTCCTCGCGGACGAAGACGACTCCCTCGGGGTCGATCTCCAGCCTCTGGTCGATCGTGCCGGCCCACGTCGGGCCGAACCACCGGCCCGCACGGTAGGAGGACTCGAAGGTGCGCTCGAAGACCATCGGCAGGGCCCCCGGGAGCACCACGTCGGTCTGCGGCAGAACCATGCGGCCGGTCGCGACGTCGACGGGGTCTTTCTCGCAGACCTTCTCCGTTTTCGCGTCGCGCGACCTGTCCTGCGGGCCGTCGGGGCTCTTCAGCTCCGTCCGGGCCGGTCCGGGCTTCTTGATGTCGTCCACGTGCTTGGCGACGGACGCGGTCTTCTTGAGGGCACCGAGGCCCTTCGTGCCCACCAGCTCGGGTATGAGCTTGCCGATGCCCTCCGAGGGGTCCTTCATGAACTCGTCGACCATGGTCTTCGCGGCACCGACGGGATTGTTCGCCGTCGTCAGGAGGCCCGCGGCCGTCGAGTTCAGGCTCATGGCGAACTCGGCCGGGTGCGTCAGGTTGTAGGGGTCCGTCGGGTTGACCGAGCGGACGAAGTTCACCAGGCCCGCCGTCCCCTTGATCACTCCCCCGACCACATGGTTCCCGTCGATGTACGTGGCCACGAAGCCGTCTTCGAGCTGCTCCGTGTACGAGGGCTTCGGCGGGGCCGCGTCGCGGGCCGCTCGCACCGCGGAACGAGCCGTCTCGGCGGCCTCGTTGCGCTGGCGGCGGGCCTCGTCGAGCTTGTCCTGGGCAGCGTTCGCCTTTGCCTTGACCGAGGCGGGCGCCGTGAAGTCACCCGGGCGCGGCGGGAGTGTGTCCTTCTCCGCCTCCACCGCGTTCTTGTACTCGTCGACACGTTTGTTGTGCGCGGTACGGGCTTCCTCGTACAGCTGCGTGGCCGCGTTGTACTCCTCGACGGCCTCCTTGGCCTGGCCCTGCGCCCACTCCACCGTCTCCGCGAAACGGCTCATCGCACCGGCCGCCTTCGAGAAGGCATCGGCGGCCTTGAACCATTTCGGCGGCTGTTTCGCCGAGGCCTCCCGGTACGCGGTCGCGACCTCGCCCTGGAAAGCGTCCGCGTCCACGCCCTTGAGCCCCTCGCCGACCTTGTCGAACGACGACTGGAACTTCTCCAGGTGCGTGACCGTCGAGCGGATCTTGTCCACGCTGCCGTGGACCAGCTTCTTCGGATCCTCGGTCTGGCCCAGCTCCAGCTCGGAGACGTCCGCGCCGAGGTGGTTCGCGGCAGAGCGGCTCTTGTCGCGTATCCAGTCGGCGCCGTCGTCCCAGCCGGCCTTGTCTGCCACATCCGCGGTCTTGTCGCCGAGCCACTCGATGCCGTCGCCGACACCCTCGACGACATCCTCGCCCGCGTCCTCGATGCTGTCCGGTACGTAGTCCCGCCAGCCCATCAGCCGCTGCCCCCCTCGGCGAGCTCCTGGAGCGAGCCGGCCACTCCCTCGTTCTCGAGCTTGTCGCCCGTGGTCTCCCAGGTCTGCTGCATGTCCTGGCTCGCGTTGAGGACCGACTCCGCGCTGTAGTCCGGTTCGTAGACATCGGCCGAGAAGACGTCGCCCCACGCCTTCTTCTCGATGTCGTCCTCACTCGCGTGCGGATTGCCGTACAGCGAGTTCGCCCCCACCTTCCACGCACCCTGGAGGTACTGGTCCTCCTCCCACAGTGCGCCCGCCGCGATTCCCGTCCGAGTGGCCAGATCGCCGGCGTCCTGGATCAGTGCGCGGACGCCCCACTCCCAGCGCTCGCAGAAGTCCTCGAAGTCGCCCGCGAGCCCGGGATGCCCGGATTCCATACCTGTCAGCGACAGTTCACCGAAGCCCGCGCCCATCGCGGCGCCACCCGCCGTGCCGATCTCGCGCAGCTCAGCCACCGCACCCCGCAGGCCCTCGGTGATCTTTTTGATCGCTGCCGGGTCCACCTCGAGGTCCTTGTTCCCGCTCATGGCGCGACCTCCCCACGGCCGGCCGCGAGGTCCACGGCAACGCTGTCCGGAACGATCCCGCTCACGGGAGGGAACATCATCGAGCCGTCCTCGTCCGCCACGTTCACGGCGATGCCCGTCGGACCGTCGAGCGAGGGAATCACCGCGTCCAGCAGGCGTGCGCCGAGAATCGACAAGTACTCCCACTCCGCGTCACCGCTGCCTCGTGCATGGGCGAAGCGCGCAAGTGCCGACTCGTCCGTGAACGCGTAGATCCAGCGGATGCCACTGACGTTCCCCGACCTCAGCCCGCCGTCCACCACCGGCACGAGCACCGCCGCACGCCGGAACTCGCCGAGCAGACGCCCCGGATCACCACGCCCCTCGCGCGCAGCCGCTATCTCCTCGAACAACTCCATGCCGATGGCACCCCGTTCGCGAACACCTGCACCTCGGCGCCTACCGTACGACAGTTCGCACCGCCGTTTGCACTGAGAGAGACTGCGACCTGGAGCGCAGTCGGTCCACAGGCCGTGCCGCACGCGCAGAGGGCGAAGGCCCGCCTTCACGGCGCTTGCCAGGCCGTCGCTGAAGCAACGTCAGCCTTCCTGCAGGGACCTGGCCGCGACGGTCGACGCGGTCGTCCTGGAGGTCTCACCAAGCGCGCGATGCCGGGGTGGGGCATGGCGTCACGGCGTCATTCCCGAAAGTAACCGGCCAGTGGGCGCAAAGTGGCCCATACATGGCGTGACCCGCGAGGGCCGGGCTGTCGGCACGCGCTCGTATGCTCGGTCCATGACCGATCACCAGCCCGGACGTCACGAGCCCGGGGACCGGCCCACCGAGCGGCCCGCAGGGCAGCTTGCCGGGCAGCCCGGACGCCCCACCGAGAACGCCATGCGCCGCGCTCTCAGGCGAGCCCGTGACGGCGTCGCACTCGACGCCGCCGAGGCCGCCGTGCTGCTGCAGGCACGCGGCGCGGACCTGGAGGATCTCTGTGCGTCCGCCGCCCGCGTGCGGGACGCCGGGCTCGAGGCGGCAGGCCGTCCCGGCGTGATCACGTACTCGAAGAGCGTGTTCATCCCGCTGACCCGGCTCTGTCGCGACAAGTGCCACTACTGCACCTTCGCCACCGTGCCGGGAAAGCTGCGTCGCGCAGGGCACGGGATGTTCATGTCGCCCGACGAGGTTCTGGACGTCGCGCGGCGCGGAGCCGAACTGGGCTGCAAGGAAGCGCTCATCACGCTCGGGGACAAGCCCGAGGACCGCTGGCCCGAGGCGCGGGAATGGCTCGACGCGCACGGGTACGACGACACCATCGCCTACGTACGGGCCATGGCGATCCGGATCCTCGAGGAGACCGGGCTGCTGCCCCACCTCAACCCCGGGGTGATGACCTGGACCGACTTCCAGCGGCTGAAGCCTGTGGCGCCGTCGATGGGCATGATGCTGGAGACCACCGCCGAGCGGCTGTGGAGCGAGCCCGGCGGGCCGCACCACGGGTCACCCGACAAGGAGCCGGCGGTGCGGCTGCGCGTCCTGGAGGACGCGGGGCGCAGTTCCGTGCCGTTCACCAGCGGGCTGCTGATCGGGATCGGGGAGACGTACGAGGAGCGGGCGGAGTCGCTGTTCGCGCTGCGCCGGATCTCCCGGGCCTACCACGGGATCCAGGAGCTCATCATCCAGAACTTCCGCGCCAAGCCGGACACGGCGATGCGCGGGATGCCGGACGCCGAGCTCGACGACCTGGTCGCGACCATCGCCGTGGCGCGGCACATCATGGGTCCTTCGGGCTGTCTGCAGGCGCCGCCGAATCTCGTCGACGACGAGTACGGGCAGCTCATCGCGGCCGGGATCGACGACTGGGGCGGGGTGTCGCCGCTCACGCCGGACCACGTCAACCCGGAGCGCCCCTGGCCGCAGATCGACGTGCTCGCCGACCGGTCGGCCGCCGCCGGCTTCCGGCTGCGTGAACGGCTGGCCGTCTACCCGGAGTTCGTCCGGCGCGGTGAGCCGTGGCTGGACCCGCGGCTGCTGCCGCACGTAAGGGCGCTGGCCGACCCGGAGACCGGGCTGGCGGACGAGAACGCCAGGCCGGCGGGCCTGCCCTGGCAGGAGCCCGACGAGGGGTTCACGGCGAGCGGCCGGACCGACCTGCACCGCACCATCGACACCACGGGCCGCACGGGCGACCGGCGTGACGACTTCGACGAGGTGTACGGCGACTGGGAGGCGCTGCGGGAGGCTGCGGCGCCCGGCATGGTGCCGTCCCGTATCGACACGGACGTTCGCGCCGCCCTCGCCACGGCCGCCGACGACCCGACGAAGCTCACCGACGACGAGGCGCTCGCGCTCCTGCACGCCGACGGGCCCGCGCTGGACGCGCTGTGCGGGATCGCCGACGACGTCCGAAGGTCGGTGGTCGGCGACGACGTCACGTACATCGTCACCCGCAACATCAACTTCACCAACGTCTGCTACACCGGCTGCCGCTTCTGCGCCTTCGCGCAGCGCCGCACCGATGCCGACGCCTACACCCTCTCGCTGGACCAGGTCGCCGACCGGGCGCAGCAGGCGTGGGACGTCGGCGCCGTCGAGGTCTGTATGCAGGGCGGCATCCACCCGGACCTGCCGGGCACGGCCTACTTCGACATTGCGCGGGCCGTCAAGGAACGCGTCCCCGGCATGCATGTGCACGCCTTCTCCCCGATGGAGGTCGTCAACGGCGCGTCCAGGACCGGGATGTCGATCCGTGAGTGGCTGACGGCCGCGAAGGAGGCCGGGCTCGACTCCATCCCGGGCACGGCCGCCGAGATCCTCGACGACGAGGTGCGCTGGGTGCTCACGAAGGGCAAGCTGCCCACGGCCACCTGGATCGAGGTCGTCACCACCGCGCACGAGCTGGGCATCCGCTCCTCTTCGACCATGATGTACGGGCATGTCGACCAGCCCCGCCACTGGCTCGGCCACTTCCGGGCGCTGGCCGGCATCCAGCAGGAGACGGGCGGTTTCACGGAGTTCGTGACCCTGCCCTTCATCCACACCAACGCGCCCGTCTATCTCGCGGGGATCGCCCGGCCGGGCCCGACGGCCCGGGACAACAGGGCGGTGACGGCGATGGCGCGTCTGCTGCTCCACCCGCACATCCCCAACATCCAGACCAGCTGGGTGAAGCTCGGCACGGAGGGTGCCGCGGAGATGCTCCGCTCGGGCGCCAACGACCTGGGCGGCACGCTGATGGAGGAGACCATCTCCCGGATGGCGGGCTCGAGCTACGGCTCGTACCGCTCGGTGAAGGACCTGACCGCGATCGCGGAGGCGGCGGGGCGGCCGGCGAAGCCGCGTACGACGCTGTACGGAGAGGTTCCGCAGGAGCGGGTCGCGGCAGCAGCCGCGTCCGACGGGCATCTGCCGGAGCTGCTGCCGGTGCTCACGGACTGAGCCGGAGCCGGAGCCGGCGCCGGGGACTGTCCGGGCGGGACTGTCCGGGCGGGACTGCGCGGACGAGGGCAAGCGGACGGGGTTGCGCGAGCGCGGCTGCCCGGGCGGGTGGGGCGGAGGGGGTTGCGCGGGCGGGGCTGCCCGGGCGGGTGGGGCGAAGGGGGTTGCGCGGGCGGGGCTGCCCGGGCGGGTTGCCACGGCCGCGCTCACCGGGCGGGGGCCCGGGGCGCCTCGCGCCGCGACCGTCCAGGGGTTCCCTCCCAGGGGTTCCCTCGGTCCCGGCACGCCGGCACGGGCGTACGGCCGGTCGGCGTGCCCGCGGTCCCGTACCCGGGGGCGTGCCCGCGGTCCCGTACCCACGGGAACGTACGAGCCCAGGGCGGACCGAGCGGCGGGCAAGCCGGTCCCGCAGCCGGGCGGGCCCGCCCGGACCGTGGACGCCCGGCGGGGCACGCGGCCCGCGCCCCCGGTCCCGTACCCCCGCCCGTCCCGCCACCCCCCCCGTGACGCAACGCACCCGCGAATGAGCCAGGAGCAACGATCAAATCCAGCCTCAGAGCTGATCGATCACAGAGCGTTCCGGCTTGATTGCACCCATGAAGCGATCGGCCGCGGTCGATTACAGTGCTGCGCACGAGTGAGGAGGGATGCCGCGTGACCACAGCAGCCACAGCCGTCTGGGGCCGTGCCGAACAGCAGGACTTCCGCGCCCGGGTACGCGGCTGCCTGCTCGGCGGCGCCATCGGGGACGCGCTCGGTGCCGGAGTCGCGGAGCTCACCGTTGAGGACATACGGGCCGCACACGGCACCGACGGAGTGAGCGACCTCGTGCCCGCCTACGGCCGTCGCGGCGCCGTGACCGCAGCGACGCAGATGACCCTGTTCACCGTCGATGGTCTGATACGCGCCCAGGTGCGCCGTGACACCGGCGCCTGGCACCCTCCGACCGATGTGCACCGCGCCTATCTGCGCTGGGCGGCGACGCAGCGCGACTGGGGCCCCGACGAGCGCCGCAAGGACAACGGCTGGCTCGCCCGCGAGGAGTGGCTGTACGCCCGCCGTGATCCGGATCCGGCCACCGTCGGCGGGCTCGCCGACGAGATGCTCGGCACCCTGGACAAGCCCAAGAACCCCACCGCCCGTGACGCCGGGGCCCTCGTCCGCTCGGCGCCGTTCGGGCTGCTGGTGGGCTGGGAGCCGCAGCTGGTCTGCCAGCTGGCCGTGGAGTGTGCGGCACAGACCCACGGTCACCCCACCGCGTACCTCTCGGCCGGCGCCTTCGCCGTGATCGTGCACGGACTGGCCCGGGGCGAGACCGTGGACGGGTCCGTCCAGCGTGCCCTCGCCCTCCTCGCGCCCCGACCCGGCCACCAGCTCGTCACCGACGCGCTGAAGCAGGCGCTCGGCGCCGTACGCCAGGGCATCCCGAGCCCGGCCCGTATCGCGGCGCTCGGCAATCCGGAGCATGCGGAGGACGCGCTCGCCATCGCCGTCTACTGCACCCTGGTGAGCGAGGACGTCCGCCACGGGCTGCGCCTCGCGGTCGACCACGACGGCGCGTCGCACACGACCGGCACGCTCTGCGGCGGACTGCTCGGCGCCCTGCACGGCGAGACCGCCCTGCCCCCGGCCTGGCTCGCGGAGCTGGAGGGCCGGGCCACGATCCTCGAACTCGCCGACGACTTCGCCATGGAGATGACCCAGGGCCCCGCCCTGCACGGCCCGGCGTCCTCGGCCCCGGGCTGGCTGCTGCGCTATCCGCGCGGCTGACCCGCCCGTACGCGCACGGGGAAGTGCAACGGGGCCGCGAGGCGGGCCGCGGGTGGGCAGTGGCGGCCGGTAGGGGTCTTCGCCGGCGCCCGCTCCCTATCGCATCAGCTCACCGGCGTTGACCAGCAGCGACTGTCCGGTGATCGCCCGCGCCCGGTCGGAGGAGAGGAAGGCCGCGGCCTCCGCCACGTCCCCGTCCGTGGCCAGCTCCGGCAAGGCCATCCGCTCGGTCAGCCGGCCCAGCACCTCGGACTCCGCCACCCCCTCGGTGTGCGCGGTGAACCGCACGTACGCCTCGACCGGCGGCCCCCACATCCAGCCGGGAAGCACGGTGTTGACCCTGATCCGGTACGGGCCGAGCTCGCGCGCCAGTGAGTACATCGCCGAAGTGAGCGCACCCTTGGACGCCGCGTACGCCGCCTGCCGCACCTGCGACGGGGCGGCCACCGACGACTGGGTCCCGATGATGACGACCGAGCCGCCCCGCTCCTTCAGCGCCGGCAGACAGGCGCGGGTCATACGCAGCGTCCCCAGCAGATTGACGTCGACGACCTGCAGCCAGGTCGCGAAGTCGGCGTCCTCCAGACCCCCGAAACAGCTGTCCCAGGCGGCGACATGGACGACCGCGTCGATCCGGCCGAAGCGCTCGGTGGCAAGCGCCGCCAGCGCCTCGCACTGTGTCTCGTCGGTGATGTCGGTGGCGCGGTACGCGGTGCGGGCGCCCGCGGGATCGATCCCGGCGGCGCACTTGGCGAGATTGGCCTCCGTGCGCGCGCCGAGGACGGCGTTGCCCCCGTCCCGCACGACGGTCGCGGCGACCTGGTGTCCAAGACCGGCGCCGACGCCGGACACGATGACGGTCTTCCCCTGCAGCAGCATCCCGCCGACTCCCGCCTCTGGTCATTCATCTGACGGAGCGTCAGAGTAGGTCCGTCCGACGGAGGAAGGAAGAGGGGGAAGGGGAACGTCGTGAGTGAGGACACCCGGTCCGACGTGTACGCGGAACTGGCGGCCGTGGGCCCCTACGGGGTCCACCCCGGCCATGCGCTGATCACCATGGTCGAGCCGCATCCGGGCCAGGAGTACGCGTACAACCGCTGGTACGAGGACGACCACTACTACGCGGGCGCGATGGCGATGCCCTGGATGTACGCGGGCCGGCGCTGGGTGGCGACCCGGGAGCTGCAGCTCCTGCGCCGCCCCGAGAAGTCGGCGGTCGCCCAGCCGGTGACGGCCGGGTGCTATCTCTCCACCTACTGGATCACCGAAGGGCGCTACGACGACCACATGAAGTGGACCGTCGCCATCAACAAGCGGCTCAACCGCGACGGACGCGTCCATCAGCAGCGTACGCACGTCTTCACGGCCTTCCAGGACCATGTGGCGACCGTGTACCGGGACGGCGCGGCGGGCCCGCGCGACCACCACGCCCTCGACCACCCCTACGCGGGCATGGTTCTCGAAGTCATCGACGCGGAAGGGCCCGGGCAGCGGGCGGAACTGCTGGAGTGGCTGCGGGCGCACCACCTGCCGAAGCGGCTCGCCGCGAAGGGGGAGACCGCGGCGCCCGCGGCCATGGTGACGGTCTTCCGTCCCACTCCGCTGCCACTGGACCGTATGTCGTACGTGAAGCAGGTCGAGGGCGTCGACACGCGGCTGACGCTGCTCTGGTTCCTGGAGCAGGACCCCCGCACCTGCTGGGAGGAGCATTTCGCGGACCTCGACGCGGGGGAGCTGGGCAGGGTGGAGCTGGTGGCGCCGTTCATTCCGACGGTGCCGGGAACGGACCGCTACGTGGACCAGCTGCGCTGAGACGCCGGGTCGCCAAGTGCCGGGCGCCGGGCGCGGGGTACGGGAGGGCACCGGGCGCGGGAAGGGGCGGGACACGGGAAAGGGCGGGACACGGGAAGGGGCGGGGCGGCCGGGTCCTGCCTTACGGCCCGCCCTGGCGCCCCCGGACATAGGCCGAGCCCCCTCGGCCGGGTCGGCGGACCAGTCGAGAGGGCTCTGTCTGTGAATCTGGCGTTCTCCGGACGGTGTTGTCCGGACGGTGTCGTCCGGCCGGTGTCGTCCGGTGGTCCGGGGTGCTTGCCGGTGCTTCCCGGCAATTCCGGCGGCTTCTAGAGGGAACCCCTGCTCACCTCGTGAACGAAGGCATTCCACGAATCCGGGACGAAGGTGAGGGAGGGGCCGGCGGGGACCTTGGAGTCCCGCACGGCGATGGCCTGTACGACGGGGGACTTGACCTCGACGCAGGCGCCGTTCCCCCCGGAGTACGAGGACTTGGTCCACTTGTCCAGGGCGCCCTTTTGAATAGCCATGTGCATCTCCGGTTCCAGGTCGGTCGTTGCCGCCGACGTTCTTGACGGCGTGATCACGACGCTACTTGGCGGGATCTGTGGATGAGAACGCCCGTTCACCCGACCGGATGGCATATATGAGTCTGGTCTTCCAGCAATCGCTTGCGACGGTGTACCTTACGCCCCTCGCCGACGTGTTACCCGGAGGTCACTTCGCGTACCCCTTGGCGATGTCGGCGATGAACTCCCTGGTCTGGTCCACGTTCAACGCCTGTGCGCGCAGGTGCTCGTACATCACGGTGTACTTGTGGACGTCGTTCGCCTTCTCGAGGTAGAGATCGCTGGTGACACCCTCGATGTAGACCACGCTCGAGTCAGAGGCGTCGGGGAACTCCAGTACCGCGTAGTGCCCGGTGATGCCGGGGTGTGCGCCCATGCTGAACGGCAGGACCTGGACCGTGACATGCGGCAGCTGCGACTGCTCGACCAGGAACTCCAGCTGATCGCGCATCAACTGCTCGTTGCCCACGACCCGGCGCAGCGCCGCCTCGTCGACCACGGCCCACAGTCGCAGGGGGTTGTCGGGAGTGACGACACGTTCCTGCCGGCGCAGTCTGACCTGCACCCGCTTCTCCACGTCGCTGACCGGCGTCTCGGGGAGCGCGCCGGTGATGAGAGCCTCCGCGTACTGTCGGGTCTGGAGCAGTCCCGGGACGATCTGTGGCTCGTAGACGCGCAGACTGGCCGCGTCGGTCTCCAGGCCGATGTAGACGCTGTACGGGATGTCGCCGAAGGCGTGCCACCAGCCTTGCTGGCGGGAGTCCTTGGCCATCTGCATCAGCGAGTCGACGACCCTGTGGTCCTCGACCTCGTACACCCCGCAGAGATCGCGGACATCGCGCTGGCTGATCGAGCGTCGGCCGTTCTCCAGTCGGCTGATCTTCGACTGGGAGACGAGCAGGCGCTCCGCCACCTCCTCCGCGGTCATGCCCTTGAGCTCGCGGAGTCGGCGCAGCTCCTGGCCCAAGCGGCGGCGCCTGACGGTTGGGTTGACGTTGGACGCCACGGGAACTGCACCTCCGGCTGCGGGATTTCCGTTTGTTGCTGTGTGTATCTACGTCTCAGCAGACTGCCACCAATAGTGCGGCCTGCGCTGGAAAATGACGACACGCGCAACAAAGCGAACGCGCGGGGTAGTCGAGATGACTGCCCCGCGCGTTCTGTGCGGCTCCCGAACCGGGTCTTCTGTGTGTATTGCGTGCTGCGTGTTCAGTGGTGGGTGTTTCGTGGTGGGTGGTGGGATTGCGTACGACTAGTGCGCGGCTGCCCCCGCCATGCCGCGGCGCGGTGGCGCTGCGACGGCCGACGGGCGGCTGCCCGTGGCGGAGCTGCGGCGGGGCTGTGCTGCCGCACCGTTCTGGACGTCCATCACGGCGTGCGCCACGAGGCCGCCCATGGGGTCGTGCCTGATCAGATCCCGGAGACGGGAGCGCGACGAGCGCCCTTCGTTCCCCGGGTAGAGGTGCTTGCCGAGGCCGACCGCGTGGGCCAGAGCGGCGAGCGCCGCGGTCCGCGGGTCCGGTGGTACGCCGGTGCGGATCGCACTGTCCAGCCGGGACCTGATTTCCCGGCTGATCGCCGTGTCCGTCGCCTGGTAGCGAGTCGTCGGCAGCACCCCGCACATCTGACCCGCGACGGCATGCACCATGCCGCACCGTTCCAGATGCGAAAGGTAGGTCTGGCGCAACCCCAGCCGGGGCCCGCCGATCCAGTGGACGGCCCGAACCGGACTGCCGCGCCTGCGCAGCAGTTCCAGTGCGGAGTCCAGTGTCGGATCTCCTGTCGGCCGTGGCATCACCACGGCGATACGATCCCCGTCAGGGGCTATCCGTCCTGCCAGAGCCAGCTCCACTAGCTGTGCTCCGGCCAGGCCGAGGTCGAGCGACTGCGGCTGCGCCGTGGTACCCGTGGTCGGGTCCAGAGCGAGCAGCAGAAGCTCTTCCGGAATTGTTCTGCGGCTCCTGCCCATCCATGCCTCCCCGCGTGGATGAATGACAGGGTGACGCCTCTCACATTCTCTTGTCGAGAGTGCCTGGGTGCTTCGTGTTGGAACCAGTAGGTATGTCGTTCTCGTCTTGCACGGGAGCCAAGGGTTCACACAGGACACTGGTAGATGGTTCGGACAGCGTTGTTTCGCGGCGCAAGGCATGGAGGAGGCACGGTGGCGGGCGAGTCCCCCGACAAGTCGGAGCAGCAGAAGTCGTCGGGGGAGACGGCTTCGAGCGAACGCGATCCGAGGCTTGCCGTGTTCCGTGCGGCGGGTGGGGCGCCGCGGACGGAGGGGCGTGTCGACCAGCCGACGGCGGTGTTCAAGACACTGCCGTCACCCTCTGGACCGGACGCCACGGAGGCGGCTTCCGGTTCCGAGTCCGCGTCTGAGTCTGAGTCAGAGTCCGAGTCCGAGTCCGAGTCCGAGTCCGCGTCCGCCGGTGAGCTCGGCGCTTCCGACGTGTCCGACCCGTCCGACGCATCTGATGTCCCTGCAGGACGCGACGACGCCCGGCTGCGCGCGGCGGTCGCGGCGTGGGTCTCGACGGCGGACGACGCCGAGTCGGAGTCGGACACTTCGGTGGACGGGGAGCCGGGAACGGAAGCCGAAGCGGAATCCGACGCGGACGCGGGCACGGACACGCCAGGCGTGGACGTAGACGCCTCGGACCAGAGCGGTGGCGGCGAGTCCGAGAACTCGGCGGAGCGGGAGGAGCCGGCCGCAGACCCGAAGACCTCTGGTGAGGCGGGGGATTCCGCCGTGCCCGCGACGTCCGAGGACAAGCCCGAGGAAGCCGGTGCTTCCCCTGACGAGCCCGCTTCAGGCTCGTCCGACGACGACGAGCCCGATGGCGACGAGCCGGACGACGCCGCCACCTCCGACGGTGGGGCGTCCGACGGCGAGCCCGAAGGTGACGAGCAGCCTGAGTCCGACGCGTCCGAGGGTGGCGAGCCTGACGACGCCGACGGCGCATCCGCCGCGACGGGCGCCAAGGTGCCGAGCTGGGCAGAGGCCAAGAGCAGGAACGAGGCCGGGGCCGAGGCCGAGAGCGAGGCCAAGAGCAAGGCCGACGCCGAGAGCGACGCCGAGAGCGAAGCCGCGACCGGCGACAGTGCCGACGGCGGGACCGGCAGCGGGACCAACGCCAAGGCCGGCAAGGCCGGCAAGCCGGTCGATCAGCCGACGGCTGTCTTCAGGACGCGGCCTCGCCCGGCCGTGGACCAGCCCACCACCGCGCTCAAGATCACCCCGCCGCCCGCGCGCGAGCCGGACACGAAGTCCGCGCCCAAGCCGGAGTCGGAGGCCGAGCGGACCAGCAGGTTCGTACCGCTGCGGCGCGACGACACGGCCTCTGCACGGTCCGCGGCGTCCGCACCCCCGGCGACGCCCACACGGCCCGTAACCTCCGACAAGCCCGAGCCCGTCGCCCCCGCGGCATCCGCGGCATCCGCGGCGCCCGCGGCGCCCGCGACCCCCGCATCGCTCACCGAACCCGAGCGGACCAAGCAGCAGCCGCTGCCGCCCAAGCCTCCGCTCGATCTGCTCGCCGAGCTGACGAACACCCCGCCGCCGCGCCAGACCCCGGCCCGCACCCTCATGCGGCGCGTGAAGATCTGGACGCCGCTGGTCCTGCTTCTCGTGATCGTCTTCGCGGTCGTGCAGATGGTGCGCCCGCTTCCGCAGCCCACGCTGTCGCTGACGGCCGTGCCGACGTTCTCGTTCGAGGGCG
The DNA here is from genome assembly GCF_042802855.1 of Streptomyces sp. NPDC057445. NCBI lineage: Bacteria > Bacillati > Actinomycetota > Actinomycetes > Kitasatosporales > Streptomycetaceae > Streptomyces > Streptomyces sp. NPDC057445. The sequence goes on along the minus strand of NZ_JBHVDH010000007.1, from coordinate 142,755 downwards.
CCAAGCCGTCGATGCCGTGGCCCGCCGAGGGCCAAGCGGCCCTTGACGTCGACGGAATCGGCTCCTTCGGGTCCTTCGGCGAGCAGAAGCCCGTCCCGATCGCGAGCGTGGCCAAGGTGATGACGGCGTACATCATCCTGCGCGACCACCCGGTCAAGGAGGGCTCCGACGGAGAGCTCATCGAGATCGACCAGCAGGGTGAGGACGACGCCAAGTTGTCCTCCCAGGGCGAGTCGACCGTCGACGTCACCAAGGGCCAGAAGATCACCGAGAAGGAGGCCATCCAGGCGATCATGCTCGCTTCGGCGAACAACATCGCACGGCAGCTCGCCCGTTGGGACGCCGGCTCGGAGAAGGCCTTCGTCGAGAAGATGAACGCCACGGCCAAGAGCCTCGGCATGACCAACACCACCTACACGGACCCCTCCGGCCTGAACGCGACGACCGTGAGCTCGGCCGTGGACCAGGTGAAGCTGGGCAAGAAGGCGATGGAGGACAAGCTGTTCCGCCAGGTGTCGAGGATGCCCGGGTACACGGACGTCAACGGCAAGGAGCAGCCGAACTGGAACCGTCTCGTCCCTGTCAACGGTGTCGTCGGCATCAAGACGGGTACCACCACGGCTGCCGGAGGGAACCTCCTCTTCGCTGCCACCAAGGAAGTCGGCGGCACCACTCAGACGATCATCGGCGCCGTGCTGAGCCAGCCTCCGGCGGCGCGTGACAAGTCGATCCTGACGGGCGCCCTGGACGCGGGCGACCAGCTGATGAAGGGAGCGCAGGGCGTCCTGGAGTCGAAGGTCGTCGTGAAGAAGGGCGACGTCGTCGGTGTCGTGGACGACGGCCTCGGCGGAACGACGCCGGTGATTGCCACGAAGGACGTCTCCGCCGTCGGCTGGGCCGGACTCACCGTCCGGCTCACGTTGGGCGACGGGGGCAAGGCCGTGCCGCGTTCCGCCCCCGCCGGAACCGTGGTGGGCGCCCTCACCGTGGGCGAAGGCTCCGACGGTGCGGTCACGGTGCCCGTCGCGCTCCAGCGCGACCTGGCAGAGGCGGGCTTCGGCGCGAAGCTGCTGCACCTCGGCTGACGGCTCAACGGGTTGCCCGGACGTGGCGACAGCGCGTGGCCGCGGTGGTGGTTCCGCGGGCCGGGCCGGGTGACCGAGCGGGGCGAGGGGGTACATCGGACTGCCGATGCACCCCCTCGCCCGGTCCGCGTCATGAGCCTGTACTCGTACCCGTACCCGCAGCCCGTGCCTGCTCCCGGTGCCTGCCTGGGCTGTACTCGAAGGCCGGATCGATGAGCGTGCTAGCGTCCGGGCAACGTGACATCCCCGTGACGCGTCCCTGTACGTAGAAGGGTCGGCCACGTTGGGACGGACGGGGAGAACAGAAGTGATCACCGCTGGGCCCACGCCGACGTATGCCGACCAGGACGCCGAACCGTACGTCCGGCGCGCCGACCTGCGGCAGCGTGCCGAGTGGCTCCGCCGCCACCCGGTGAGCGTCGCCACGCTCCTCGCCGGCGTCCTCCACGTCGTCTGGTTCTTCGTCTTCGCGAACAGCGGCGGTGACCTGGCGGCGCAGGACGCCTGGGCCGAGTTCGTCGGCCGGCACCCCGACTCCGCGTACAACCTCGCCTGGTACGGGGGCATGCACCCCGTCTCGTACAGCGTGGTGTCCCCGTATCTGATGTCCGTGCTCGGCGTGCGGACGACAATGATGGTCGCCGGCACCCTCTCCGCCTCCCTGACCGCGCTGGTCCTCACCCGTGTCCGCGCCGTCCGCAATCCGCTGGCCTGCGCGCTCGCCGCCGTCTTCGCCTTCCTCTGCAACGCGCTGTCCGGGCGGGTCACCTTCGGGCTGGGCATGCTCTTCGCGCTGGGCGCGGTCGCCGCGGTGTTCTGCTGGCCGCACCGCTGGCGTACGAAGCGCTGGGCCAAGGCCGCCGCAGCGGCACCGCTCGCGGGCCTCGCGACCGCGTCGAGCCCGGTCGCCGGGCTGTTCCTCGGGGTCGTCGCGGCAGCCCTGTTCCTGAACGGGCGGCGACCGGGTGCGTACGCGCTGGGCCTCGCACCGGTCGTGGTCGTGGCGCTTTCTGCGTGGCTGTTCCCGTTCTCGGGTACGCAGCCGATGTCGCTGGCGTCGACGTCGCTGCCGTTCCTCTTCGGCGTTCTCGTCCTGGTCCTCGTACCGGAGGAGTGGCGGACGGTCCGTGCCGCCGCCGCCGTCTACGCGGTCGGTACCCTCCTCACCTTCCTCGTCGACTCGCAGATCGGCTCGAACGTCTCGCGGCTTCCGATGCTGTTCGCGGGTGTGGTGCTGCTGGCGGCGCTGCCGTACACCGCCCCGCGCACCCGCAAGTGGTACGCGGTCGTCGTCGCCTTCGCCGGGCTCAACGGGTGGATCGGCTTCAAGGGCGTCGACGACGTCGTCCGGACGGCACCGGCCGCCTCCTGGACGCGCGAGCTCGCCCCGCTCGTGAACGAGCTCCAGCAGGTCGATGCCGAGAAGGGCCGTGTCGAGGTCGTCCCGGCCAGCAGCCACCGGGAGGCGTCGGCGCTCGCCCCGTACGTCAATCTGGCCCGCGGCTGGAACCGCCAGGCCGACATGGAACGCAACCCGCTCTTCTACGACGACACGCTCGACGCCGGCAGCTACCGCGAATGGCTCGACCGCTGGGCCGTGCACTACGTGGTGCTGCCCAAGGGCCGACCGGACTCGGGCGGCGGGCAGGAGGCGGAGCTCGTCGAGCGCGGCCAGCCCTATCTGAAGCGCGTCTGGTCGGACGAGAACTGGCAGCTCTTCGCGGTCCGGGACCCGATGCCGCTGGCCGACCCGCCGGCCACGGTGGACCGGGCGGGCGCGGGCGAGCTGACGATCCATGTGCGCACGGCGGGCCGGGTGCTGATCCGTATCCCGTACTCGCCGTGGCTCGGCCTCGTCGACGAGGAGGGGCGGAGCGTGGAGCAGCCGCAGGAGACGGAGGCGTCCAAGGAGCGGGACGGCGACGAGCCACGGACGTTCGTCAATGTGGCCGGCTGTCTGACGAAGGCGGAGGAGGACGCGGAGGGCGACGAGTGGACGGAACTCATCGCCCCCCGTCCGGGCGTGTACCGGTTGGCGGCGCCGTACCAGCTTCCGCGAGGGACACCGTGCCCGGAGGAGCTGAGCGAGGAGCGTTGACGGGGCCGGGGCCGGGTCCGGTCACCGGGGACCCTCACAGGGGTGGGCTGCACTCCGGGTGACGTCCGGAGCTACGGCACGCAGAGGCGGTACGCGGCGGTCGACCGCCCGCCGCCCGTGCGAGGTTCCGCGGGAGCGGGTGGGGTCTCGCGGCGGTACGGGTGCGGGGGAGGCTTTGCCGCTGACGCGCGGAGACCCTCGCGCTCGCGCCGAGACCTCCGGGCGCCTCAACACCTCGGCGCCCTGACGCCTGGACGTCCGGGGACCCTAGGGCTTGAGGCCCGGCGCGTAGACAGCCGCCCGCGCCGACAACCGGACGCCCGGGCCGGCCTCGCGCCCCGCGGACAGGCCCGCCGGACCGGGCCCCGGCCGGGACGGCGACCGGCCCGCGGGCCTCGCCGCGACGCCGCCCTCGTCCCGACGCCGCCCTCGCCGCGACGCCGCCCTCGTCCCGACGCCGCCCTCGCCGCGACGCCGCCCTCGCCGCGACGCCGCCCTCGCCCCGTGAGGGGCGGCGCCCCGCGCCGACCGGCGGGCGGAGGCGGTCAAGCCACCGGGAAGGCGATGTCGCACACTTCGTCCGTGGCCGACGCCGACTCCCAGTCCGCGAAGTACACCTCGCGACAGGGGCCGGTGACGGTCAGGCCCTCGCGGGCGATGTAGTCCTCCACCGCGTCGAAGGCGGAGAGGATCTGCGGGTGGGCGACCTGGGCCTTGGTGATGCGGGTGCAGGCGAGCCGCTGTGCGGGCTCGACGCGTACGACGGCACCACCGCGGCCGTTCGCCGCCGCCCACGCCTCGGCCGCCCGCACGTCGCCGACCGGGACACACGCCTCGGCCGGCCCGTCGCTGTCCGGACTCACTTCGGCGTAGTACGCCACGAAGGGGACGCCGACGACGCCCCCGCACTCCGCCGCGGCCCGTGTCAGCCGGTCGAAAGCCGTGGGGATCCAGCGGGGCAGCTCGTCCGCGAGGAGATGCCTGCGCTCGGCGAGCACCGCCTGTTCCGGTACGTCGCATGTCCTGATCTCGTACATCGTGGGCCTCCTGCCCGAGAGTCGGTCACGGAGGTGGGCCACGAGCGTGGCCTGCCGGGCCCGGCGCTCGTCGACCTCTGCCCAGTAGGCGGCCAGGGCCTGCGCGCCCTGCGCCCCCGGCAGCTCGACCACCTCGGCGATCCGCGCCAGCGGCATGTCGAGCTGACGCAGCAGTGCGACGAGCCGGGCGGATTCCACCTGGCCGGCGCGGTACCAGCGGTAGCCGGTCGCCTCGTCGACGTACGCGGGGACGACGAGTCCCAGCCGGTCGTAGAGTCGCAGCGCCTTGGGTGAAAGCCGTGCCCGGGCCGCGAAGGCCCCGATGGTCAGCAGGGAGTCGTCGTCGTGCACGGTCCCATCCTCCGTCACCGGGCGGCGGTTTCCTGTGCTGTCCGCCCGGTACGAGAACGCTGAGCCCTGCCCCAGGGGCAGGGTCAAACCTCTGGTGAAGATGCCGCACGGTGAAGATCACGGGGCGCCGGACGCAACGCCTACGGACCGGTGGCCGGCGGCGACGAGCCGCGCCACTTGTGGCGACGCACTCGGCCGCGTATCGATATCGCGCCGAGACGCACCGGCGCCTACCGATCGGTGTGAGGCCGCTGCATAGTGATCCGCATGGTGTGCGAGAGATGCGGAGGCACGCACCGGGGCGCCCTGCCGGGCATGGTGACGGAAACGTGCACGGTGGATCCGCCGCGGGCCGAGCGGAGAGTGATCGAGCCGTTTCCGGGGCGGGGGACCCTGCTGACAGCGGGAGTTGTGGTGGCTCTCGGCGGGCTGTTGCTGGGGGTCCTGCTGCTGACCGGGGAAGACAGCCACGACGAGACGGCCGGCGAACCCCTCACCACCGTGGACGACCTCACGCTGGGCGGGCTGCCGGACCGGGTGGGCCCGACCTTCGTCCCGCCGGACTCGCCTTCGCCGAGCGCGACGAGCCGCGGACCGTCGCCGTCCGTGTCCCCGTCCCCGTCGGCCACGAAGCGGAACCCCTCCCATGCGGCCGGGCCGGGGCCGTCGCCCTCGGCACCCCGGCGGCCTGCCTACAGCGAGTGGGCGGGGCCGGGCTGCCCGAACGGCGTGCGGACGTCCGGCCGCTACTCGGACGGACCCGACGGCTGGTACGACGTCTACTCCGGTGGTCACACCGGCGATTCGTGCGACGGGAGCTTCATCGCCGTACCGATGTCCGGGGCAGCGGACAGGGACAGCGGCGGCACGGTGACGTGGAACTGGCGGCCCGGCCCGGCATACACGAAGTGCTCGGTGGCCGTACGCATCCCCTGGAGTCCACGAGACGAAGACGTCGCGGGTGATCCGACGCGCTACAACGTTCTTTCCGGACCCGGCGAATCCGACGATGTCGTCATGTACTTCGGGATCGACCAGCGGAGCATGCGCGGTGGTGTGGTCGTCGTGAACGATCTCCTGGTCAGGGAAGGGGAGTTGACGGTTCAGCTTGTGGACAGGGGACAGGACTGGGGGAGGGGATACCGCGACGGAGCGCATCATGCGGCCGCGCAGATCCGTGCGGACTGTGTGGCATGACCGCTTTCGTCCGGGTGTTCGCGGGGCGTTTGTGTGACTGTTCGTGTAGGCGTTCGGCCAGCGTGACGCACGTGATTCCTGCATAGTGAGCAGGTATGGCGTGCGAACGGTGTGGCTGCGAGCCGCACAACCCCCTGTCCGGTACGAGTTGCCCCGAATGCGGTTTTGTGACCCGGGACGACCCTGGCTCGGGCGCGTCGTGGGTCGCCCCCGAGATGGTCGCGCCCCGTTTCCGTGGGCCGAGCCGGTTCCGGAGGAGTCTGCTGGCGGCGGGGGCCGTGGCCGTCCTCGGATGCTTCATCGCGGCAGCGGCACTGATCACCACCTCCGACAGGGACGGGGGCGGCGACGCCCGGGGCGGGGACGACGACATATCGGCGGGTGGCGCACCTACACGTATCGGCCCGACGCGCATCGGCCCCACGTCGCTGCCGGACCCGGAGGTCACCGGGCCGGGCTTCGAGCAGTGGGCGGGCCCGGGCTGTTCGACCGGACGCTACCGCGAGGACGGACGTTTCGAGAACGGCCGCGCGGCCTGGTACACCGTGCCGTCCGGCGGGCGGCGCGACTCCTCCTGCGACGGCAGTTTCTCGGCCGTCCCCATGTCGGGCAGCGCCGAGCGTGACGCGAGCTCCTCTGCGACCTGGAGCTGGGACCTCGACCGGAGCTACAAGAAGTGCTCCCTCGCGGTCATCGTCCCCAGCAGCACCCGCGCCTCTGACGTCGCCGGCAACCCCACCCTCTACCGGGTCCTGGCCGACCCGAACGACCCGGGCTCGGGCTACACGGGCTTCGGCGTCCGCCAGACCGTGCACCGCGGCGAACTGGTCCCCGTCGGCAGCTACACCGTCAAGGGCGGCACCACCTTCGCGGTCCAACTCGTCGACCGCGGCCGTGACTGGGGCACGGCCGCCTTGGTGGGAGCGCACCACGCGGCGGCCCAGATGAAACTGACCTGCCGGGTATGAGGCCGTAGCTCCCGCCTGCGGCGCAACGCACGGGACGCCCTTTGCTGACGACGTGTTGCGGCCGCCGCGTACCGGCTGCCGTGTACTCATCGCCGCTTACGGTCACCGCCTTGGCTCACCGCCGCCCGGCTGCCCGGCCCGGGGCGGGACGGGGGTGGCCTGGTGGTAGTACATACGCCAAGGCGCTCCTTCGCGCGTCCTGCGCCAGAGCGAGCAACGCCGCGCCCGCCTCCCGGTGATCACGGTCTCGTAGGTCAGATGCACCAGCCCCGGCGCGAGCACGACACCGGTCATACCCGACGGCTCGTAGCGCGGGCCGTCCTCCGACCCGCCTTCCATCTCGGGCAGCGCGGCGAGCATCTTCTCGTAGGTCCAGCGCGTACCCGATGCGCCGACCTCCACGAAGTCCGGATCCAGCAGCTGCCGCACATGTGCGCGCGACGTTCGCACACGCGGGTCCATGAAGCGCAGCTCGCCTGCGATCGCCTCGGCCACGTCGTCCGGTATGCCGTCCGGCTCTCTGCTCATACGGGCATCCTCGCCCCGTCCACCACGTCCGACGCAAGCGGATTTGTGCTCACGTAGGCCTCGATCGGAGTGATCGGCGACCTGCTGCCCGACAGGCAGGCGACACGGCTCTGGCCGGTGCAGCCCGTCCTTGATCCGCCGCCGGCCCGTTCCGATCGGCCCCCGCCGGCCACGCACCCCGCCGCGCGGAGTGCCTGCCGGTTCCTCCAGCCCGCCAGGCACGTGCGTGGCACGACCGCGACGTCGCCGATGTCAGCTGTGGAGGTCAGGTGCCCTTCGGGCTGGTCGCCTGCCGGCACGGGCCCCCCATGCGCAGATGGCAAGAACAGGCGCGAGGCCCAGCACGGAACCGAGCACCACGACCGGGAACGGTGCATGGAGGGCTCTCGGCAGACCGGTCCCGAGCGCAGCTGCTCCAAGGACGAAGGGCATCCACACCCTGAGGAGCCGGTAACGGATGCGATCAGCATTCCGTCGTGTCCGGGCCTTCTCCCTCAAGCGCGCGTACCCGCCGGCGCTGACCATGAGAATCCCCGAACCGGTGATGCCCCAGGACTGCCGGTCCACGGTGTCCCCCCTCGGCTCCTCGTGTTCGGCACCGGGAGTGTATGCACACGGTCGGTGAAGTCTTGTGCTTCAACCGCATGGAGCGGCCCCGCCCGGGAGGTCCGGGCGGGGCCGCTGTGTTGATGCCGAGTGAACGGCCGGGTTCGGGCTACAGGTGTGCGGCCTTCCGCCTGCGCATCCACCATGCCAGGCCGCCGCCGACGGCGACCAGGCCCGCGGCGAGGGTGACCATCCGGCCGACGCCCGAGGAGCCGGTGTGGGCAAGGTCCCCGCCCGGGTCCTGCGGGCCGTGGGTGGGCTCGTGGCCGCCAGGCGTGCTGTCGGTCGGGGCAGGGGTCGGCGGCTGCTGCGTCGGCGTCGGCGTCGGGTCCGGGTCCCCGGGCGGCGTCGGGGTGGGGTCGTCCCCATCGCCACCGGGCGCCTTGCCGTAGTTGTTCCCGCCGAGGTAGCCGGTGTCGGTGTCGCCGTACTGGACGGTCGACTTCGTCGACTGCTGCGCGGTGTCGGGCAGCTCGGGGTGTTCGGCCTGGAAGCGGACCTTGGAGATGTTCCGCTTGGGCTGCTTGGAGAAGTCCACGCCGCCGGTGGCGAACTCGAACTCCAGCACCGTGCCGTCCTGCTCGTACTTCCGCTTGAAGTGGAAGTCTCCCTCTCGGTAGGACTTCATGTAGTCGGCGTACACCTTGTTGCGGTCCCATTTGGTGCGCGCGGGCCAGGCGGACGCGTCGTCGGAGCCGATGATGCTGTGAAAGTCACCGGGCTTGACGGCGTCGCGCTGCTTGATCCACTCGGCGGCGATGCGGGAGGTGTACACGCGGCGCAGATCGGCGTACTGAGGATCGTTGTTGACGAACTTCTCCACCTCAGGGATCGCGATCTGCCGGATCTGCCGGAAGTTGTACTCCTGGACCTCTTCGGGCTGGTCGCACCTGGGCGGGTTCTTGATCTCCAGCTTCTCCGCCTTGACGTCCATCGGAGCGTCCAGGATGTAGAGCTTGCCGTCCTCCTCGCGGACCTGCGCAGGGGCAGGTTCGATGAAGAAGCGGTAGGTCTTCCAGCAGGGTGCGCCGTTGACGTGCCGGAAGGAGTCCCACAGCCGGCTGCCGACGGGGTTGTCCGGGACCATGACCTTGGCCAGGTCGTGCTTCATCTGGAGGTCTGCCTCCAGCAGCACGTGCCCGGCGTCGGTCTTGGCGAGCTTGTCGTCGGTGACCTGGTCGGGCTGGTCGGGGTTGAGGTTGACCCAGAACCGGTTGGGGTGCAGCGCGAGCCACGTGAACATGGAATCGGAGGCGAGGTCGATCTTCTCGCCGCCGCCCCACGAGGGGTTGTTGTCCTCGTCGTCGTTCAGCCTGGCCTTGAAGCCGTAGTCCATGCCCTTGCCCTTGACGGGCTCGGTGATGTAGCGCAGCTCCATCGTGGAGAAGTCGATGCCGCCCGGTCCGCGGACGCGGTTGACCGCGCCCGGGGCCTTCGCGCGGGCCTGGGCACGCCGACGGGCTTCCTCCTCGGTCCTGCCGGAGTCGCGCGCCATGTCGTTCGCGGCGCCGCGCGAGGACCGCCCGTTCTTGGGGTCGGTGAAGGCGGTGTCCTTGCGGGTGTGCTCGTTGGGTGTGAAGCGCCCGTTCTCCACGGCACGGTGCTGGTACCAGCTCACTCCGTGCTGCTTGAGGAGGTCCATGGTGTTCCGGGTGGGCTGGCGTCCGAAGATGTACACGACCTTGTAGCCGCGTGCGGCCATCTTCTGGTCGATCAGGAGTTGTGCCCGGCCGATCTCACGTCCGGACTTGAACTCGTAGATGATCTTCTGGCGGCCGCTGTTCCTGATCGCGTCGAAGCGGCGGTCCTCCTTGAGGACCTCCTTGGCCTTCTGCTCGCCGAGTTCGTCGATCAGCTCCTGAACGATCTCGGCGTAGAGTTCGGGCATCTCCTCGGCGAGCGAGTACTGGCAGTACCAGTCACGGCCGCCGAGCTTGAAGTACTCGGCGTTCTCGCGCTCGTAGGCGTTGCCGCGCCGGCTGTTGCCCTCGCCGTTGGAGTAGAGGGTGTTGACGTAGTCGTTGAACGTGCCCTTGTAGCGGTTGTCGCCCTTTGCCTGGTTCTGCTTCCAGTACGCCCACGCATGCTCGGGTGTGGCGTTGTCGTACAGCTTGGGGTCCGGCTTGATCTTCGCCAGAGTCGCAGCGTCGGGCAGTTCGAGACCGGACAGGGCCCTGCGCGGGTTGTCGTAGTCGTACGTGCGCTTGGTGTCGCCCCGGGTGCGCCATTGGTAGGGGCCGGGGGCCTTGAAGCCCGGCAGGCTCCCAAGTCGCGGTGCCCGGTTGGGCGTTCCGTACATCTCGCTGCATCGCTTGGTGGCGGCTTCGGCGTCCTGGACGTTGTCCAGGACGGGGATTCCGCCGGTGAGGATGCCGACGCTCATGGCCAGGACGGCCGTACGGCCGAGCCAGGGCCTGCGCCGCGGTAATGCGTGGCTCACGGTTGTGTCTCCCATGGTCAGGGGGCCACGGGTTCCTGGTGGTGCAGGCGGGTTCAATGCCCCCGTGAAGATGATCCCGCCATGACAACACCCTAGGGGGCTGCTGCGACAGGAGTCGCATAGGTGACCGGTGTTTCGGACACGCAACTCGGCCCGATGGCAGGCGAGTTCGGGATTCCTGTCGCGCCCGGACCTAGAGTGGCCTGCATGTCTGAGAACTCGAGCGGTCCGATGGATGCCGTGGCGGCCGGTGAGGAGCTCTCCGAGTGGGTGGCCGACGTCCCGGGTCTCGTGATGCGCCTGGACACCTGGCACACCCCGGAGCACTTCCACCCGGACATGTCGGCGGACTCTCTCGGAACGCTGGAGGAGACCGTCGTCCTCACCTACGAACCGGAAGGGACGGACGAGTCCCGGGACTTCCTTCAGGGGGCGATGGCCTACCTCGGTGAGGCGCTGATGCACGTCGGCGGCGGCCGGTGGGGGTGGAACACGGCCGGACATCCGGTCGTGCTGCCGGACGCGGAGCTGCGCATGGAGCCGCTCGACCCGCTGCTCCTGATCAACAGCGCCATGGAGACGGCGCAGTTCGGGGTGTTCGAGGAGACGGCGGATCGGCTACGGGCCGCCGTCGCGGCCCGCAGGGAACAGCAGCCCGGGTGGAGGCCGGTCAAAGAGGCGACTCCGGGCCTCGATCCGACCGGCGTCGGGGGGCGGCATCCGTGGCTGGCCGCATGGGTGGAGGAGCGCCGGAGCGGCTTCGACGCGTGGGCCGCGGAGACCGGCAGCGAGAAGAGCCTGTGGGACTTCTCCCCTGCCTCGTTGGACGCGCTGGCCCGGTTGGTGATCCACCGGTACGGGACGACGGAGAAGTTCGCCGACCGTGAGCGGACCCCCTTCGTACAGGGCTGTATCTGGTACGTCGGTGAGGTCGCGGTGCGGCACAAGGCCGGAGCGTGGGAGTTCCACGAGGCGGATGAGGGTCTGCCTCGGGAAGAGGTGGAGAGGAACATCTATCTGGAGCGGCCGTTCGTGAACCAGCCCACCATCCGTGACGGCGTCGGCGATGTGCCGTTCTACGCGCTGCTGCTGGCGGTCGAGGCGGGTGACGGGTCCGTTGTGCGGGAGCACTTCGACTGGTACGAGGACCCGTCCAAGGACCCGTCCGGGGAAGACGGATCAGTGGTCTACCGGCGCGGCTGATCCAACACCACGGACAGGAGCTCGTGGGGACCGATGACAGATTCGGGGCCCTGCGTCGGCCATGCTCGCGATGGCCTTCCGTCCGGTCCGGCCCGGGCCGGCCAGGCCCGGCCCGGTCGGGCGGGCTTGCAGTTCCCCGTGGGGCCGTCCGGTCGGAAGGGGCATCAAGGCCGAGTGTGGCGCAGGTCACGGGAAGCCGGTGTGGGGTGCCGGACAGCTCATTGAGGTGAGCACTCATATGCGTATCCGGGTACGGGCCGGGGAATCGAGCGCGTTCGCTGAGCTCTTCGACAGCTACGCTCGCGCGGTCTACAACCATGCCTTCCGGCTGACCGCCGACTGGTCGACGGCCGAGGACGTGATGGCCGCGACCTTCATGGAGGCATGGCGGCTCCGCGACAGGGTCGACCCCGAGGGCGGCTCCCTGCGGCCCTGGCTGCTGGGCATCGCCACCAACACGGCACGTAACCAGTACCGGAGCAACCGGCGGTACCGGGCGGCGGCCAACGCCGCCGCGGCGGCCGAGCTGTCGGTGCCCGACCACGCCGACGAGGTGGCCGACCGGGTCGACGACCGGCGACGACTCGCGACGGCCCTCACCGCGCTCGCCTCGCTGCGCAGACCGGAGCGCGAGGTCATCGCGCTCTGCCTGGGGGAGGGCCTGGACTACGAGGCCGCGGCGGAAGCGCTCGGGATTCCGGTCGGCACGGTCGCGTCCCGGCTGTCCCGGGCCCGCAAGAGGTTGCGTGTGCTGGCCGAGGCCGATCTGGCGCGCCCCTTTGCCGGGACGGTCCGGCCGGCAACCGAACTGTCCCGCCCCGCAACCGAAGTGGCGCGCAAGAAAGTGCGTGAGAAACGGGAAGCCGGCCACCGCGGCCGACAGATAAGAGGCGATCACACAAACGCGATCCGGCCCGCGCAGGAAGGATACCGATGAACGCGGATACGTCCCGGCAGAACCCGGCCGAGTGGGATGAGAGCGCACAGCTCCTGTCCCGGGCGGCGCGCGACCTGCCGACGGGCCGTCACCAGTTCCACAGGGAGCGTCTGATGGCCCAGATTCACGACATGCAGCAGGAAGAGCGCACGGCGACGGCGGCCCCGGCGAAGGCACGGCGGTTCCGGCTGCCGCGTGCGGCGATCGTCCTGCCCGCCATGGCGGCGGCCGTGGCGGGGGCGGTCGTCGCCGGGAGCGCGATGTCCGGCGGTGGCGGAGTCAGGGACGGCGGCGTCCCCACCGGACCGGGTCTGACCACACAGATCGGCGCCGCGACCACCAAGGGCGTGCCCCAGCTGCTCGACCAGATCTCGCTGGCGGCAGCCGACGGGTCCCATCCGGCCGTCAAGCCCGGCCAGTACATCTACATCGAGTCCAAGACGGCCGACACCTTCCTGAAGACCGTCGACGGCAAGACCACCCTGGCCAGCCACCAGCTGCACCGCCGCCAGATGTGGAAGTCCCCGGACGGAACCAAGGGCTGGCTGATCGACCCCGCAGTCAACGACGGCCCCGAGGGCGAGACCCTGAGCCTCCCCGACGAGCAGGGCAACACCCCCAAGGCGTACCTGAACGGCCCGTCGTACGACTACCTGGCCAAGCTCACCACCGACCCCGGCGAACTGCTGGCCAAGATCTACAAAGAGACCAAGGGCCACGGCAACTCCCCCGACCAGGAGGCCTTCACCACCATCGGGGACCTGCTCGGCGAGAGCTATCCTCCGGCGGAGCTCCACTCGGCTCTGTTCAAGGCCGCCGCGAAGATCCCCGGTGTCGTCGTCGTACAGGACGCGGTGGACGCGGTGGGCCGGCACGGGGTGGCGGTGGCCCGGCTCGACTCGACCAGCGGTCAGCGCGAGGAGTGGATCTTCGACAGGAAGACCCACGTCTTCCTCGGCCAGCGCATCGTCCAGGTACGGGAGAACAGCGGAAAGGACGCCCTGGTCAAGCCCGGCACGGTGACCTACACCAGCGCCATCATGAACCGGGCCGTCGTCGACAGCATCAAGCAGACCCCGTCGCAAGCCGACTGACGCGGTCCGCGCACCCTGCGCGGTACAGGCCCTGCTCCGGTTGGCGTCGGACCTGGATGTCGAAGGCCCCGGACCGTGATCGGTCCGGGGCCTTCCGGCCGGCGCCCCGGCAGGATGCGAACCTGCGACACCCGCTCGGGCCGATTCCTTCGGACCATCGTGCGGACCGGATGAAGGTGCCGACAGGCGAAGCCCGGAGAGGCAGGTCGTGGAGGCGGGCCGCGGAGGCCATTTGTGATCTCCCTACAAGGCGCAGGCGTGATTTCCGGCGTGGGTGCCGCTCGTGAGCCGCCGTGTTCTCTGGCGAAGATCATCATGATCGGTGGTCAGGCCGGTCATGACATCGCGTACGGGGGAAGCGCATGCACAGTGGATACTCGGTCTTCGCCGGGACGATGGCCGACCTCACATACCCGCAGGTGGAGGCGGCGGCGGCCGCGGGCGCATGCGTCCTGCTGCCCACGGGCGTCATCGAGCAGCACGGCCCGCACCTGCCGCTGGGCACCGACGCCTACGGCGCCTATCAGCTGTGCCGGATGGTGAAGGACGAGCTCGACCGGCATCAGGTACCGGCGCTGATCGCCCCGCCCGTGTTCTGGGGCATCAATCAGGTTTCCGATGCCTTTGCCGGAACGTTCCGCACACGCCCCGAGACTGCGGCCGCACTGCATTTCGACATTATGGAATCGCTCGCCACCGACGGGTTCCGGCACATCTTCGTGATCAACCACCAGGGCGACATCGCTCACAATCGGATGCTGCTCGACGTCGTGACGCGCCGACACGAGCAGGGCAGCACGGGGGTCGTCCTCATCGAGCCGGACTTCATCGCTGACCGCTTGGGCGAGGCGGCGAGGACTCCCGCGCTGGCCACGTTCCCCATGCAACCGCTGTTCGAGGGCCTGGAGCTGACCGGTGAACTCGGTGTCCATGCCGAAGAGATCGAGAGCGCGCTGATGATGCGCTGGTTCCCTGAGCTCGTCGATTACGACGCCATGGACGGGCTCCGGCCGACGGGCCTCGGGCCGGCGGACCTGGCCGAATGGCGAAAGGGGGGCGAACACGCCCGCAGGGTGACACCGCAGGGCTACTTCGGCGCACCCAGCCCGCGCGACCCCTTCCTGTGGCGCTTCTACCACCGCATGGCCCGAGCCATGGCCGATACCGTGGCCGGCACGCTCGCCGCTCCAGCAGGTGGCGCGCAGGGCGCTTCTTCAGGCATCTTCAGTACAGCTCCCGGGGATACCGGATCAGCTGGGCCAAGTACGCCACCAGCGCCGACCGGTGCGGCAGGACGAGGCTGAAGAGCGGCAGCGGGAAGCTGCCTACCATGGAGACCGGTCGGCGACACTGGGAATGGAGCTCATGACCCCTCGAAGGCGTCTCAGCGGTACCGGTGCGGCGATGTGCATCGGCGTGCTGTCCGCCATCCTGGTCACCGGGTGTACGGAGGGCTCGGGAAGCTCAGAGCGGCCGACGAAGCGGGTCACCCCGCCGACGTCATCTCAGCCAGAACGACACTCACCCGGTGCGACCGACAGGAAGCTCGGAGAACAGGCGGAAGCCGCCCTGGACACGGTGACGATCGACGATCCGGAGTTCGTGGAATCGGGCTTGGAAGCCCTCGGTGACGGCATCCATACGAACTCACCGCTGACGCGCGGGAAGTCGTATCAGCTCGCAGTCGCCTGTGCGGGACGGGGCAAGGCCAGGCTGTCGGTTCGGATCAAGGACCAACCGGCCGTGCAGAGCTTCGACTGCGACGGCACTGCGGTCCATCAGCGCATTGCGGCAGCACCGAGCAGGCTCAGGATCGACGTCGACGGCGAACCAGGATCCTCCGGGATGGTCGCCTGGCGCATCAGTGAGGCCGCTCAGTGAGGCCGCCCGGTAAGGCAACGCTCCGCTGAGAACGCCGATACATCCGACGGCCGCCGTCCGGCCCCTCATCACAGGGGTCGGACGGCGGCCGTTCCCGTGCGCTTCCCGGGTGCAAGGTGAGGCCCGAGCCGCTGAGACGCCTGTCCAGGACGGGGCATGCGCCCGGACGCTGCGCGTCTCCTCCTGACCGAACGGCATCGAGGCCGGCGGATGTCAGGCCGCCGCCGGTGGCCACCGCCCAAGCGAGGCCGCGTTGCCGGCGGGCGACCGCGTCAGGACGAGCTCGCGTGGCCGGCACCATGACGGAATCTGCGGCGAACGCCGGGAGGAGGATGCCGAACAAGGCGAACGTGCCGACGGCCGGCAACGTCAGCTCAACGTGAGTCGTCACAGCGCCACCCGTCACCCGCCACACCACAGCCACAGCCAGCGAGCGCAACACCGCTGACACATGCGGGATGTCGTCCTTCCTCAGCGGGACGGGGGAGAACGGGGTGGGTCGCCGGCGGTCGTTGGAGTTGCTGAGCTTTGCTGCTGTACGGCCTGGGCCGCCTGGTAGGCCTCGGCCAGGTGTTTGCGGGTACGCAGGGTGTCCACGCTGCCGTGGCCCAGTGCCTGCTCGCGCTGGGCCAAGGTCGTCTCGAACAAGGGAATCGCCCGCTCCAGGTCTCCCGCAATCAGATAGACGTGGGCGAGACAATCGCGACTACGCAGGGTGTCAGGGTGGGTGTCGCCAAACAGCTGCTCGCGTTGGGCCAAGGTCGTCTCGAACAAGGGAATCGCCCGCTCCAGATCCCCCACCCTTTGATAAGCGTCGGCGAGATTACTGCGGCAACGCAGAGTGAGCCAGTCGGCGTTGTCCAGGACCTGTTCACACAGGGCCAAGGTTGCCTCGAACAAGGGAATCGCCCGTCCGAAGTCCCCGGAGGCCTCGTAAGCGCCGGCCAGCTGGTCGCGGCTGAAGAGGGTGTGGGGATGACTGTCGCCCAGCACCTGTTTGTATTTGACAAAGGTTGCTTCGAACAGCGGAATCGCCCGCTCCAGATCCCCGGCCCACTTGTATGCGCCGGCGAGGCCGATGCGGATGGTCAGGGTGTCGGGATGGCTGTCGCCCAGCGCACTGACACTTTCGGCCAGGGCCTGCTCATACAGCGGGATGGCCCGCTCGGCCTCTCCCGCCATGCGATGGGCGTGAGCGAGGTTCATGCGGTTGGTGAGTGTGTCGGGGTGGGTGTCGCCCAGGACCCTCCGGCGGTGGGTCAAGTTTGCTTCGTACAGGGGAATGGCCTGCCCCTGATCTCCCGCCGCATAGTAGGCGTGAGCGAGTTGGTCGCGGCTTCGCAGGGTCTCGGGGTGATTGGCGCCCAGGACCTGCTTCCGCTGGGCCAGGACAGCCTTGAAGAGCGGGACAGCGCGTACCTCCTGCCTCGTCTCCTCCAAGTGCTTCGCGGTGGTCTGGTAGGCGGCGAGCGCACCGTCGTTGTGGTGGCCGGCCGGGGAGGTGACGGCGAGAGCGATCAGGTGGGGGATCAGGTGTTGCCACTGCTTCGGCGGCGCGGGCGCCCGGTCCTGGCCGTCCGGATGAAGTGCGTGGAGCATGAGAAGTTCCGCCTCGCGCCTGCCCGGCGGCGGCGTGTCCGGCTCCGGAGCTGTGGCGCGCAGGACGGCTTGGAGCAGGCGGTGGACGGTGATGTCGGAGCCGGTCAGGGTGATCATGTCGTAGGCGCGCAGCACGCCCAGGGCTTGGTCCAGGGTTTGGGGGTCGGTTGCGCAGGCTGTGAGCAGGGCGCGGGGGAGGTTGTCGGGGGCGAGCCAGGCGAGGGTGTGCAGGAGGGTGACGGCCAGCGGGTCGCGGGTGGTGATCGCTTGCAGGGTCTGGTTCCAAATGCAGGCGATGGTGCGTTGCGAGTCGATGCCGTCGGTGGATTTGTCCAGCATCCGCCCCAGAGTCCGCCGATAGGCGTCCATCCCGGTGCCGGTCTGGTACAGGTAGGCGCCGGCCTGCTCCAGCGCCAGCGGAAGATGCCCCAGATCACGCGCCAGGAGCGCGGCCTGGCGTCGCTGCTCGAGGGTGGGCTGCTGTGTCTCCTCCAGAGCGAGGGTGCAGAGCAGGTCCGCGGAGGCGGCTGGGGTCAGCAGGCCCAACGGCACGGTCGGGGCGATGGCCTTCCATCCGGTGGCCTTGCGACTGGTCGCCACGTGGTGTCCGCCGGTCAAGGTGCCCAGATACAGGCGCAGGTCGTCAGGATGCTCGACGTTGTCGAAGACCAGCAGCCAGCCGGGATGCCACTGCAGCCATAGAATCGCCCACGCGGTCTGCTCGTCCGTCCCGGCGGTTGCGGCCCACTGCGGACACAACCGCCAGGCCAGACCGGCCAGAGCGGTGTTGATCTGCTCCGGAGACTCCGCAGTGACCCACCACGTCAGCGTGTACTCGGCCCGGTATCGATGGGCGTAGTGCAGCGCCAGCGTGCTCTTGCCCACACCGCCCAGCCCGTGCACGGCCCGGGTCTGCGTCACCGCAGCCTCACCTTGGCCGATCAGCATCTCCCGCAGCCGCTCCAGCTCACTTTCCCGGCCGACGAACACCCCGGACGCCGACCCCGGCAGATTCCCCGCCCCCGGCGGCGCACTCACCTCCTGCGCCCAGCGCACCGCCTCCGGCGGCAGCATCACGACCTGGGCGTCATCTCCCGTGATCGCCACGCCGATGGTCCCGGCCGCCACCGCCCTCAGGCCCGATGCCCGCACCCCGCCGGTCGTGATCGGGTCGGTGTCGTTCATGGCTGCACAGTGGTGTTGTCACCGGTGATCGCGGTGGTGATCGTCTGCGCGGCAACGGCCCGCTCACCCGACGCGGTCACCGACACCGGCCCGCTCCCGGCCGGCAGCAATCCCGCCGGCTCCCGCAACAGTTCTTCGTCCCCCCGCGCATCCCGCTCGATCTGCTGGCGCAACGCCCCCGCCGCGTCCGCATCCTCCGGTTCCTCAGCCGCGTCCCGCACGGCCGCCTCCAGCTCGGCACGGTCCTCCTGATCGCGGCGGTGCCACACCGCGTGCAGCATGCGCCGCCCCACATTCGCCGTCGCCTCGACCGCAGCGCACTCCGGACGCGTCAACACCCCTGCTCCATACGCCCCCAGAGCTGCCGTCAGATACGGCCCGGTCTGTGCCACGAACTGAATGATCTCCGCACTCATTCGCCGACCCCCGGACGCCCTCGTTCTCGACTCGCCGGCAACCCGGCGTAGGAACACGTCACATCACGTAAGCGGAGAACGACTGAACTGCCGTGCTCGGTTCCACGACACCTGGCACGTGGGACAGCGGAGTCGTGGCGAGCATCCGGCACGTGCGTGGCACGGCCGCGGTATGCGAAGGGGCCAGTTCGAGGATCAAGCCTCTGAACTCGCCGCTGGTCGTGTGCCCTCGGCAGGCTTCGCCTGTAGTTCAGGGCCGGGCCGTGTCCAGCCAAGCACTCCGGCAACTCGGCCTTGGGACCTCTGCCTCTGTCCCCGGGGAGACGTTCGCTCACGCCAGACGGCAGGAACGGAGCCGCGGCGGGTCGACGCGGGGTGCGACGACCTGACCGTCTGCGCCTCCAGCGCCTGTTGCCCCGTCCCCTTCACCGACCTCGCCGAGGAGAACCGCCGTGCCGAACCCTGCGGACCTCCGCCCCCCCCACAAGACCTCGAAGGCGCTCGCGGGCATGACCGCCCTGGCATGTGTGGCGTGCTGCGCGCTGCCCGCGCTCATCGCCGCGGGCGTCCTGGGCGCCGGGGCCGGAGCGACGGTAGACATGCTCATTTTCGCGCGGTGGCAGTGGCCCGGCGGGCGCCGCCGCAGGACGGATCCCGTTCACTGCGGCAGCCCCTGAAGGGCAGCAGGATCAGCTGCTGACAGAGGTGGAATCGGCAATGCCGTTGAAGTAGAAGATCAGAGTCGCCCTCCAATTCGCATCGGTGCGGCCGAAACAGCCTCGTGTGAATCCGGGCTGGAGCGGGGAGGGGTCGCAGCGGAACACGCTGCCGTTGGCCGCATCGGGGTCGTGGTGCGGGGCGGACTTCGGCCACACCTTCAGTTCGGCTTTGATGTTGATCGCGACACCGGCCTTGTTCTGCACCACCAGCACAGGCTGGGACTCACCTGCCGCGTTGCGCACCACGCAGCCCTTGAAGTTGATGTTGTGTGACCCCACATGGGACTGGTAGCCCTGGCAGGTCCAATTCGCATTGGTGTCCACTGTCTGCCAATTCGGGTAGGCCGCCGCAGGGCTCGACGCGAGCACGACGGCGGCCAGTCCTGCGGCAGCCAGTCCGAACGCCCTCTTCCACATGGTCACGGAGACACCCTTCAAAAGTGGATCTTGACAACTCGGGTGGGATTGTATCCACCGGCCACTCGTGGACATGACATTCACTCCGCCCATACGCCCTGGCCAGGGCGCACCGGCTGGATTCGAACCTGCGAGACCCGCTTCAGGAGTTCGAGCGCCGGCCCTCGGCGTCGTATCCGGGGCACATCAGTCATCGCACACCTCGGCGGTCTTGCGGGGGTCGTCCGCCAGGATCTGCGCGGCCAGGCGCTGCGCCTGCTCCTCGGCAGGTTCGTCCTGGGTGACGAGCAGCTCGTGCCGGAACCGGGTCGCGCGCTCGTCCGGGTGGTGCGTGCAGCTGAAGTACACGTCGACGCCCTGGGGCGCCTCACGGGCAGGGGTCCACATCTTCCAGGACGCAATCCCACCGTGCGAACCAGCCGCTGTCCGCAAACGTCCGCGTCAGAATCCGGGCAACGGTGTCCACCGGCTGCTCCCAACTCAAGTCTGCTGCAGCGCGCGCCAGTTCGGCGTCGTACTGGGTCGCGTCGAAGTGGAAGTCGGTGGCCGGCAGGGAGTTGATGCTGCTGGTGTTCTTCCAGGACGACCAGATCACCCGGTCGCCCTGGCGGCGGATCGTGACGTAGAGGGCTCCGCAGCACCCGGGAGTGCAGTCGGGCTCGGACAGAACGATGCGCCGCGGGTCTTCCGTCGCTGCCAGCGGCCAGACCTGCGCCGGACCGGCCCATTCGTCGTGGCAGCCGGCCAGCCCCTCGGGGTGGACCTCCTTCACCACATCCCGGCCGTCGATGAACGCGCGCACCTGCACCCAGTGCGACCAGGCGTCGGGGTCCGGGACGATGTGGCGCAGGCTGAGGGTGCTGATCGGCTGCTCAAGAGGCATCCCTCCGTGATCAGGCAGAGCAATGCTCATGCCCATCGCGTTTGCGGGCCCGGACCGCACGGTGCAATCCGACTCGAGCCGTCCCCGTGACAGAGCCACCCGGCCGAGAAGCGATGAGTCGCCGAAGAAGTGACACGCCGGGTCTGTCACCTGCGGTGGCCTAACCGATCAGGACTGTGACCTGCGGCTGAGTGGTCAAGGGTTGTCGGCGTTGGTCGTTGGTCGCCGCTGAGCGCCCCGCACAGCCCAGAGACGGCCTGAGTGCTCTGTGGTGCGCCCCTCGATGCGAGCTACGGGCAGGGCGGTTGCTGAGGTCTGCCGGGCCGGCCTTTTGGCTCCGCACGGCCTTTTGGCTCCGCACGGACGTTGTTGGTCGACTGCCGTCACCGTTTCTCGTAGCGCGCGGATCTAGGGTCGGGGCTCGGACTCCAGGAAGAGGCCCATCCTGGCGGCCAGGTTGCGCATGTCTTCTCCCGGGGCATGGCTGGTGATCGCTTCGAAATGCCACTCTTCCGACGGTGGACGGTCGTGCAGGCCCCAGGTCAGATGCACGGAACGCCCTGAGTGCCGTGCAGAGACCGTCAGGTCACCTTCCAGGGATTGCCAGGTTCGGACGCCCTCCCAGCCGCGGAATTCGTCCGCCAGCCTTGTCAAGAAGACATCAAGACCGTCGCCGTCCAGCGTGCGGACCGAAACCTCAACGCCCACCCACTTGCCGCGAGCTGTGACCAGGAAGTCCAGCACGGGGTCATCGTCGATGTCCGGGAAGGGGCGCGTCGGCTCGTGAAAACGCAGCTCGATCCCGCTGCCTACGCGGACATCCCGGCTCTCATCGTCTTCCCCGAACATGTGAGCAGGCTATAACCGCAGGGGCCTGACCAGTGCAGGCCCTTACATGCGCCCCCTTCTGATCAC
Organism: Streptomyces sp. NPDC057445; assembly: GCF_042802855.1. Lineage (NCBI taxonomy): Bacteria > Bacillati > Actinomycetota > Actinomycetes > Kitasatosporales > Streptomycetaceae > Streptomyces > Streptomyces sp. NPDC057445. The sequence goes on along the minus strand of NZ_JBHVDH010000007.1, from coordinate 121,196 downwards.
CAGCTCAAGCCGGATCGGGGGAGGGCCCGGGCCGATGCCGTCGCGGGTCTTCGGTGTCCCGCTGGCCCGGCCGGAGAGCACGGCGGTGGCGGCGGCGTAGGCGTCGACGGGGTCGGACTTTCCGTTGGCCCTGCGGGCCCGCCGGTCGGGCCGGTCCACCTCGATGACGGTGACCTGGTTTGTTCGCAGGACGCGGGTGAGCTGCGAGCCGTAGGCGCCGGTGCGCCGACGCCGACGCCGACGCCGACGGCGATGACCTCGCCGTGTGAGCGCAGCCAGTTGAGCAGCCGGCGGTAGCCGTCGGAGGTGGTGGGGAAAGCCTGGGTGGCCAGGTGCCGGCCGATGGAGTCGATCACGGCGGCCTGGTGGAAGTCGGTGTGGGTGTCGACGCCGCCGACCACCGCTATTTGGTCTGCCATCGGTGGTTGCTGCTGTCCTTCCGTGCGACGCGTGAGGGACGGCGCGCGCCGGTCGGGCGGCAGGACAAGACTGTGATGGGACCTTTGGCCGGGCCTATGAGGTCACAGACGCCCGACCGGCCGCGCACGGGGGCGGCACCGCCCACGACGGCCGACAAATCATCAACAGGACAGCCGGACGGCGTCGGTCAGACGGAGAGTCAGGCCCCCAGGGCGGCACCGCCGACATCCTCACAGTCAGCCGTGGATGTCAGAGCCTTCTGATCCGTAGCTCTGCGCGGCTCAGTCGGCGGGGGCCATACAGGCCTTGGCACATGGTTCTGGACCCGGTACAGGATGTCTGCGGTCGGCGGGGTTGCTGTACCTCGTTGCTGTACTTCTGGAGCCCCCCGCATGGGCCGCTCGATTTGCCTACTTCGCAGTCGCCTGTATGCACCCGTTGCCGTCAGCGTTGTCGTCAGCACGCAGCGCCACCAGGATGCCCAGGAGCGCACGGTCCGCGTGCGCCGCGTACTGCACAGTCGCAATCTGGACGTATGACCTATCGGTGCGCGACGAGAGGTGCCCCATGAATATCGCAGTCATCGGCGGTACCGGCCTGATCGGGTCGCAGGTCGTGAAGAAGCTGAACGCGGCCGGGCACGAGGCCGTGCCGCACTCGCTGTCCACAGGTGTCGACGTGATCACGGGTCAGGGCCTGGCGGAGGCGGTGGCCGGCGCCGATGTGGTCGTCAACCTGACGAATTCCCCGACCTTCGACGACGCGTCCCCGGCGTTCTTCCGGACCTCGATGGACAACCTCCTGGCCGCCAGCCACAAAGTCGGGGTGGGGCACGCCGTCATTCTCTCGATCATCGGCGCGGACCAGGTGCCCGACCTCGTCTACTACCGGGCCAAGGTCCTGCAGGAAGACATCCTCAAGGCCGGGCCGATCCCCTACTCGATCGTCCGCGCCACCCAGTTCATGGAGTTCATCGACGCTGTCATGTCCTGGACCACCGAGGCCAACACCGTCCGCCTGCCCACCACCCCGCTCCAGCCCATCGCCGCCCAGGACATCTCCGACACCGTCGCCGAAGTCGCCGTCGGTCCCCCCTTGAACGGCACCCTCGATATCGCCGGGCCGGACGTCTTCCCCCTCGACGAACTCGGCCGGATCACCCTGAACGCCCGCCCCGACGGGCGCACGGTCGTCACCGACGACACCGCCGGCATGTTCGCCGTCGTCCACGGCGATGCCCTCACCGCCAAGGGCGACGCCCGCATCCTCCCCACCCATTACAGCGACTGGCTCTCCTGAACCACCCCGCCCATCACCGGAGGCCTCACAATGTCGAACAATGAGCCGGCAGCAGACAGCGCTGAGAGCCAACCGCGCTCAGAAGCATGGAAGACGGCGCTGACTGTGCTGCAGTCGGTAGAACCGCCGTCCATTCCGGATGGGGCAGAGGCGATGACGGTCCTCATCGAGTTCCCTCCCGGCGACCCCGGTACCCCTCCGCACCGGCACTCGGGACCCGCCTTCGGCTACATGCTGGAGGGGGAGATGCTCTTCGAGCTGGAAGGCGAGCCCGAGCGTGTGATCAAGGCCGGGGAGACGTTCTGGGAGCCGGGCGGCGATGTCATCCACTACCAGGACGGAAACAACCGGACGGACTCCTCGAGCCGCTTCCTCGTCACCATGATGTGTGCGCCGGGTCAGCCCATGCTCACCCTGGTCGACGACGAGGAGCTGGCACAGCGTCAACACCTGCGAGCTCCCCGTCCGGGCACCTAACCCGCCGCTGTGTCGTATCTGGACGGATTCGAACCTGCGACACCTGTTTAGTGCTTGCGGCACGTGAGCCTCGCCGACAGCCGCGGTTCCCCGTGGGTCCCCGCGCCAACTGGCACGTCTGTGGCCCGGGTTGACGCTCTCGATGCGCAGTACGGGCGGGTGGTCGCTGAGGTCCCTTGGACTGACCGCTCGGCTCCTTGGGGTGCACTGAAGGCCAGCTACTGGTTGATGGCGATATCCCTGAAATTCCCCACCCTGCGCTCAGGGCTTCCTCAGACCTGCTCCCCGTTGTTCACCACCCTCAGTCATTGTGCGTTCGAAGGTAACGGTGGGACATCTCCGCCCGCAGTTCCCGCCTGTCAGCGAACCCGAATGCGTCACGTGCCGGGTCCGCGCCCTACGAACGCGTGAGGAAAGAAATGAACAACTCCCTGCCCGTCGTCCTGGTGCACGGTTTCTGGCACGGCAGCTGGTGCTGGAACCCGGTGGCCGAGCAGCTGGCCGGCCGCAGGATCCGGTCGGTCGCTGTCGACCTCGACGGACACGGACTGCGCGGGCCCGCACTGCGGGCCCGCTGGGCGCGGCCGTTCGACGCAGAGGCATTCGCCACCGAACCATCACCGGTCCGGACCGTCACCGCATCGTCCGCGGCGGCTTCCCTCGCCGACCGGATACGAACGATCGGCGCCGGTCGGCCATGTCTCGTGGTCGCGCACAGCATGGGTGGTGTGGTCGCCACCGCACTGGCGGAACTCGCTCCGGAACTCGTGGGAGGGCTGGTCTATGTATCCGCGCTCGCACCGGTGAACGGGGTGCCGGCGGCCTTCTACAGCACGTGCCCGGAGAACGCCGACGAGAAGTTGCTCCGACTGCTGGCAGCCGACCCGGCGGTGGTCGGCGCGGCGCGCATCGACTTCGACGACCCGGACAGGCACGATCAGATCAAGGAGGCCTTCTACAACGACGTCGACGACCGCGCGGCGGATGCCGCGATCGCCCTGCTCAGTCCGGATGGTCCGGTGGGGATCCCCGGTGAGGAACTGACCGTCACCGCGCAGCGCTACGGCAGCATCCCGCATTCGTACGTGACCTGCACCCGGGACAACGCCATCCCCCTGGCGCTGCAACACCGCTTCATCAAGGAGATCGACGCCGTGTCGGCTTCCCCGACCGCCGTTACCGAACTCGACTCCTCCCACTCGCCCTTCTTGTCCCAGCCCGCCGCGCTCGCAGAAGCGATCGCCAGCAGCGTCCCCGACATGACCTCTCTGCGGCGGACTCCGTGAACACCTTGGGCGACGGCGTCGTCTGACCACCACCGATCAACAGCGCCCGGCGACCTTCCGGTCGCCGGGCCCTCACCGGGCCATCGCCGACCGGCTCGGAGCGATGATCCGCCAGAGCAACGGGGGAGCGGAGTTGTAGCGAGCATCTGACACGTGCGTGGCCCGCCCGCGATCATGCGAAAGGGCCAGTTCGAGAGGATCAATCCTCTGAACTGGCCCTTTTTCCTGTGCCCCCGGCAGGATTCGAACCTGCGACACCCGCTTTAGGAGTTCGATCCAACCTCGGCCCGGAGGTGTCAGCGGGTGGATGGGTCGGACGTGCTGAGCCGCGCAAGGGTGCCCGCGTCCGCCACCGTTGATGTCACACGTGGATGTCAGTCGGGGGCAGCGCTCCTTGGAGATCTTGCACCAGCCCGTGACACACCGCTGCGTACCCGTGGCGTTCCCTGCCGTCGGCCTGTCGTCAGATTCGTCGGTCGATTGCGCGGGCGATCGCACTATTCAGGTCGAGTCGCTGTTGCCCCAGTCTCGTCCACGCTGCCGAGCGATTCTCCGGAGAGTCGAGGTCCCGATTTAGGTTCTGCTTGATCGCTAGGCATTCCCTGTTGATCCCCAGTGCGATGCGAGTCACGTCCCTGTTTCCCACTGAATGGACCCCGTTGTAGCTGCTGTGGACCAAGTCGTCGGCGCGCTTCAGATCTTCGAGGTCAAAGACGTCAGCTCTAAGGCATCGGCGGAACTCGTCCAGCGAAGTCTGGTAGGCCGCGTAGTAGGGAAGCGTGGTCTGCATGCGAGCTGTAGCGGCTGCCATCTCTGCGCTGAACCGTGTTGCGGCGGCTGCCATCTCTGCGCAGTAGCGCGCTGTCTCTGCGCTGGATCGTGTTGCGGCGGCTGCTATCTCTGCGCTGGATCTTGCTCCTCGCCCCGCCAGGGTCCCACCGATGAGAGCACCCCCTAACGCGCCTGCACAGCCCACTCCTGCGACGATCAAAGCTGCCAGTCCCTCGCCCATGAACAACGGTGTAGCACAACGCGTAGGTCGGTGGGAGCGGCTTTGGGCGGGAGCTGCCATGGGGCGAGAGATCGGGGCCCGTAAGCTTCCCGCGACTCGGGCAGTCTCCTGACCTGCCCGCAGTGGCCCGATGTGGGCCCCGATCTTCGAGGCTCGCCCCATGGTGGCTGCCTAAAGCCGCGGAGCCGACCGCCCCAGCCCCCTGCCGGCCGTTCTCGCCTCGGCCAAGTCGTCTTGCTCCAGCCGCGCGACCGGCGTAGCCGGGGACGGAGCGGGGCGGAGACAGGAGCGTCGTCCTCGGCGGTGAGCCGGGGAGCGCGCGGCGAGCGGAGCGAGCCGCCTTGATGAAGTAGAGAAACTCTTACCGCGCGGCCTGGTTGGCTGTCGGGGCTTGCGCAGCGCGGAACTCGTCCAAGAGGTCGAAGAACATGTCCAGGGGCTGTCCGCCCGCTGCTTCAGCTGCCCGTTCGATCTCGACGGCCCAGCCGAGCGGGCTCGCGTACTGCATGCCGAGCCGAGGCCAGAGCCACTCGCTGAACGGCCCGAAGTGGTCGAAGTCCTTTGCCGCCGGGGCTCCGTGGATCTCGCAAGCGACGCTGTACCCGTAAAGGATCGACTGAAGGTGCAAGACGGAACGCCCTCGCACGTACATGCCTGGCCTGAGGCGAACGTCGTCGAGGAAGTCGTGTACGCCGCACAGCTCGTGCAGCGGCCTTGGCTTGGGGAGTCCGGCATTGCTGGTCATGCCGATGCCTCCAGCAGTTGTTGGCCGTCGTGGCTCCGGACGTGGGGTCCGTTGCCGTCCAGTGCATCGAGCAGGCGCACCGCGTAGACCTCGGACATTCGCTCGGCGACTTCTTCCGGCGTGAGCCAGGCGACCGCCGTCGACTCGTCGGAGGTGCGCTCGGTGCCCCCGGAGGGCTTGCAGCGGAAGACCAGGGCGACGATGCCTCGCGTCGTGTTCTTGTAGACGCCGCTGAGCTGGTCGACTTCGACGTGAATGCCGGTCTCTTCCCAGACTTCGCGGGCCACACCGTCTTCCGGCGTTTCGGAGAGCTCCAGAACTCCGCCCGGCAGCTCCCAAGTCCCGTTGTCTGCCCGGCGGATCGCGAGGAGCCGGCCGTCCTCGCGCATGACCGCCCCCGCCACGGACACGGAGTGCAGTGGCGTTGACTTGTGCTGCGGGGAACCCGTACTCATGTACAGGAGCATAGGAGGAAGAGAAGGACTATGGGAACCGCGGTAGGAGGTGGCAGGGCCGTACCTCGGTACGTTCAGATCGCCGACGAGATCGTTCAGCAGATCCGGGCTGGTGTCCTGAAGCCTGGTGACATGGTGCCGAGTGAGTCCGAGCTCGTCGAGCGCTACGGCGTCTCCGGCGGGACGATTCGCAAGGCCATGGTGGAGGTCCGCGCCAGTGGCCTGGTGGAGACTCGGCACGGCAAAGGCTCGATCGTGAAGGATCGGCCGCCGGTGCGGCTGCGGTCCTCGGACCGGTTTCGGGCCTCGCATCGTCGAGGCGGCAAGGCCGCGTACCTGGCCGAGTCTGAGCAGTCCGGCGCGACTGCCAAGGTGAGCGTGCTCTACATCGGCCCGATGGAGGCTCCCGAGGAGATCGCCGAACGGCTCGGCGTCGAGGCCGGCGCCCAGGTGCTCGCGCGGCGGCGGCTCTACTTTCGGAACGGCACACCCGTCGAGACGGCCACTTCGTACCTGCCGTGGGACGTGGTCAAGGACATCCCCGAGCTGTTCGGCGAGAACCCCGGCCCTGGCGGCATCTACGCCCGCCTCGAGGACGACGGCCACGTCTTCGCCGAATTCGTCGAGACGCTTCAGGCCCGATCGGCGAGCAAGGCCGAGTCGTCCGAGCTCGCCTTGAGCCCCGGAGCTCCGGTCGTTCACCTCGTGCGCGAGGCCGTGACCGAAGAGGGTCGGGTGGTCGAGGTCTGCGACACCCTCATGGCCGCTGACCAGTTCGTCTTCCAGTACAGGATCCCCGCGGCCGACTGACGCCCGCTCAACTCCCTTTAGCCCGCCGCGACTTCTCCGTCTCGGCGGGTTGACTCATGTATAGGAGTCATGCACTCTTCTTCATGTCACTCATATACATGAGTGACGGAGTCCAGCACTTCTAGAGGAGTGATCTCTGTGCGTGTGATCCCCGTGGACATGAGCGGCGTGACCGCGATGGTGGCCCAGCCCCCGCAGCCGAAGATGAAGGACAGGAAGAACGGCGTGATCGCCGTGGACGCCGAGACCGGCGGCTCCCTGATGACGGTGGACGTGCTGTTCGTCGCGAACGGCAACGCCGACCTGGTCACCGTGACGGTGGCCGAGGCAGACCTCTCCGGTGAACTCGTCACGGGCACGCAGGTGGCGCTGTCCGGCCTGGTGGCACGGCCGTGGGAGAACGAGTTCGACGGCAAGAAGAAGCACGGAATCACCTTCCGCGCCGCTGCCGTGACCGCGCTGGCGGGCTGACTCATGAGCGCCCGAGAGTTCCTGATCTACCTGGCTTTGGTGCTGGTGGCCGCCGGACTGCTCGTCCTGCGGCGCTGGCGCCCCGCCTGGTACTGGTACGCGGTCGGCGCCTCCGCCAAGCTGATCCGGATCGTGGTCACGTACCGCTCGGTCATGGAGGCGTGCGGGCTCACCGAGCCCCCGTCCCGTTTCCGCCTCGCTGTCGCGGCGACGACGAACCGTACCGCCCCGCGCAGGGTGCCCCGCCTGGCTCGCATCCGGTTCACCGCGAGTGGCCTGGTCTTACGGATCCGGATGCAGCCCGGGCAGGAGGTCCACGACTTCGAGACGGCCACCGAGCGGCTGCGCCACTCCTGGCGGGCCTACGCGGTGCACGTCTCGGCGCTCACCCCGGGGTGGCTTCAGGTCAAGGTCGTCGGGTACGACGTGCTCCGCCAGGTCGTGATGCCGAAGAGGGCGCGTCCGTCGCTGCTGAGCATCCCGGTGGCCGTGCGCTCCGACGGAGCGGTCCACACAAGGGACTTCCGCACGGTGCCGCATGAGTTGGTGATGGGCGCCACGTTGTCGGGGAAGTCGGTCTACCTGCGTGGCCTGTTGGCCGGCCTCGCGCCGCAGCCTGTCGCGCTCGTCGGGATCGACTGCAAGTGGGGCGTGGAACTCGCCCCGTTCTCGCCGCGGTTGTCCGCGCTCGCCTGCACGCCGGAGGAGGCCGCCGAGCTGCTTGACGCCCTGGTGGCGGAGATGACCGAACGATACGAGCTGATCCGGAGTGTGCAGCGGCTCGGGCCCGGTCCGGTGGAGTCCATCACGTCGGACATCTGGGGACTGCCGGAGGACATGCGACCGGTACCGGTGGTCGTCTTCGTCGACGAGGTGGCGGAGCTGTTCCTCACGGCCTGCTCCGCCGACGAGAAGCGCCGAGACCAGATGGTCACCCAGCTCGTTCGCCTCGCCCAGCTCGGCCGCGCCGCCGGCCTCTACCTGGAGGTCTGCGGGCAGCGCTTCGGCGCCGAACTCGGCAAGGGCGCAACCGCACTTCGCGCCCAGCTCACGGGCCGGATCTCGCACCGGGTGAACGACGAGACCACCGCCAAGATGGCGCTCGGCGACATCAGCCCGCTCGCCGTCCTGGCCGCCACCGCCATAGCGCCGGAACAGCGCGGCGTGGCCGTCGCGGGCGACTCCTCGGGCGGCTGGTCCCTCGTCCGCAGTCCGTTCACCGAGCTCGCAGACGCGGTGGCCACATGCACCGAGCACGCGGCCCTGACCCCCGACCTGCCCGGTCTGGCCGCCTTCCGTCCCGTGGTCCCCGCCCTCGCCTTCGACCTGGTCGCCGACAAGGACTGACGCCATGCGCCCATCGCTCCGACTCGACGCCGTCCTCGTGCAAGCCGTGATCGCCGGGGCCCTTTCCTTCTCCCACCTGCACGACCTGGCAGAGGCCGCCGGACAGCACGGCTGGAAGGCATGGGCCTACCCGGTCTCCGTGGACCTCCTGCTCGTCGCTGCCTGGCGTCGGCTCCGGACGCTGAGGGATGCGGGCGCGTCGCGAGGGGCTGCCTGGTCCTGGTTCGCCGTGGCCCTCGCTGCCTCCCTCGGGGCGAACGTCGCCACGGCCGGGCTGCTCGATCTGAACGACGTGCCGGACTGGCTGCGCATCCTCGTCGCCGGTTGGCCGGCGCTCGCCTTCCTCGGCGGCACGCTCCTCGTGCACACCCCGGAAGCCACGCGACACGCGCCCGAGCCCGTCGCCCAGGAGGACACGGCACCCGAGGTCGTACGGGCAGAGGTTCCCGAGGACGAGCCCGCTTCGGCTCCGGAGCTCCCGGCCGCCGACCCCGCGGTACCGCCCGCCCTCATCGTCCACGCCCGGAAGCTCGCCGACTCGCACCGCTCGGCGACCGGACGCGACATCGACGCCGACACCCTGCGCTCCCGGCTCGGCGTCCCCGCCCCGATGGCCGACGCCATCGCCGCCCGACTCGCCTGAGAGGAGGTGATCCCCATGCCGCGCAACCGCTTCTGGGACGTCGACCGCATCGGCCCCGTCCAGATCGGAACCCACCGCGACCGGCAGGGCCGCGAGGCCCACGCCGCCGCCTGCACCGCACCCGGCTGCGACTGGTCGGCCGACTACCTCAACCGCGCCGCCGCCGAGCTGGCCGCCCGTACCCACCGCTGCAACCCCCGCTGACCACTCAGGAGATCACGCCATGGACGTACCGCTCTGGCTCGCGCTGATCGTCGTCGGCGCCCTCGGCATCAAGCTCGTCCGCCCGCCCTGGTGGCTCGTCGCCGTGCTCCTCCTCGGCGGCTACCTCCTCGCCGACAGCCTCCTCGCCCCGGTCATCGACCCGCTCGCCAAGTAACCGACAGGAAAGGACACGGCCCGTGTTCAAGCCCAAGTACCCGCCCTCCGACACCTACGACGCGCTCACCAGCCGCATCGCCCCCGCGCCCGTCCCGGCCGAACGGCCCGCCGCGCCGGCGGCCTCGAACCGGCCCGGGCTCGTCGACCAGGTCCGCGTCAACCCGGCCGCCACGGTCACCGGGGTCGTCGCCGTCGGCGCGGTCCTCGTCTCCATGCTCCTGGCCGTGGCCATCACCGGCCTCGCGCTCTCCATCAGCGGCGTCGTCCTCCTGGTCCTGGTCCGCATGCTCCGCCAGGAATTCCGCCGCTGACCGGCCTCCGGGCGGTGCCACAAGCCGCCAAGCATCGCCACCGCCCGGACGGCCCACGCACCTCTTCCAACCGCAAACGAAGGGACAACCGTGGACACCCAAGCGCTCGCCTTATCCCTGCCGCTGGTCGGCTGGGTCGCACACTTCGGCTACCTCACCCACCGACTGGCCACCGCCCGCCGCGACCCGCTCACCGGCCTGCGCACCCGCGCCGGATGGACCGCCCGAGCCGAACGCATCATCCGCCGCCACCGCAACGCCGTCGTCCTGCTCCTGGACGTCGACGACTTCAAGCACCTCAACGACACCCACGGCCACGCCGCCGGAGACGCGGCACTGACCGCCATCGCCGCCCGTCTCACCGCCTGGTGCGGCCGACACGGCATCGCGGGCCGCTTCGGCGGAGACGAGTTCGTCGCCGTCGTCCGCTCCGCCGGCACGGAGGACATCGACCGCCTCGTCGACCTCCTCCACGAACCGCTCGCCCACGCCGGTGTACGCATCCCGCTCTACGTGTCCACCGGGGCCTCCCGCGTCGTGGACCTGCCCCTGCGAAGCCTCTCCGACGCGCTCTGCGCCGCCGACGCCGCCATGTACGAGATCAAAGGCAAGGCCGGCCGCCGCGGGACCCGCACCCTCGCGCGCTGATCCATAGCCACGCACTGACCGGCCTCCGGGCGGCGCACAAGCCGCCAAGCATCGCCGCCGCCCGGACGGTCCGGCCCCTTCCAACCGCAATCGAAAGGACCACCATCATGTCCCAGCCCACCCCTGCCCGGACACGCGTCTGCCCCGACTGCGACGGCTTCCCCGCCGTCAAGGTCACCCTCGGCGGCCGCGACCGGTCCGGACACCTCCGCACCATCACCGCGCACTGCACGGCCTGCCACGGCACCGGCACCGCGTCGGCCCGCCGTCCCCTCACCGTTCCGGCGGGGAGGTAGGGCATGGACGCCTCGCTCAACAACCCGCTCGGCACACAGGCCGCACTGTTCGCAGTCCTCGCCCGCTTCACCGAGGCACACCCGGACCTGCCCGGCGCCTACATCACCGCCAGCGACATCACGCCCGCTGAAGCCCACGTCCTGCTCGACGGCCCGAGCGACCTCGAAGCCTGGCGCCAGGCCCTCTACGCGGAACCCGCCGCCGTGCTGATCACCGAACGCGCTGAGGGTACGAAACTGCTCTTCACGGCATCGCTCGGCCTCATCTCTCTGCGCGTCTACACGATCTGCGAGCCCGTCGCCGTGGCGGTGAGCGCGTGACCGACACCGCGACCATCGCGGGCCTGGACCCGGCCACCCTCGGCGACCTGCTGCGGGTGGCCGGGTCCCCCGGCTTCGACCGCTGGCGTGACCAGATCCGCCGCACAGGCGGCTGCGCCAATCCCATCCATCTGTCCGGCTGGACCCTCACCAAGGACAAGACCACCGGCGACACACTGCACCGCTACTCGACCGACACCGAGCCCGATGGTCGGCTCCGCGTCGCCTGCGGCAACCGCCGCGCATCCCGCTGCCCGGCCTGCGCCTGGATGTACGCCGCCGACACCTATCACCTGATCCGCGCCGGGCTCATGGGCGACCAGGACAAGGACGTCCCCGCCACCGTCCGCGACCACCCCCGGGTCTTCGCCACGCTCACCGCCCCGTCGTTCGGCCGCGTCCACAACCGCCCCGACTCCGGCCGCTGCCGCTGCGGCCTCCAGCACCCGGCGGACGACGACGCACTCGGCACACCGATCGACCCGGCCACGTACGACTACGCTGCGGCGGTCCTCTTCAACAACCACGCCGGGGAGCTCTGGCAGCGCCTCACCAACCGGCTTCGCCGCGAGATCGCCGCCCGCGCCGGCATCACACAGCGCGAACTCAAGGAATGCGCCCGAGTCTCATACGGCAAGGTCGCCGAGTTCCAGAAGCGCGGCGCCGTCCACTTCCACGCCGTCGTACGCCTCGACGGACCGGACGGCCCCGAATCCCCGCCACCGTCCTGGGCCACCGTGCAGCTGCTCACCGACGCCATCCGCGCCGCCGCCGCGCACTCCTACACGACCATCACCGTCCCGGCCGCCGACGGCCACCCTGCCCGCACACTGCGCTGGGGCACCCAGCTCGACATCCGGCCCATCCGCGCCTTCGAGGCCGGCACCGCCATCACCGAACAGGCCGTCGCCTCCTACGTTGCCAAGTACGCGACCAAGGCTGCCGAGACGACCGGCACCGTAGACCGCCGCATCGGCAACCGTGAGGTCCTGGTCCTCCTCGACATCCCCGACCACCCACGCCGCCTCATCGAAGCGTGCTTCGACCTCGACGCCGCGTATCCCGACCGGCGACTGAGGGCCTGGGCCCACATGCTCGGCTTCCGCGGCCACTTCTCCAGCAAGTCCCGCCGCTACTCGACGACCCTGGGCGCCCTCCGGCAGGTCCGCGCCGACTACCGCGCCGCCCAGCAACGCGACGAACTCGGCCTGCCCGACCCGGACCACGACCCGACCGTCCTCGTCCTGGCCGACTGGCGGTTCGCCGGACAGGGCCACAGCCCCGGCGAGTCCGTACTCGCCGCCTCTATCGCCAGAGACATCCAGCTCAACCGCCAAACCGCCCGTGAAGCCCTGCAAGACCAACTGGCCCTGGAAGGAGCCGCAGCATGACCACCGCGACCGCCGAACTCCTCACCGTGCCCGAGGTCATGGCGCGGCTCAAGCTCGGACGCTCCAAGGTCTACGACCTGATCCGCTCCCGCCGCCTGACCTCGATCAAGATCGATGGCTGCCGCCGAATCCCGGCCGACGCAGTCCAGGACTTCGTCCTCGGCCAGATCGAGGAGGCCGCCTGATGGCGACGCAGCGCAAGCGCAACCCCAACGGCGCCGGCACCATCACCAAGCGCAAGGACGGCCGCTACCAAGCCGCCGTCTACGTTCTCCAGCCGGACGGCACCCGTGCCCGCAAGTTCGCCTACGGCAAGAGCTGGGCGGAGTGCGACGCCAAGCGGCGGGAGCTCCTCGACAAGGTGGACCAGGGCGTGCCCGTCCCCACCCGTTCGGCCCGGCTCGCTGAATGGCTGCCGTACTGGCTGGACAACATCGTCAAGCCCCGACGCAAGCTGAGCACCTACGACAAGTACGAAGCACACGTGCGGCTCTACCTTGTGCCCATGGTGGGCTCGAAGCGTCTGGAATCTCTCGGCGTCGCCGATGTCCGGCGCTTCATCGTCCAGCTGGAGAACAAGACGACCGCGGCCACCGCCAAGGAGTCTCACCGAGTGTTGCGCACGGCTCTCAGCGCAGCCTGCCGCGAGGAACTGGTGACCCGGAACGTGGCCGCCCTCGTCGAGCCGCCGCGGGCCAAGTCCCGGGAGCTGAGCCCCTGGACCCTCGACGAGACGCTGGACTTCCTCGCCGCTGCCCGTAAGGACCCGTTGTACGCGGCCTTTGTGCTCGCGATCGCCATGGGCCTGCGCCGGGGGGAGATCGTCGGTCTCCGCTGGAGTGATGTCGACCTGGACAACCGCGTGATCTATGTCCGGCAGCAGACCCAGCGACGGCGCGGAGTCCTCTACGACGACGAGACCAAGAACCGTCGCCGTCGTGCGCTGCCGCTCCCGGCGATGTGCATCCCGCCGCTGCGCTGGCATCGGATGCGCCAGGCGGCCGCGAAGCAGCGTGCGGGGGAGTCCTGGGACGAGAACGGCCACGTCTTCACCACCCGCACGGGCCGCCCGGTCGAGCCGCGCAACGTGTACCGCTCCTTCACCCGCGTCGCCGACTCCGCCGGCCTCCGCGTCGTCCGGCTGCACGATGCCCGGCACGGCTGCGCGACGCTGCTCACCGCGGCCGGGGTCGCGCCCCGCGTCGTGATGGAGATCCTCGGGCACAGCCAGATCAGCATCACGATGGACGTGTACACGCACGTCGTCCAGGACACGCAGCGCGAGGCGATCAGCCACATGGACCGGCTGCTCAAGAGGCGCCCGGGCCGTGAGTGACCGCCCCCGTTGATGTCAAAAGCTGATGTCAAAGGCCCCGGACCATGATCGGTCCGGGGCCTTTTGGCTGGTGCCCCCGGCAGGATTCGAACCTGCGACACCCGCTTTAGGAGAGCGGTGCTCTATCCCCTGAGCTACGAAGGCGGGGATCTGTCGGAAAACGTGTCTGAAACCGTTGATCGACAGCGCGGCGCCCGACCCGTGGGGATCAGCCACCGTCGGACAGTGTAGCGGGTGGTGCTTGATCGGGATCTGACTACGGGCGGTAGGTGGGGCCTCACTCGGCTTAGGCGCCCTGGAGGCGATTGATCATGGCTCGGGCGACGGAGTTGTTGGGCCAGGCGGAGCCGATGTAGATCAGGAGCGCCGCGTCGGCGCCGTGGGCGGGCGCCCTCTTGCAGGGTGGCTCTGGTCGAAGCGTGAGTACTGGGAGCGCTGTCCTGGCGGAACACTTCAGCCGTCGGCCGGCGGGGTTGTCCGGCGGGACCTGACGCAGGTGCTCGGTTCTGTTGAGCTGTTTCGGGAGCTGCCGCGGGACGAGGAGTTGTTGCTCGAGCTGATGCACTGCGAGGCGGCCATGGCGGGCGCCTCCGCCGCACTCGCGACGTACGACCGCCACCGCCGTTCCCTGTGCCGCGCCGCAGGTCCTGTACCAGGAGTTGTTTGCCGGTGGGCTCGGCAAGACGCGGTCGGTGGACGCATCCGGCCTTCGTCGCCGAGCGGTTCGCATCGACGGCGGCAACCGGTGCGTCGGCCCTCGGTGACTCAGCTCCGCGGCGACCGCGCGCCGTGCGCCACGCGGTCTCCGTCCACCGCGCCACGCGCTCGCGCCGACCGCACCATGCGGCATACGCCCTCCAGCCCCGGCGGGCGTACGCCGAACGCGTCTTGACGACGCAGGGACCGGCGCATAGCGTCGCCCCGAGCTGAGCGGGCGCTCAGCCCGCCGGCCGGCCGGTGCGGCGCCCACGTACGACAGAAGGGCGCCCCGTGCCGCACCCCCGTTCCGCCGCCCTCGAAGCCCTCACCGCACCGGGCGCCCCCTTCGCGGTCGCCGACGGGGTGTACACGTCCGGGCCGCGCACGCTGCGGGAGTTCGTCGAGGCGACGTGGGCGTTCGGGGACCGGCCCTTTCTGGTGGCGGAGAGCGGGACGTACACGTACGGGCAGTTCTTCGCGGCCGCGTCGGCGCTGGCGCGGCGGTTCACCGGGGAGTACGGGCTGCGGCCCGGCGACCGGGCCGTCGTCGGGATGCGCAACCACCCCGAGTGGCAGATCGCCTTCTGGGCGGCTCAACTCGCCGGACTGATCGCCGTGCCGCTCAACGCCTGGTGGACCACGGAGGAGTTCGCGTACGCGCTCGACGACTGCGAGCCGCACGTCCTGCTCGTCGACGGAGAGCGGCTGCCGAGGGTCGACGCGTGGGCGAGGGCACGGGCGGTTCCGGTCGTCGTCTTCCATCACGAAGGGGCGGTCGGCGAAGGCGTCGTACGGTACGAGGACCTGCCCGCCCCTGATCCTGCCGCCGCGCCGCCCGACGTCGACGTACGGCCAGAGGACGACGCCACGATCTTCTACACGTCCGGCACCACGGGCCGGCCCAAGGGCGCTGTCGCCACTCACCTCGCGCAGGCCGGGGCCGCGATGAATCCGCGCTACACCGCAGCCGCCTCCGCACTCGCGAGAGGCGTGATGCCGGGCCAGGGCCCGGCGCCCGTCACGCTGATGACGTTCCCGTTCTTCCACGTGGCGGCCTTCACCACGCTGTACTCCCTGATGGCCGTGGGCGGGACCCTCGTGCTGATGCGGAAATGGGACGCGGACAAGGCCCTCGGGCTGATCGAGCGGCACCGCGTCACGCATTGCTCCGGGGTGCCCACCACCGCGCTGCAACTGCTCGATGCGGCCGAGCGGCGGAACGCGGAGCTGTCGAGCCTCACCCACCTCAACACGGGCGGGGCCGCCGCGCCGCCGGACCTCGTCGGCCGGCTCACGCGGCGCTACGCGGAGCGGATCGAGCCCCGCAACGGCTACGGGCTCACGGAGACCAGCGGCGGTGTGACGGCGAACTTCGGTGCGGAGTACCGGGAGTTCCCGGACAGCGTGGGCCGGCCCACCCCCGCCACAGAGGTGAGGATCGCCGGGCCCGCGGGCGAGGCTCTCCCGGAGGGCGGGACGGGTGAGTTGTGGCTGCGCGGGCAGTCGCTGGTGCGCGGGTACTGGCGCAACCCGGAGGCCACGGCGGCCGCGTTCACGGAGGACGGCTGGTTCAGGACGGGTGACCTCGCGACCGTGCGGGACGGCGGCCGGGTCTCGATCGTCGACCGGATCAAGGACATGGTCGTCCGCGGCGGCGAGAACGTGTACTGCGTCGAGGTCGAGGCCGCCCTCCACGACCATCCGGACGTCGCCGACGCGGCCGTCCTCGGGGTACCGCACGCCGTCCTCGGCGAGGAGGTCGCCGCCGTCGTCCAGCTGCGGCCCGGGGCCGCCGTGACCCCCGACGAGCTGCGGGCTCATGTCGGCAGGACCCTCGCCGCCTTCAAGGTGCCGGCCTACGTCGTCGTACGGGACGAGCCGCTGCCCCGCAATCCCACCGGGAAGATCCTCAAGCGGGAGCTGCGCGAGCCGGTCGGGGCGCAGGTCCGGAAAGCGGGCGGGGCGCGGGTGCCGGAGCAGGCAGGGGCGCGGGTGCCGGAACAGGCAGGGACCCGGATGCCGGGACAGGCAGGGACGCGGGTGCCGGGACAGGCAGGGACCCGGATGCCGGGACAGGCAGGGACGCGGGTGCCGGAGCAGGCAGGGGGGCGGGTCCCGGCACGGGGCGGGACGCCGGCCGAGAAGTAGGCGGTGCTGTCGGGTCGAGGGTGAGCCGACGGGCAGGCGCGGGCGGACCGGGGGCAGGTCCGGGCCGGCCGGGGCTCAGGGGCGCGTGACCCGTACCCGGTAGGTCCCCGTCGCGTCCTCCGCGACCACGGTGATGCGGATCTTGTTGCGCGGGTCCGTGAAGGACTCGCCCGGCCGGTAGGGAGCGTCCGACAGCTCGGCGTGCACATTGGGCCGCCGCGTGCAGCCGCCGCTGTCCTGGTCGCTGTCGGCGACCCGCACCGGTCCCTGTCCTGTGTCGATGTCCGTCTCGACCCGGTAGACGAGGACGCCCGGCTCGCAGACCGCCTCGTCGTTGCCCTCCCGGGTGCGGACCTCCACGGCGTAACCGGAATCCGCGCTGAGCGGTACGAAGACGAGCTTGCGGCCGCCCCTGGTGGCGAGCGGCGTCAGTTCGTACTCGCTCGTTCCCGTGGCGGAGGCGCAGCTGACCTGGTCGTTGTCGAGCCAGCCCAGCTTCCACTTGTGCCAGCCCAGCAGGTCGTTGTTGGCCCCCCAGTCCTCGGACATGATGTCCCAGTGGCCGACCGCGCCGCCGCCTTCCGAGGTGTAGAGGTCGGGCAGGCCGAAGACATGGCCGTTCTCGTGCGGGAGCACGCGGAAGCCGGTCTCGTCGTACGAGCCGGATCCGTCGTCCTGGCGGCTGTAGACGAACGAGGTGTTGGCGAGCGGCACCCCGTCCGCGTACGGCGCGTCGTGGTTCCCGGAGAAGGTCACGGACAGAACCGTGTCCAGCGCGGACGGGCCGGCGTTCGGCGTGACGAGTACGTTGACCAGGTCGTACGCACTGAAGTCCACATGCGGGTCGGCCGCCGTCGCGATGTCCTGCACCAGCTGCCGGTAGCCGGGCTCGAACGGCGAGCCCCGGTCTATCCCGTACGCGGCGAACGGCATCGGCATTCGCAGCCAACCGGCCAGGGGGGCTTCGGGACGGTAGCTGAGGCGTCCGTACGAGCTGGTGGCGAACCACTTCTGGGTCTGCGGGGAGAACTCCTCGAACCGCTCGAGGGCCGTTCCCTCTCCTTCCGCGTCGGGGAAGTCGATCATGATGCTGAGGGCGCGGACCTCACCCGTGGAGCGCACGTACCCGGGCGGCGTGGGCATGCCCTCCGACATCTGCACGCCCATGGTCGCGGCGATGCGACAGGGTCCCAGCGCCGATTCCTCGGCCTCCGCGACGGGGCTGCCGGCCGAGATCCGGGAGGGGCCGGGGAGGTACGAGCTCGCCGAAGTCAGCGCGCCCAGGGTGAGTGCCGCTACGGCGCCGAGCGCGGCGGGTCTGCGTATCCGGCGGCGGGTCTGCTCCATGCGGTCGCCTTCGGGTCCGCGGCAGCCGGCCGGTCCTCGACTGCGCTCCGTGCGATCAGCCTCGGTCGGGCCGGGAGCGGGCGCGCGCCGGGTGGGCCGATCGTGGGACACGCCCGGCGGGTCGCTGCGCGGAGACTTGCATGACGTGGCTCAGGTCACACGGATTTTTCCCGGCGGCCGAAATAACCGGGGACCGTTTCCCCGTTTGAACCGGTGAACCTGCGAAACGGGGAGGCATTCCCCGGATGCGGTTGCCCGTGGTCGGCCACAAGGCCGGGCCGGGACGGAAGGCCGCGGGGCCGACCGTATGAGACGTGACAGCTACGAGTACGAGCCACAGCGAGTACGAGTGACGACGACGAGAGGGAGTGGAGCCGTGAGCACCGCCACCGACACCGCAGTGCGCCGAGCCGGCAGGCCGCGCGCCGACGCTCTGCGCAACCGGGAGCGGATCGTATCGGCGGCCCGTGAGGTGTTCGTCGAGTTCGGCCCCGAGGTGCCGCTCGACGAGATCGCCCGCCGCGCCGGTGTCGGCAACGCGACTCTCTACCGGAACTTCCACGACCGGGCGACTCTGATCCACGAGGTCGTCCTCAGCGTCATGGCGCGCACCGCGGAGCGTGCGGAGGAGGCGGCCGCCGAGGAGGCGGACCCCTTCGCCGCGCTGACGCGCTTCACCTATGCGGCTGCCGACGAGCGGATCGGCGCGCTCTGCCCGATGCTCTCCGGAGGCTTCGACAAGGATCATCCCGAACTGCTCGCCGAGCGCGACCGGCTCGAAGAGGCCGTGCAGGGCCTCATGGACCGTGCGCAGGCGGCGGGCAGGCTCCGCCCCGACGTCGCCGTCGGAGATCTGATGGTGGCCATCTCCCAGCTCACCCGGCCGCTGCCGGGCACCGTGTGCCCGGACATGGACCGGTTCACCCACCGCCATCTGCAGCTGTTGCTGGACGGTCTCGAAGCGCCCGCGCGCTCCGAACTGCCCGGTGCGGCCGCGACCTTGGAGGACCTGCGGCACAAGCCGTGAGCCGTGAGCCACGGCGCGCCGTCATTCGCGACCGGCGAGCATCGCGCCCCGCGGCCGACCGACCCTGCGACCCATAGCCCGCCCGCAACCCGCAACCCGTAACCCGCGATCCGTAACCCGCGATCCGTAACTCGCGATCCGGCTCCCGCACTTCGACCACCGCAAATCGACCCAGCCGATCCGATCACGGCGACCCTGTCCCGGCGATCGGACCGCGGCGATCCGACTCCCTCATCCGTACGGACGGTCCGCACCCGGCGGCCCGTAAGGCCCGCCGTACGACCTGAACGACGCCCGTTTTCGCCCTGCTCGCT
Organism: Streptomyces sp. NPDC057445; assembly: GCF_042802855.1. Taxonomy (NCBI): domain Bacteria; kingdom Bacillati; phylum Actinomycetota; class Actinomycetes; order Kitasatosporales; family Streptomycetaceae; genus Streptomyces; species Streptomyces sp. NPDC057445. The sequence goes on along the minus strand of NZ_JBHVDH010000007.1, from coordinate 102,012 downwards.
CCCTTACGCACCCTTAGGTGGCTACACCCATGTCAAAAACAGCCGAAACCCGGCTCCCGGACCCCAGTCGCTGGAAAGCCCTGGTCTTCATCGCCCTCGCCCAGTTGATGGTCGTGCTCGACGCGACGATCGTGAACATCGCGCTGCCGTCCGCCCAGCAGGACCTGGGGATTTCGGACGGCAACCGGCAGTGGGTCATCACCGCCTACGCCCTGGCCTTCGGCGGGCTGCTGCTGTTCGGCGGACGCATAGCCGACCTGTGGGGCCGCAAGCGCACCTTCGTGGTCGGCCTGCTCGGGTTCGCCGCCGCGTCCGCGCTCGGTGGCGCGGCCTCCGGCGAGGCCATGCTGCTCGGCTCGAGGGCGCTGCAGGGCGCGTTCGGCGCACTGCTCGCCCCCGCCGCCCTCTCGCTGCTCGCCGTGATGTTCACCGACGCCAAGGAGCGGGCCAAGGCCTTCGGCATCTATGGAGCGATCGCCGGTGGCGGTGGCGCCGTCGGACTGATTCTCGGCGGCTTCCTCACCGAATACCTGGACTGGCGCTGGACGTTCTTCGTCAACATCCCCTTCGCGGTCGCCGCCGCGGCGGGCGCGTACTTCGTCATCCGTGAGCCGGCCGGCGGGCGCAACCGCTCGCCGCTCGACATCCCCGGCGTCATTCTGTCCACCCTCGGTCTGGTGGCCCTGGTGTACGGCTTCACGCGCGCCGAGTCGGACGGCTGGTCGGACTCCACGACGATCGGCCTCTTCGTCGCCTCTGCCGTTCTGCTCGCGGCCTTCGTTCTCACCGAGTCGAAGGTGCGGTCGCCGCTTCTGCCGCTGCGCGTTCTGACCGACCGCAACCGCGGCGGTGTCTACCTCTCGCTGGGCCTCGCCATCATCGCGATGTTCGGCCTGTTCCTCTTCCTCACGTACTACCTGCAGGTCGTGAAGGGTTACTCGCCGGTCAAGACGGGCTTCGCCTTCCTTCCGATGATCGCGGGCATGATCACGGGCTCCACGCAGATCGGCGCCCGGCTGATGACCCGCGTGCCGCCCCGGCTGCTCATGGGTCCGGGCTTCCTGGTCGCCGGGACCGGCATGCTGCTGCTGACGCAGCTCGAGATCGGGTCCTCTTACACCGGTCTGATCCTGCCCGCGCAGCTGCTGCTCGGCCTCGGCATGGGCACGGCCTTCATGCCGGCGATGTCGCTCTCCACGCACGGCGTCGAGGCGCGGGACGCGGGCGTCGCCTCCGCGATGGTGAACACCTCGCAGCAGGTGGGCGGCGCGATCGGCACCGCCCTGCTCAACACGATCGCCGCGTCCGCCACCACCACCTACATCACCGCGCACGCGGCGGGGGCGACCGGCCCCAAGGCGCAGCAACTGCTGCAGCTGCAGGGCATGGTGCACGGCTACGCCAGCGCGATCTGGTGGGCGGTCGGCATCCTGGCGGCGTCCGCGGCCATCGCTTTCGCCTTCATCAACACCGGGCGGCCGGGAGCGACGGCCGTGGTGTCCTCCGGGGACGGCGTCGACGACGAGGTGAAGATCCCGGTGGTCGCGCACTGAGCCCGGTGGCGGTGGGGCGCGGTTGACGCCACCGTGAGGGAGAGCGGGTCCCCGCCCGGGTTCATGGAACCCGGGCGGGGACCCGTCTTGTATGTGCCCGTCCCCTGGCCCCGTCCCCTGGCCCCGTCCCCTGGGCGCGTCCTCTGGGCCCGTTCCCTGGTCCCGTCCTCTGGTCCCGTCCTCTGGCCCCGTCCCCCGGCCCCGTCCCCTGTGCCCGAACGTGTCTCAGCGCAGCCAGGGGAGGTCCGCGCCGGTGCCGTCCGGCTCGAGACCCTCGGTCATGATCCGGGTGATCTCGCCGAGCTGGCGTACCTGCTCCGGGGTGAGACGGTCGAAGATCGCTTGCCGTACGGCGGTGACATGCGCGGGGGCCGCGTTCTTCAGGACCTCGTACCCCTCGTCGGTGAGATACGCGTTCTGGCCCCGTCTGTCGGACGGACAGTCCTCGCGGCGCACCCACCCGTTCTTCTCCAGGCGTGCGATCGCGTGCGAGAGCCGCGAGCGGGTGATCTTGGCGTCCTTGGCCAGCTCGGTCATGCGGAGGCGGCGGCGCGGAGCCTCGGAGAGCTGGACGAGTAGGCCGTAGTAGATGTGCGGCATGCCCGCGTCCCGCTGGAGCCGGCGGTCGAGACTGTCCTCGAGGAGCGTGGTGGCGTGGCGGTAGGAGCGCCATATGCGCTGCTCCTCCGAGCTGAGCCAGCGACCTTCGCCCGCGTTGGATGCCGTCGTCATGCATCTACTCTACGAGCCTTTTCTTGAAAGTTGAACAAGATGGCCCTAGTCTTCTGAGGTACAGGAACTTGAAGATTCAAGATCGACTGCTCGGGAGGCTCCGATGGGCACCATGGACGCGGCGAGCGCGGCGAACGCCATAGACCCTGTGGGCCCCGTGGCCCCCCTGAGCTCGGATGCCGCCTCGCCCGGCCCGGTCGCCACGGGGCGGATGCCGGCTCTCTATCTCTCACACGGCGCGCCTCCGCTCGCCGACGACCCGGTCTGGCCGGGCCAGCTCGCGGCCTGGTCGGCGGGCCTGCCCCGGCCGAAGGCCATCCTGGTCGTCTCCGCGCACTGGGAGGAGGCCCCGCTCGCGCTCGGCGCGACGGAGACCGTGCCGCTCGTGTACGACTTCTGGGGCTTTCCCGAGCACTACTACCGGGTCCGTTACGAGGCCCCGGGTGCGCCCGCACTCGCCGAGTCCGTGCGGAAGCTGCTGCGCGGCCCCGGCACTCCCGTGCAGGACATGCCGGACCGCGGCCTCGATCACGGGGCGTACGTCCCGCTCGTCGAGATGTTCCCCGGCGCCGACACTCCCGTACTGCAGATCTCCATGCCGACGCTCGACCCGCAGCGGCTCCTCGCCATCGGGCGCAAGCTCGCACCACTGCGCGACGAGGGCGTGCTGATCGTCGGCAGCGGCTTCTTCACCCACAACCTCGCGGCGCTGCGGCACGTGGGCGGCGGCGTCCCCGGCTGGTCGGTGGAGTTCGACGACTGGGGGCAGCGGGCGCTGGCCGCCGCGGACGTGGACGCCCTGCTCGACTTCGAGCACAAGTCGCCGGCGGGGAGACTCGCGCACCCGCGCACCGAGCACTTCGCGCCGTTGTTCGTGACCCTGGGTGCCGCGGGCGACGAACCGGCGCACAGCCGGAGCGTCATCGACGGCTTCTGGATGGGGCTGGCGAAGCGCTCGGTCCAGTTCGGCTAGGGTCTCTCCTCCGGATCAGGCCGGATCAGGCCGGATCGGTGAGCGGGGTCGCGCGCCGTCCGCCCGCAGGGCGGGGCGAGCCGGGCAGGAGTTCTCAGACACGGCCCGGGGCGACCGCAAGTGGTCCGCTGCCGCGGGACTCCGTACGGTCGGTGCCAGGGCGGCGTCCCGCGCTCCAGCGGTCCGGGTCCGGGGTCGGGTCCGGGCCCTGGTCCAGTCTCTTCTCGAACCAGGCCACGTCCCAGTACCGGCCGAACTTCCGCCCGACCTCCTCGTACGTCCCGACGTGCCGGAACCCGAAGCGCTCGTGGAGCCGGACCGAGGCCTTGTTCGGCAAGGCGATCCCCGCGTAGGCGCGGTGCAGGTCCTCGCCGGCGAGTGCGTCGAAGAGCGCGTCGTAGAGGAGGGTGCCGATGCCGCGGCCCGCCGCGTCGGGAGCGAGATAGACGCTGACCTCCACCGAGGTGGCGTAGGCGGCCTTCGGCCGGAACGCGCTGCTGGTCGCGTATCCAAGGGTCCGGCCGGAACGGACATCCCGAGCAACCAGAAGACGGTGCGGGCCGTCTTCAGGGTGGGAGCGCAGCCAGGGGCGGCGCTGCTCGGGGGTGAAAGCGACGGTGTCGAAGGTCACGGCCGTCTCGCGGACGTAGTGGTTGTACAGCTCCGTGAGTGCCGGAAGATCCGCCTCCGAGCCCGCCTTGACCTGCGTCTCCATGTGCTCCGGCAGCATTCGTCCTCCCGTGGTGGCCGGACAGGGTACTGCAAGATCACAAAAATCCCTGCACCGCCTGGGAATTCTGTCCGGTTTCCAGTCGTTGTTTCCCTCGGATGCAGGGCACCCGGAAGACTCTGAAGGGTGTCGCGACCTACTCAGCAAGGGAGCACGCATGGCAACCCGTGCCGTCGCCCGTCGTCAGTCCGCCGCAAACGGGGCTGGGGCCAACAGGGCAAGCAGCGTTCGCGCCGTGGGCGGGGAGATCGCCGACCGCGACCTGGTCGGCATGTATCTCGACGAGATCGCGCGTACGCCCCTGCTCGACGCCGCAAAGGAGGTCGAGCTCTCCCAGACCATCGAGGCCGGTGTGTACGCCACGCAGATCCTCGACGGCTCCGTGACATCGGACGCCGCCAAGGGTTCGGGCGACGGGGGCGCTGTCACGCGCGAGGAACTGGAGGCGCTGGTCGCCCAGGGCGAGCGCGCCAAGGACATCTTCATCCGGTCGAACCTCCGCCTGGTGGTGGCCGTGGCCCGGCGCTATCCCCGCAGCGGCCTTCCGCTGCTGGATCTGATCCAGGAGGGAAACGCGGGCCTGGTGCGCGCGGTCGAGAAGTTCGACTACGCGAAGGGCTTCAAGTTCTCGACGTACGCGACGTGGTGGATCCGTCAGGCCATCACGCGTTCCATAGCCGACCAGTCCCGCACGATCCGGCTCCCCGTCCATCTGGTGGAGGAGCTGGGCCGGATCCGCCGTGTCCAGCGCGAGTTCAACCGCGAGAACGGCCGTGAGCCCGAGCCGGCCGAGGTGGCCGCGGAGCTGGGCTCCACGCCGGAGCGGATCGTCGACGTGCTGGACTGGGCCCGGGACCCGGTCTCACTGAACATGTCGGTCGACGACGAGGGCGAGACGCAGTTCGGCGATCTGCTGGAGGACACCTCGGCGGTGTCGCCGGAGCAGTCGGTGCTGACGCTGCTGCGCAGCGAGGAACTGGACGATCTGATCGACAAGCTCGACCACCGGACCGCGTCGATCATCCGTATGCGGTACGGCATCGAGGACGGCCGCGAGCGTACGCTGACCGAGGTGGGCAAGGAGCACGGCCTGACGCGCGAGCGCATCCGCCAGATCGAGAAGCACGCGCTGCTCGAGCTGAAGCGGATGGCGCGGGACACCGGCTTCGACGCGGCGGCGTGAGCGGTGTGGGGCGCGACCCCACGCCCCCTGAGCGGACCCCGGCACCTTCCCCCCGGTGTCGGGGTCCTTATCTTTCCGGTCTTTCCGGACGGCTCTGTTCGGACGGCTCTGTCCGGACGGCTCTCTGTGCGATCTGGAACGGTGGACGCGATCCGGAACGGTGGACGCGATCCGGAACGGTGGATCCGGAGCCTGCCGCCCCGCCGCCTCAGCGCCCCGCGCGCGTGAGACGCGCGCCCAGTTCCGAGAGGTGCTCGGCCAGCGTCGCCGGGGCATGGACCGTGAACTCGCAGTCGACCAGCGCCAGCCGGACGGCGAGCCACTCCAGCGAGTCCTGTGAGCTGGTGTGCAGACGGCAGCTGTCCGGTCCTGTCGCCTCGGGCGTACCGAGGTAGCCGGGGAGCCGGGCCGCGACGTACTCCGCGGGCGCCCCGAAGGACACGTCCAGCGCGTGTTCCGGCTGATTCCGGTACATGGAGTGGGACAGGAGTTTCACCGCGTCCCAGCCGGCCGGCACCTCGCGCGGCGTGAAGCGGGCTCCCGTGGCGAAGGTGTCTCGCACCCGGTCCACCCGGAACGTACGCCAGTCCTCCCGCTCGAGGTCGTAAGCGACCAGGTACCACCGCCGGCCCGTCGAGATCAGCCGGTACGGCTCGACCTGCCGCTTCGTCTCCGTGCCGTCCCCCGAGCGATAGCCGAACCGCAGCCGCTCCCGGCCGGTGACCGTTGCCGCGATGGCGGTGAGCGTGTGCGGATGGACGGTGGCGCCGTCGCCGCGGGTGAAGGGAATCATCGCGTTCTGCAGGGTCGACACCCGGTGCCGCAGCCGCGACGGCAGCACCTGCTCCAGCTTCGCGAGGGCCCTTACGGACGCCTCTTCGACCCCTTCGATGGCATGCCCGGCCCCCGCCCGCAGCCCCACCGCGATCGCGACGGCCTCCTCGTCGTCGAGGAGCAGCGGCGGCATGGCCGTGCCCGCGACCAGCCGGTATCCGCCGACCGCGCCTTTCGTGGCCTCGACGGGATAGCCGAGGTCGCGCAGCCGGTCGATGTCCCGCCGGATCGTGCGCGGGCTGACCTGGAGCCTCTCGGCGAGTTCGCTGCCCGGCCACTCGCGCGGCGTCTGGAGGAGGGACAGCAGATTCAGCAGTCGTGCCGGGGTGTCCGTCATGAGCCTCAGATTGCCAGCCTTCTAGGACATGAGCTGACCTATATCCTCACTAATTTGCTTCGCATGAGCTCCGAAGCCGCCGTACCGGATACGGCAACGTCCACCCCTGTCTCCGCTTCCGTACCCGCTCCAGCGTCCGCGCCGGCGCTGGAAAACCCGTCTCCTCGCACGTCTGTGGAGGCGCCCGAGGGGGCCGGGCCGGCGGCGGGTCCCGACGCCGTGGCCGACCGGCGTCGCTGGATAGCCCTGGCCATCGTCATGACCGCGGCTTTCATGGACCTGGTCGACGTCACCATCGTCAACATCGCGATCCCGAGCATCGAGCGGGACCTGGGAGCGTCGTTCGGGGCGATCCAGTGGATCACCGCCGGTTACGCGCTGGCGTTCGCCGCCGGACTCATCACAGGTGGTCGTCTCGGGGACATCTTCGGCCGCAAGCGGCTGTTCCTGATCGGAATCACCGGCTTCACCGTCGCCTCCGCGCTGTGCGGCTTCGCCGCCGGTGCGGAGATGCTGGTCGCCGCGCGGATGCTGCAGGGCGCCATGGCCGCGATGATGGTGCCTCAGGTGCTCTCGATCATCCATGTGACCTTCCCGGCGCACGAACGCGGCAAGGTCTTCGGGATGTTCGGTGCGATCGTCGGCCTCGGTGCGGTGTCCGGTCCGCTGCTCGGTGCGCTGCTGACCGAGTGGAATCTGTTCGGGCTGGAGTGGCGGCCCATCTTCCTGATCAACCTTCCGGTCGGCATCGCGGGCGTCATCCTGGGCCGGAGGTTCATCACCGAGTCGAAGGCCGAGAAGGCGCTCCGCCTCGACCTGGTCGGCGTCGCACTCGTCACGGCCGGTCTGCTGATGCTGATCTACCCGCTCACGCGCGGCCGTGAGCTGGACTGGCCGCTCTGGGGTCATCTGTGCATGGCGGGCAGTCCGCTCGTGTTCGGCGTGTTCGTGGCGTACGAGAAGCGGAAGACGCGCAAGGACGGTTCGCCGCTCGTCGAGCTGTCGCTGTTCCGTGTGAAGAGCTTCGCCGCCGGCGTCGCGGTGCAGCTGACCTTCGGCGTGGTCATGGGCATCTTCTTCCTGGTCTGGACGCTGTACATGCAGATCGGCCTCGGCTGGAGCCCGCTGAAGGCGGGTCTGACCGGGGTGCCGTTCTCCATCGCGGTGTCGCTGGCGGCCGGCATGTCCGTGCAGCAGCTCGTACCGCGCTTCGGCCGGAAGGTGCTGCAGGCGGGCGCGCTGACGATGGCTGCGGGGCTGCTCCTCTACATCTGGGAGGCCGGGCGGTACGGCACGGGGATCCACTCCTGGCAGATGATCGCGCCGCTCGTGGTCATGGGTCTCGGTATGGGGCTGATCGTGGCGCCGCTGACGGACGCGGTGCTGTCGGATGTGCCGCGGGAACACGCCGGTTCGGCGTCCGGGCTGATCAACACCACCACGCAGATGGGCAATGCGCTCGGGCTCGGGCTGGTGTCGGTCGTCTTCTTCGGGACGATCGATGAGCAGCGGCCGGCTCCGGCCGAGGTGGGCCAGGCGTTCTCGGACGCATTCCAGGGCTCACTGTGGTGGGTCGTCGCGGTGCTGGTCGTGATCTTCCTGGTGATGTTCGCGCTCCCGGCGCGGCCGAAGCAGCACCTGGAGGGCGCCGGCGCCACGGACGAGACCGGGCAGGAGGCCGGCGCCGGGCAGCAGGGCAAGGAGCGGGAGCCGGCGCTGACGCACTGAGCCCGCAGGCCGCGGAGGCCCGGGGGGAGGCCCGGCACGGGGGACGTTTTCCCGGTGCCGGGCTTTCGTGTGCCCGGGGCTCTTGGCCCGCGCCGTGTCCCGTCGCCAGCCGTCGCAGAGCCCGAATATGTCCGTCCGGTGCCCGAATCTGTTTACTTTGCGGAATCCTGGGCGTAGCCTTGCGGTGAAACCACAGGTTCGGGCACGGAACGGACGTAAACCCACATGTATGCACCGGAGCGTCAGCAGCAGATCCTCCATCTCGCCCGCGAGGGCGGACGCGTCGATGTGCTGTCTCTCGCCGACGAGTTCCAGGTCACCGCCGAGACCATCAGGCGTGACCTGAAGGCCCTCGACCGGGCCGGGCTCGTGCGCCGGGTGCACGGTGGGGCCATTCCGGCCGGGCGACTCGACTTCGAGCCGGATCTTGCCGAGCGGGAGTCCACCGCGGCCGACGAGAAGGACCGCATAGCCCGGGCGGCACTCGCCGAGCTGCCGAAGGACGGCAGCGTCATTCTGGACGCGGGCTCGACGGTGGCGCGGCTCGCGGCGGCGTTTCCGCTGGAGTGCTTGCTCACGGTCGTCACCCACGCGCTGCCCGCCGCGTCGCGGCTCGCCGATCACCCCGGTATCGATCTGCATCTGGTCGGCGGCCGAGTCCGGCAGCGTACGCGTGCCGCCGTCGACGCGTGGGCCCTGAGGGCGTACGGCGAGATTCGCGCCGATGTCGTCTTCCTCGGCACCAACGGCTTCTCGGTCACCGCCGGACTGACCACGCCCGACCTCGCAGAGGCCGCCGTGAAGCGGGCCGTCGTCGCGGCCGCGCGGCGGGTGGTGCTGCTCGCCGACTCGAACAAGTACGGCGAGGAACACTTCGCGCGCTTCGCGGACCTCGCCGACGTCGATCTGCTCATCACCGACAGCGGGCTCAGCCCCGAGGACGCCGCGGCGATCGAGGCCGCGGGCACGGAAGTGGTACGCACATGATCCTCACCGTCACACCGAACCCGTCGCTTGACCGGACGTACGAGATCCCGGACCTGGAGCGCGGTGAAGTGCTGCGTGCCACCGGCGAGCGCATGGACCCGGGCGGCAAGGGCGTCAACGTCTCCCTGGCGGTCGCCGCGGCCGGGCACCGCACCGTCGCGGTGATGCCGCTCGGCGGCGCTCCGGGCGGACTGGTCGCCGAGCTGCTCGAGGGGGAGGGGGTCGAGGTCGCACCGGTGAGGATCGTGGGCGTGACGCGGTCGAACATCGCGCTGGCGGAGCGGGACGGCACGCTGACGAAGATCAACGCGCCTGGCCCGCGGCTCACGGCCGCCGAATCGAGAGCTCTCCTCGCCGCGGTACTGGAGCACTCCTCATCCGTGTCGTGGATCGTCTGCAGCGGCAGCCTGCCACTGGGCCTCACCCCCGCCTGGTACGCCGAGCTGGTCACGCGGGCGCACGAATGGGGCGCCCGGATCGCCGTCGACACCTCCGGCCCTTCGCTGCTGGCCGCGCTCCCGGCCCGGCCCGATGTCGTGAAACCGAACGCCGACGAACTCGCCGAGGCGGTCGGACGGCCGCTCGCGACGGTGGGGGACGCCGTGAAGGCCGCCGAGGAGCTGCGATCCCTCGGAGCGGCAACGGTCCTGGCCAGCCTGGGCGCGGACGGACAACTGCTCGTCTCGGACGCGGGCGTCCACTACGGTGCCGCGCCGGTCTCCGCCGTGCGGAGCAACGTCGGCGCCGGGGACGCGTCCCTCGCCGGTTTCCTGGCGGCCGGTGGCGAGGGGCCGGATGCCCTGGCCGCCGCCGTGGCGCACGGCGCCGCGGCCGTCCAACTGCCGGGCAGCGTGATGCCCACGCCGTCCGACCTCGATACCGCCGCGGTCCAGGTGACCGCGGACGTCCCCCTGGACCGCGTACTCACGGAGCAAGGGAGCCCGCGATGAGCGACATGATCACCGCGGACCTGGTCGACCTCGACCTGGCCGCCGCGACGAAGGAAGAGGCGGCCCGCTCGCTGGCGCGGCGCATGGTCACGCTCGGCCGCGTCACCGACCTCGACGGCTTCCTCGCCGATGTGGCCGCACGGGAGGCGCAGATGCCGACGGGCCTCGACGGCGGGATCGGTATTCCCCACTGCCGCAGCCCCCACGTGGCCGAACCGACCCTGGCCTTCGGCCGAGCTCCCCAGGGCATCGACTTCGGCGCCCCCGACGGCCCGGCGGACCTCGTCTTCCTCATAGCCGCCCCGTCGGGAGCCGACGACGCCCACCTCACGATCCTCTCCTCCCTCGCCCGCCGCCTGATGGACGGGGACTTCACCACCGCCCTCCGCACGACGGCCTCACCCCGTGTCGCCGCGGCCATGCTCCGCGGGGACGCCGACCCGGACGCGGCGGACGCGACTGCGGACGCGGCGACTTCCGGCGGCGGGGCAGCGAGCGGCGAAGCGGAGGGCACCGACGCCACGGAGCCCGCTGCCGAGCCTGGCGCGGCCGGCCCGCCGGCGCAGGCCGGTGCCGCTGCGCAGTCGGTGACCTCAGATCCCGAGGCGGGGGCGACGAATGCCGCGGCCTCCTCGGCCGGCGCTTCGTCCGTCGGCGCGGAGCCGGCAACGACGAATGCCGGGCCCGGGCGGACCGCCGCTCCGGAGGGCGCGAACGCCCCGGCGGCGCCCGGCGCCGCGCCTGCCTCGGACGCGGTGCCCGGGACGACGGCCGCGACCTCCGCGCCCCCAGCGCCCGTAGCCTCCGATCCAGGGAAGGACGGGGCTGAGGGAGGGGGACAGGAACCGTTCCGCATCGTCGCCGTCACCTCCTGCCCGACCGGTATCGCCCACACCTACATGGCCGCCGAGTCCCTCGAGAAGGCCGGACGCGCCGCAGGCGTCGAGGTGGTCGTCGAGACGCAGGGATCAGCCGGGTTCGCGCGGCTCGACCCCGCCGTCGTCGACGCGGCCGACGGCGTGATCTTCGCGCACGACGTGCCCGTACGGGACAAGCACCGCTTCGCCGGGAAGCCTGTCGTCGACGTCGGGGTGAAGGCCGGGATCAACCGGCCCGCCGAGCTCATATCCGAGGTCCGGGAGAAGGCCGCCCGGGGCGAGGTGAGCGACGCCGTGGCCGGCGGCCCCGTGGAGCGCTCCGGCGGTCCCGACGAGGGGTACGGCACCAAGCTCCGCAAGTGGCTGATGTCCGGAGTCAGTTACATGATTCCGTTCGTCGCGGCGGGAGGCCTGCTCATCGCGCTCGGCTTCGCCATCGGCGGCTACGAGATCGCCGGCGCCAAGCCCGTCGCCGAGGCGTTCGCCTGGGGCGACCCGACCAGTTGGGCCGCGCTCCTCTTCCAGATCGGCGGGCTGGCCTTCAGCTTCCTGATCCCGGTGCTCGCGGGGTACATCGCCTACGGAATGGCCGACCGCCCCGGCCTCGTACCGGGCTTCGTCGGCGGGGCGATCGCGATCACGATCAAGGCGGGCTTCCTCGGCGGCCTGGTCGCGGGACTCCTCGCGGGCGCCGTCGTGATGGCCATCCAGAGAGTCAGGGTGCCCGCCGTGCTGCGGGGCATCATGCCCGTCGTCGTGATTCCCCTGATCTCGTCCGCGATCGTCGGTTTTCTGATGTTCCTGGTGATCGGCAAGCCGCTCGCGAAGCTCCAGCAGGGCCTCACCGACTGGCTGAACGGCCTCACGGGCGCCAACGCCGTCATCCTGGGTGTGATCCTCGGACTGATGATGTGCTTCGATCTGGGCGGTCCGCTCAACAAGGTCGCGTACACCTTCGCGGTCGGCGGTCTCGCCAATGCCACCGACGGCTCTCTCAAGGTCATGGCGGCCGTGATGGCCGCGGGCATGGTGCCGCCGCTGGCGCTGGCACTGGCGACGACCGTGCGCGCCAGGCTCTTCACGAAGGCGGAGCGGGAGAACGGCAAGGCGGCCTGGGTGCTGGGCGCTTCGTTCATCACGGAGGGCGCGATCCCGTTCGCCGCGGCCGACCCGCTGAGGGTCATCCCGTCGGTGATGGCGGGCGGCGCCGTGACCGGCGCCCTGTCCATGGCCTTCGGATGCACTCTGCGCGCACCGCACGGCGGCATCTTCGTGGTCCCGCTGATCGGCAACGCGTTCCTCTACCTCGTGGCCGTTCTCGCGGGCACCGTCGTCGGCGCGGGCCTGGTCATCCTGCTGAAAGGCATGCGCAGGACGTCGGAGGTGACCGGGCCGGCCGAGGCGGCGTCCGACAAGCCCCAGGTGGTCGCGGCCGTCTGAGCCCGGCCCCGGACCCGTCGGTCAGCGCACTCGCGCGCGGAGCTCCATCGCCCCGCGTGCGGTGCGCTCGTCGGCGTAGACCTCGCACATGTGGCGGCCGTCGGGCGTCGCCGTGTGCTCGACCTCCCACAGACTCAGCTCGGTGCCGTCGAGCAGCAGGAACGCATGCTCGTAGAGGGTGAACCCCGAATCCCGGCCGTCGGCCAGGCACTGGCGGCCGAATGCCTGACCGATGTGGTGGGCGAAGGCGGACCGCAACAGCCGGGCCGTCTCCTCGCCCGGCCGGTCGGGGTTCTCGGCGCGGCGCAGCAGCCGGCGGGCATGGTCGGGGGAGTCGTCGGGGGCGTACGTACGCGCCGGGGCGGCGGGGGCCGTTGCCAGCAGTCTGCCGAGCAGCTCCAGATCGGCGTCCAGATCGGCGTCGGGGCCCGTGTCCAGGCCGGCGTCGGGACCGGCATCCGGATCGGGACCGGCCTCCGGCCAGGCGCCCGGTGCCACGGCGCGACCGTCGCCGCCCGCACCGCCCGGCTGCTGTCGGCCGAAGGCCCGGAGCCGGGAGGCGGCGAGCCGCGCCTCCGTCTCCTCCGTGTACAGCTCGTGCTGGTCGGCGCCGCCCCGGCCGGTGTTGTGGACGAGCTCCCAGAGGGTGAGCGAGGAACCGTCGGCCAGCAGATACGTATGCCGGTAGGTCGTGCGGTGCAGCGTCGCGCTGTGGTGCGAGGAGTGGAGCGAACTGGCGTGAGCCAGCGCGGATTCGAGCCGGTCGACCATGGTGTCGGGAAGGTCGAAGGAGTTGAGTGCCCGACCCAGGAGCCGCTCGAGGTGCGTCTCGGTTGTCTCGTACGGATCGTTCAAGGTGGATCTCCGGATCTCCAGGCCGTTGCCACACGTCACTTGGTGACTGCTTAACGTAGTCCCTGGGTCCGACATCTCGTCCAGGGTTCGGGAAAACGAACGGGGGCGCGCGCGGAGTTTCCCGGCGCGGGCGCGCGCTCCTTCAACTGCCTTGCCGGTCAAGGCCGTCGGGCTGTCCCGGTGTGCTCCCTGTCACTCGGCGGCAGCGGCGTACAGCTCCCGGTACGAGGGGAATTCGCCGCCCGGACCGGTCACCGTGCGCGCGGCCAGCACGGCACGCACGATCGCCCGCGTCACGACGTCCGCACCGGCCGCCAGGACCGCGTTGAGGGCGAGCGGGTGAGGGCCGAGGGGACGGCTGCCGGTGGCGAGGACGAAGACGGTGTCACCGTCGTTGAGGAGATGGACCGGGCGCACCGCGCGGGCGATGCCGTCGTGCGCCGTGCCCGCGAGCTTCTGCGCCTGGGCACGGGTCAGTTCGGAGTCGGTGGCGACGACGGCGAGGGTGGTGTTCAGCGGCGGCGCACCGTTCGCGTCCGCGGTCTCGGCAAGGCGGTGCAGCGCCGCGGCATGGACCTCCGGGGAGGGGAACGCGGGTCGCTCGCCGGTGAAGTACTGCCCGTACAGCGCACCGGTGTCCGGATCGACCGCCGACCCCACGGCGTTCGCCACCACCAGCGCGGCGACGGTGGACCCGTCGGGAAGCACGGTGCTCGCCGTGCCCACCCCGCCCTTGATCCTGCCGACGACCGCGCCCGTACCGGCGCCCACCCCGCCCTCCTCGACCGGCGCGCCCGGCTCCGTACGCGCCGCCGCCTCCACGGCTGCCCGCCCGGTCGCCGCGTCGGGCCTGGCCCGCCAGTCACCGCCGCGCCCCAGGTCGAAGACGCAGGCGGCCGGCACGACCGGGACGACCTGGCCGGGCTCGCGGCTCACCGGAACCCCACGGCCCTGCTCCTCCAGCCACGCCATGACGCCCGACGCGGAATCCAGCCCGTACGCGCTGCCGCCGGTCAGGACGATCGCGTCGACGCGCTGCACCAGGTTCCGGGGGTCGAGCGCGTCGGTCTCCCGCGTGCCGGGCCCTCCGCCGCGAACGTCGACGGCGGCGATCGCCCCGCCCTCGGGCGCGAGGACGACGGTGGTGCCGCTGAGCGCGCCGGGTCCGGAGAGACCGGCGTGGCCGACCCGGAGGCCGGCGACATCGGTCAGTGCGTCGTTGAGTGCCATACCTTCTGCGTATCACGCGGGTCCGCGATTCGAGGAGGGGCCGTCACACCTCCAACTCCGGGTGGTCCGGGGGCTGTGCCGACTCCGGGTTGCGGCTCGCCAGGGCCACACCCGCCGCGACCGTGGCCGCCGCCACCAGACCGGCGCTGAGCACGGCCGCGTGCCCGGCGAACGTGCAGGCGAGGATCGCGGGCACCGAGACCGGAAGCAGGAGTTGCTCTGCGGTCGTGCGCTTGAAGTGCCGGGCGTGCAGATACCAGAGGGTCAGCAGGAACAGTGCCGTCGGCACGGTCACCGCGGCCGACGCGGCGAACGTCGAGATGTGCGCCTCGCCCACGGACTGCTCCACCGCGACCTCCAGCCCTGCCCCGATCGCGGCGGCGGAAGCGAAGATCAGGAAGTGCCCGTAACCCCAGGGAATGGCCTCGCGGTTGCCCCTGAGCCGCTCGTGCGCGGGCACGGCGAAGTAGATCCACCAGGCCGAGAAGATGATCAGAATGCCGCCGGACGCGATGGGTGCCAGCTCACCGACCTTCACCACGCTGCCCAGGGCGGACTGGACGCCGATGGTGGCCGCGAACATCGTCTCGCCCAGCACGATGATGGTGAACAGGCCGTACCGCTCAGCGATGTGGTGCGGATGCCAGGGCGTCTGGTGGCGATGCTCGGCGATCACGGGTACGAGCATCTCGGCCGCCGCGACAGCGGGGAAGAGCCAGCGCTTCGCCCCGTCGGGCGCGGCCAGCAGGGCGATCCACGCCGCCTGGCAGACCACCAGACCGGCCGCGTACATGAGGGCGGTGCCCCGGGCCGGCCCCGGTGGCTCGGCCGCGGCGGCCCGCAGCCACAGCACCGTCAGTGCGATACGCATGACGACATAGCCGACGACCGCGATGGTCCAGTCGTTGTCGGCGAAGGCCCTCGGCACGCCGGCCGCGTAGATCAGCACCCCGCAGATCTGCACCAGCGTCGCGATCCGGTACGGCACGTCGTCGCAGTCGTAGGCGGAGGCGAACCAGGTGAAGTTGATCCAGGCCCACCACACGCCGAAGAAGACATACAGATAGCCGACGACGCCTTCGCTCACGTGGCCCTCGGCGAGCGCGTGCACCAGCTGCAGCCCGGCCTGCCCGACGGCGACGACGAAGCAGAGGTCGAAGAAGAGCTCGAGCGGCGTCGCGGCGCGATGTGCCTCGTCGCGGTGGCGGGCGCGCATACGACGCACAGGGCGGGAGCCGTCGCCCTCGGCGGAGGCGGATGTGGACGTCATCCCTCCAGCAGAACAGAACGGGCCACGTCCGCACCCCGCACGACACCCGTCGTCCGGTCCCGCCCGCTGCCGGACGCGACTGCCGGACGCGACTGCCGGGCCCCATCTCTCCGGACCCCTCCTCGCCGGACCTCTGCTCGCCGGACCTCTGCTCGCCGGACCTCTGCTCGCCGGACCTCTGCTCGCCGGACCTCTGCTCGCCGGACCTCTGCTCGCCGGACCCCTCCTCTCCGGGCCTGGCCTTGTCGGCCCCGGCGTACCCTGGGCGTATGAGTACCGCCCCCGCCCCCGGACCGCGCGATGCGAAGGAAGCCCGGCAGGAGCCCCTTCCCAAGCCGCCGGCGCTGATCTTCGAGGATCCGCTGGACCAGCAGTCCGCGGACGATACGGACCGCGGGTGGGGCGAGCGGCCTCCGGCGACGAGCGGCGACAGTGCTGCGGACCTTGCGCGGTTCCTCGACGAGCGGCCCCCGCACCACCTCTGAGCCGCACCCCGGTCCTGCCGGCGGTGCGTCAGCACAGCGTCACCGCCAGACGGGACGTGGTGCCCGCGCCCGCCAGCACCGCGGCGACCGGGCGTGGGACGGACAGAACGACCAGCGCGCCGCCGTCGGGAAACGTCCCCTCCGACCGAGGAACCACAGCCACCCGGGCGCCGGTCGCGATGACGCGAGCGGCGGGTGTCCCGCCCGCCGGGGAGTCCGGCGCCGCGATCACGTCGACCCGGTCGCCCGGCCGCAGCAGCCGGACCGTCTCGGCGTCCGCGATCCGTACGGGGGCGGAGACCAGGTCCACCGGCGGGGGAGGCCGGTGCCGGCGCAGCGACACGGGCTCGTCGTGCGGCTCGGCCCCGACCGGCGCGCGCGGCCCCCATAACGCCAGTGCGACCGCCGTCAGCGCCAGCCCGGCGGCCAGGGCACGCCGCCTGCGGCGCATCGCGCGCCACAGCCGCAGTCGCTGCCAGCCGGTCCTCACATGCAGGGGAGCGAACGCCGGGACGCCGAACGGCTCGGGCGCGGACGAGGGCGGCAGGGCCGACGGCGACCCCTGCGTGCCCGAGGAACCGCCCTGGCCCAAGAGCACCGGCCCCTGCCGGCTGCCCAGGGGGCCGCGCCGCACGGCGAACGGCCCCCGCTCCATATGCTGCGCGCTCAGGAGGCCGTTTCCGTGCGACGGGCCGGAGGGGGAGCCGGGGGCGGAACCGTACGAGGAGCCCGCCGCAGCGCCGGCCGAAGCGCCGTGTGAAGGACGGTACGGCGAGCCCGCCGCAGCGCCGGCCGAAGCGCCGTGTGAAGGACGGTACGAGGAGCCCGCCGAAGCGCCGTGCGAAGCGCCGTGTGAAGGACGGTACGAGGAGCCCGCCGAAGCGCCGTGCGAAGAACCGTGCGTGGACGAAGCGTCTTGCCCGCGGGGAGAAAGCAGCGACATTGCCGTGACCGCCGTTCGTGAGAACCGTGAGGACCGTGAGATTCGCGAAGTGTTGTGCCGAACGCACCTCACGATCCACGCTTTCCCGCCGCCCTGCCGGACCCTGTGGACCGCACCCCGGCTGTGGACAACCCGCTCACCCCGACGGGTGATCACGACTGCCCTCACATGGTGATCACCGCAGCCGCCGCAGGGTGATCACGGCAGCTCTATCCCCGTCTCGAGACCGCTCAGCGCCGTGGTGCACAGGCAGCTGCGGTCCTCGTTCGCCTGCAGCCCGGCCACCGCGTCGAACACGACGCCGCGCAGCCGGTCCACGTTCGAGGCGAAGACCTTCATCACATCCTCGTGGGAGACGCCTTCACCCGCCTCCGCCCCCGCGTCGAGGTCCGTCACCATGGCGATCGCCGTGTAGCAGAGCTCCAGCTCACGGGCCAGCGCCGCCTCGGGGTGCCCGGTCATCCCGACCACCGACCAGCCCATCGCCGCGTGCCAGCGCGACTCGGCGCGGGTCCCGAAGCGTGGCCCCTCGATCACCACCAACGTCCCGCCGTCGACCGGCTCCCAGTCGCGCCCCCGCGCCGCGGCCAGCGCGACCGTCCGCCCCTCCGGGCAGTACGGGTCGGCCAGCGACACATGGACGACCTTCGGCACCGAGCCCTCCGGAAGGGGCTCGCCGTCGAAGTAGGTGTCGGCGCGTGACTTCGTACGGTCCACCAGCTGGTCAGGGACGAGCAGCGTGCCAGGTCCGTATTCCGGCCGCAGCCCGCCGACCGCGCAGGGCGCCAGCACCTGGCGTACGCCCACGGACCGCAGGGCCCACAGATTGGCCCGGTAGTTGATGCGGTGGGGCGGCAGGTGGTGACCGCGTCCGTGCCTCGGCAGGAAGGCGACCCGCCGGCCGGCGAGCTCCCCGAAGAACAGGGAATCGCTGGGGCTGCCGTACGGGGTCGGCACCTGGACCTCGGTCACGTTCTCCAGGAACGAGTAGAAGCCCGAGCCGCCGATCACACCGATCTCGGCGCGCTCACCGGTCTTCCGCCGGGCGGTCTCCTTCCGGGCGGTCTCCTGCCCGGTGGTCCCCTGCCCCGCGGTCTCCTGCCGGGCGTTCCCCTGATGTGCGCTCTCTGCGTTGGCCATGGCGATCACAGTAGCCGCGCCCGAACATGGCGAAGGCCCCGCTGTCCGAAGCAGTCGAACAGGGGGCCTCGCGCAAACAGATGGGGAGGGAGGCTCAGGCAGCCGTCGTGCCGCTGCTGGACGAGCTCGACGCCGACGGCTTCGACTCGGAGGCCTTCGCGTTCGACGACGACCCCGACGAAGAGGACGACGACCCCGACGAAGAAGACGACGACGAGGACGCCGACGCCGGCGAGCTGGTCGACGACGACCCGCGGCTGTCGTTCCGGTAGAACCCGGAGCCCTTGAAGACAATGCCGACGGCGGAGAACACCTTCTTGAGGCGTCCCTGGCAGCTCGGGCACTCGGTCAGGGCGTCATCGGTGAACTTCTGCACCGCCTCGAGGCCCTCGCCGCACTCGGTGCACTGGTACTGGTAGGTCGGCACTTGTCTTCCTCCTGGCACTCTCACTCAATGAGTGCTAACGATGTTCCATACTGACGTATTCCGTCGGCTCAGTCCACCGTCACCGGCACTCGGTGACCGATACCACGTGCGACCGTACGGCTGTGCGTCTGCGGAACGAGCCGCGCCCGGAGTGCCACCAGGGTGACGAGCGCCAGCGCGGTGCCCACCAGCGGGACCAGGAATCCGGCCGCCGAACCGTGTGCGTCGGCCAGCCTGCCGGCGACCGTCACCGCGGCCGCCTGGCCGAGTGCCACCGCGCCCGTGAGCCAGGTGAAGGCCTCCGTACGGGCGGATGCCGGGACCAGCGGTTCGACCAGCGTGTAGCCGGTGATCAGAGCGGGCGCGATGCACAGGCCCACGACCAGACCGAGCGCGCCGAGCAGCACCACGGAGTGCGCTGCCCACAGCAGGGACGCGGCGGCCGTCAGTCCCGCGTAGCCGATGACGAGGCGGCGCCGCGGCCCGGACTTCCAGGCGATCGCGCCGACGGCGATGCCGGCCAGCATGTTGCCGGCGGCGAAGAGCCCGTACAGCAGGCCGTTCATGCCGGGCTCACCGATCTCCTCGGTGAACGCGGTCAGGGAGACTTGCATGCCGCCGAAGACGGCGCCGATACCCAGGAAGGCAACGGCCAGGACACGTACACCCGGCACGGACAGCGCGGACACGTGCGCCGCCCGCTCATGGCCGGACGGGCGGCCGAAGGGCGGCTGGGTACGGCGCTGGGCCGCGAACAGCAGACCGCCGGCCAGCGTGAGCACGGCCTCTGCGGTCAGACCGGCGGCCGGGTGGACGCCGGTGCACAGGGCCGTGGCAAGGACCGGCCCGACCACGAAGGTGAACTCGTCCGTCACGGACTCGAAGGCCGCCGCGGTCGGCATCAGCGGAGAGCCTCCGAGCCTCGCCGCCCAGCGGGCCCGCACCATGGGCCCGACCTGCGGCACGGAGGCACCGGTCGGCACGGCGGCCGCGAACAGCACCCACAGGGGCGCGTCCGCGAGCGCCAGCGCGGTGAGCGTGCCGACGGACGCCGCATGCACCAGCACTCCGGGTACCAGGACCGCGCGCTGGCCGAAGCGGTCGGCGAGCTTGCCGCTCTGGGGGGCGAAGAGCGCCATGGAGACGCCGGTGACAGCGGCGACGGCGCCCGCGCTGCCGAACGAGCCGGTGGTGTGCTGGACCAGCAGGACGATGCTGATGGTGAGCATCGCGAACGGCTGCCGGGCCGCGAAACCGGGGAGCAGGAATGTCCAGACCCCGGGGGTACGGAGCAACTGTCCGTAGCCAGGACGCCGGCCGGACGTGCCAGAGGTGACCGTGGACGCCACGGTCCTTGCCTTTCTGCCGCCTGGTAGCGCTCCCCGGGGTGGTGGGAGCTGCCGAGAGCTGTCCTCTTGCGCGGAACTGCGGTAGATACCGGTGCCCACGGAAGGGGAGACTCGGCCGCCATACGGTCGCGCCAGCTCTGCATCAGGCAGAGTTGGTCGATCTGTGTGCCTTCATGCTACAGGGGTGAAAGCGGCTCAGCCCTGTGAAGTTGCCGACGTTCTGGGATCCTCACCTGGGATTAACCGGACGTTTCTCTTCCGGTTCCTAGCCATCCCGCCAGCTTTCCGCCCTGTCCGACTGCCCGCAGCCGCGCCTCCGCCGCGTCCCGTACCGGATCCGTCGTCACGACCAGAAGCTCGTCCCCGCGCCGCAGCACGGTCGACGGAAGCGGTACGAAGCTCTTCCCCTCGCGTACGACGAGGGTGACCGCGGCCCCGGGAGGCAGCCGCAACTCCGCGACCTCGACACCGTGCATCCGCGACTTCTCGGGGATGGCCACCGACAGCAGATGCCCGCGCAGCCGCTCCAGAGGCGCCGACTCGATGCCGAGGTCGGCGGCCTCGGCATCGCCGCCGAGCCGCAGTGCCCTGGCCAGCCAGGGCAGCGTCGGGCCCTGCACCAGTGTGTAGACGACCACGAGCACGAAGACGATGTTGAAGATCCGGTCGCTGCCGGGGATCTTGTACACCATCGGAATCGTGGCCAGGATGATGGGGACGGCGCCGCGCAGCCCCGCCCATGACATCAGTGCCTTCTCCTGCCAGGGCATCTTGAACGGCAGCAGACTGACGACGACCGACAGGGGCCGCGCCACCATGGTCAGCACCAGTCCGATGACGACGGCCTTCCAGAAGTCGTGCACCAGCTCGTGCGGGGTGACCAGCAGCCCGAGCAGGACGAACATGCCGATCTGGGCGATCCAGCCGAGCCCGTCGGCGAATCCGCGGGTGGCGGGCCAGTGCGGCAGCCTGGAGTTCCCCAGCACCATCGCCGCCAGATAGACCGCGAGGAAGCCGCTGCCGTGGGCGATGGCGCCGGCGGCGTACGCGCTCACCGCGATCGCCATGACCGCGATCGGGTACAGACCAGAGGCGGGCAGGGCCACATGCCGCAGGCCGTACGCGCCGAGGAAGCCGACCGCGAGGCCGACGGCCGCGCCGATCGCCAGCTCCAGGACGATCTTCCCGATGAGGATGTACCAGTCGTCCACGGGACCGGCCGTCGAGAAGGCGACCACCAGGATGACCACAGGAGCGTCGTTGAAGCCCGACTCCGCTTCGAGTACGCCCGTGACACGCGACGGCAGGGGCACCCTCCGCAGTACGGAGAAGACCGCGGCGGCGTCCGTCGAGGAGACGACCGCGCCGATGATGAGCGCCTGACGCCACTCCAGTCCGACCAGATAGTGCGCCGCGGCCGCCGTGACGCCCACGCTCACCGCGACGCCGACGAGCGACAGTGAGGCTGCCGCGGGCAGCGCCGGTTTGACCTCCTTCCACTTGGTGCCCAGACCACCTTCGGCCAGGATCACCACAAGTGCGGCATAACCGATCACCTGCGTCAGTTCGGCGTTGTCGAACTTGACATGGAAAAAGCCGTCCTGCCCGATGGCGACCCCGATGCCCAGATAGAGCAGCAGGCTCGGCAGCCCGCTCCGGGACGAGACGCGCACCGCCGCGACGGCGATGAGCAGGACGAGCGAGCAGATGAGCAGGAGTTCGTTGAGCTGGTGGACAGTCAGTGGCCGATCCTTCCCCTCGCGCCGGCGTGCCGGATCGCCCCTCCGGGCGGCAACACTTCGTTACCTTACCTAATCTTTAACGCTTCCTTGACGCCTCTTGACGCCTCTTGGCGTTCCCTGACGCTGTACTCGATCGTCAGTTCGGCATATGTCGGCGGCCAACTTGATGGCATGGCGTTACTGATACCGCGTCCGGGCCCGTTTCGCGCTGCGCCTATGGTTGCTCCAGCACTCTCCTGGACAACCGTGCCCCTCGAAGGACAGCGATGCCCTCCCGCCCGTCGCCCGACAACCGCCCCTCAACGACGCCGCCGAGCGGCGACAGTGCTGATTCCACCGTCCCTTCGGCCGGCACGCCCGGCAGGAAGAAGGGGCGACGCGGTCGTCTGACCGTGATCGTCCTGGTGCTGGCGCTGGTCGGGGGCCTCGGATACGGCTCGTACTGGGGCGTGAGCACGGTACGTGCCTCGTTCCCCCAGACCACCGGCACGATCGAGCTCAAGGGGCTCGGCGCCCCCGTGGACGTCAAGCGCGACGCCAACGGCATCCCGCAGATCTACGCGGACAGCGACGAGGACCTCTTCAAGGCCCAGGGCTATGTCCACGCCCAGGACCGCTTCTGGGAGATGGACGTACGGCGCCATGTGACGGCCGGCCGCCTCTCCGAGATGTTCGGCTCCGACCAGGTCGACACCGATGCCTTCCTGCGTACCCTCGGCTGGCGCAAGGTGGCCCAGGAGGAGTACGACAAGGTCCTGTCCGACGAGACCAAGAAGTACCTCCGGTCGTACGCGGACGGCGTCAACGCCTATCTGGCCGGGCGGGACAACGACGACATCTCCGTCGAGTACGCCGCGCTGGGCTTCACCAACGACTACAAGCCCGAGAAGTGGACGCCGGTGGACTCGGTCGCCTGGCTCAAGGCCATGGCCTGGGATCTGCGCGGCAACATGCAGGACGAGATCGACCGGTCGCTGATGTCCTCCAGGCTGAGCCCGCAGCAGATCAAGGAGCTGTACCCGGCCTACCCGTACGAGCTGCACCAGCCCGTGGTCCAGAACGGTGCCGTCGACTCGGGCAGCGAGAAGTGGGATCCGCAGGCCGAGCCGTCCTCGGACTCCGACTCCTCGACGGCGGCGGGCTCGCCCTCGTCCGGGGACTCGACCGCGAGTTCGGACCAGGGCTCCGGCTCGCAGGACGGGTCCGCGGGCAGCGCCTCGGACGGGAGCGAGGACACCCAGACCCAGCTTTCCGCGCTCTCCGACTCCCTCGACGACGTCCCGGCCCTGCTCGGCCCGAACGGCAACGGCATCGGCTCGAACTCCTGGGTCGTCTCCGGCAGCAACACGACCACCGGCAAGCCGCTGCTCGCCAACGACCCGCACCTCGCTCCCCAGCTGCCCTCCCTCTGGTCGCAGATGGGCCTGCACTGCCGCGCCGTCTCGGACAAGTGCACGTACGACGTCGCCGGGTACACCTTCTCCGGCATGCCGGGCGTGGTCATCGGTCACAACAAGGACATCGCCTGGGGCTTCACGAACCTCGGTGCCGATGTCACCGACCTCTATCTGGAGAAGATCTCCCAGGACGGCTACCTCTCCGGCAGGAGTACCAAGCCGTTCAGGACCCGCGAGGAGACCATCAAGGTCGCGGGCGGCGCGAGCCACAAGATCCTGGTCCGGGAGACCGAGCACGGTCCGCTGATCTCGGACCGCAACGAGGAGCTCGAGGGCGTCGGCCAACGCGCGCCCGTCCGGACCTCCGCCCCGGACCGGGGCGAGGGCTACGCCGTGGCGCTGAGGTGGACGGCGCTCGACCCCGGCAAGTCCATGGACGCGGTCTTCATGCTCAACCGGGCCAAGGACTTCGACAGCTTCCGAGCGGCCGCCAAGGACTTCGAGGTCCCGTCCCAGAACCTGATCTACGCCGACACCAAGGGCAACATCGGCTACCAGGCCCCCGGAAGGATCCCGGTCCGCGCCAAGGGCTACGACGGCTCCATGCCGACGCCGGGCTGGGACCCCAGCTCCGGCTGGAGGCGCTACATCCCCTTCGACGAGCTTCCGTACGAGTACAACCCGAAGCGCGGTTACATCGTGACCGCCAACCAGGCGGTCGTGGACGCCGGGAAGTACCCGTACATGATCACGGGCGACTACGGCTACGGCTCCCGCAGCCAGCGGATCAACGATCTCATCGAGTCGAAGATCAAGGACGGCGGGAAGATCTCCACGGACGACATGCGCACCATGCAGATGGACAACAGCAGTGAGATCGCCAAGCTGCTGACGCCGTATCTGCTGAAGATCGATGTGTCCGACCCCTACATCCGCGAGGCCCAGAAGCTCCTCGAGGGCTGGGACTACACCCAGGAGCCCGACTCTGGAGCCGCGGCGTACTTCAACGCCGTCTGGCGCAACGTCCTCAAGCTCGCCTTCGGCAACAAGCTGCCCAAGGAGCTGCGGGTCGACGGCGAGTGCCTCAACGTCCGTCCCGCCGACAGCACCGGACCGGTCGACGATCTGAACCGGCTGGTGCGCGAGTGCGGCAGGCGTGATGCGGAGTCGGCCCAGCCCGACGGTGGGGACCGCTGGTACGAGGTGGTCCGCGGCCTGCTGAAGAACGAGACCAGCGAGTGGTGGCAGACCCCCCCGAACCGCAAGGAGGTCGCCACGGCGACCCGTGACCAGCTGCTCGCCCGGGCCATGGACGACGCGCGCTGGGAGCTCACCGCGAAGCTCGGCAAGGACGTCTCCAGCTGGAGCTGGGGCCGGCTGCACCAGCTGACGCTGAAGAACCAGACACTGGGCACCGGCGGACCCGGCGCGCTGCGGTGGATGCTCAACCGCGGCCCGTGGAACCTGGGCGGCGGCGAGGCCGCCGTGAACGCGACAGGCTGGAACGCGGCCGGCGGCTACGAGGTGATCTGGGTGCCGTCGATGCGGATGGTCGTCAATGTCGGCGACTGGGACAAGTCCCGCTGGATCAATCTGACCGGTGCCTCCGGGCACGCGTACAACGCGCACTACACCGACCAGACCGACAAGTGGGCCAAGGGCGAGCTGCTGGACTGGGCCTACGGCGAGCAGGCGGTCTCAGGGGCGACGAAGGACACGCTGGTGCTCAAGCCCTGATGCCGGGGGCCCGGCCCCTGGAGGGTGCGGGCCTCAGGCAGTGAAACGGCGGATGCCTTCGGGCGTCACCACCGCGTGTACGGGGTGGTCGTGCGGTTCCTCTGGGACCCGGGCGACCACCTCGTTCGCGTACAGGAGCACCACGAGGGCCGGGTCCGCGGAAGCGGCCTCCAGGCGGGCGAGGACGCGGTCGTACGAACCGCCGCCCCGGCCGAGGCGCATGCCCCGCTCGTCCACGGCGAGCCCGGGCAGAAGCACCGTCTCCGCCTCCAGCACGGCCCCGGGACCGAGTCGCGGTCCGTCCGGCTCCAGCAGCCCGCGCCCGGCGGGCACCAGGTGCTCCGCGCCCGCGTACACCGCCCAGTCGAGATCGTTGTCCTCCATGAGCACCGGGAGGAGCACCCGTACGCCCCGCGTGCGCAGCGCGTCGAGCAGCGCGCGGGTGCCCGGCTCGCGCCCCACCGACACATAGGCGGCCACGGTGCGGACGGAGGCGAGTTCCGGCAGGCCGAGTGCGCGGTGCGCGAGAACCGCGGCGGCCTCCCGGACGTCATCAGAGGACAGCAGGCGCCGTGCGTCGAGCAGTTCACGTCGAACCGCGATCTTTCCGGACATGTCGGCACCCACCACGGCCTCGCAATCTCCAGTCAATACGCCTTTATGAGCAGAAAGTTAACCGGAGGCTAATCTTCCGCCCATAGGCAGCGGATATGGTGCTCCGCATGAACGAGTCGCACCCCAGGATCAGCAAGGCTGTCATCCCCGCCGCAGGCCTCGGTACCAGGTTCTTGCCTGCAACGAAAGCCACTCCCAAAGAGATGCTGCCTGTCGTCGACAAGCCGGCGATCCAGTACGTCGTCGAAGAAGCAGTGGGCGCCGGTCTCTCGGACGTCCTCATGGTCACCGGTCGCAACAAGCGCCCCCTCGAGGACCACTTCGACCGCAACTACGAGCTGGAAGAGGCGCTGCGGCGCAAGGGCGACGCCCAGCGGCTCGCCAAGGTCCAGGAGTCGAGCGACCTGGCCACTATGCACTACGTACGTCAGGGCGACCCCAGGGGCCTCGGGCACGCCGTCCTCTGCGCCGCCCCGCACGTCGGCGACCAGCCCTTCGCCGTCCTCCTCGGCGACGACCTGATCGACCCGCGCGACCCGCTGCTCTCCCGGATGGTCGACATCCAGGAGCGTGAGGGCGGCAGCGTCATCGCCCTCATGGAGGTCGAGCCCTCCCAGATCCACCTCTACGGCTGCGCCGCGGTCGAGGCCACCGGCGACGACGACGTGGTCAGGGTGACCGATCTGGTCGAGAAGCCGGACCCGGCAGAGGCGCCGAGCAACTACGCCATCATCGGCCGCTACGTCCTCGACCCGGCCGTCTTCGAGATACTCCGCAAGACCGAGCCGGGCCGCGGTGGCGAGATCCAGCTCACCGACGCCCTCCAGAAGCTCGCCGCCGACGAGAAGGTCGGAGGCCCGGTCCACGGCGTCGTGTTCAAGGGCCGCCGCTACGACACCGGCGACCGAGGCGACTATCTGCGTGCCATTGTCAGACTCGCGTGCGAACGTGAAGACCTGGGCCCGGACTTCCGGACCTGGCTTCGCCGTTACGTCACCGAGGAGATGTAGCACTTTGAGCAGTACGGCAACGCCGTCCGCCGCCTCGGGCGGCGCCCGCGGGGGCACCGCGCACGTGTGGTCGGTGGACGAGCACCTGGACGACATCCTCGGCGCGATCCGCCCGCTCGAGCCCATCGAACTGCAGCTGCCCGACGCCCAGGGCTGTGTCCTGGTCGAGGACGTCACCGTCCCTGTCGACCTTCCGCCCTTCGACAACAGCTCGATGGACGGGTACGCGGTGCGGGTCGCCGATGTCGCGGGCGCGAGCGAGGAGTTCCCCGCGGTCCTCACCGTCATCGGCGATGTCGCGGCGGGCAGCGGCGAGCCGCCCGTCGTGGGCCCAGGACAGGCCGCCCGCATCATGACGGGTGCTCCGTTGCCGCCCGGCGCAGAGACCGTCGTCCCGGTCGAGTGGACCGACGGCGGCCGCGGCGAGGGCGCTGCCACGGAGATGCGCCCGGCCGGGCATGCTCCCGGGGACGCGAGCGGTGAGGTCCGCGTCCACCGGCCCGCCGGGCCCCGGGCGCACGTCCGGGCGCGCGGCAGCGACGTCCGGGCCGGCGATGTCGCGCTGGGGGAGGGCGCGGTCATCGGCCCGCCGCAGATCGGCCTGCTCGCCGCCATCGGCCGCGCCACGGTGCGGGTGCGCCCCCGCCCGCGCGTGGTCGTCCTCTCGACCGGCAGCGAACTCGTCCAGCCGGGCGAGGAGCTGGCCGAGGGCCAGATCTACGACTCGAACAGCTTCGCGCTCACGGCCGCCGCCCGCGACGCCGGCGCCATCGCCTACCGCGTGGGTGCCGTCACCGATGACGCCGACGAGCTGAGGGCCACCATCGAGGACCAGCTGATCCGCGCGGACCTGCTGGTCACCACGGGCGGCGTGAGCGTCGGCGCGTACGACGTGGTCAAGGAGGCGCTGTCCTCGGTCGGCGACGGGAACGAGCGCGCGGACGCGGACAAGGACAGGGCCGAGGACGGGGCCGAGGACGGGAGCACCGAGAAGCCGGGCGGCGGGGTCGAGTTCCGCAAGCTCGCCATGCAGCCGGGCAAGCCGCAGGGCTTCGGTTCCATCGGCCCGGAGCACACACCCCTGCTCGCGCTGCCGGGGAATCCCGTGTCCTCCTACGTGTCGTTCGAGCTGTTCGTGCGACCGGCCATCCGGGCGCTGATGGGCCTGAAGGACGTGCACCGCCCGCGCGTGCGCGCCGAGCTGCGCGCCGACAAGGCCCTGCCGTCGCCGGCCGGGAAGCGCCAGTTCCTGCGGGGTGCCTACGATGCGGAGAAGGGCACCGTCACGCCCGTCGGCGGCAGCGGATCCCACCTGATCGCGGCCCTGGCCCAGGCGGACGCGCTCATCGTGGTCCCCGAGGACGTCACCTCCCTGGAGCCCGGCACGGGGACCGAGGTGGTCCTCCTCGGCTGAGCGCAAGGCCGTGGCGGTACGGTGTCTGACCACACAGTGACCGGGAGCCACAGCAATGAGCGCGCAGCAAGGACTCACACACATCGACGAGGCGGGCGCGGCCCGTATGGTCGACGTCTCCGGCAAGAGCGTCACCGCGCGCACCGCCCGGGCGAGCGGCCGGGTTCTTGTGTCGGCGCGCGTCGTCGAGCTGCTGCGTGGCGAGGGAGTCCCCAAGGGCGACGCCCTCGCCACCGCCCGTATCGCGGGCATCATGGGCGCCAAGCGCACCCCCGATCTGATCCCTCTGTGCCACCCGCTGGCGGTCTCCGGCGTGAAGCTGGACCTCTCCGTGGCCGACGACGCCGTGGAGATCGTCGCGACGGTGCGGACGACGGACCGTACGGGCGTCGAGATGGAGGCCCTGACCGCGGTGTCGGTGGCCGCGCTGACCGTCGTCGACATGGTCAAGGCCGTCGACAAGGCGGCGGTCATCTCCGACATCCGGGTGGAGGAGAAGACGGGCGGCAAGTCGGGCGACTGGAGGCGTACGGGGGCGGGTACGGAGGCCGGGCAGTGAGCCCGCGCGCCGGTGAGGTCCACAGCCACGCCCATGGCACCGCGCCCGGGGGCGAGGAGCGCCAGGACGCCGGCCCGCACGCGCGGCGTGCCCTGGTGGTGACCGCCTCGAACCGTGCGTCCGCCGGTGTGTACGAGGACAAGGGCGGCCCCCTTCTCGCTGAGGGGCTTGCCGCGATGGGCTTCGAGGTCGACGGCCCCCGGGTCGTGCCCGACGGCGACCCGGTCGAGGCCGCGCTGCGGGAAGGGGTGGCCGCGGCGTACGACGTCATTCTCACCACCGGTGGCACGGGCGTCTCGCCGACCGACCGCACCCCCGACGCCACCCGCCGGGTCCTCGACTACGAGATCCCGGGCATTCCGGAGGCGATCCGGGCACACGGACTGGCGAAGGTCCCCACCGCCGCGCTGTCGCGGGGCCTCGCGGGCGTCGCGGGAGGTCGCACGCTGATCGTCAATCTGCCGGGTTCGACGGGTGGCGTACGGGACGGGCTCGCCGTACTCGGCCGGATCCTGCCGCACGCCGTGGACCAGATCCACGGCGGCGACCATCCCAGACCCACGGGGAGCTCACACTGAACGTCTCCTGGCCCGTGGTCCTGACGGACGGTGATGTCACCCTCCGCCCCATAAAGCTGCGCGACCAGCGGGCCTGGCGCGAGGTGAACCGGCGCAACCGTGACTGGCTGCGTCCCTGGGAGGCGACGATCCCGCCGCCCGCCCCCGGTGCCCCGATGGCCCAGCGCCCCACGTACCGCCAGATGGTCCGCCATCTGCGGGCCGAGGCGAACGCGGGCCGGATGCTGCCGTTCGTGGTCGAGTACAGGGGAGTGCTCGTCGGCCAGCTCACCGTCGCCGGAATCACCTGGGGCTCGATGTGCTCGGGCCATGTCGGCTACTGGGTCGACCGTGATGTCGCGGGCCGCGGGGTGATGCCGACAGCCGTCGCGCTCGCCGTGGACCACTGTTTCCGCGCGGTCGGACTGCACCGCATAGAGGTCTGCATTCGGCCCGAGAACGGCCCGAGCCGCAGGGTCGTCGAGAAACTCGGATTCCGCGAAGAGGGACTCCGTCCCCGCTATCTGCACATCGACGGCGCGTGGCGGGACCATCTTGTCTTCGCCCTCACGGCGGAGGAGGTGCCGCAGGGGCTGCTGCGGCGCTGGCACCAGGCACGAACCGCGCGGCACGAAAAATAAAATACCTGTTCGAATTCAATCGCGACTCGATCGCCGGGCGATCTGAAGAATCACAAAAAAAGTCAGTGATATCAGCCAGATCGTGCGACACACCGGGCCAATTGGCCGATGCCCTCGCGCGAACCCCTCTACGGTGTGAAGCGTGAGCAGCAGCGGCCTCATCTACGCAGTCATCGTCGGGGCCTGGGCCGCCTACTTGGTGCCGATGTGGCTCCGCAGGCAGGACGAGCTCAACGAAGCCCGTCCGACGGAACGCTTCAGCACCGCCATCCGGCTACTGTCCGGACGGGCGGGAATGGAGCGCCGTTACGCCAAGGAGCTGCGTGACCGCACCGCAGAGGAGGAGGCGGACACCGACGCCGACCCGGATGCCGAGACGGACCGATTGAGTTCCGTCGACGTCCGGGCCTTCTCCGCGCCCCCGGCCCGTACGGAAGTCCGTATCCGGCCTCCGGCGCGCGCCCCGCGCGAGAACGGGGCGGCAGCAGCACGTGCCCGGCGCTCCAAGGTTCTCGTGCGCCGTCGGCGCACCACGGTGATGCTCTTCCTCACCTTCACCCTCGGCGCGATCGTCGCCGCGGTCGGCGGGCTCGGCTTCCTCTGGGCGCCGGGGGTCCCGGCCGTCCTGCTCACCGCGTACATCGCGCATCTGCGCGCGAAGGAGCGCCGCCGCTTCGTCTACGTCATGGACCGACGCCGTGCGGAGGCCGCGGCCCAGCGCCTGCGTGAGAACCGCCCGCGCCGTCAGCCCGCCGCAGCCGCGGCGTCGCCGGCCGAGGAGCCCACGGACCGACCCGAGCCCGAGCCCGCACCCGCGGTCTCCCCCCAGGAGGCCGGCCGCCGCGCCCTGGTCGAGCAGACCGACCACGCGGAGTGGGTCGACCAGCAGCGCGACCCCGGCCCGGCCCGCGGCGACAGCTGGGACCCGGTCCCGGTCCCGCTCCCGACCTATGTCACCGCCCCGGTCGCCCCGCGCGCCACCAGCGGCATCGATGTCACGGACCCGGACACCTGGAGCTCGGCCCGGTCCTCCACGGCCGACCCGACTCCCGCCCCGGCCCCGAGCCGGCGCACCGCTCCACCCCGCCGCAGCCGCGACCACGGCCGCACCCCGCTCTTCGACCAGTACGCGGACGACGACCGTCCCCGCGCCGCCAACGAGTGAGAACGGCGGACGAGACCTTCGGAACTCCGCCCCGGCTGACCAGCGAGGAACGGATTTCCAAGCACCCCGATCGGGATGCTAAGGTTTCACTCGTTGCAAGGGCCTGTGGCGCAGACTGGTAGCGCACCTCGTTCGCATCGAGGGGGTCAGGGGTTCAAATCCCCTCAGGTCCACAACAACAAATCAAAGCCCTTACCGGGAAACCCGGTAGGGGCTTTGACGTTCTGCGCGGTGGGAAAGTGCGCACGGCCCGCGCCCCCGCGTTCTTCTCCTGCGGCAAAGGGACCGGACGCCCTCGTGGCGCCCGGTCCTTCCGCGTCGCGCCAGAGGAAACCGCCGACGAGGAAGCCGCCGACGAGGAAGCCGCCGAGGGGGCGTGGCCTACGCCACGACGTCCCGCAGCGGCTTGCCGTCGATGTGATCGAGGACGTTCTGAACCGCGGCCAGGGCGATACGGACCAGGGTTTCACGGGTGACGCCGCCGACGTGGGGGGAGAGGACCACGTTCGGGGACTTGAGCAGACGCAGGGCGGAGGTCGGGGGCTCGGGGTCGAAGACGTCGATGCCCGCGCCCGCGAGGGTGCCGGCCTCGAGGGCGTCGGCGAGGGCGTCCTGGTCGACGAGGGCGCCGCGGGCGGTGTTGACGAGGAAGGCCGTGGGCTTGAGGAGGGCGAGGCGTTCGGCGTCGATGAGGTTGCGGGTGGCGTCGGTCAGGGGTGCGTGGAGGCTGATGTAGTCGGAGGCGCGCAGGAGTTCGTCGAGGGGGACGAAGCGGGCGTTGCCGAGGCGGGCTTCGGTCTCCTCCGGGACGCGTTGGCGGGCGGTGTAGAGGATGTTCATGTCGAACGCGACCGCGCGGCGGGCGACTTCCTCGCCGATCCGGCCGAGGCCGACGACGCCCAGGGTCTTGCCGGAGAGCTCGGTGATCGACTGCTGCAACCGCGGCAGGGCCCAGTCGGCGTCCACGAGAGCGGTGTGGGCCGGGATCAGCTGCTTGGCGAGGGCGAGCATCAGGGCGAAGGTCTGCTCGGCGACGTTCTGCTTCTCCGCGCCGCTGGAGCCGATGTTGCAGACCGGGACGGAACGGGCGCGGGCGGCGTCCTCGTCGACGTAGTCGTAGCCGTGGCTGGCGCACTGGATGACCTCCAGCGCGGGGGCGGCGGCGATGTGGTCGGCCGTCACGGGTGCGAGGGCGGTGATGACGGCGTGCGCCTCGCGCAGTGCGCCGGGGTCCTCGTCCGCCGCCTCGACCACGGTCACCCGGGCGCCTGGGAGCAGACCGGCGAGGGCCGCTCCTGCCGTACGGCCCCCGACATGCGGGGAGATGACGGCCAGGACGTTCTTGGTGGTGGTCATGCGGATTCCTTCATGAGGTCGTCGGGGCTCAGCGAGCCGGGGCCCGTGTGGCCGGACAGGGCCAGGGTGAGGTCGAACTCGGCGAGCAGACAGCGGATGACGTGATCGACGCCCGCCTGGCCGTCGAGACCGAGGCCGTAGGCGTACGGGCGGCCCAGCAGCACCCCACGGGCGCCGAGCGCGAGGGCCTTGAAGATGTCGTCGCCCGTGCGGACGCCGCTGTCGAAGAGCACGGTCAGCCGGTCGCCGATCGCCTCGGCCACGAGAGGCAGGGCGTCGGCCGCGGCCACGGAGCCCGCGACCTGCCGGCCGCCGTGGTTGGAGACCACCACGCCGTCCATGCCGGAGTCGGCCGCGCGGCGGGCGTCGTCCGGGTGGAGGATGCCCTTGAGGACGATCGGGCCGTCCCAGTGCTCGCGCAGAAAGGCGAGGTCCGGCCAGGTCTTGGCGGGGTCGGCGAACATCCCCACGAAGTGCGCCACGGCCGCGTTCGGGTCCTCGTGCACCGGCTTGGCGAGGCCGGCCCGGAACGCGGGGTCGCTGAAGTAGTTGGCGGTGCCCACGCCGTGGAGGAACGGCAGGTACGCCTGGTCGAGGTCGCGTGGGCGCCAGGCGAGCAGCGGGGTGTCGAGGGTGACGAACAGGGTGGTGTACCCCGATTCCTTGGCCCGCGCCAGGAAACTCGCGGTCACGTCGCGGTCCTTGGCCCAGTACAGCTGGAACCACCGCTCCCCGTCGCCCATGGCCTCGGCGACCTGCTCCATCGGCGTACTGGACGCCGAGGACAGGATGTACGGCACTCCGCGCGCCGAGGCCGCACGCGCGGCGGCGCATTCCGCGTCCGGGTGCATGATCGACAGCACGCCCACGGGCGCGAGGGCCAGCGGAGCCGGTACCGGGCGCCCCAGCAGCTCGACCGAAAGATCGCGCTGGTGCACATCGCGCAGCATGCGCGGCACGATGCGCCAGCGGTCGAGGGCCGCGCGGTTGGCGCGGGTGGTGCTGCCGCTGCCCGCGTTTCCCGCCACATAGCCGAACGGGCCGGGCGGCAGCCGGTGCTCGGCCAGCTCCTCCAGCCGGGTCAGATCGGTGGGCAGCCGGGGCACGGCTCCCGTCATGCCGTTCAGATAGATCTCGTACTGGAAGTCCGCCCAGTGCGGCGTCGTCGCCATCCGTTCGTCCCGCCTCTCGTCCCTGAGACCGCGTGAGACTGCGCTGTCGAGCCGATCCTGGCGACAGTGACAAGCACCGTCCATGGTGGTGCGCACGTCGGGCCGCTGCGACTATCACGGTGTGACAAGTCAGCGGGAGCACGTGATGAAGGGGCTGGTCGACGATCCACGGGTCGTCGAGGCCATCGTCGGAGCGGTGCACGAGCAGGTCCCGGCGTATGCCGCCCTCGACGGCAGCCGGCTGCCGGAGGTGCGGGCCATCGCCGCGTGGGCGCTCGAGCGGCTGCTGTACGTGTGGGCCACCGACGGCGCGCTCGAACCGGCGGACCTGCGGCGGTTCCGAGGGATCGCGGCGGCCAGGGCCGCGGACGGTCGCCCCGTGCAGGCGGTGCTGCGCGCGTACCGGGTCGCGGCGGCCGTGATCTCCGACCAGGTCGCCGCGCACGCGCCCCGGCTCGCCGCCGACGACGCCTTCGCGCTCGCGCGGCACCTGCTGAACGCCGTCGACACGCTCTCCGAGGTGATGGCCGCGGAGTACGCCGCGATGAGCGAGCATCTCGCGGGCGACCGTGAGCAGGCCCTGCGGGTGCTCCTCGACGACCTGATCGCGGGGCGGCACGCGTCGGTCGGGGCGCTGACCGACAGGGCGGCCCGGCTGGGCGTCCAACTGCCCGACCCCTACTGCCTGCTGGTGGGGGAGTCCGCCGATGCGACCGGCCGCCCGCACATCACGCCGGACGCCGCCGCCGGGCTGCTCGCCGCGCTCGGGGAGCGCGGTGGCGGGGTCACGCCGCTCGCGACCGCCCGTGGCTCGCGTGCCGTGCTCCTGCTTCCTGCCAAGGCCGCCGACTCGGCGCCGGAGGCTTTGCGGGAGCGGGGCTGGCGCGGCTGCGTGATCTCCGGTGAGAGCCTGGACCGTATCGCTGTCGCCCACCGTCTCGCCGCCGACGCCCTGGACACCGCGCCCGCGCACGCACACCACCCCGGGCGGATTCTCACTGAAGCGGACGCCCATGTCCTCGCCCTGCTCGCCGGGCATCCGGCGGCGACCCCGGACCGGGTCGGGCGCCTCGTCCTCGGTCCGCTGGCCCACCCCGGCCAGCGGCACCTTCTCGAAGCCCTCACCGTGTACATCGGCACCGGCTCCGCCAATGCCGCGGCCCGCGTCCTGCATCTGCACCCGCAGTCCCTGCGCTACCGCCTCCGTCGCGTTCTCGACCTCACGGGGCGTGACCCGCGCGACCCCTGGCAGCGGCTCACGCTCGACATCGCCCGCACGATCGTCACGGGGCTGGGGGAGGGGCAGGCCGCCGACTCCGCGCAGCGTCGCACCGGCCGCGGTGGCGTCCGGTCCGTGTGACGCAGGATCGTCGGAAGCACCGGCCGGCCGACGTGGCAAGGGGGCGACCGGCGAGGGATGAACCCCGTCGGCCGCCCCGTCGAAGTGCCTCAGGACACCTGCGCCTTGTCGTACAGCGCCTTCGCGTCATTGCCGAAGTACGGGCCGAACATCCGGTTCGGCAGGAAGACATAGCCGAAGCTGTTCACGGAGACCTGCAGTCCCGTGCCGGCCGACTCGCTGAAGCCGGTGAACCAGGGACCGCCGCTGGAGCCGCCGGTCATGTTGCAGCCGAGACTGTGATCCTGCGAGAACAGCCAGTCCTTCGAGCTGTTGCCGCTGCAGTAGATCAGCTTCGTGCCGTCGTACGGGGACGCGGCGGGGAAGCCGAAGGCGTACATCTGCTTGTTGTAGCCGCCGTTGAACTGGATGCCCTGCGCGCCGGTGACTGCGGTGAGCTTCTGGCCGTTCAGCGGGGCGACGACCGCCATGCCGATGTCGTAGTTGATGTCCTCTGTGGCCTCCCACTGCGGCGTGGTGAGTGTCTTGGACGCGGTCCACTGACCGTACGGGGCCTGGCCGTTGTTGTACGCGGGCACGAAGACCCAGTTGGTGTGCCAGCTGCCCTGGTACTTGACGCAGTGCCCAGCCGTGACGATGGTGCTGGCGTTCTGGCTGGTCACGGCGTTTCCGGAGCAGGAAGCTGTACGGCCCTGGAAGCTGAAGAACACGCGGCCGGAGGTCTTCACGACGGAGCCGCCGCCGGTCCAGGGGCCGCCCGCCTGCGGGAAGGCGGTGGGGGCCGCGGGTGCGACGGTCGTCGTCGCTCCCTGGGACTTCGGGGCCTTGAGGGTCTTCGCGGCGCTCGGGGTGAGCAGCAGATCGAGCGGCGTCGCGTTGCGCATCCGGTCCGCGGTCCAGAAGGTGCGGGCCTTGTGCTGGTCGGCGGCCGAGGCGCTGTGGGCCGGGAGGGGGGTGGGTGCGGGGGCGGCCGCGTTGGCCGCGGTGGCGGTCGTCAGACCGCCGGTGAGCAGAGTGCCGACGGCTAACAGAACGGCTGCGGCTGTGCGATGGCGTCTCACGCATGTCTCCTTCTGCCGAGGCAGGTGGGGGATGAGAACGGTGCGGATCGGCGTGCGTGAGGCAGAGTGCCACGGAGGCACTGGTTCTGTCAGGAGCGCGTCAGGCCCTTTCCTGTTCGTGCGAGGGCGGCCGGTTGCCGCGCGAGCTTCCTACGTGAGCGGTTTCGCGAAGCAACGGCTGGTTTTGTAGTGCCGGTAGTGGCCGAACTTCACACACGGCTCATAGCCGCTGGACGTGTACAGCGCGATCGCCTCCGGCTGTGCCGTGCCGGTCTCCAGCACCATCCGGATCCGGCCCGCCGCTCGGGCGTCCTCCTCCAGCGCGGCCAGCATCCGGCGGGCCAGCCCGAGCCCGCGCGCCTCGGGGACGACATACATCCGCTTCAGCTCGGCGTCGCCGTCCGCGTACCCCTCGGCGTTCGTGTCCTGGGTGCGCCAGCCGCCCGTGGCCACCGGGCGCCCTAGTTCGTCGTAAGCGAGCAGATAGAGTCCGTGCGGCGGAAGGAACATCGCCGGGCCGAGTGGGGTGGCATCGCCCCCGGGGTCGCCGTACCGCGTGGCGTATTCGAGCTGCACCTGGTCGTTGAGCTTGACGGCGTCGGGGTGGTCGAAGGCAGTCGGCCGGATATTCATGCCGACTATCGTACATGTATGCGTATCAGGGGTCTCGGATAGGGTGCCTGGATGCTCACCGTGACCACCGTGAATGTGAACGGTCTGCGCGCCGCCGCCAAGAAGGGTTTCACCGAATGGCTGGCGCAGACCTCCGCCGATGTCGTCTGCCTGCAGGAGGTGCGGGCCGAGGCGCACCAACTCCCCGAGGACGTGCGTGACCCCGAGGGCTGGCATGTGGTCCACGTCCCCGCCGCCGCCAAGGGCCGGGCGGGTGTCTCCGTCTACTCGCGGCGCGAGCCTGACGCGGTGCGCACCGGCTTCGGCAGCGAGGAGTTCGACGGCACCGGCCGGTACGTCGAGATCGACCTGCCCGGCGTCACGGTGGCCAGCCTCTACCTCCCCTCGGGCGAGGTCGGCACCGAGCGGCAGGACGAGAAGTACCGCTTCATGGGCGAGTTCCTGCCGTACCTCAAGACCCTGAGGGAGCGGGCGGCGGCCGACGGCCGCGATGCGCTCGTCTGCGGCGACTGGAACATCGCCCACCAGGAGGCCGACCTCAGGAACTGGAAGGGCAACCGGAAGAACTCCGGCTTCCTTCCGGAGGAGCGCGACTGGCTCGGCCGGGTCTACGGCGAGGACGGGTCCGGTGCCGGATACGTCGACGTCGTCCGCGCGATGCACCCCGGCCAGGAGGGGCCGTACTCGTGGTGGTCGTACCGGGGACGCGCCTTCGACAACGACACCGGCTGGCGTATCGACCTGCTGGTCTCGACGCCCCGGCTCGCCGGGAAGTGCGTGAAGGCGTACGTGGAGCGGGCGGCGAGCCATGGTGAGCGATGGAGCGACCACGCGCCGGTGACGGCGGTCTTCGAGCTGTAGCGGGCGGCCACCGCGCTCGCCTGTGCGGCGCGCGGTTCTGCGTGGCCGCCGGGCTTTGGCCTGCGGCCTGGGCCGTGCCGGCCGGGTGTGGGCTGCGGGTCGCTTCCGCCGGTGTGGCGCGCGGTTCTGCGTGGCCGTCGGGCTCGGGCGCGCGGGGCTCTGACGGGGGCGATCCCCGTCCCAGGGTGCGGGGTGCGGGGTGCGCGGTCACCTGGCGCCAGGTCGGTTGACCGGACCGGACCGGACCGGACCGGGTTGGTGGGCCGGTGCGGCCGTCCTCAATCTCGCCCGGACTCTGTCCGGGGCACCCCCAACGGGCTTGGTGTCGGGCGCTGCAGTGCGTGCCGGTGGGCCGTGGCTTGTCGGCCGCGTGTGCCCGGCGGCGGTCGTGTTCGGGCCCGCGGGCCGGTCCGGGCCTACCCGGGCCCGGGCTCCGAGGGCTCCTCGCGCAGGCGCCGGTCCATGGCCATCGACAGCTCGGCCTCCACGACGCTCTTGGCCAGCGGGCGGAGCCGGGGTATGTCGCTCTCGGCGGCATGCGTACGCAGCAGATCGGTGAAGAGCCCGGCCAGCGACTCGGCGTGGCGGCGCACCTCGCGGCCCGCCGCCAGCACCGCTGCCAGTGGGACGCCTTCCTTCACCAGCGCGGCGGAGACGTCGAGCAGCCGCCGGCTGATGTGGACGATCTCCTCGCCGTCGGTCGCCAGATAGCCGAGGTCGAGCGCGGCGGCGAGATTCTCCGGGGTGACCTCGCCCTCGAAGTAGTCGGCGAGCTCCTCGGGGGTGAGGCGTACGGGGGTCTCCTCGGTCGGTTCGCCGAGGCCGAGGACCTCCCCGACGTTCCGTCCGCTGTCGAAGGCCTCTGCCAGGTCGGCGATTCCGCTGAGGGTATGGCCGCGTTCGAGCAGCGCCGTGATGGTGCGCAGGCGGGCCAGGTGGTGATCGTCGTACCAGGCGATCCGGCCTTCCCTGCGAGGTGGCGGGATCAGTCCCCGCTCACGGTAGAAGCGCAGGGTGCGCACCGTGATGCCGGCCTCCTTGGCCAGCTCCTCCATGCGGTACTCGCGGGTCTCGCTATCCTTGCGCTGCTCGTCCGTCACGTCGGCAAGCCTATGTTGTACCGCCGGTAACTTGTTCGGTCCGACCTCTACCGCTCGGTATGCCGAGGCCCTAATCTCC
Source organism: Streptomyces sp. NPDC057445 (assembly GCF_042802855.1). Lineage (NCBI taxonomy): Bacteria > Bacillati > Actinomycetota > Actinomycetes > Kitasatosporales > Streptomycetaceae > Streptomyces > Streptomyces sp. NPDC057445. The sequence continues at coordinate 63,529 of NZ_JBHVDH010000007.1, read as the reverse complement.
CCACCATGCCAGTGATTGCTGGCGGGGTTCGGCGGAAGTCTTGCGGGAGGCGGAGCGGCATGGGCCATCACGAGCATGTGCGAGTGGCGGTGATCGGATCCGGATTCGGTGGCCTCGGCGCCGCCGTCCGGCTGCGCCGCGAGGGGATCACCGACTTCGTCGTCCTGGAGCGGGCGGACTCGGTCGGCGGCACCTGGCGCGACAACAGCTATCCCGGGTGCGCCTGTGACGTACCGTCCCACCTCTACTCGTTCTCGTTCGCGCCCAACCCCGACTGGCCACGCACCTTCTCCGGTCAGGAGCACATCCGGGCGTATCTGGAGCATGTCACCGACACCTTCCGGCTCCGCCCGCACATCCGCTTCAACCATGAAGTGACGATGATGCGCTGGGACGGCGACGAACTGCGCTGGGAGATCGAGACGTCCGGGGGGACGCTGACCGCGGATGTGGTGGTCTCGGCCACCGGTCCGCTCTCCGACCCGAAGATCCCCGGGATTCCCGGCCTCGACGGGTTCCCCGGCAAGGTCTTCCACTCGGCCCGCTGGGACCACGACTACGACCTGCGCGGGAAGCGCGTCGCGATGATCGGGACCGGCGCTTCCGCGATCCAGATCGTGCCGGCGATCCAGCCGGAGGCCGGGAAGCTGACACTGTTCCAGCGCACACCGCCGTGGGTGATGCCGCGCATCGACCGGCGGATCAGCGGAATCGAGCGCTGGCTGCACCGGCAGCTGCCGTTCACCGGGAGCGCGCGCCGCGGACTGCTGTGGGGCATCAGGGAGTTGCAGGTCAGCGCGTTCACCAAGAGGCCGAACGAGCTCGGCCTCATCGAGGCCTTCGCCAGGGCCAACATGGCCAAGGCCGTCAAGGATCCGGCGCTGCGGGCGAAGCTGACCCCGTCCTACCGGATCGGCTGCAAGCGGATCCTGCTGTCCAGCGAGTACTACCCGGCGCTCGCCAGGCCGAATGTGGATGTCGTCGCGTCGGGACTGGTCGAGGTGCGCGGCTCGACGCTCGTCGCCGCCGACGGGACGGAGACCGAGGCCGACGTGATCATCTTCGGCACCGGCTTCCACGTCACCGACATGCCGATCGCCGAGCGGGTGGTGGGCGCGGAGGGAATCACGCTCGCCGAGGCGTGGAAGGGCGGCATGGAGGCACTGCGCGGCGCGACCGCCGCGGGCTTCCCCAACTGGATGACGATCATCGGCCCCAACACCGGCCTCGGGAACAGCTCGATGATCCTGATGATCGAGTCCCAGCTGAACTACATGGCGGACTACATGCGGCAGTTGGGCGTGCTCGGCGGCCGGGTGGCGCTCGGTGCGCGGCCGTCCGCCGTCGGCGCCTGGAACCGGCGGGTGCAGGAGCGGATGAAGCGCACGGTCTGGAACACGGGCGGCTGCACCAGCTGGTATCTGGACGCGAGCGGCCGGAACACCACCATCTGGCCCGGTACGACAGGGGAGTTCAGGCGCCGGACACGGGAGGTGGACCTCGCGGAGTACGAGGTGATCCGCCCCCCGCGCAAGGGGTCCGGCGCAACCGCGCAGGCGAAGGCGTCCGAGCTGGTCACGGAGGAGGCGAAGTGAGCCGTCTGACGAAGCGGCCGGCGGGGGCCGTCGCCGCCCCGCCGGTCGCCGCCCGTGAACTGACCGCGGTCTCCGCCGACGGCTCGCGCATCCACGTGGAGCTGCACGGCCCCGAGGACGCGCCCGCCGTGGTCCTCGCCCACGGCTGGACCTGTTCGACCCAGTTCTGGGCGCCGCAGATACGGGAGCTGGCCCCCGATCACCGCGTGATCGCGTACGACCAGCGTGGCCACGGCCGTACCCCGGCCGTGGCGAAGGCCGGCCACAGCACCGGCGCCCTCGCCGACGACCTGGAGGCCGTGCTCGCCGCCGCGCTGGAGCCCGGCACGAAGGCCGTGCTGGCCGGGCACTCCATGGGCGGAATGACGCTCATGGCGGCCGCCGGGAGGCCGAAGTTCACGGAGCACGCGGCCGCCGCACTGCTGTGCAGCACCGGTAGTTCCCGGCTGATCGACGAGTCCCTGGTGCTGCCGATCCGGCCGGGTCGCGTGCGCACACGGATCACCGGTGCGATCCTCGGATCGCGCGCACCGCTCGGCCCGGTCACTCCGGTCTCCAAGCGGATTCTGCGGTACGCGACGATGGGCCCGGGCTCGGCGCCGGAGAAGGTGGCCGAGTGCGCCCGCATCGTCCACGCCTGCCGCCGTGCGACCCGGGTGGCCTGGGCGCATGTCCTCGCCGGGCTCGATCTCGAGGCGGGTGTGGGCGAGTTGACCGTTCCCACCGCGGTGATCTCCGGCACCGCCGACCGGCTCACCCCGATCGTGCACGCCCGTGCGCTCGCCGCCGGCCTGCCCGAGTGCGTGGGCCTGGTCGAGCTCGCCGGCATGGGGCACATGACCCCGGTGGAGGCACCCGACGCCGTCACCGCGCAGATCCGCGGGCTCGTGGACGTATACCTGAGGAAGGTGCCCGTGGACGACGCACGCGAGTCGGCCGGGCAGCAGGCGAACCAGAAGGAGGGGGCCGTATGAGCAGGGTCAGCCTTGAAGGCCAGGTCGCTGTCGTCACCGGTGCGGCACGGGGCGTCGGCGAGCTGCTCGCCCGCAAGCTGTCCGCGCGCGGCGCGAAGGTCGCGCTCGTCGGACTCGAACCGGACGCGCTGAAGGACGTCGCGGGCCGGCTGCACACGGACTGCGACCACTGGCACGCCGATGTCACCGACCATGAGGCGATGGCGAGGGTCGCGCAGGAGGTCAAGGAGCGGTTCGGCAAGGTCGACATCGTCGTCGCCAACGCGGGCGTGGCGTCGGGCGGGCCGTTCGCCGAGTCCGACCCGGACGCATGGCGGCGGGTGATCGAGGTCAATCTGATCGGCAGCGCGGTCACCTGCCGCGCGTTCCTGCCGGTGCTGACGGAGAGCCGGGGCTACTTCCTGCAGATCGCCTCGCTCGCCGCGATCACTGCGGCGCCGATGATGACGGCGTACTGCGCCTCCAAGTCGGGAGTCGAGGCCTTCGCGCACAGTCTGCGTGCCGAGGTCGGCTACAAGGGCGTCAAGGTCGGCATCGGCTACCTCTCCTGGACCGACACCGACATGGTGCGTGGCGCCGACCAGGACGACGTGATGCGGGAGCTGCGGCAGCGGCTGCCGTGGCCGGGGAACCGCACCTATCCGCTGGGGCCCGCCGTCGACCGGATCGTCGCCGGGATCGAGCGGCGCAAGGCCCATGTGTACGCGCAGTGGTGGCTGGGCGGAATGCAGTCGGTGCGCGGGTACCTTCCGGGAATCGTCGCGGCGGTCGGACAGCGCGAGATGCGGCGCTTCGAGCCGCGGCTGGCCGGGGTCCGCAAGGGCCTTGTGGGTGCGGGCGGCGCCGCCGACGAGAAGGAGCGCACGGAGCGTAGTTGATCGAAATGCGAGGTATGTCGGTGCGTGCCAGGCTGGTCGAGGCCGGGGCCCGGTGAAGGCCCCCTCCCCCCTCACACCCTTCCAGGAGTGAACCAGATGGGTATTCAGGACCAGTTCAAGGACAAGGCCGATCAGCTCGCGGAGCAGGGCAGGCAGAAGCCGGGCAACGCCAGGCACGAGGCCTCGCAGCGCTCGCAACAGCCCCGTCCCGAGAAGCCTCGTCCCGAGCAGCCGCGTCCGGAGCAGCCGCGGTCCGAGCAGCGCTCGCAGCAGCCGCGAGGGAAGCAGCAGCCGCGCTCGAAGCAGCAGCCGCGGGAGATGAACGACGAGGCGATCCGGATCCAGCAGGAGTCCCAGGACCGCTTCGACCGGGACCACGACGCCTGACGTCGGGGCCGACGAAGGGGCGCACCCTGTGCACGGGGTGCGCCCCTTGCATGCGCGGCGATCCGTGCACCGAGATCATCCGTGCACCGCGATCATCCGTGCACCGCGATCATCCGTGTCGCGGTCCGTGCATCGGGCTGCGTCCACCGCGCTGCGTCACGTCCACGGACCGCGCGGCGCTCCGGGTCACGTCGGCCGTCACGTCGGCCGAGGCGGAAGTTTCGGGCGGCGGAGGTCCGGGACGTCGTCGTATCCGGGAGGCGTGGCCGGAGGACGCGCATCGAGGAGTTCGAGTGCCACCCGGACCGCGGTGTCGAGGTCGGTCCGTTTCCCCTCGGCCCAGTCGAGCGGGGGGCGTTCGGCGTGGATGTCCGGGTCCACGCCGTGGTTCTCGACCGACCAGGCGTACTCGTTGAACCATGCCGCGTTCATCGGCACCGTGATCACCGTTCCGTCCCCGAGCCGGTGCCGCCCGGTCATCCCGACGACTCCGCCCCAGGTGCGCTGGCCGACCACGGGACCGATGTCCAGCAGCTTGCACGCGGCCGTGATCATGTCGCCGTCCGACGAGGTCGCCTCGTCGGCGAGCGCGACGACCGGGCCGCGCGGTGCGTTCGAGGTGTACGAGACGGGCTGGGCGTTGCGCGTCAGGTCCCAGCCCAGAATCTTGCGGCTGAGCTTCTCGATGACCAACTCGCTGATGTGCCCGCCCGCGTTGCCCCGTACGTCCACGATGAGCGCGGGACGCGACACCTCCATGCGCACGTCGCGGTTGAACTGCGCCCAGCCCGAGCCGCCCATGTCCGGGATGTGCAGATACCCGCAGCTGCCGCCGCTCATCTCCCGTACGACCGCACGGCGTTTGGCGACCCAGTCCTGGTAGCGCAAGGGCCGTTCGTCCACCAGCGGCACGATCGCCACGCGGCGTGCGGGGCCTTCGCCCTCGGGCGGGCGGAAGGTCAGTTCCACGGTCGTGCCGCCGGCCGCGGCAAGCAGCGGATAGGGGCCGGCCACCGGGTCCACGGGCCGGCCGTCGACATGGGTGAGCACTGCTCCTTCGCGGATGCCCGTACCGGCCAGCGGGGAGCGGGCCTTGGAGTCGGACGAGTCGCCGGGCAGGATCCGCGTGACGACCCAGCCCTCCTCCCGCCGCGCCAGATTGGCGCCGAGGAGGCCGATCGCCCGCTGGTAGTGCGGCGGTCCCTCGTTGCGGCGCGCGGGAGTGACGTACGCGTGCGACGTGCCCAGCTCGCCCAGCACCTCCCGGAGCAGATCGGCGAACTCGTCGGGCGAGGCGACCCGTTCGACCAGGGGACGGTACTGCTCCAGCACCCCGTCCCAGTCGATGCCGCACATTCCGGGCTCCCAGAAGTAGGCCCGGGTCAGCCGCCCCGCCTCCGCGTACGCGCTACGCCACTCCGCGGGCGGGTCCACCTCGTGCAGGATCCGGCGCAGATCGATGTAGACGGTCGAGTCGCTGTCCCCCAGCTCGTTCGCGGGCACCGCCCGCAGATCGCCGTCGTCCATGACCACCAGCCGCGTCCCGTCGCCGCTCACCGCGAACGAGTCGAGATGCTGGACGAGTTCGGTCCTGCGGGCCTTGACGATGTCGAAGTACTCCAGCGTCGGCCGGGGAGAGGGGTCGGCGGGATTGGCGAACGTCTCGCCGAGCGCGCCGGAGATCGGCCACCGCAGCCAGACGAGACCGCCGCCGCTGACCGGGTACAGCGCCGAGTACTTGGAGGCGGACACCGGGAAGGGCGTGACACGGTTGCCCAGGCCCTCCACCTCCACCATGGCCGTGCCCTCCCCCGTGTCGGCGTCCGTCGGATCCAGGCCCCCGGCGGCCGGACGCCCGTCCGGCAGCAGGGCGAAGGGCGACGGTGTCGCCGACGACAGGGGCACCAGATAGGGGCGGCAGCCCAGCGGGAACGACAGATCCCCGGTGTGCACGTCGTACACCGGGTCGAAGCCGCGCCATGAGAGGAAGGCCAGATAGCGGCCGTCGCGGGTGAAGACGGGATTCTCGTCCTCGAAGCGGCCGTTGGTGACGTCGACGACCGTGCGGGGCTCCGGCCCGTCGATGCGCGCCATCTTGATCTGCCGCAGGGAGCGTCCGATGCCCGGATGCGACCAGGTCAGCCAGTTCCCGTGCGGGGAGAACGCGAGATCGCGGACAGGGCCGTTGTCGGAGCGGATCACCTCGGTGACCCGGCCTTCACCGGGGGCTGCGGTGGAGACGCTGCCGGACTCCTCGCCCCCGGACTCCTCGCCCCCGGACCCCTTGCCGCCGGACTCCTCGCCCTCCGAGGTGTCCGGGGCATCGTCGGTACGGGCCGTGCCCCCGGCGTCCTCCGCCGCGGCGGAGGACGGCCGCTCGGACGCCGGCTCCTCGGACGCCGGCTCCTCTGAGACGTCGACGAGGAGCAGCCGTCCGTCGTGCGAGGCGACCGCGACGCGCTGCCCGGCCGGGTCCGATTTCAGCTCCAGTACCCGGCCCAGCTCCCCGGAGGCGAGCCGCCGCGGCTCCCGGTCGCCGGTCGCCCTCGGCAGATACGCGATCTCCAGCGCGTCGTCGCCCTCGGCGTCGGTGACATAGGCGACCTGTCCGCCGCCGCCGAGCATCTCGGGCAGCCGCACCCGCACGCCCGGGGTGTCCGCGATCGTCCGCGCGGGGCCGTCCCGGTGCGTGAGCCAGTACAGGCTGCCGCGCACGGAGACGGCGCTGGCACGGCCGGTCGTGTCCACCGCGATCGCGTCGACGTTGGTGGCGGCGGGGACCTGGTACGGCCGTCGCCCGGCCCGTGGTCCCCCGAGCCGTACGTCGAGCTTGCGCGGCTCCGCGTCCGGCGCCAGGTCGTCGACGATCCACAGATCGCCGGCGCACTGGTAGACGACACGGCGTCCGTCGCTGGAGGCGTGCCGGGCGTAGAAGGCGTCGTGGTCGGTGTGGCGGCGCAGATCGGTGCCGTCGGGGAGGCAGGAGTAGAGATTGCCCACGCCCTCGTGGTCCGAGAGGAAGGCGATACGGCCGTCCACGAACATGCAGCAGTCCAGATGGCCCCCGATGTCGGGCAGCAGCCGCTCGCCGTGCAGATACAGCCGCCCCATGGCCCCGCCCCGGTACCGCTTCCACGCCGCCGGTTCGTGCGGCGGCTTTCCTGTGAGCAGGAGGGTGCGGTGGCAGCCGTCGACGTCGGCGACCGCGATGTCGGCGACGGGCCCCCAGGGGAGGCGTTTGCCGGGGTCGCCGTCGGTCGGCACCTTGTAGGCCCACGAGAAGTACGAGAAGGGCTGGCCGTGCGAGGAGACGGCGAGGATGTTGCCGTCCGGGTCCCAGCCGCACACCCGGGTGTCGGTCGAGCCCCAGTAGCTGAGCCGTCGAGCGGGGCCGCCGTCGACCGGCGCCAGATGGATCTCGGGGTCCAGGCTGCGCCAGGTCGTGTACGCGATGTGGCGCCCGTCCGGGGAGAAGCGTGGGTGGCCCACCCTCGTCCTGTCGACGGTGATCCGCCAGGCGCGGCCCGGGCGTCGGCCTTCCGGGGCGAGGGGGGCGATCCAGAGATCGTCCTCGGCCGCGAAGCACAGCAACTCGTCGTACAGATGCGGGAAGCGGAGGTATGCCACGTCTTCACTCACCTTCCAATGCTTTCCGTGCAAGGGAGCCGCGGCAACTCGTGGGACAGGACTCGTGCGGTCGGCCGGAGCGGGGCGGGGACATAAGCGCCCCCTTGTGGCCCAGCACACGTACGAAACGGTTTCGTTTCGCTGGAGGGAGGGGTAACCTCGAACTGTACGAAACAGTTTCGTTCGGGAGGTCGGTATGGCGGTGGCACGCACAAGGCTCACGCCGGAGCGCGAGGCCGAGCTGTACAACGCGGTGCTCGACCTCCTGCGAGAGGTCGGCTACGACGCCCTGACCATGGACGCCGTCGCCGCCCGTACCCGCTCCAGCAAGGCCACCCTCTACCGCCAGTGGGGGAGCAAGCCGGAGCTGGTCGCCATGTCGCTGCGGCACAGCAAGCCGGTGGATGTCTCGGAGATCGACACCGGCAGCCTGCGCGGCGACTTCCACGAGATGGTGACGCTCAGCGACGACTGCCAGATGGAGCGGGACACCGCGCTGATGCGGGGTCTCACCCGGGCGGTCCACGAGAACGACGATCTGCTGCAGGCGCTGCGCGAGCTGTTCATCGAACCCGAGATCACCGGGCTCGACGCGATGCTGCAGCGGGCGATCGACCGGGGCGAGATCGAGGCGGACAATCCCGCACTCGAGTTCCTCTCGCACATGCTGGTCGGCGCCTTCGTCGCCCATCCACTGATCAAGGACGAGCCCATGAGCCAGGAGTTCCTGCGCAGCTACCTGGACGCCGTGGTGATTCCCGCTCTGGGCGTCCGGTGACACCGGACCGCCCCGAGGGCCCGCTCCCACAGGAGCACGGTCCGGACACCGCCCTGCTCCCCGCACCGGGTCTCCCCGCCCGCCGCGCCTGACCCTCCCCTCCCGCACCACCACCCGCAAAGCCCCACCTGACGCGCACCGCTCACGTCGTCGGGCTGGTCATTCCTGCCCTCTTGCTGTCCCACGACCTGATCGGGAGTCCGTACTCGTGGCCATGTTCCTGTACAAACTCGGGCGGTTCGCCTTCCGCCGCCGACGGCTCGTCGCCCTGGTGTGGGTGGCCCTGCTCGCGATAGCCGGCGTCGGGGCGGCTTCCGCGCCGACCGCCGCGTCCAGCTCGTTCTCCATGCCGGGCACGGAGGCGCAGAAGGCCTTCGACCTCATCGACGAGCGCTTCCCCGGTACGAGCGCCGACGGGGCCACCGCACGGGTCGTCTTCAAGGCCCCCGAAGGGCGGAAGATGACCGACCCGGCCCACAAGGCCGAGGTCAAGAAGGTCGTCGCCGAGCTCAGGTCCGGTTCGGACCAGGTCGCGTCGGTCGTCGACCCGTACCAGGCCAAGGCGATCAGCCAGGACGGCACCGTCGCCTACACCCAGGTCTCCTACAAGGTCAGCGGCATGGAGCTGACCGAGAAGGACCGGGAGGCCCTGACCGACGCCGGCGAGGAGGCCGAGGACTCCGGGCTGACCGTCGAGATCGGCGGTGACGCGCTGCAGGCCGCGCCCGAGACCGGGGCCTCCGAGGTCATCGGTGTCGGAATCGCCGCCGTCGTCCTCGTCATCACCTTCGGCTCGCTGGTGGCGGCGGGGCTGCCGCTGCTCACCGCGATCATCGGCGTCGGCATCGGCGTCTCCACGATCACGGCCCTCGCGAACAGCCTCGACCTCGGTTCGACCACGGCCACCCTCGCGACGATGATCGGTCTCGCGGTCGGCATCGACTACGCCCTCTTCATCGTCTCCCGTTACCGCGCCGAGCTGGCAGAGGGCCGGGACCACGAGGAGGCCGCCGGACGCGCGGTCGGCACCGCCGGCTCCGCCGTCGTGTTCGCCGGACTCACCGTCGTCATCGCCCTGGTCGGCCTCGCCGTCGCCAACATCCCGATGCTCAGCAAGATGGGCTTCGCGGCGGCCGGTACGGTCGCGATCGCCGTCCTCATCGCGCTCACTCTGATCCCGGCGCTGCTGGGCTTCGCCGGCAAGCGGGTGCTCGGCCGCAAGGCCCGCAAGGGCAAGGCCGCCCACGCCCCGGACGACAAGCCCAACATGGGCACCCGCTGGGCCAGGTTCGTGCTGCGCCGCCCGGTCACCGTGCTGCTCACGGGTGTCATCGGCCTCGGCGCCGTCGCCGTACCCGCCACGTCGCTCGAGCTCGGACTGCCGGACGACGGTTCCCAGCCCACCAGCACCACCCAGCGCAAGGCGTACGACCGGCTCTCCGACGGCTTCGGGCCGGGCTTCAACGGACCGCTGCTCGTCGTGGTGGACGGCGACAAGGCCACGACGGACAGCACCGCCAAGGAGATCTCCGGCCTCGACGGGGTCGCGGCCGTCACCCCGGCCACGTACAACAAGGCCGGCGACACGGCGATGATCACCGTCATCCCGAAGGACCGGCCGAGCTCCACCGAGACCGAGGACCTCGTCCACACCATCCGGGACACCAGCGGCGAGAACGTCCATGTCACCGGTGCCACCGCGATGAACATCGACTTCTCGCAGCGGATGAACGACGCGCTCGTCCCCTATCTGGGACTCGTGGTCGGCCTGGCGTTCCTGCTGCTGATGGTCGTCTTCCGGTCCGTCCTCGTCCCGCTCAAGGCGGCGCTCGGCTTCCTGCTCTCGGTGGTCGCCGCGCTCGGCGCGGTCGTCGCGGTCTTCCAGTGGGGCTGGCTGGGTTCCGTGTTCGGCGTCGAGCAGACCGGCCCGGTCATGTCGATGATGCCGATCTTCATGGTCGGCGTCGTGTTCGGTCTCGCCATGGACTACGAGGTCTTCCTGGTCACGCGGATGCGTGAGGCGTACGTCCACGGGGAGCGGCCCGGCCAGGCGATCGTCACCGGCTTCCGGCACGGCGCCCGTGTGGTCGGCGCGGCCGCGGTGATCATGATCGCGGTCTTCGCGGGATTCATCGGTTCCAGCGAGCAGATGGTGAAGATGATCGGCTTCGGGCTGGCCGTCGCCGTCTTCTTCGACGCGTTCGTGGTCCGGATGGCGATCGTTCCGGCGGTGCTCGCGCTGCTCGGTCACCGGGCCTGGTGGCTGCCCCGCTGGCTGGACCGGGGGCTGCCGAACGTCGACGTCGAGGGCGAGCAGCTGGCGAAGCTGGGCGCCGGGGCGGCCGACGGGGAGCGGGAGCTCGTCGGCGTCCGAGGCTGAGCAGTACGGCTCGCGAGGTGGCCGTGTCCGTCACGAACTGGTGGCGGACGCGGCCACCTCCGCGTATGTCCGGAGCAGGAATCGCAGCAGGGGGCGTGCGTCGAGCTGGATCACCGCCACCCCCTCGGGCGAGTGGAACTCCACGACCACCTGGGCGCGGCCGCACGGCCAGACCGAGACATCACCGCTGCGGGCGGGGACGCGCAGTCCGGTCTCGAGGAGCTCGCGGCGGAAGGTCCACTCGATACCGGTGGGAAAGACGAAACGCACGACATCAAGGTCGTTCCCGGGGTCGTAACGGAGGGATACGGGCACCGACCGGTAGTAGGGAGCGTCGTTGACTATCCGGGCCTTCGCATGGAGTACGACAGGGGGAGGCTCGACGGTGGATGGCATCGGTCGGCTCCTCGCATTTGCTGATGTTTGTCTCTTAATGTCCCATATTTGGCCGCGGAAACCCCGGCCGCGTCACTTGCTTCTGTTGTCAAGACGCACTTGCAAGACGTTCGCAATAGGGAGCATCATCGGACGGTTGCCCGACCAGGTCCGAGCGGCCTGTCCCGAAGCGGAGCCCGCCATGCATGTCCCCGACGGATTCATCGATCTGCCCGTCTCCGCCGCCGCCGTCTCCGCCGCCGCCGGCGCTGTCGCGGTCAGCCTGCGCGGCGCGCGCAAGGAGCTTGGGGGTACCTCCCACGCCGGAGGTTATGGGGGAGACAGGACCGCGCCGCTGGCCGGTCTCGTCGCCGCGTTCATCTTCGCCGTCCAGATGCTCAACTTCCCGGTCGCGGCCGGCACCAGTGGGCATCTGCTCGGCGGTGCGCTGGCGGCGATACTCGTCGGGCCGTACACGGGCGTGCTCTGCGTCTCCGTGGTCCTGCTGCTCCAGGGCGTCCTCTTCGCGGACGGCGGCCTCACCGCGCTCGGGGTCAACATCACGGTCATGGGTGTCGTGACGGTCGTCGTCGCGTACGCCCTCTTCCGGGGCCTGGTGAAGGTCCTGCCGAAGAGGCGCAGCTCAGTGACCGCGGCCTCCTTCGTCGCGGCACTGGTCTCCGTACCGGCCGCGGCCACGGCCTTCACCTTCATCTATGCGATCGGTGGCACCACCGACGTCCCGATCCGCACTGTCCTGACCGCGATGGTCGGCGTCCACGTGCTGATCGGTATCGGCGAGGCCGTGATCACCGCCGCCACGGTCGGCGCCGTCATGGCCGTGCGGCCGGACCTCGTGTACGGCGCCCGTGGCCTCTCCGCGCCGCTCAAGCTGCGCGTCGGCGGCGAGCTGGTCGATGCCGAGCCGTCCTCGCCCACCCCCTCTTCTCCCGCGTCCACGCGCCCGGTCTGGATCGCCGGCCTGGTGACCTCGCTCCTGCTGGCCGGTTTCGTCTCCTTCTACGCCTCCGCCAGCCCCGACGGCCTGGAGAAGGTGGCAGCCGACAAGGGCATCGACGAGAAGGTCGAGGACCACGCGGCGGCCGATTCCCCGCTCGCGGACTACGGGGTCAAGGACGTCGAGAACGTCCGGGTCGCCGGCGGTCTGGCGGGTGTGATCGGTGTGGGCGCCACGGTCGCGGTGGGCTCCGGGGTCTTCTGGGCGGTCAAGCGCCGCCGGCACGACGAGCCCGCGACCGTCGCGCCCAAGGAGACCGTCTGAGATGAGTGCGGGGCACGCTCACAAGCTCTACCGGCCAGGTGACTCGCCGGTCCACCGGCTGCCCTCGCACTGCAAGATCGCCGCGACGCTCTGCTTCGTGATCGTGGTGGTCTCGACGCCGCGCGAGGCCGTCTGGGCCTTCGGCGCCTACGCCGTGCTGCTCGGCGCGGTCGCCGCTCTGGCCCGCGTCCCCGCGGGTGTGCTGCTGCGGCGTCTGCTGATCGAGATCCCCTTCGTGGCCTTCGCGCTGCTCATGCCCTTCGTGGTGCCGGGCGAACGGACCGAACTGCTCGGGATCCCGCTGTCCGTACCCGGACTCTGGGGCGCCTGGAACATCCTCGCGAAGGGGACGCTGGGCGTCGCCGCCTCCGTACTGCTGGCGTCGACCACCGAGCTGCGCTCCCTGCTGCTCGGACTGCAGCAGCTCAGGCTGCCGCCGCTGATGGTGCAGATCGCGTCCTTCATGATCCGCTACGGCGACGTCATCACCGACGAGATGCGGCGCATGTCCGTCGCCCGCCGCTCACGCGGCTTCGAGGCCCGGGGTGTGCGGCACTGGGGCGTGCTCGCCAAGTCCGCGGGCGCCCTGTTCATACGCTCCTACGAGCGCGGTGAGCGGGTGCATCTGGCCATGGTCAGCCGTGGCTACGCCGGGACGATGCCGGTGATCGACGAGGTGACCGCGTCCCGCGCGCAGTGGGCGCGCGCCGCCGCCCTCCCGGGCTCGGCACTCGCCGTCTGTCTGCTTGGCTGGACCCTATGACCATGTCCCTCGAGGTGCGAGGCCTCGCGTACGCCTATCCCGACGGCCACCAGGCCCTCTTCGGTGTCGACCTGAGCATCGCACGCGGTGAGCGGGTGGCCCTGCTCGGTCCGAACGGGGCCGGCAAGACGACCCTCGTCCTCCATCTCAACGGCATCCTCGTCGGGGGTGCGGGCACCGTCACCGTCTCCGGACTCCCGGTCGGCAAGCAGCACATGGCCGAGATCCGCCGCAAGGTCGGCATCGTCTTCCAGGACCCCGACGACCAGCTCTTCATGCCGACGGTCAGGGAGGACGTCGCCTTCGGCCCGGCGGCGGCCGGGCTGCGCGGGGCGGAGCTGGAGAAGCGCGTACGGGACGCGCTCGACCAGGTCGGCATGGGCGAGTACCTCGAACGCCCGCCGCATCACCTGTCCTTCGGCCAGCGCCGCCGGGTCGCCGTCGCGACCGTGCTCGTGATGGAGCCGGAGATCCTCGTCCTCGACGAGCCCTCGTCCAATCTCGACCCGGCCTCCCGCCGCGAACTCGCCGACATCCTGCGGTCGTTGGACGTCACCGTCCTGATGGTGACGCACGACCTGCCGTACGCCCTCGAGCTGTGCCCGCGCTCGGTGATCCTCAGTGAGGGAGTGATCGCGGCCGACGGCCGGACGCAGGAGCTGCTCGGTGACGCCGAACTGATGCGCGCGCACCGGTTGGAGTTGCCGTTCGGCTTCGACCCGCGTGCTGTGACAATGGGCGCGTGAACGAGGAGACGACGACCGCCCCCGGTCCGGCGGCATCGCTGCTGCTGGACGACCAGCTGTGCTTCGCGCTGTACGCGGCGCAGCGTGCGGTCACCGCGGCGTACCGGCCGCTCCTCGACGAGCTCGGCCTCACCTACCCGCAGTATCTGGCGATGCTGGTGCTCTGGGAGCGGGGCGAGATCCCGGTGAAGGATCTGGCTGCCGCACTGCGGCTGGACTACGGCACGGTCTCGCCGTTGCTGAAGCGGCTGGAGGCTGCGGGCCTGGTGCGCCGGGAGCGTTCGGCGGCCGACGAGCGTTCCGTACGGGTGGTGCTGAGCGAGGAAGGCGAGGCGCTGCGGGCGCCCGCCGGGCGGGTGCCCGCAGCGCTGCTCGCGTACACCGGCATGGGTGCGGAGGAGATCGCCCGGCTGCGGGCCGAGCTGCACGAACTCACGGTGCGCGCCTCGGTGCAGGGCTGAGTCTCCACCCGGAGCCTCTACCCGGAGGAACCTCGCCTACCCCCAGGTAACAAGGCGCCCCCTGCTCCGGTACATTGCGCACGATGTACTTGTGCGCATCTCATTCATGTGGGGGTGGTTCATGACCGACCAGGACACCCGGCCGACGAAGATCATGTACTCCGCGGAGGCCACGGCACACGGAGGCCGCGACGGCTATGTCACCAGCCATGACGGCCGGATCGATCTGCGTCTCGCGATGCCGCCGGCCCTGGGCGGGGACGGCGACGGCACCAACCCGGAACAGCTCTTCGCCGCCGGCTACAGCTCCTGCTTCCACAACGCGCTCGTCCTCGTCGGCCGCCGGGCCGGCTACGACCTGAAACGCTCCACGGTCGCCGCCAAGGTCGGCATCGGCCCCAACAAGGCCCGCGGCTACGGGCTCGCGGTCTCCCTCAGCGTCTCGCTGCCCCTGCTCGACCAGCAGCTCGCCGCCGAGCTGGTGGACGCCGCGCACCAGGTCTGCCCGTACTCGAACGCAACGCGCGGCAACATCGACGTCACGATCCTGATCGGCTGACGCCGGGTTCCGAGCCGGGTTCCCAGCCGGATTCCGAGCCGGAACCCGACCCGGAATCCGGAGCCGGGCGACCACGTTGCACCATGGACGCAACCGGAAGGCCGGGAGAACAGGGAGCGTGTGACGTGGACGTCCAGGGCACGGTGGCGGAGGGCTTCGAGCCGGTCCGGGACGCGTTCGTGCGCAACTTCGAGCAGCGCGGGGAGCGCGGTGCGGCCGTCGCCGTCTACAAGCACGGCGTGAAGGTCGTCGACCTCTGGGCCGGTACGCGGGACGTGGACGGTACCGGCCCCTGGGCCGTGGACACCGCGCAGGTCGTCCGCTCGGCGACCAAGGGTGTCGCCGCCGCCGTACCGCTGCTGCTGCACCAGCGTGGGCAGCTGGACCTGGACGGGCCGGTCGGGACGTACTGGCCCGAGTTCAAGGCGGCCGGCAAGGAGCGCGTGCTCGTACGGCATCTGCTCTCGCACCGGGCCGGTGTGCCCGTGCTCGACCGTCCCCTCACGCCCGCCCAGGCCGCCGACGGCACGTCCGGGGCGCTCGCCCTCGCCGCGCAGGCACCGGCCTGGGAGCCCGGCACCGACCACGGCTACCACGCGCAGACGTACAGCTGGCTGCTGGCCGAACTCGTCCGCCGCGTCACCGGCCGCAGCATCGGCCGATGGGTCGCGGAGGAGATAGCCCGCCCGCTCGGCCTGGACTTCTGGATCGGGCTCCCGGCCGACGAGGCGCACCGGGTGGGCCGGCTCGGCCCGGTGGAGGAACCGCCCACGGCCGTCGGCGGCGGGCTGAAACTGCGCCCCAAGCGGTCGGTCTCCGAGGCCTACCGCGACCCGGAGTCCCTGACCCGTCGCGCCGTCGGCGCGCTCGACCCCCTGCCGGACGAGAACGACCCGGTCTACCGCGCCGCGGAACTCCCGGCGTCCAACGGCATCTCCACGGCCCGCGCGCTGGCCCGCTTCTACGCGGCCACCATCGGCGAGGTCGACGGCCACCGCCTCTTCGCCCCCGCCACCCTCACCCTCGCCCGCACAGAGGAGTCGGCGGGCCCGGACCGCGTCCTCGTCGTCGGCACCCGCTTCGGCCTCGGCTACATGCTCCACGGCCCCGCGTCCCCGCTGCTGGGCCGTGGCTCCTTCGGCCACCCGGGCCGTGGCGGCTCGCTCGGTTTCGCGGACCCGGAGTCCGGCATCGCGCTCGGCTACGTCACGAACAGCATGCGCAAGGGAGTCACGGCGGACCCGCGCGCCCAGGCTCTGGTCGCGGCGGTGCGCTCGGCGTCATGATCGGGCTGTGCTCGTCCGGGGCGACTCCCGGAGCCCGGAGGGCAGCGCCCGGCCGGGGGTGAGCGGGCCGTCGACGCGAGGTGGTGCCTGGTGAACCGTTTCGAGGGGTATGGAGTGCTGATCACCGGCGCGGGCCGGGGCATCGGCGAGGCGACCGCGCGCAGACTCGCGTCGGAGGGCGCCCGTGTCCTGGTCACGGACCTCGACGGCGAACGGGCCGCGGCCACGGCCCGGACGGTTCCGGGGGCGGCTTCCTTCCCCTGCGACGTCGCGGACCGCGATGCCGTCGAGGCGGCGGTCGCGTACGCCGTCGAGGAGTTCGGCACCCTCGACGTACTCGTCAACAACGCCTACGCCTGCGCCTCCGACACCGCGCTCCTGGAGGACCAGCCCGACGACACCTGGCAGCGGGACCTCGACATCGTTCTCACCGGCGCCTTCCGCTGCGCCCGCGCCGCCCTCCCGTATCTCGCCAAGGCGGGCGGTCGCGGCGCCATCGTCAACATCGGCTCCGTCAACGCCGAACAGGACTTCGGCAACCACGCCTACAGCGCGGCCAAGGCGGGCCTGGCCTCCCTCACCCGCACCCTCGCGGGCGACGCGGCCCCGCGGGGCGTTCGCGTGAACCAGGTCAACCCGGGCACGATCCGCACCGCGGCCTGGTCCGGCCGCGATCGGCAGCTCGACGCCCTGAGCCGCGTCTATCCCCTGGGCCGCGTCGGCACGCCGGAGGACATCGCGGCGGCGGTCGCCTTCCTGGCGTCGTCCGACGCGTCCTGGGTCACGGGCGTCACCCTGCGGGTGGACGGCGGCCTGCTGGCCGTGAACACGGGCTTCGCACAGGCGCTTTCCGAGAGCTGACGACGGCGGGTGCGATGCTCCCGGGACATCACCGCACGCGGGGTCAGCCTGCCCGCAGCATCAGTCCGATGCCCACCACCATCAGCCCCGCCGCGGCGATGCGCGGTGCGCCGAAGCGTTCCTTGAAGAAGAGCGCGCCTATCGCCGCGCCGACGATGATGGAGGACTCCCGCAGGGCCGCGATGGGGGCGAGCGGCGCCCGGGTCTGGGCCCACAGGACCAGGCCGTACGCCGCGAGGGAGAGAACCGCGCCGAGGAGGCCCCGGGACGCGTACGGGCGCATGCGGGTGAGGAGCGAGCCGCGGAAGCGGTGCCAGGCGTAGGCCGGGATCAGCAGGCCCTCCAGGATCATCAGCCAGGCGATGTAGCCGAGGGGGGTGCCGGAGGCACGGACGCCCACACCGTCGACGACCGTGTACGCGGCGATCGACAGGCCCGTGGCGAGTGCCGCCAGCAGGGCCGGCCAGTGGGGGCGGGTGTCCGTGCCGCGAAAGCCCCAGAGGGCGACGCCGACCAGTCCCGCGGAGGCGACCGCGACGCCCGCAAGCTGCCAGGGCCCTAGTGTCTCGCCGACGAACACTGCGGCCAGGACCGTCACCACGAGCGGCGCCGTGCCCCGGGCGATGGGGTACATCTGGCCGAAGTCGCCGAGGGTGAACGACCGCATCAGCAGCAGCTGGTAGCCGATGTGCAGCAGCGCGGACGCGACGAGGTACGGCCACGCCGCGGCGTGCGGGAGAGGGGTGAGGCACGCGAGCACCGCCCCGATCACGGCGGCGCCGCCCCCGATGAGCGTGAAGGCGATCAGCTGGTCCTTGATGGTGTGTGCGAGCGCGTTCCAACTGGCGTGTGTGACGGCGGCCATGAGAACCGCCGCCGCGACGAGCAGGCTCACGTGGTGCGCTCGCGGACGTCCGCCACCGTGGCTCCCGCGTGGGCGATCAGGGAGCCGGGGTCGAGCGGGAACACGGCATGCGGGTTCCCGGCCGCCGCCCACATCACGTCGTGGTCGAGGAGCCCCCGGTCGGCCAGTACCCGGGGCTTCGTACGGTGCCCGAAGGGCGGTACGCCGCCGATCGCGTACCCCGTGGTCTCCCGCACGACGGCCGCGCTCGCCCGCACCACCGCCGACACCCCCAGCTCGCGCCGCACCAGCTCCACATCCACCCGCGACGAACCGTCCAGCAGCACCACCACCGGCACCGTGTCCGCCTCGAACACCAGCGACTTGACGATGTGGGAGACGTCACAGCCGAGCGCGGCGGCTGCCTGGGCGGCGGTACGGACGGCGTCGGGGAAGCGGCGTACCTCGACCTCCAGGCCCAGCTCGCGCAGGGCCTCGGCGAACCGGGGATCGGCAGGCGTTTCTGATGAGCTCATGGCCCGCACGCTAGTGCCGGCTGTACGGGCCATGCGACCCCGTTTCCGTCCCCTGCTCAGCGTGCGTTCAGCACCGCCGCCACCAGCGGGCCCGCCGCGTCACCGCCGTGCCCGCCGGAGTCCACGACGGCGGCCGCCGCCAGGTCGTCGGCGAATCCGGTGAACCAGCTGTTGGACGTGGCGTTCCCGTCGACCTCCGCCGAACCGGTCTTCGCGCCCTTGTCCCCGCCGACCGAGGCCATCGCGCCCGCGCCGGTCCCGCTCGTCGCCGTGCGCCGCATCATGTCGCGCAGCTGCTGGGCGACCGGGCCGGGCAGGCTGCGCGACGCGGTGGCCCGCTCGCGGCCGTCCAGCGAGAGCGGGACGACGACGGGCTGCTCGAAGCTGCCGCTCTTGGCCGTGGCGGTGATGGACGCCATGTTGAGCGCGTTCATCTGGATGGTGCCCTGCCCGATGTACTGCGCGGCGGCCTCGCCCCCCGTCTCCTCCGGCACGCTGCCGTCCACGGACGGGATGCCGGTCTGCCAGTCGAGCCCGATGCCGAAGACGTCCCGGGCCTCCTTCGCCAGCGCGGCGTCGTCGTCCACCTCGTTGATCTGCTTGATGAAGGCGGTGTTGCAGGAACGTGCGAAGCTCTGCGCGAAGGTACCCCCGTCGATCTTGAAGTTGTCGAGGTTGTGGAAGGTGCGGTCGTAGTACCTGACGTCCTTCGGGCACTCGACCGTCCGGTCCGCGGCCACCAGGCCCTTCTCCAGGAGCATCGCCGCGGTCGCGATCTTCATCGTGGAGCCGGGTGCCTGCTTGCCCAGGAACGCCGCGTTCCAGCGCCCCTTGCGGTTGTTGGCGACCGCCCGCACCTCGCCCGTGCTCGGCTTGATCGCGACGACCGACGAGTCGCTGTACTTCGTCACCGCTCTCTCGGCGGCCGCCTGCACGTCCGCGTCGAGCGTCGTCGGAAGCTCGCCCGGTTCGCCCTTGGAGAGGGTGAGCAGCGTCCGGTCCGCCGCCTGCTCGGCGCCACCCTCGATGACGAGCTCGATCCCCGCCTTGCCGCCCGCCTTGTCGCCGTACTTCTGGCGCAGCTGGTCCAGGACCGGCCCGAGCGAGGGGTACTTCTCCTTCGTGAGCTCCTTGCCGTTGCGGTCCACCGCCTTGATCGGAGGCTCTGAGGCGGGCCCGGTCCGCAGCGACTCGCCCTTGCCCAGCTCCGGATGGACGACCGACGGCTGCCAGTCGACGAGTGGCCGGCCGCTCGTCAGACCGCGTACGACGGTGAGCTCGGACGCGTACGCCAGCGGCTTTCGCTGTCCCTCGTACGAGACGACCGCACTGACGCTGAACGGCACCTTCGCGCCGACCGGCTGTCCCGGTGTCAGCTTCACACCGGTGATGTGCGCGCTGTCCTCGTACCCGGCGAGCGCGGGCTCCGCCTCGGCCGCGTTGTTGGTCAGACCGGCCGCCGCCACCGCGTCGCCGCCCGCCCACGCGGCGAGGAAGTCCTTCGCGGTCGTGCGTATCTCCTCGGCGCTGGGCGGCCCCGTCTCCCTGGTCGACAGGGTCCCCGCGTCCGTGCCGCTGCCGTCTCCTCCGTCCGCCAGCACGCTGTACGCGCCGTAGGACACCCCTCCCGCGAAGACGATGAATGCGCCGCCGATGACGGCGACTTTCGCTCCACTGCGCATTGCTCCAGTCCCTCCCCAGTGGTGCCGGGTCCCGGTGCGGTCCCTCGGCCCATGAACATGAACGCGTTCAAAGTGGACCCGCTCACGATAAGTGGCAGCAGTGACCGTGGGGACGCCCGTTACCGGACCGGAATCGGAGAGGTCTAGACCCGCCCGGTGGACCGCACCCCGTTCCGCCGGGAATCCGGTCCTGCGTGACGGGGGCGACGGTGACGGGCGTGGCGCGATCGGGCCCCCGCCTGACAAGGGCCACCCTGCTGCGGCCCGTCCGGTTCGCACATCGTCGGTCCGGAGCCCGGGCCGGTCGCGCACGGCGCCGGGGGTCGGTTCTCCGGCCTGCCGGGGTGACCTCCCGTCATATGTGCCCACCTCGCCCCCCAATCGGGCGGGGGCACGGGGCCCTGTCCGGCATGGCGCCGGGGCCGACGGCGTGATGTGCCGGATGCTGATGGCCTCCGAACCTGCAGGAGATTCCTTTGAACCACCCCGGCCCTCAAGGAACGCGGACTTCGGCATCCACCGGTGCGGGCAACGCGTCTGCCGGTCAGCCTGGGGTCATCGGTATTGCACTCGCCGCCGTGCTGGCGGCTGCACTTGCGCAGGGTTCCTGGCAATGGTTCGCCACCTACATCGGGGTAACGCTCCTTGCGGTGGTCTTCGCCTTCTATCGACTGCCGGCATGGACGCCCGGCATCCGATCTTCGTACGCGCGGAATCTGGCCGCGTTTTCGCTGGTCGTCGGCCTCTGCGTGGCGATCGCACTGGCCCCCGTGCTGCAGCGCTGGGCCTGGCTGTTTCCGATGTCAGGCACCCGTGGCGGGTGCTCCGAGCTGGGCAGGTACGAGGCCATGCGGACGGCCGCCGCGCTGGCGAACCTGGCCGTCCGCGACAGCACGGCCCTGGCCCACGCGCAGAAGGCCCAGAGCCATGACGCCGTTGCCGTCTGCCTGGCAGCCACGACGACCCAGTGGCTGCCCCTGTACGCGATCGGGGCAGCCGTGTTGGTAGGTGCGGGCGCGTGGTTCCGCGACCGGGCCCGGGCAGGAAGGTGACCCGGCGGAAACCCTCCTCGCCAGGGCCGGCGGACGTGTGAGCGAGCCAGGACGGCACGACGTGGCTGCCAGGGCGTCGACCTCGGGCCTACGGTGACGAACGGTGTGCCCGCCGCATCCGCACGGACCGGCGACACCGGCGCTCGGGAGCGTTCCAACGGATCCTGCGTCATCAGCACGGGATCGCCACGGACCGGATGTGGGCCGTCGAAGGGCCCGATGGGGCCCGGCAATGACCGAACATCGCCTGCCGGGGTGCGGCGGCCCGCCGCGCCCCGGCAGGCGATGTCCCTGCTAGACCCAGGTGTCCAGCCACATCCTGTTGCGCCACTCGTCCATCGGGATCGACTGCCCCGTGTAGACCGGCCAGAAGTAGATGAAGTTCCAGATGATGAGCAGGACCAGCACCCCGGCGCCCACCGCGCCGATCGTTCTGCGCCGCTCGTCCGAGCCCGGTGGGCCCACGATCGCGCCGATCATCATCGCGACCGCGAGACAGAGGAACGGCACGAAGACGACCGCGTAGAAGAGGAAGATCGTGCGTTCCTGGTAGAAGAACCAGGGCACCCAGCCGGCGGCGACCCCGCAGGCGATCGCACCCGCGCGCCAGTCCCGGCGGAACGCCCAGCGCCACAGGACGTAGAGCAGTGCGAAGCACCCGGCCCACCACAGCAGCGGGGTGCCGATCGCCAGGACCTCGCGGGCGCACTTGTCCACCGTGGTGGCCGGGCAGCCGTCCTGGCCGGCGGCCGGGTCCTCGTAGAAGTACGAGACGGGGCGGCCCAGGACGATCCAGCTCCAGGGGTTGGACTGGTACGTGTGACCGGACGTCAGATTGACGTGGAAGTTGTAGACCTCTGTCTCGTAGTGCCAGAGGCTGCGCAGCCAGTCGGGCAGCCAGGACCAGGCCCCGCCCGGCGACTCCTTCTGCGCCCAGTCGCGGAAGTAGCCCTTGTCCGTGACGATCCAGCCCGTCCAGGAGGCGACGTAGGTGCCGATCGCCACCGGCACCGTCGAGACGAACGCCGGGAGGAGGTCGCGCCGCAGGACCGCCCGGTACGGACGCATCGCGCCCGCCGTACGCCGGGCGCCCACGTCCCACAGCACCGTCATCAGGCCGAAGGCGGCCAGGATGTACAGGCCGTTCCACTTCGTGGCGAAGGCCAGGCCCAGCATCACGCCGGCCGCGATCCGCCACGGCCGCAGGCCCAGGCGGAGGTTCTCCGCGACCCCGGCGTCCGGCCGCAGCACGCCCTCCTCGTCCACCGGCAGCGCGGCGGCAAGCCGCCGTCGCGCCCGGTCGCGGTCGATGAGCAGACAGCCGAACGCGGCCAGCACGAAGAACATCAGCGGCAGGTCGAGCAGCGCCGTACGGCTCATCACGAAGTGCAGACCGTCCGCGGCGAGCAGCGCGCCCGCGAGGCAGCCCAGGAACGTCGAGCGGAACAGCCTGCGCCCGATCCGGCAGAGCATCAGCACCGACAGCGTGCCGAGCACGGCCACCATGAAGCGCCAGCCGAAGGGCGTGAAGCCGAACAGCTGCTCGCCGAGCCCGATGACCCACTTGCCGACCGGTGGGTGCACCACATAGCCCGGCTCCACCGGGACGGTGACCGCGTTCGGATCGGAAAGAATCGACTTGTCGATGTCCTTCGGCCAGGAGCCCTCGTACCCCTGGTTGACCAGCGCCCAGGCGTCCTTCGCGTAGTACGTCTCGTCGAATATCACCGCCTTGGGGCTGCCGAGCTTCCAGAACCGCAGCAGCCCTGCCACCAGTGCCACCAGCAGCGGGCCGCCCCACGCCGACGCGCGCTCGGCGGTACGGGCGGCCGCCGGTGGCACGCCGAGCACCGACCACAGGCGCCCGGACGGGCGGTTGTACGGCGGTACGAGCCGTTCGCGCAGCCCGGGAACCGGCCGCGGCGCATGGCCGAATCTGCGCAGGCGCTGCTGCCAGGAGGGTGGCTCTTCCACGGCATCCGTCCCCTGCAGGGCCTGTGGGGCAGTACTGGTCACCGCGCCATCGTAGGGAACGCGTCTGTGCGCCGGGGCGCCGCACGCAGTACGGCGGGAGTGTCCCGCCCTGCGAGGATGGCTCCTGTGACTGGATCGGTGACTGGAACGCTCGTACTCGCAGGGACGCCCATCGGCGACGTGGCGGACGCCCCGCCACGGCTGGCGGCGGAGCTGGAGACCGCCGATGTGGTCGCGGCGGAGGACACCCGGCGGCTGCGCCGTCTCACCCAGGCGCTCGGGGTGCACACGAGCGGCCGGGTCGTTTCCTACTTCGAGGGCAACGAGTCGGCCCGTACGCCCGAACTGGTCGAGGCGCTGGAGGGCGGCGCCAGGGTGCTCCTCGTGACCGACGCCGGGATGCCCTCCGTCTCCGACCCCGGTTACCGCCTGGTCGCGGCTGCCGTGGAGAAGGACATCAGGGTCACCGCCGTACCCGGCCCCTCCGCGGTGCTGACGGCTCTCGCGCTGTCCGGGCTGCCCGTGGACCGCTTCTGCTTCGAGGGCTTTCTGCCGCGCAAGGCGGGCGAACGGCTCGGCAGGCTGCGCGAGGCCGCGGACGAGCGCCGCACGCTCGTCTATTTCGAGGCGCCGCACCGTCTCGACGACACGCTCTCCGCCATGGCCGAGGTGTTCGGCAGCGACCGCAGGGCCGCCGTCTGCCGCGAGCTGACCAAGACGTACGAGGAGGTCAAGCGCGGCGGTCTCGGCGAGCTGGCGCAGTGGGCGGCGCAGGGCGTACGTGGCGAGATCACCGTCGTGGTGGAGGGCGCGCCCGCCGCCGGGCCCGCCGGGCTGGACGCGGACGAGCTCGTGCTCAGGGTGCGGGTGCGCGAGGAGGCCGGGGAGCGGCGCAAGGAGGCGATCGCCGCCGTGGCCGCCGAGGCGGGGCTGCCCAAGCGCGAGGTGTTCGACGCCGTGGTGGCCGCGAAGAACGCGGAGCGGACGGGTCCCGGCCAACGGTAAAGGGCTAACCTGAAAAGCAAAGCGCAGACCGTCGGACCGGCCCCCCGGGCATGGAAAGGCCCAATTCCCGTCCAACAATCGACAGGGCCTGATGCGCTCCCGCCGTACAAGGCGTCCACTGGTCCGGTGGAGAGGAGCTCACATGAGTGAGATCACGGGTATCCGCATCGTCCACGAGGCCTACGCCTTCGCGTGCATGCGCTGCGGATACGGCTGGGAGCAGGCCTACGAGATAGAGCACCACACCGACGCCTCGGGGCATGACTTCATCGTCTACAAGGCCGACGGAGCGCACGTTCCCTCGCCGCTGTCCCGGCCGAGGTGCCTGAACTGCGACGGACACACGGTACGCATCATGCGGTCGGGCCAGGTCTCGTCGGTGATGAACACGCTGAACGAGCTGTACCACTATCCCGTCGCGCCGGGCATCGCGGGCCCTGTTCCGGCGACCCACTCACCGGCCGTGAAGGCGGCGGACGCGGCGCAGCCCGCCGCGGCGGCGCCTGCGGCCCTCCCGGACGAGGCTGTGGCGCCGGTACGCCGCAGGCGCCTGTCCGGTCTGTTCCGCTCCTCACAGCGCGGGCAGCAGCAGAAGTAGGCCCCAGGGGCTCGTTCGGGGGCGGCCCTTAGGATCGCGTTCATGAGCCACCGGTCCAAGGAAGTCCCTCCGCCGCTGCCCGCGCCCCTGGGGGTGCCGGTGGCCGATTCGCACACCCACCTGGACATGCAGAGCGGCACCGTCGAGGAAGGCCTTGCCAAGGCCGCCGCGGTCGGTGTGACGACGGTCGTCCAGGTGGGCTGTGACATCAAGGGCTCCCGCTGGGCGGCAGAGACGGCCGCCGCGTACGAGAACGTGCACGCGGCCGTCGCCCTGCACCCGAACGAAGCGCCACGCATCGTGCACGGGGACGGTGGGGGTACCTCCCAGCCCCCCGGGGCTGGGGGAGGCCGGTCGCGCCAGGGGGCCAGGGAGGCCGGCGGCGACGCGGCCCTCGACGACGCACTCAGCGAGATCGACCGGCTTGCCGCCCTCGAACAGGTGCTGGCCGTAGGAGAGACCGGGCTCGACTTCTTCCGTACCGGGCCCGAGGGCGTCGCCGCCCAGGAGGCGTCCTTCCGCGCCCATATCGAGATCGCCAAACGGCACGGCAAGGCACTCGTCATTCACGACCGGGACGCCCACGCCGATGTACTGCGCGTCCTCGCCGAGGAAGGCGCCCCCGACCGGACCGTGTTCCACTGCTACTCGGGTGACGCGGACATGGCCCGGATCTGCGCGGACGCCGGTTACTTCATGTCGTTCGCCGGCAATGTGACGTTCAAGAACGCCCAGCCGCTGCGCGACGCACTCGCCGTCGCCCCGCAGGAACTCGTCCTGGTGGAGACCGACGCGCCCTTCCTGACGCCCGCGCCCTATCGCGGGCGGCCCAACGCCCCGTATCTCGTCCCGGTGACGGTCCGGGCGATGGCCGCCGTCCGGGGGATCGAAGAGGACGCCATGGCGGAGGCGATCGCGGCGAACACGGCACGCGCGTTCGGCTACTGACCGGCAGGTCGGAGCGCGCTCCGGGGAGCGAAAGCACCCGGCGGAGAGCGGCGACACCGAGTGACCGGGGTGCTTGGGAGAGTGACGGGGCTCCGCTAGGGTCCCGGCGTCGTGAGCACTTCGCAGGGCGTTGAGCGTGCCGAAGGCGCCGCGGACAGCGCCGTGGACGGCGCCGGGACGCGCCGCGCCACCCACCGCCGCGGAACCGGCCGGCTCGCCCTCGGTTCCGCCGAAGGACTGCGCCGTATCGTCCCGCAGGCTCTCGTCGTCGCGGTTCTCGCGGGTGGTGCGACCGCCTTCGTCGCCGCGGACAAGGACGTCCGGCTCAGCGTCGACGGCACGGCCCGCTCCCTGCACACCTTCGCCGGGGACGTGGAGGAGCTGCTCGCCGACGAGGGGCTGGCCGTCGACGAGCACGACATCGTCGCCCCGCCGCCCGGCACCCCGCTCGCCGGCGGCGACGAGATCGTCGTCCGCTTCGGCCGGC
The DNA here is from genome assembly GCF_042802855.1 of Streptomyces sp. NPDC057445. Classification (NCBI taxonomy): domain Bacteria; kingdom Bacillati; phylum Actinomycetota; class Actinomycetes; order Kitasatosporales; family Streptomycetaceae; genus Streptomyces; species Streptomyces sp. NPDC057445. The sequence goes on along the minus strand of NZ_JBHVDH010000007.1, from coordinate 37,451 downwards.
CCCTCACCCTCACCCTCGACGGCCACCGACGCCAGGTGTGGACGACCGCCCGCACCGTCGAAGGCGCCCTGCACCAGCTCGGGGTGCGGGCCGACGGCGCCTTCCTGTCCGCCTCCCGCTCCATGCCGATCTCCCGCAAGGGCCTCGCGCTCGACGTACGTACCGAGCGGACCGTCACCGTCACCGCCGGCCGCCGGGAGCGGACGATCCGTACGAACGCGGCGACGGTCCGGGAAGCGATCGAGCAGGCCGGGCTCGCCCTGCGCGGCCAGGACACCACCTCCGTGCCGCCCGGCAGCTTCCCGCGCGACGGGCAGACCGTCACCGTCACGCGGATCACCGTGGGCAGGCAGGTGCGCGAGGAGCCCGTCCCCTACGACACCGTCAGGATCCAGGACCCTGGTCTGCGCGCGGGCACAGAGGCCGTCGTACAGCGCGGGCGCAACGGCGTCCGCCGCGTCACCTACGCCCTGCGCACCGTGAACGGGGTCAGGCACAAGCCCAGGAAGATCTCGGAGGAGGTCGTCCGCGCGCCCGTGACCCGGCGGATCAAGGTCGGCACCATGACGGGAGGGGAGGCAGGCGCAGAGGCGGGCTCCAGGCGGTTCCCGGACTCCGCCGCGGGGTCGGACGGGCTCGACTGGAACGCGCTCGCCCGGTGCGAGTCGGGCGGCCGGCCCGACGCGGTCGACCCTTCGGGGACCTACGGCGGGCTCTACCAGTTCGACACCGGGACCTGGCGCTCGATGGGCGGCGTGGGCAGACCGCAGGACGCATCGGCGCAGGAACAGACGTACCGGGCCAAGAAGCTCTACCGGCAGCGGGGGCCGGGCCCGTGGCCGCACTGCGGCCGTAGGCTGTACCGGTGAGCACCACCGATCCCGATGCCCTTCTCGGCCCCGCCGACATCCGTGAACTGGCCGCAGCGCTTGGCGTACGCCCCACCAAGCAGCGCGGCCAGAACTTCGTCATCGACGCCAACACGGTCCGCCGGATCGTCCGCACCGCAGAGGTGCGCCCCGACGACGTGGTGGTGGAGGTCGGCCCCGGGCTCGGCTCGCTCACCCTCGCGCTGCTGGAGGCGGCGGACCGGGTGACGGCCGTCGAGATCGACGACGTGCTCGCGGCCGCCCTGCCCACGACCATCGCCGCGCGGATGCCCGCGAAGAAGGACCGCTTCGCCCTGGTGCACTCCGACGCCATGCACATCCAGGAGCTGCCGGGCCCGGCGCCGACCGCGCTCGTCGCCAACCTCCCGTACAACGTGGCCGTGCCGGTGCTGCTGCACATGCTGGAGCGCTTCCCGACCATCGAGCGCACGCTCGTGATGGTCCAGTCGGAGGTCGCCGACCGGCTCGCCGCCCGGCCCGGCAACAAGGTGTACGGCGTTCCTTCCGTCAAGGCCAACTGGTACGCGGAGGTCAAGCGCGCCGGAGCGATCGGCCGCAACGTCTTCTGGCCCGCGCCGAACGTCGACTCGGGCCTCGTGTCGCTCGTGCGCCGCACGGAGGCGGTCAGCACCACCGCGTCCAGGACCGAGGTCTTCGCCGTCGTCGACGCGGCCTTCGCGCAGCGCCGCAAGACCCTGCGCGCCGCGCTCGCCGGATGGGCGGGCTCCCCGGCGGCCGCCGAGGCCGCGCTGGTCGCGGCCGGGATCTCGCCGCAGGCGCGGGGCGAGGCGCTGACGGTGGAAGAATTCGCACGCATCGCAGAGCACAGGACCGCGCACGAGGGGGAGTCGGGCAAGTGAGCGTCACCGTACGGGTACCGGCCAAGGTCAACGTCCAGCTGGCCGTGGGCGGGGCCAGGGACGACGGGTACCACGACCTGGCCAATGTCTTCCTCGCCGTCGGGCTGTATGACGAGGTCACCGTCACCCCGGCCGATGCGCTGACCGTCAGCTGCTCGGGACCGGACGCGGACCAGGTCCCGCTCGACCGTACGAACCTCGCCGCACGGGCCGCGGAACTGCTCGCCGCCCGGCACGGCATCGACCCGTCCGTCCACATCCACATCGCCAAGGACATCCCCGTCGCGGGCGGCATGGCGGGCGGCAGTGCCGACGGCGCCGGTGCGCTGCTGGCCTGCGACGCCCTGTGGGGTCTCGGTTCGCCGACGTCCGAACTCCTCGACATCTGCGCCGAACTCGGCAGCGACGTGCCGTTCAGCCTGGTCGGCGGAGCGGCGCTGGGCACCGGCCGGGGCGAGCGGCTCACCGTCCTGCCCGTCGGTGGTGCCTTCCACTGGGTGTTCGCGGTCGCCGACGGGGGACTGTCGACGCCCGCCGTGTACCGGGAGTTCGACCGGCTGAACGCAGACCTGGACGTGCCGGCACCGGTCGCCTCCACGGTGCTCCTCGACGCCCTGCGCAGTGGTGACGCGGCAGCCCTGGCCGGTGCGCTGGTGAACGATCTGCAGCCCGCCGCGCTCTCCCTGCGCCCGTCCCTCGCGGACACGCTGACGGCCGGCACCGAGGCGGGCGCGCTGGCCGGGCTGGTCTCCGGGTCCGGGCCGACCACGGCGTTCCTCGCCAAGGACGAGACGGCGGCCCGGGGGATCGCCGACGCGCTGCTGGCCTCACGCACCTGCCGCACGGCTCGGGTGGCGGCGGCCCCGGCGACCGGCGCGACGGTTCTGTAGCCGCGGGTGCCTCCCCGGGCCCGTACGGCTGAGGCCGCGGTCCGCGCGCTCCCGGGACCGCCTTCGGGCCCGGGTGTCCGTCCTGAGCCCACCCGGACTCCGTCCGGAGGGACCCACGAGGGGCCGAACCGGCCCCGGACGGAGCGGCACCCGGACCTTCGAGGAGCGGAGGTCGGGGACGGAGCCCCGGTCCGGGACCCGGGCCTGAATCCACGTACTCAGACCGCAGTTGAGTACGGGAGCGCTGGCGCCCGCAGGGCGTGCGGCGCGACCGTACCCGTATGCCAACCCGCGTTCGTGAGCTCGCCGAAGCCACTCCGGACACCCGCGACCGCTACGTCGACCTGCTGCGGGTCGCGTCGCTCGGGACGGTCGTGCTCGGCCACTGGCTGATGGCCGCCGTCACCGCCGACGGCGTCGGCAATCTGCTCGCCGTCGTGCCGGAGCTCCAACTCCTCACCTGGGCCCTGCAGATCATGCCGGTGTTCTTCTTCGTCGGCGGCTTCTCGCACGCCCTGTCCTACCGCTCGCTGCGCCGCCGGCAACTCCCTGGGGCCGGCGTCTACGCGGCGTTCCTGCGGGCCCGGCTGCGGCGGCTGCTGCGGCCCACGATGGTCTTCGTCGGTGTCTGGGGGGCCGCCGCCCTCGCCATCCAGCTCCTCGGCGGGGGCGGCGGCCTGACGGGGGCGGCGCTGCGGCTCGTGACCCAGCCGCTGTGGTTCATCGGGATCTATCTGGCGATGGTCGCCCTCACCCCGCCGCTGCTGAAGCTGCACGAGCGCTACGGCTGGGGCGCGTTCGCGGCGCTCGTGGGCGGCGCGGTCGCGGTGGACGTGCTGCGGTTCGTGTACGGCGTCCCCTTCGTGGAGTTCCTGAACTTCGCCTTCGTCTGGCTCGCCGTGCACCAGCTCGGCTTCCTGCGCGCCGACGGCCGGCTGCGGCTGCCGTCCGTGCTCGCCCTGACCGGTCTTGCCGGGGCCGCGGCGCTCGTGGCCCTCGGCCCGTATCCGCTGTCCATGGTGGGCATGCCGGGGGAGAAGGTGTCGAACATGGCGCCGCCCACCCTCGCCCTCCTCTGCCACGGCCTGTGGCTCGTCGGCGCGGTCGAGCTGCTGCGCGGGCACGGGGCGCGGTTCGTGGCCCGGCCCCGGGTGTGGCGCACGGTCGTCGCCGCGAACGGCGTCGCCATGACCGCCTTCCTGTGGCACCTCACCGCCATGCTCGGTGTCTACGGAGCCCTCCTCGCCCTCGGCGTCCCGCTGCCCGCCCCGGCGTCGGTGGCCTGGTGGGCCCACACCCCGCTACGGATCGCCGCCGCCGCCGTACTGACGGTGGGCATGGTCGCCGCGTTCCGCGGCTTCGAGCGGCCCTCGCCTGCGCCCGCCACCCCCGGCTCCGGCCCCCTCGCGGCCCTCGGCATCACCCTCTGCCTGCTCGGCGTGCTCGGTCTGTCGACGGTCGGCTTCGGCGGCCTCCTGGAGGGCCGCTCGGCCGTGCTGATCGCCTTCCGCGTCACCGCACCGGCCGCCGTCGCGATGACCCTGGCGGGCTGGCTGCTGGTGGAACGGACGGGCCGGGGCGGCCGCACCGCCTGATACGGGGGGCGTGCGGACCGCGCGGGCGGAGCCGCCTCCCCCGGCGACTAGGCTGGGAACTCGTCCGATCCCCTCATCTGGAGCGTTGATGGCCGTCAACCTGGTCAATGTCGAGGCAGTCAGCAAGGTGTACGGCACCCGTGCCCTGCTCGACGGAGTCTCCCTCGGCGTGTCCGAGGGGGACCGCATCGGAGTCGTGGGGCGCAACGGAGACGGCAAGACGACGCTCATCCGTATGCTCGCCAAGCTGGAGGAGGCCGACACCGGCCGGGTCACCCACAGCGGCGGGCTGCGCCTCGGGGTGCTCACCCAGCACGACTCGCTCGACCCCGGCGCCACGATCCGGCACGAAGTCATCGGTGACCTCGCCGACCACGAATGGGCGGGCAACGCCAAGATCCGTGATGTGCTGACCGGGCTGTTCGGGGGACTCGACCTGCACGGCTTCCCGCAGGGCCTCGACACCGTCATCGCACCGCTCTCCGGCGGCGAGCGGCGCCGTATCGCGCTGGCCAAGCTGCTCATCGGCGAGCCCGACCTGATCGTTCTCGACGAGCCGACGAACCACCTCGACGTCGAGGGCATCGCCTGGCTCGCCGGCCATCTGCGGGCACGCCGCTCGGCCCTCGTCTGCGTCACGCACGACCGCTGGTTCCTCGACCAGGTCTGCACCCGGATGTGGGACGTCCAGCGCGGCACGGTGTACGAGTACGAGGGCGGGTACTCCGACTACGTCTTCGCGCGCGCCGAGCGTGAGCGCATCGCCGCGACCGAGGAGGTCAAGCGGCAGAACCTGGTCCGCAAGGAGCTGGCCTGGCTGCGGCGCGGCGCACCCGCACGTACGTCGAAGCCGCGCTTCCGCGTCGAGGCCGCCAACGAGCTGATCAAGGACGTACCGCCGCCGCGCGACACCTCCGAGCTGATGAAGTTCGCCTCGTCCCGGCTCGGCAGGACCGTGTTCGACCTGGAGAACGTGACCGTCCAGGCGGGGCCGAAGGTGCTGCTGAAGCATCTGAACTGGCAGCTCGGGCCCGGCGACCGGATCGGTCTCGTCGGGGTGAACGGCGCGGGCAAGACCTCGCTGCTGCGTGCGATGGCCGAGGCGGCCCGCAGTGACGGCGAGAAGCAGCCGAGCGCCGGACGGATCGTCTCCGGCAAGACCGTGAAGCTGGCCTACCTCTCCCAGGAGGTCGCCGAACTCGACCCCCACCTGCGGGTGCTGGAGGCCGTCCAGCAGGTGCGTGACCGTGTCGACCTCGGCAAGGGCCGGGAGATGACGGCGGGTCAGCTCTGTGAGCAGTTCGGCTTCTCGAAGGAGAAGCAGTGGACGCCGGTGGGTGACCTGTCGGGTGGTGAGCGGCGGCGGCTGCAGGTGCTCCGGCTGCTGATGGACGAGCCGAACGTCCTCTTCCTCGACGAGCCCACCAACGACCTGGACATCGAGACCCTCACCCAGCTGGAGGACCTCCTCGACGGCTGGCCGGGATCGATGATCGTGATCTCTCACGACCGCTTCTTCGTCGAGCGCACGACGGACCGGGTGTTCGCGCTGCTCGGCGACGCGGCGCTGCGGATGCTGCCGCGCGGTATCGACGAATACCTGGAGCGGCGCGAGAAGATGATCGAGGCCGCGGTCCCGGCGACGGCCGCCGTGCCCGCAGGGAAATCCGTGGCCCCGGAGAAGTCGGCCGCGGACACGCGTGCCGCGAAAAAGGAACTCCAGAAGATCGAGCGGCAGTTGGACAAGCTCTCCGAGAAGGAGAGCAAGCTGCACTCGCAAATCGCCGAAAACGCCACCCACTTCGAAAAGGTGGCGGAACTCGACGCCGAGCTGCGTGGACTCGCGGGTGAGCGCGACGAGTTGGAGATGCGCTGGCTGGAGCTCGCAGAGGACGCCTGACCGCGTGGGTGGAGAAGGTGTGCGGAGCCGGTAACGGCGGCATCACGGGCCGGTCCTCCCTTGGGTACAGGGGCGGACCGGCCCCGCTTTTCGTGGGGCCCGAGTGATAGAAAGTAGCCCCGCTCGACTGACATGACGCTGCGCCATCCACGTCCGATTCGCTCCTTTCCGTAAGGCAATTGCCCGACGGAATCGCGGGGGAGGCCGGTCGGGCCGTGGACCGCACGAAGGGGGAAGCGCTGAAATGACTCAGCCGCCCAGCCAGCAACCGCCGCAGGACGGCCAGGGGGTACCACCCCAGCCTCCCCAGCAGCCCGCGCATCCGCCCCAGATGCCGGCTGTTCCGCCGACTCCTCCGGCGACCCCTCCGGTGAACGCGCAGGCAGGTCAGTCGCCGACCGGTCAGCCGCAGCCCGGTTACGGCTATCCGCAGCAGCCTGCCGACGGGCCGGATCCGTACAACCAGCCCGGCCCGTACGCGCAGCAGCCGGGGCCGTACAACCAGCCCGGCCCGTACGCGCAGCAGCCGGGGCCGTACGGCCAGCCCAGCCCGTACGCCCAGCAGCCCGGTCCCTACGGTCACCCCCAGGGGGGCTACGGGTACCCCGCCCAGCCGGGGTACCCGGGCGCCCCCACCCCGCCCCCTCCCGGCGGCGGCAGCGGGAATCCCTTCAAGGGCAAGCCCGGAGTCGTCATCGGCGCGGCCGTGGCGGCGCTTCTCGTCATCGGCACCGGCACCTGGTTCGCGCTCGGCGGCAGTGACGACGACGCGAAGCCCAAGGCCAAGCAGAGCACGGGCCCCCAGCCGACGGGTTCGGAATCCGTGGACCAGGGCGACGGCAGCGGCGACGGCGGCAAGGACGAGGAGGACCTCAACGCCGGCCGCAAGCCCGGCGAGGCGAAGGCCATGTGGCTGGTCAAGAACGACGTCGACCTGCCGCGCAACGGTGCCGAGGTGCACGGCCCGTGGGTCGTCGGCGACACCGTCGTCAAGGGCATGTACAAGGAGCTGGTGGGCTACTCGGCCGGCAGCGGCAAGAAGAAGTGGAGCATTCCCTTCCCCGCCGAGCTGTGCGCCTCCTCGACCCAGGTGACGGCCGACGGCAAGCTCGTCGTCGCGTACAAGGACGGGACGACCGACAAGGCCAACTGCACCCAGCTGCAAATGGTCGACGTCACCACCGGCAAGGGCGGCTGGAAGAAGACCGTCGAGAAGAAGGGGCTGTGGGACTTCACGTCCGACATCACCCTGGCGATCGGCGGCGGCACGGTGACCGCCTCCCGCACCGGCAACTCCACCGCCTACCGGGTCAGTGACGGCAAGGAGCTGTTCGGCAAGCTGCCGGGCAACTGCCAGCCGCAGGCGTTCGCCGGCGGTCCCACGCTGATCGCCGCCGAGACCTGCCCCAGCAGCGGCGGCAAGCCGCAGGAGCAGGTCCAGGAGCTCGACCCGGCCACCGGGAAGGCCAAGTGGACCTACCGGATCAAGGCCGGCTGGGAGGTCGACAAGGTCTACTCGGTCAGCCCTCTCGTGCTTTCACTGACGCAGCGCGACGAGAAGAAGTGGAGCGTCATAGCCCTCAACGCGAACGGCACGCCCCGCTCGCAGATCGACGGCGGCAAGGACAAGTACCAGCCGCGGTGCGGCAGCGCCTTCATCGTCTTCGGCGCCAATCTCGAGGGCTGCGTCGGCGTCGCGGCCGATGCAGGAACGTTCTACATGGCGACCGAGGCCGCGACCTCCGGCACCTCCCGCACCAACGCCGTCGTCGCCTTCGACCTCAACACGGGCAAGCGGAAGTGGCGCGCGGAGGCGCCCGAAGGCCGCACGGTGATGCCGCTGCGGATGGACGGCTCGAACGTCGTGGTCTACATGGAGCCTTCGTACGACAAGGGTGGCGCGGTCGCGACCCTGGCGCCGACCGGTGGCAAGCCGAACGTCGTGCTGCAGAACCCCGCGTCCACCGCGGCGATCGAGCGCGCCTTCTGGTCGCCGAAGCTGGTCTACCAGGACGGCCGGTTCTACATCGCCAGTGGCCGGGTCTCCGCGAGCAACGACGCGGAGGAGAAGGAAACCAAGACGATGATGGCTTTCGGGAAGTGAGCGACAGGACCACAGGACCGCGATGACTCACCACACCCATTCCACGACCCCGTCCGGACCGGACCAGCCGGGCCCGTATGTGCCGCAGTCCGGCCCGTACGGCAACCTCAACCCGTACGGAGGAGGCCAGGCGTCCGGTCCTGTTCCGTCCGGACCCCTGCCGCCCGGACCGGTACCCTCCGCGCCCGCCGCCCCCGCCCGGCGGCGGTTCACCGGCAGGCCCGCGGCGCTGCTCGCCGCCGGTGTGGCCGCGCTGCTGGCCGTCGGCGGCGCCTGGTTCGCCCTGTCGGGCGACGACGGGGGCGGCGCGGGCAACGACAAGCCGGTGGCCGGAGCAGACGCCGGCCCGTCCGGCGCGGCCTCCGGCGGCCGGAAGGAGAAGGGGAAGGAGGAAGCGGCCGGCGCTTCCGCACCCGACTCCGCAGAGGCCGCCCGCCTCAACGCCGGGCGGAAGCCGGGCGACGCGAAGGTTCTGTGGTACCGCGCCAACGACGTGGACCTGCCCAGTCTGGGGGCCGATGTGCTCGGTCCCTGGATCGTCGGGGACACCGTCGTCACCGCCATGTACCGCACGGTCACGGCCCATTCGGCCGTCGACGGCACCTTGAAATGGAGCCTGCCGCTCGGCACCGGCATCTGCAGGGCGCCCCAGAACGCCTCCCCCGACGGCAAGATCGTCCTCGCGGTGCAGGAGCGGCCCGGCAAGAAGGACGATGAATGCCGCTCGCTCCGGATGATCGACCTGCGCACGGGCAAGCAGGTCTGGCAGCGGAAGATCGCCAAGGAGGGCGGCTTCGACTGGTTCGACGACTACTCGATCGTCATCTCCGGGAACACCGTCACCGCCGGCCGGAACGACCACTCGACCGCCTACCGGCTCAGCGACGGCAAGCAGGTGTTCGGGCGCTGGAAGGACAGCAGCTGTCAGCCGTACGCGTACGCGGCCGGCGGGCCGAGGCTCGTCGCCGCCGTCTCGTGCCCGTCCAAGGACGCCGACAAGCCGCAGGAGGAGATCCACGAGGTCGATCCGGCGACCGGTGCCTCCCGGTGGAAGTACCGGCTCCCGCGCGGCTATCGGGTCGACCACGTCTACTCCGTCAGGCCGCTGGTCGTCTCGGCGACCGACCGGGCGAGGGAGAGGCACGGCGTGGTCGTTCTCAACGACGACGGCACCAAGCGCAGTTCGCTCAAGGGCCAGGGCGACTACGCCGCCGGGTGCAGTGACGGGCTGGCCGACGAGGGCAATCTCCAGAACTGTCAGGTGGTCGTCGACGGCAGCACCCTCTACATGGCCACCGCTCCGCCGCCGAGCCTCAAGAAGGGCAACACGATCGTCGCCTTCGACCTGCGCACCGGCGCCGAGCTGAGGCGTATCCCGGCTCCCGGCAGTCACACGATGATGCCGCTGCGCATGGAGGGGAAGAACCTGATCGTCCACATCAGGGCGACCGTGGACGAGAAGGCGTCCGGCGCCGTGGCGTCCGTGGCACCTGGCGCGACGCGACCGCGCGTGCTGCTCCGGTTCCCGCTGCCGACCGCCGACGCCGAGTGGCGCTTCAACGGTCCGAGGACGCTGTACGAGAACGGCCGCTTCATTCTCGTGAACCACACCGTGGTCGGCATGGATGACGAGAAGGAGAAGGAGAGGCCGATGATGATGGCCATCGGTGAGTGATCACGCCCCGGGAGATGCCCCGGACCCGGCCCTTCGACGACCCCTTCCCTCCAGAGGTACCCACGTATGACGCAGCCACCGCAGCCACCCAACCAGCCGCCACAACAGCCCGACCAGCCCTCACAGCAGCCGCAGCAGCCGCAGGGCGGCTTCGGCGCACCACAGGACCCGGCCCCCGGCCTCGCCGGAGGAACCCCCGCAGCGGGCGGCTTCGGCGCCCCCACCCCGCCGCCGCAGAACCCGGGATACGGCTACCCCCAGACACCGCCCGGCGGGCCGGACGGGTACGGCTACCCGCAGCAGACGCCCCCGCCCGGCCAGCCGCACGGGTACGGCTACCCCCAGACACCGCCCGGCCAGCCCGCCGGGTACGGCTATCCGCAGCAGACGCCGCCGCCCGGCCAGCCGCACGGGTACGGCTATCCGGGCGGGCCCGGGCAGCCGCAGTACGCGCCCCCGCTGCCCCCGCGACCGAAGAAGATCAGCACGCAGATGCAGATCATCATCGCCGCGGTCGTGGCGGTGGTCCTGATCGTGGGCACCGGGGTCTGGTACGCCACCACGGACGGGGACTCCGGCAAGGAGCGGGCACGCGGCTCGCAGCAGCAGACCGGTGACGAGAACAAGCCGGGCGGCGGCAGCGAGAAGGTTCCGTCCAGCACGAAGTCCAGGAAACTGGTCAACGTTCCCCAGCCCAAGGTCGACGACCTCGCGGTCGTCGAGGGCTCCTGGCTCACCGACACGGTCTACGCCAAGTCCGACGTCCTCAAGGTCGTCGGCTACGACTCCGCCACCGGCGGTGTGAAGTGGACGATCCCGACCCCGGGTCAGATCTGCGGGGCGACCAGGCACGTCAGCGGCGACAGGACCGCGGTTCTCTTCGAGCCCGCCAAGCGCAAGAACAAGAACGACCACCAGGCCTGCAGCGAGGTCGGCGTCATCGACCTCGCCGCGGGCAAGATGGTGTGGACCGGCTCCGCCAAGGGGGCCAACAGCGGCGACCAGAAGGTCAGGTTCCAGGAGGTCACCCTCAGCGGCACGACCGTCGCCGCGGGCGGGCTCGACGGCGGCGCCGCATGGAGCCTCGCGGACGGCAAGAGCCTGTGGACGCCCACGGCCGACGCGCAGTCCTGCTACGACCTCGGATACGGCGGCGGTGAACTCCTCGCCGCCGTCCGCAAGTGCGGTGGCTTCGACGCCCAGTACATCGTCATCCAGAACCTGAATCCTGCGACGGGCGCGCCGCTGTCCACGTTCAAGATGCCCGCCGGTGTCGAGTACGCGAGCATCGTGTCCACCAAGCCGCTGGTCGTCGCCGCGGACGTCGGTGACACGGCGGGTGACGGAAGCGGTATCTCGGACTTCTTCGTCGTCGAGGAGAAGACCGGCAAGCTGAAGGTGAAGATCGCGGCGGACGCCGACCGTTACGCCGCGGAGTGCCGTTCCACCGAGGTCGAGTCGTGCAACATGGCGGTCGTCGGCAACGGCAGGCTCTACCTGCCCACCGAGGAGCACGAGGGCACCGGCGAGTACGGCGACACCAACGAGATCGTCTCGTTCGACCTCACCACCGGGAAGCCGACCACCGACAAGGCCGACGCGGGCGACAGGTACACGTTGTTCCCGCTGCGCATGGACGGGTCGAACATCCTCGCCTACAAGACGCCGCCCTATGACAAGGGCGGACAGATCGTCAGCATCGACTCACGCACCATGAAGCAGACGGTGCTGATGGAGAACCCGGGCACGGAGGACATCCGCGACGCCGAGACCAGCTTCTCGGCGGACAGCGCGGAGATCCGGTACGGCAACGGCCGGCTGTTCCTGTCCGAGACGCTCATCAGCAAGCCGTACAAGGAGGACGACAGCCGCAAGGAGTACCTGATCGTCTCCTTCGCCACCGGCTGACCCGCGGGGGCGCGGTACCGCACGCATCCACGAGCGGTACCGCGCCCCGCGCATCTTCCCGCTGATCGGGCCCCATTTGATCTCCGGGAACGTTCGATCATGTGCCAACTCCCTGCACATCTGTCCGCATTAGGCATTCCGGGGGGCTTCTGGCACGTAAGGGGCGCGCAACGTCGAACGAGCGTGTAGCTTGCCGGGTCAGTAGGGCTGGGGGGCCGGGGGGCCGACTCCAGGGGTATGGGGGGTTGCTCTATGGGTGTGCGGCTCATGGTGGTCGACGATCACCGACTGCTCGCCGAGGCGCTCGCCTCGGCGCTGAAGCTGCGCGGGCACCGGGTGCTCGCCGCGGCGGCGCCGACGGCGGGGGCGGCCGAGCTCGTGGTGAGCCGGGCGCCCGAGGTGTGTCTGCTGGGAACGGCGACACCGGCGGAGCCGGGGGTCTTCGAGCCGATCGTGCGCATCAAGCGGGAGCGCCCGCAGGTGGCGGTGGTGGTGCTGGGTCCCGTTCCGTCCCCGCGCGGGATCGCGGCGGCGTTCGCGGCGGGCGCGTCCGGTTACGTGCGCCATGACGAGCGCATCGAGGGTGTCGAGCGCGCCATGATGAAGGCCCGTTCGGGCGAGGCGGCGGTGGCACCGCAGCTGCTTCAGGGAGCCTTCACCGAGCTGCTGAACCCGGCGGCCCAGCCGGACGACGAGGGACAGCGGCTGCTGCAGATGCTCACTCCGCGTGAGGTGGAGGTGCTGGTCAGGGTGGCGGAGGGCGAGGACACCCGGCTGATCGCGGCGGGCATGGGCATAGCGCCCAGTACGGCACGTACGCATGTCCAGCGCGTCCTGATGAAGCTGGGCGTCGGTTCGCGGCTGGAGGCCGCGGCCCTGGCGGCTCGCACCGGTCTGCTGGACCGCGTCTCCGTACCCCACCAGGGCGGTGCTCCATCCACGGATCCGGCTGATCCGGGAGCCTGATCCAGGGCCGATCGGTGCCCTGATCCGCAGTACCGAACCGCATCCACGGTCCATGACCGCCGGCAGCTCTGCTGCCGGCGGTCACCGGTCTGTCCGCGAACGACGGACGAGCCCCCGACGGCCACGGCGGCAGGACGCGCCCATTGACGCGATGTGTTCGCTCATGCTTCTTTGTGTGAGCTTCTGTTTGATGACGTCAATGAGGAGCGCCGGTGTGAAGAAGACGGTGACCAGACTCGCCGACGGCCGTGAGCTCCTGTACTACGACCGCCGTGACGACATCGTCCGGGACGCCGTGGACCGGCGCCGGCTCGAAGCCGTCACCACCACCTCAGAGATCCGCCATGACCCCCTGCTCGGCGACTCGGTCGCCGTCGCCTCCCACCGCCAGGGCCGCACCTACCACCCGCCGGCGGGCGAGTGCCCCCTCTGCCCCTCCCGCGACGGATGGCTCAGCGAGATCCCCGACAGCGACTACGACGTCGTCGTCCTCGAGAACCGCTTCCCCTCCCTCGCGGGACATTCCGGCCGCTGCGAGGTCGTCTGCTTCACCCCCGACCACGACGCCTCCTTCGCCGGTCTCACCGAGGAGCGGACCGCCCTCGTCCTGGACGTCTGGACCGACCGCACCGCGGAGCTCGCCGGACTTCCCCAGGTCAGGCAGGTGTTCTGCTTCGAGAACCGGGGTGCGGAGATCGGCGTGACCCTCTCCCATCCGCACGGGCAGATCTATGGGTATCCCTTTGTCACCCCACGTACCGACGCCGTGCGGCGGTCGGTCGCCGAGCACCGCGCCGCCACCGGCCGCAATCTCTTCGACGACACCCTCGAGCGGGAGCTCGCCGACTCCGTCCGGGTGATTCTGGAGGGCGCTCACTGGGTCGCCTTCGTCCCGTACGCGGCGCACTGGCCGTACGAGGTCCATCTCTACCCCCGGCGCAGGGTCCCGGACCTGCGGGAGCTCGACGACGCGGCGCGCACAGAGTTCCCACAGGTCTACCTGGAACTCTTGAGACGCTTCGACCGGATCTTCGGTACGGACACGCTGCCGACGCCGTACATCGCCGCCTGGCACCAGGCGCCCTTCGGTGACGGGCAGCGGGGTGATTTCGCGCTGCACCTCGAGCTCTTCACCGTCCGCCGCACTTCCGGAAAGCTGAAGTTTCTCGCCGGTTCCGAGTCCGGCATGAGTGTGTTCACCAACGATGTGCTGCCCGAGACGGCGGCCCAGCGATTGCGAGAGGTAGCGAGCACGTGAGCAAGTACCTGGTGACGGGCGGGGCCGGCTATGTCGGCAGTGTGGTGGCCGCACATCTGCTGGAGGCGGGCCACGAGGTGACCGTGCTCGACGACCTGTCCACGGGCTTCCGCGAGGGCGTGCCGACAGGTGCGGAGTTCATCGAGGGCCGCATCCAGGACGCCGCTCGCTGGCTCGGTCCCTCGTACGACGGTGTCCTCCACTTCGCCGCGTTCTCGCAGGTGGGGGAGTCGGTCGTGGACCCCGAGAAGTACTGGCTCAACAATGTCGGCGGGACCGCCGCGCTGCTTGCCGCGATGCGCGACGCCGGGGTGCGCAGGCTCGTCTTCTCCTCCACGGCCGCCACCTACGGGGAGCCGGTGTCCACCCCGGTCACCGAGACCGACCCGACCGCCCCGACCAGTCCCTACGGCGCGTCCAAACTGGCCGTCGACCACATGATCGGCGGCGAGTGCACCGCACACGGCCTGGCGGCCGCCTCGCTGCGCTACTTCAATGTGGCGGGCGCCCACGGCAGCTGCGGCGAGCGGCACGACCCCGAGTCGCACCTCATTCCGCTGGTGCTCCAGGTCGCGCTCGGCGCACGGGAGGCGATCTCCGTCTTCGGCGACGACTACCCGACCCCCGACGGCACCTGTGTGCGCGACTACATCCATGTCGCCGACCTGGCAGAGGCGCATCTCCTCGCCATAGACAAGGTCACCCCGGGCGAGCACCTGATCTGCAACCTCGGCAACGGCAACGGCTTCTCGGTCCGCGAGGTCATCGAGACCGTGCGCAAGGTCACCGGCCACCCGGTCCCCGAGGTGGCCGCGGGCCGTCGCGCCGGTGACCCGGCCGTGCTGGTCGCCTCCGCCGCAACCGCCCACCAGCGTCTCGGCTGGAGCCCGTCCCGGGCGGACCTCGCCGGCATCGTCGCGGACGCGTGGGCGTTCGCGAGGGAGAGGGCGGCGCGGGGGTGAGCGTCGCCGGCCGGTTCACCGAGCTCTACGGGTACGCCCCCGAGGGAGTGTGGGCCGCGCCCGGCAGAGTCAATCTGATCGGCGAGTACACCGACTTCAACGACGGCTTCGTCATGCCTCTCGCCCTTGCGCACACGGCCGTCGCGGCGGTCGCGCGGCGCACCGACGGGGTGCTGCGGGTCCACTCGGCGGAGATGGGCCGGGGCGTCGTGGAGCTGGCCGTCGAGGAGCTCGTACCCCGCCGCGGTTCCGGCTGGGCGGCGTACCCGGCGGGAGTGGTGTGGGCGCTGCGGGACGCCGGGCATCCGGTCACCGGCGCGGACGTGCATCTCACCTCGACCGTCCCCACGGGCGCGGGACTCTCCTCCTCCGCGGCCCTGGAGGTCGTCACCGCACTCGCCCTGAACGAGCTGTTCGGTCTCGGCCTCGGGCGCGAACGGCTGGCGCTGCTCGCCCAGCGTGCGGAGAACGCCTTCGTCGGTGTCCCGTGCGGCGTCATGGACCAGATGGCGGCAACCTGCTGCACCGAGGGCCACGCCCTCCTCCTCGACACCCGTGATCTCACCGTTCGTCAGGTTCCCTTCGACCTCGCGGCCCAGGGTCTGCGCCTGCTGGTCGTCGACACCCGTGTCAAGCACGCGCTGGGGGACGGCGCCTATGCGCGGCGGCGCGCCGGATGCGAGGCGGGCGCGCGGGCGCTCGGGGTACGCACGCTGCGCGAAGTGCCGCACGCGCAACTGCGCGACGCCCTGTCACGGGTGGACGACGCAACGGTCCGCGGTTACGTCCGGCATGTCGTCACCGACAACCACCGCGTCGGGCGGACGCTCGCCCTCCTCGACGCGGGAGTCCTCCGCGGCGTCGGCCCGGTCCTCACCGAGGGGCATGCCTCGCTCCGGGACGATCTGCGCGTCTCCTGCGCGGAGCTGGACCTGGTGGTGTCGGCGGCGAACGCGGCGGGCGGGCTCGGCGCGCGGATGACCGGCGCCGGGTTCGGCGGCTCGGCGGTCGTCCTGGTCGAGCAGGAAGCGGCCGAGGCGGTGACCGAGGCGGTCGAGGAGGCCTTCGCGGCGGCGGGGCATCCCGCGCCGGTGATCTTCCCCGTGGTGCCCTCGGACGGGGCGCGCCGCATCGGGTGAGCCGGTGCTCCGGCTCGGCCGGCCGGTGCGCGCTCCCGACCCCGGCCGGTGCGCTCGCCCGATCCCGCCCGGCCGGGAGGCCGATCCGCCCGATCGCCACCGACCCGGAACTCGATCCCGACCGGCACGGAAGCCAGTACCGGCCGGTCGGAATGGCCGGGAATCGCACCGGTTGCGGTCAACTTCTGTCTCGGATCGCCACATCAGGCACACGCTGAACACCCCGGCGGACCAGTTCTGCAAATGCCCTTCCGCTCCCGGCGCCCGGCCTTACTCTGATGCACAGCGCCGGTGGGGGCCGGTGCCGATCAGGGGGCGAGACAGGCGGGTACGCCGCCCGGGGCGGGGTAGCAGTCAGGACGGCGGCGGCCGTGGGACTGCGCAGCATCCCTCCGCGGGCGCCGTACCCGCGCTATTCGGACTCCGCCGGAAAGCAGCAGCTTGGGGGTGTCTGTGGTTCGTATCCGGGTCCTTGTGGTGGATGACCACCGAATCTTCGCCGAGTCTCTCGCTGCGGCCCTCGCGGCCGAGCCGGACGTCGACGTCGCGGCGGCGGGCAGCGGCCCCGCCGCGCTTCGCTGTCTGGAACGCGCGTCGGCCGACGGCCGCAGATTCGACGTGATGCTGGTCGACGCCGATCTCGGTGTGGCGGCCGCGCCCGCGGCCCCGGTCGTCGCCCGCGCCGTACCCGACAACGGGGAGGGCGGCTTCGTCGACGGCATCTCGCTGGTGGCCGCGGTCCGTTCGACCAGGCCGGCGGTCCGCTCGGTCGTGCTCGCGGAGAAGGACGACTCCCGCAGGGCCGCGCTCGCGCTGCAGGCGGGCGCCTCGGGCTGGGTCGCCAAGGACTGTTCGCTGCAGCGGCTGCTGACGGTGATCCGGGGGGTGCTCCGCGAGGAGACACATCTGCCGCCCGCGCTGCTCACCGGCGTGCTGCGGGAGTTGACGGCCGCGCGCAAGCACCGTACGGAGAGCGAGCGGCTCGTCGAGTCCCTCACCCCGCGCGAGCGCGAGGTGCTGCGCTGCATGGTGGCGGGCCTGGGCCGCAAGGCGGTCGCGGAACGGCTCTTCCTCTCCCCGCACACGGTCCGCACCCATATGCAGAACGTGCTGGGGAAGCTGGGTGTGCACTCCACGCTCGCGGCGGTCGCGCTGGCGCGCCGGGCGGGAGTCGGACCCGCCGAGCTGGACCTGCCGGCGGTGGGCAGCGCGGGATGACGAGCGGGGGCACCGGGCGCGGATGACGCCCCGGCCCCGCAACCGGCAGGGCCTCAGCCGGGGATGTTGTCGAACGGGGCGGTCAGGCCGCGCAGCAGCGCCGCCAGTTCGGTGCGCTGCGCACGGGACAGCTCGGAAAGGATCGCCCGCTCCTGGGCGAGCAGTCCGGCGAGCGCCTGATCCGCGCGGTCACGGCCCTCGGCGGTGAGCCGGACCAGCACTCCGCGCCGGTCGCTCGGATCGGGAAGCCGCTCGACCAGGCCCTTCTTCGCCAGCCGGTCGATGCGGTTGGTCATCGTGCCGGACGTCACCAGTGTCTGCGTCAGCAGCTGGCCGGGGGAGAGCTGATAAGGCGCGCCCGCACGCCGCAGCGACGTCAGCACGTCGAACTCCCAGGGCTCCAGACTGTGCTCGGAGAACGCGAGCCGACGTGCCCGGTCGAGATGCCTGGCCAGCCTGGAGATGCGGCTGAGTACCTCGAGCGGTTCCACGTCGAGGTCGGGGCGCTCGCGGCGCCATGCAGCGACCAATCGGTCGACCTCGTCCTCCATGTCGATCAGTGTAGATGGTCTGTCGACATGAAGTCTCTTGACGTCGAGATATATTTCGCTGGACTATTGGGCATGGTCGGGCCGGAAACTCGTTCCGCTTGGCTGTTCCGATCCAGCAAGGGGGCCAGCACATGCATTCCGCACCAACCTGGGATCCGCAGCAGTACCTCCGGCACTCGGGCCATCGCACCCGCCCGTTCCTCGATCTCCTCGCCCGCATCACCGACGGGCCAGGGACCGACCGTCCCGCCCGGATAGCCGACGTCGGCTGCGGGCCCGGCAACGTCACCGTCCTTCTCGCCGACCGCTGGCCGGACGCCCACATCACCGGCTTCGACCTCTCCCCGGAAATGCTGGACCGCGCCGAGAAGGAGTACGCGGGCGCCACCCCCGGCGGAGGCACACTCGACTTCCACCTCGCCGACGCCGCGCACTGGACTCCCGACGAGCCGTACGACCTGATCGTCTCCAACGCCGCACTGCAATGGGTGCCCAACCACCCCGAATCGTTCCCCACCTGGATCGACGGCCTCGCGCCCGGCGGCACGTTCGCCTTCCAGGTCCCGGGGAACTTCACCTCGCCGAGCCACGCCCTCCTCGGCGAACTCTGCAGCTCGCCCCAGTGGCGCGACCGCCTCGGCGACCACGGCCGCCGCTTCGTCCATGTGCTGGAACCCGCCGACTACCTCGTGCGGCTCGCCGACCTCGGCTGCGCGACGGACGTCTGGGAGACGACGTACTCCCAGCTCCTGCCCGGGGAGGATCCCGTACTCGACTGGGTGAAGGGCACCGCGCTGCGACCGGTTCTCACCGCCCTCGACGGTGACGAAGAGGCGATCGGGGACTTCCTCGCCCAGTACCGCGATCTGC
Source organism: Streptomyces sp. NPDC057445 (assembly GCF_042802855.1). Taxonomy (NCBI): domain Bacteria; kingdom Bacillati; phylum Actinomycetota; class Actinomycetes; order Kitasatosporales; family Streptomycetaceae; genus Streptomyces; species Streptomyces sp. NPDC057445. Next base: position 18,665 of record NZ_JBHVDH010000007.1, on the reverse strand, counting down.
TCCGCAAGGCCTATCCGCCGGGGCCGCACGGCACCGTGTTCCCGTTCCGCCGGATCTTCGCCGTAGCACGCAAGCCCGCGTAACCGATCAAAGGAGACTCTGTGCTGACCGCCGTCGACCACGTCCAGCTCGCTGCCCCGCCCGGCACCGAGGACGCCCTGCGGGCCTACTACACCGGGGCCCTCGGCATGACCGAGATCCCCAAGCCACCGGTCCTCGCCGCGCGCGGTGGCTGCTGGTTCCAGGCAGGGGCCGTCCAGCTGCACATCGGCATCGAGAAGGACTTCCACCCCGCCAGGAAAGCCCATCCCGGCCTGCGCGTCGCCGGCATCGAGGCCTATGCCGACCGCCTCGCATCCCATGGCGCCAAGGTCGTCTGGGACCACGACCTGCCGGGCCATCGCCGCTTCTACTCCGAGGACCCGGCCGGGAACCGGCTGGAATTCCTCGAGCCGGCCCGGTGACCGCCTTACCTCCGGTCGGCGGTCGAACCACGGCACGCGAGGCCGCGGACCGCCGACCGGGCGTCCCGTACGGCACCGACGCCGTCATCCCCTCCGGCCCCGCCAAGGGGTTCACCATCGACGCGGCGATCACCCGGACCTGAGCGCTCCGGGCCCCGCCCCGGTACTCAGTTCTTGCGGTGGCCTATCAGCCGTGGCTTCGGCTCAAGACCGTCGAGGCCGTGCCACGCCAGATTCACCAGATGCGCCGCGACCTCGGCCTTCTTCGGCTTGCGGGCGTCCAGCCACCACTGGCCGGTCAGGGCGACCATCCCGACCAGTGCCTGGGCGTAGAGGGGAGCCAGCTTCGGGTCGAAGCCGCGGGCCTTGAACTCCAGGCCGAGGATGTCCTCGACCTGTGTGGCGATGTCGCTGATCAGAGAGGCGAAGGTGCCCGTCGACTGGGCGACCGGTGAGTCACGGACCAGGATGCGAAAGCCGTCCGTGTAGGTCTCGATGTAGTCGAGCAACGCGAACGCCGCCTGTTCCAGCAGCTCACGCGGGTGACCGGCGGTAAGAGCTCCGGTCACCATGTCCAGGAGCTGACGCATCTCGCGGTCCACCACGACCGCGTACAGCCCTTCCTTGCCACCGAAGTGTTCGTACACCACCGGCTTCGAGACCCCGGCCTTCGCCGCGATCTCCTCCACCGACGTGCCCTCGAAGCCCTTCTCTGCGAAGAGCGTGCGGCCGATGTCGAGCAGTTGCTGGCGGCGTTCCGCCCCGGTCATCCGGACTCTGCGCCCGCGCCGGGGCCTCTCGCTGCTGCTGGAACTGCCGTCGATCGCCACGTTGTCAATCATGCCGCCTCTGCGGCCTCCGTCTTGCGTCGGGCTTCGATCCGGTCCGCGCTCGGCCAGCGCACGTCGTACGCCCAGCCCAGCAGCTCGAACCAGCGGATCAGCCGGGCGCTGGAGTCGATCTGCCCGCGCATCACCCCGTGCCGCGCGCTCGTCGGCTCCGCGTGGTGCAGGTTGTGCCACGACTCGCCGCAGGAGAGCACCGCCAGCCACCACACATTGCCCGAGCGGTCACGCGACTTGAAGGGACGCTTGCCCACCGCGTGACAGATCGAGTTGATCGACCACGTGACGTGGTGCAGCAGCGCGACGCGGACCAGGGAACCCCAGAAGAACGCCGTGAACGCACCCCACCACGACATCGTCACCAGACCCCCGACCACCGGCGGGATCGCCAGCGACACGATCGTCCACCACACGAACTGGCGGGAGACCGCGCGGATCGCCGGGTCCTTGATCAGATCCGGCGCGTACTTGTGCTGCGGCGTCTGCTCCTCGTCGAACAGCCAGCCGATGTGGGCCCACCACAGGCCCTTCATCAGCGCCGGAACCGTCTCGCCGAAGCGCCACGGCGAATGCGGGTCACCCTCGGCGTCCGAGAACTTGTGGTGCTTGCGGTGGTCCGCCACCCAGCGGACCAGGGGGCCCTCGACGGCCAGCGAGCCCATGACCGCGAGCACGATCCGCAGCGGACGCTTCGCCTTGAAGGAGCCATGCGTGAAGTAGCGGTGGAAGCCGATCGTGATGCCGTGGCAGCCGATGTAGTACATCGCCACCATCAGGCCGAGATCGAGCCAGCTCACGCCCCAGCCCCAGGCCAGCGGCACGGCGGCCAGCAGGGCGAGAAAGGGCACCGTGATGAACAGCAGCAGGGCGATCTGCTCGATCGAACGCTTCTTGTCGCCGCCGAGCGTGGCGGAGTGGGAATCGGATTCGGAACGCTTCCGGGCGTCATCGATCACATCGGGGCTTGTGGTCATGGGGTGTCCCCTGTGGGGTGAGGTGTGCGAATGATCCGTGGCTACGGATCCGTAACCTACGGCGTCGTAAGTATGGCAGCGCGAAGCCTCGCGGCAAGAGGGCGGCGGACAACGGCGCGTGAACGGACACCTATCCTGGGTGCGTCGGACAGCGCGGTCCGCAAGCCTCCGGAAAACCTCCCAACGTGCTCAAACACTGCAAGGAGCCGCACCTGTGAGCAGTGCCGACCAGACCTCAACCGCCAGCGCCGAGCTGCGCTCCGACATCCGCCGACTGGGCGATCTGCTGGGTGAAACCCTCGTACGGCAGGAAGGCCCCGAGCTCCTGGAGCTCGTCGAACGCGTCCGGGCCCTCACCCGTACGGACGGCGAGGCCGCCGCCGAGCTGCTCGGGGACATCGACCTGGAAACCGCCACCAAGCTCGTACGTGCGTTCTCCACGTACTTCCATCTTGCCAACGTCACGGAGCAGGTGCACCGCGGCCGCGAGATGCGCGAGCGGCGCGCCGCCGAGGGCGGGCTGCTCTCCCGCACCGCCGACATGCTCAAGGAAGCCGACCCCGAGCATCTGCGCGAGACCGTCCGGAACCTGAACGTCCGGCCCGTCTTCACGGCGCATCCGACCGAGGCCGCACGCCGGTCAGTACTGAACAAGCTCCGGCGCATCGCCGAACTCCTGGAGACCCCGGTCATCGCGGCCGACCGGCGCCGGCACGACCTGCGACTCGCCGAGAACATCGACCTCGTCTGGCAGACCGACGAGCTCAGGGTCGTCCGCCCCGAGCCCGCCGACGAGGCCAGAAACGCCATCTACTACCTCGACGAGCTCCACGCGGGCGCCGTCGGCGACGTCCTCGAGGACCTCACCGCCGAGCTGGAACGCGTCGGCGTGGAGCTGCCACCCGGCACCAGGCCCCTCACCTTCGGCACCTGGATCGGCGGCGACCGCGACGGCAACCCGAACGTCACCCCCGACGTCACCCGCGAGGTGCTGATCCTCCAGCACGAACACGGCATCACCGACGCGCTGGAGGCCGTCGACTCCCTCCGCGGGCTGCTGTCCAACTCGATCCGCTACACCGGAGCCACCGAGGAACTCCTCGACTCCCTGCAGACCGACCTGGAGCGCCTCCCCGAGATCAGCCCGCGCTACAAGCGGCTCAACGCCGAGGAGCCGTACCGCCTCAAGGCCACCTGCATCCGCCAGAAGCTCGTCAACACACGCGAGCGCCTCGCCAAGGGCACGGCCCACGAGGCAGGCCGCGACTACCTCGGCACGGCCGAGCTGCTGCACGACCTCGCACTGATCCAGACGTCGCTGCGCGAACACCGCGGCGGACTGTTCGCGGACGGTGTCCTCGACCGCACGATCCGCACACTGGCCGCGTTCGGACTGCAGCTCGCCACGATGGACGTACGGGAACACGCCGACGCCCACCACCACGCACTCGGCCAGCTCTTCGACCGGCTCGGCGAGGAAACGTGGCGCTACGCCGACATGCCCCGCGACTACCGGCAGAAGCTGCTCGCCAAGGAACTCCGCTCACGCCGGCCGCTCGCCCCCACCCCCGCGCCACTGGACGCCGCGGGCGCCAAGACCCTCGGCGTCTTCCACACCGTCAAGGAGGCCTTCGAGCGGTTCGGGCCCGAGGTCATCGAGTCGTACATCATCTCGATGTGCCAGGGCGCGGACGACGTGTTCGCGGCTGCGGTCCTCGCCCGCGAGGCCGGGCTCGTCGATCTGCACTCCGGCTGGGCGAAGATCGGCATCGTGCCGCTGCTGGAGACGACGGACGAGCTCAAGGCCGCCGACGTCATCCTCGACGGAATGCTCGCCGACCCCTCCTACCGGCGGCTCGTCGCACTGCGCGGCGATGTGCAGGAGGTCATGCTCGGCTACTCCGACTCGTCGAAGTTCGGCGGCATCACCACCTCGCAGTGGGAGATCCACCGGGCGCAGCGGCGGCTGCGTGACGTCGCGCACCGCTACGGGGTCAGACTGCGGCTCTTCCACGGCCGCGGCGGAACGGTCGGCCGCGGCGGCGGCCCCTCGCACGACGCGATCCTCGCGCAGCCGTGGGGCACGCTCGAAGGCGAGATCAAGGTGACCGAGCAGGGCGAGGTCATCTCCGACAAGTATCTGATCCCGTCCCTGGCGAGGGAGAACCTCGAACTGACCGTCGCCGCCACCCTGCAGGCGTCCGCGCTGCACACCGCGCCCCGGCAGAGCGACGAGGCGCTGGCACGCTGGGACGCCGCCATGGACACCGTGTCCGACGCGGCCCACGGCGCGTACCGGCGGCTCGTGGAGGACCCCGACCTGCCCGCCTTCTTCTTCGCGTCCACCCCCGTCGACCAGCTCGCCGAGCTGCACCTGGGCTCCCGGCCCTCGCGCCGCCCGGACAGCGGTGCCGGACTCGACGGCCTGCGGGCCATCCCATGGGTGTTCGGCTGGACGCAGTCCCGGCAGATCGTGCCCGGCTGGTACGGGGTCGGCTCCGGACTCAAGGCGCTGCGGGAGGCCGGTCTCGGCTCCGAGCTGGAAGAGATGTACGAGCAGTGGCACTTCTTCCGCAACTTCGTCTCCAACGTGGAGATGACCCTCGCCAAGACGGACCTGCGCATCGCCCGCCACTACGTGGACACACTGGTGCCGGACGATCTGAAGCACGTCTTCGCCGACATCGAGGCGGAGCACGATCTGACGGTCGAACAGGTACTGCGGGTCACCGGCGGAAAGACGCTTCTCGACTCCAACCCGGTGCTCCAGCAGACCTTCGCGATCCGCGACGCGTACCTGGACCCGATCTCCTACCTCCAGGTGACACTGCTCTCCCGCCAGCGCGAGGCGGCGGAGCGCGGTGAGCCCGCGGACCCGCTGCTGTCGAGGGCGCTGCTGCTGACGGTCAACGGCGTCGCCGCGGGCCTGCGCAACACGGGCTGACGCCCGGGCCCACTCGAACACCGCCGGCCGGCGCCTCAC
>NZ_JBHVDH010000007.1:0-13389 GCF_042802855.1 Streptomyces sp. NPDC057445 | reverse complement strand
GCGGGCCGGGCGGCGCCCGCCCCCCCGCCGGCCCGGGGCCCCCCCCCACCCGGGCCGCCCCCCGGCCCCCCCCCACCCCCCCCCCCCCCCCCCCCCCCCCCCCCCCCGGCGGTGTTCCTGGGGCGTCAGTGCTGCTGCTGGGCCTTGCGGCGGCGCATCACCAGGTAGCCGCCGCCCGCGACCAGAGCAGCCGCGACCGCCGAGAGCGCGCCCACGGGTGCGCTCGAACCGGTCTCGGCGAGGTCTCCGGAGTCGCCGTTCACGGACGGAGCCGGGGTGGGCCGGTCGTCCGCGGGCGTGGAGGGTGCCTCGTCCGCCGGGGTCGACGGCTCGGCGGAGGGTTCATCGGCCGGCTCGTCGCCGGGCTTGTCACCGGGCTTGTCACCGGGCTTGTCGTCCGGCTTCGTGTCCTCGGCCGCACAGTCGGTCCAGAACACCTTGTGCTTGGCGCTGCCGTGCTCGCCGTCGAAGTTCCAGAACAGCTTGTAGTGGCCGTCGGGGAGGGACAGGTCCGCGGTCCGGCCGTGGCCGGAGCCGTCGAGTGTCAGTGATCCGGACTCGACCGCCCTGCCCTTGACGTCGGCGGTCGGGGCCCAGGCCTCGATACGCCAGTCGACCTGCTGACCGGCGTCGAATCCGAAGGCGTCGAGGTAGAAGGTGCAGACGTGCGGCTCGTTCTTGCGAAGTTCTTCGCCGGTCGTGGCGTCGTGGATCTTCACGGTGCCGTTGTCGCCGGGCGGGGTGGCGAGCGCGGAAGGGGCGAGCAGCAGCGAGCAGACCGCGGCCGTCACCACCGCGCCGGTGGAAGTGAGCATGCGCATGGGCAGTCCAACAGGAGAGAAGGGGGATGCCGTGGGGGGCGGCTCAGCTTCCTGTTGGCTCGGCAGGGCCGTCAATACACGCGGTGACGCATCCGCCCCAAGCGCTGCCAGTTGCCCCAATGGTCCCTTGTAACGATCGGGTGAATGCGCCGCTCCGACAGCGGGCCCGGGGGCTCCGCACCGGCCCCGGTGGGTCAGAGCGCGAAGAACGCGCCCACCAGAAGCGCTCCGCCTGCCGCCGCCGTCGCCCAGGCCGTGCGGGTCATACGGAGGCCGCCGCCGATGACGCAGGCGGCCAGAAGGAGCGCGCCGCCGAAGGGCAGCCAGGCGTGGAGCGCCCCGGGCCAGCCGGTGCGGACGACCTCGTCGGTGCCGGGCTTCACGACGACCTGGAGCGTCGCCCCCTTGGTGACGGCGACCGACCGCTCGATGGTCATGCCCTTGCGCGCGGGGCCGGGGCCCTCGGGGTCGTACGGCCCCGTGCAGGTCTTCTCGCCACAGCTGGCGACGGTGAGCGTCCCGTGCTCGCGGCCCTTGGAGAGCAGCACGTGCTGGGCCGAGCCCCACGACGACCAGGCCCCGGCGGCGAGCAGGAGCAGGACCATCAGCACCGTGGCCGCACGGCGGCCGTGATCCAGCATCCGGCCGGAAGAGTTCCGCTTCATGGGGCGCGATCCTTCGGCAACCGACCACGCCCGGTCAACCTCAGGCCCCCACTATGCGGGCCTTGTCAGGAGTTGTACGAACTCTGCGCCCGCTCCAGGCCCTCCGTCACCAGACACTCCACCGCGTCGGCCGCCCGGTCCACCAAGTAGTCCAGCTCCTTGCGCTCCGTCGCCGAGAAGTCCTTCAGCACGAAGTCCGCCACCTGCATCCGGCCCGGCGGCCGCCCGATGCCGAACCGGACCCGGTGATAGTCCGCACCCATCGCCTTCGTCATCGACTTCAGCCCGTTGTGGCCGTTGTCCCCGCCACCCAGCTTCAGCCGCAGCACGCCGTAGTCGATGTCGAGCTCGTCATGCACCGCGACGATGTTCGCCGTCGGCACCTTGTAGAAATCCCGCAGCGCCGTCACCGGGCCCCCCGAGAGATTCATGTACGACATCGGCTTCGCGAGGATCACCCGGCGGTTCGCCGGCCCCGGAGCGCCGATCCGTCCCTCCACCACCTGGGCCTGCGCCTTCGCCGCCCGCTTGAACCTGCCGCCCATCCGCTCGGCGAGCAGGTCGGCCACCATGAACCCGACGTTGTGGCGGTTCGCCGCATAGCCCGGCCCGGGATTGCCCAGACCCACGACGAGCCAGGGGGCGTTCGCGTCCGTCGTCATCTGCTCCATGTCTCCTTCATAGCGCCACCGCCCCCCGCACCGGAGGGTGCGGGGGGCGGTGGTGAGAAATTCCGCGACCGGAGGATCAGGCCTCGGTGGCGGCCGTCTCTTCGCCCTCGACGGCCTCTTCGCCCTCGGCAGCCGGCTCCTCGGCCTGTGCGGCCAGGACCTGCAGGACGACCGTGTCGCCGTCGACGCCCAGGGTGGTGCCCTTCGGGAGCTCGATGTCCTTCGCCAGGACGGAGGCACCGGCCTCGAGGCCCTCGACGGAGACGGTGAACGACTCGGGGATGTGGGTGGCCTCGGCCTCGACCGGCAGCGCGTTGAGGACGTGCTCCAGCAGGTTGCCGCCCGGGGCCAGCTCACCCTCGGCGTGGACCGGAACCTCGACGCTGACCTTCTCGCCGCGCTTCACCAGCAGCAGGTCGACGTGCTCCAGGTAACCCCTCAGCGGGTCACGCTGCACGGCCTTCGGGATCGCCAGCTCCTTCTTGCCCTCGATCTCCAGCGCCAGCAGGACGTTCGGGGTACGCAGAGCGAGCAGCAGGTCGTGGCCCGGCAGCGTCAGGTGGATCGGGTCGACACCGTGGCCGTACAGAACGCCGGGAACCTTGTCGGCGCGACGGATACGGCGCGCGGCACCCTTGCCGAACTCGGTACGGGGCTCGGCGGCGAGCTTCACCTCGGACATATGCACTCCTCGTAAGCAGAAACGGAATGTGGCTGGTCACCCGGCCACGACTGGCCTGCTACGAAGAGCGCGTCGATAACGGACCGCCGCACCGCCGGAACGAATCCGGAACGAGTACGGCCTCCCTCGCCGAGCAACTTCGACAGTCTACTCGGCGGGGAGGCCGTGCCCAAAAGGATCTTCGCCGTGAGCGGCGCAGGGGCCTACTGCTCCTCGAACAGGCTCGTGACCGAGCCGTCCTCGAACACCTCACGAACCGCCCGCGCGATCGTCGGAGCGATCGACAGAACCGTGATCTTGTCCAGCTCCAGATTGCCCGGGTCGGGCAGCGTGTCCGTGAAGATGAACTCGCTCACCTTGGAGTTCTTCAGACGGTCCGCCGCCGGACCGGACAGCACACCGTGCGTCGCCGTCACGATCACGTCCTCCGCGCCATGTGCGAACAGCGCGTCCGCAGCGGCGCAGATCGTGCCACCCGTGTCGATCATGTCGTCGACCAGGACACAGACCCGGCCCTCCACATTGCCGACGACCTCGTGCACGGTGACCTGGTTCGCCACGTCCTTGTCGCGGCGCTTGTGCACGATCGCCAGCGGCGCGTCCAGACGGTCGCACCAGCGGTCGGCGACACGCACACGGCCGGCATCCGGAGAAACCACGGTCAGCTTCGAACGATCGACCTTCGCACCCACGTAGTCCGCGAGCAGCGGCAGCGCGAACAGGTGGTCCACCGGACCGTCGAAGAAGCCCTGGATCTGGTCCGTGTGCAGATCGACCGTAAGGATCCGGTCCGCACCCGCGGTCTTCATCATGTCGGCGACCAGGCGGGCCGAGATCGGCTCGCGGCCACGGTGCTTCTTGTCCTGACGGGCATAGCCGTAGAACGGGACGATCACGGTGATGCTCCGGGCCGAAGCCCGCTTGAGAGCATCCAGCATGATCAACTGCTCCATGATCCACTTGTTGATGGGAGCCGTGTGGCTCTGGATCAGAAAGCAGTCCGCTCCACGCGCGGACTCCTGGAAGCGGACATAGATCTCACCGTTGGCGAAGTCGAACGCCTTGGTCGGCACCAGTCCGACACCCAACTGGTGCGCGACCTGCTCGGCCAGCTCGGGGTGGGCGCGGCCGGAGAAGAGCATCAGCTTCTTCTCGCCGGTCGTCTTGATCCCGGTCACAGCACTGTCTCCTCAGACGTGTTTCTCTGCTGCTGATCCGCCCGTCCCTCGTGCGGCGAGCCAGCCAAAGCGTTATGCGTTAATCCGGGGGACACCCCCGGGCCCCCGTATGTGCACGTATCACGGTACGCCGAGAACGACGCCCCCGTTTCCGCTCAGCCCTGGTCGTTGAACTGCGTCACCGCCTCCGCGGCAGCCTGAGCAGCCGCGGAACCCGGACGCTTCCGAGCCACCCAACCGTCGATATTCCGCTGCTGGCCACGGGCCACGGCCAGCGAACCGGGCGGCACATCCTTGGTGATGACCGACCCCGCTGCGGTGTAGGCACCGTCCCCCACTGTGACAGGAGCAACAAACATGTTGTCCGAGCCCGTCTTGCAGTGGGACCCGATCGTGGTGTGGTGCTTCGCCTCACCGTCGTAGTTCACGAAGACGCTCGCCGCGCCGATGTTCGTGTACTCGCCGATCGTCGCGTCACCGACATAGGAAAGGTGCGGGACCTTCGTCCCCTCGCCGATCGTCGCGTTCTTCATCTCCACGTACGTACCGGCCTTGGCCTTCGGGCCCAGCTTCGTACCAGGACGGAGATAAGCGAACGGGCCGACCGAAGCGCCCTCACCGATCTCCGCGGAATAGGCCACCGTGTTGTCCACACGAGCGCCCCTGCCGACCGTCGTGTCCTTCAGCCGGGTGTTCGGGCCGACCTCGGCGTCCTCCGCGACATGCGTGGCGCCCATCAGCTGCGTACCCGGGTGGATCACGGCGTCACGCTCGAACGTCACCGTGACGTCGACCAGCACGGACGACGGGTCGACGACCGTCACGCCGGCCGTCATCGCCCGCTCCAGCAGCCGCTCGTTCAGCAGCCGGCGAGCCTCGGCCAGCTGCACACGGTTGTTGATGCCCAGGATCTCCCGGTGGTCGGCCGCGACGGACGCGCCGACGCGATGACCGGCCTCCCGCAGGATCCCGAGCACGTCGGTGAGGTACTCCTCGCCCTGGCTGTTGTCCGTGCGCACCTTGCCGAGCGCGTCGGCCAGCAGCTGACCGTCGAAGGCGAACACGCCCGAGTTGATCTCACGGATCGCGCGCTCGGCCTCCGTGGCGTCCTTGTGCTCGACGATCGCGGTCACCGCACCCGTCGCCCCGTCACGCACGATCCGCCCGTACCCCGTCGAATCCGGGACCTCGGCCGTCAGCACCGTCACGGCGTTACCGTCGGCGGCGTGCGTCGCGGTGAGCGCCGTCAGCGTCTCACCGGACAGAAGAGGGGTGTCGCCGCACACGACGACCACGGTCCCCTCCGGCGTCCGCCCGAGCTCCTCCAGAGCCATCCGCACCGCGTGACCGGTCCCGTTCTGCTCGGCCTGGTACGCGGTGCGCGTCCCCGCGTAGTGCGCCGCGAGGTGCTCCCGGACCTGCTCGCTCGCGTGGCCGACGACCACGACGAGCTCCTCGGGCTGCAGCTCACGGGCGGCGGACACGACATGGCCGACGAGCGAGCGCCCGGCGATGTCATGCAGGACCTTGGGGGTCTTCGACTTCATGCGGGTGCCCTCACCCGCTGCAAGGACGACGACGGCGGCCGGGCGGTTGGCGCTCACGGGAATGCCCTTCGGCTCTCGGGTGGTGGACACCCGAAGGATACCGGGGGGTTTCAGGAGTGAAATGAGGGCGGGTCCTGACTGGGACAGTCAGGACCCGAACCGAGAAGGCTCCCCCGCCAGGACTCGAACCCGGACATAAGGCACCAAAAGCCTCAGTGCTGCCAATTACACCACGGGGGAACAAGCCGCCTAAACCGGACATTCGGTCAGGCTGCCGGACCAGCACCCAACACTATGCCGTACCAAGCGCCTTCCATGCGACGGTAGAGATCGGCGCTCCTGGTGACATGGATGATGAGGCAGCCCCGATATGTCTCCCCGGTGTTCTTTCGTGTGGTCCTGGGGTTGTGCCGCTTGAGTGTCGCCTTCTTGAACGTGCCGGCGTCGACGTCTGCGAGTGCGGCCCAGAACCGCTCGGCCTCGTCGACATCCGCGGTCTCGTGGATGCTCACCCGGAAATGCATGCGGTCGCGGGTGACTCCGAGGAGCTCGAGCCACCTCAGGTACAGGGTGATCACGTTGGGGTCGCTGTTGATGAACTGAAGCGCCTCGCATCGTCGGTAGGCCTTGTCTTTGGCGCCTTCGGCCCAGTACAGCGTGACGCCGGCAATGAAGAGGTCCCGGTCGGAAAGTCGGCCGATCGCCTCTTGTGCTGCCCGTTTGGCCTCCTGCCGCGACTCCTCGTGCGCGGCGCGGACGCGGGCGAGGCCTGCGTCCATGAGGGCTCGCTGCTCCGCGGCGGTGTAGCGAGGCTCCGGCTTCGGCAGATCCCGCACCCACAGCGAGATCGAACTCTTCGAGCACCCCAGCTCCACCTGGATCTGGTCGTACGTCATCCCCTGCAGCCGCAGCTCCCGTGCCTTCGCCCGCAGGTCGTCCTTCGCGTTCGGCCGTTTCGTCCACTCCGGTGGTGGTTCCCCTTTCACGAGCCTGTTGAGGATGTCGTTGTTGTCGATGTGGAGACGGTCGCGGATCTGGCGGAGGCTGAGGCCCTCGCGGCGCAGGGCGATCGCCTGCTCGCGGAGGCCTTCGAAGTCGGCGTACTTGCCGGTGGGAGAGGTCATCCACCCAGGCTCGTCCGGAATGCGGACGCCCGGTTCGAAAGTTCGCGCGATTCACCGGTTCGATGGGTCAACGCGCGTTGCGTGCCCTCACGCTCACGATCCGTGCTGCTCAAAGTCGCCGGAAATTCCCTGGCGCCCTTCCGTAGTCTGGGAGACATGACCACAACGGGGGCACACCAGGACTCTGCGGGCGACGACGCCCGTTCCTGGCTGTGGTGGGGGCGGCGGCGCAGTGCGGTGCTGGACGTGGGGCTCGGCCTCGTGTCCGCGGTGGAGTGTGCCCTGGAGGGGATCCGGTTCGCGGGCGAGTCCGCGTTGCCGGTGCCGCTCGGGGTGCTCTTCGGGCTGATCGCCGGGTCGGTGCTGGTGCTGCGGCGGCGGTGGCCGGCGAGTGTGGTGCTGGTCTCGATCGCGATCACGCCGGCCGAGATGGGCTTCCTGATGGGGATCGTCGGGCTGTACACGCTCGCGGCCTCGGAGGCACCTCGGCGGATCATCGCGGCGCTGGCGGGGATGTCTCTGCTGGCGACTTTGATCGTGACGTTCGTGCGGACGCGGCAGGACGTCGCGTCGGCGGATTTCGACCCGGGGTCCTGGTATGTGCCGGTGGTCTCGCTCGTGATGTCGGTCGGGCTCACCGGGCCGCCGTTGCTGCTCGGGCTGTATGTGGGGGCGCGGCGGCGGCTGATGGAGAGTCTGCGGGAGCGGGCGGACAGCTTGGAGGCGGAGCTGTCGCTGCTGGCCGACCGGGCGGAGCAGCAGGCTCAGTGGGCGCGTACGGAGGAGCGGACGCGGATCGCGCGGGAGATGCACGACGTGGTCGCGCATCAGGTGAGTCTGATGGTGGTGCACGCTGCCGCGTTGCAGGCGGTGGCGTTGAAGGATCCGCAGAAGGCGGTGAAGAACGCCGCGCTGGTGGGCGACATGGGCCGCCAGGCGCTGACGGAGCTGCGGACGATGCTGGGTGTCCTGCGGACGGGGGAGGACGGGGCGGCGTCGCGGGCGGTGGTGGACGTGGTGGCCCGGTCGGGGGTGGACGGGTCGGTGCGGGGTGTTGAGCCCGTGCCGTTGGCCGCGGTGGGGGTGGCCGCTGCGGCGGCTGCGGCCGCGGCTGCGGAGGGTGGTCCGTCGTTGGCGGATCTGGAGCCGTTGGTGGAGCAGTCGCGGCAGGCGGGGATGGTCGTGGAGCTGATGGTGCAGGGCGAGGTGCGTCCGTATCGCGCGGAGGTCGAGCAGGCGGCGTACCGGGTGGTGCAGGAGGCTCTGACGAACGTGCACAAGCATGCGGCGGGTGCGAAGACGTGGGTGCGGGTCGCGCATCGTGGTGCGGAGATCGCGATGCAGGTGGAGAACGGTCCGTCGGAGCGGGATGCGGCGGACGCGGGTCTGCCGAGCGGCGGCAACGGTCTGGTGGGGATGCGTGAGCGGGTGTCGGCGCTCGGGGGTGTGTTCGTGTCGGGCCCGACGGACGCGGGTGGTTTCCGGGTGTCGGCGGTGCTGCCGATGGAGGTGCCGTCGGTGTAGGGCCGTGCCTGCGGGGGGCGTGGGCGTGCGTCAGGACGTGGTGAGGCGGGCGGGCTGGGTGCCGGTGACGAGGGTGGCCAGGGCCTGGTCGAGGTCGGCGCCGAGGTACCAGTCGCCGGTGTGGTCGAGGCTGTAGACGCGGCCTTCGGTGTCGATGGCGAGTACGGCCTGTGCGTCGCCCTCTTCGCCGAGGGGGGCGAGCTCGGTGTCGAGTGCGCGGCCGAGGTCGGCGAGGGTGCGGGCGAGGTGGAGGCCGGCGAGGGGCTCGAAGCGGACGGCTGTGGGGGCGACCTGGCGGCCGGTGCCGGGCGGGGTGATGTGGAGGGCGCCGAATTCGGCCCAGGCTTCGACGGCGGCGGGGAACACGATGTGGCGGTGGCCGCCGGGGGATTCGTGGGCGCGGAGGGCGTCGGCCCAGTGTTCGGCCTGTTTGATGTCCCAGCGGCCGGGTTGCCAGCCCGCTTCGCGGAGCGCTGCGTCGACGGGGACGGGGAAGCGGGTGGTGTTGTGCTCGTTCACGTTTCCGGGTCAGCCGTTCTTGGTGTGGGTCGGGTCGACGGACCGTACGCCGAAGTGGGCGAGCATCGCCGCGCAGGAGCGGCAGGGCGCGGCGTAGCTGCCGTGCAGGGGGTCGCCGTCCTCACGTATGCGGCGGGCGGTGAGTTTGGAGTGCTTGAGGGAGCGGCGGGCTTCTCCGTGGGTGAGGGGTTTGCGCTGGGCGCGTCTGGAGCGGGTGCCGTCGGTGGCGGTGAGGTGGCGGGAGAGCAGGATCGCTTCGGGGCAGCGTCCGGTGAACCGTTCGCGCTGGCCGCTGGTGAGGGTGTCGAGGAAGTCCTGGACGAGGGGGTGGAGCGGCGGTGGCTGGTCGGCTTTGCCGGCGGTGCAGGTGAGGGTCTCGCCGCGTACGGAGAGTGCTGCGGCGACGGTCGGCAGGATGCCGTCCCGCCGGAAGCGCAGTGCCGGGACGTGCCCGGCGGCCTCTGTGCTGCTCCAGCTGAGCCTGGGATCGCCGGTTGTGCCTGATGGTGCGGTGTGCATGGTGCTGTTGTCCCCTCCCGTGCCAGCGGCGCCGACCGCTGCTGTGCACGTCCCCCGAGTTGAAGGGACAGACTGCCAAATGGGGCGCCTGGTGTGGAAGCGGGGTGACTGAAACGTGTACCTGTGTCGTGCGTGGTTCGGCTGAGGGTCACGTGCGGGTGACGGTTCGTTACGGAGGTGGAGGGGTGTGTCCCGGGGCGGTACGGGGGCGGTGGCGCCTGTTGCCCCACCGCATAGGCTGTGGTCGACATGCCAGACGCAGCAGGGGGCAAACCGCCATGACGACAGGTCGGACCGGGCTGGGGGCTCCTCCCGGCCCTCAGGGCCGGGGGAATGCCGCGCCACCGAACGCGGCCTACGCCGGGCAGGTCGTGTACTTCCCGGACCCGGTCCGGGCCGCCAGGCATCCCCTGGGGGTGCGGGTGGACGATAACGGTCATCCGGACTTTTCGCCGTATGCGCGTGCCGCCGCGGAGATCGCAGAGCCTCCGGAGGGTTTCGGTGTCGACGAACTGCGGCTCACGGACTATGTGTCGGCGAATGCCGCGCTCGCCGCGAGCGGCCATGAGTTGTGGGACACGATTCCCGCGGTGGCGACGCCGCACGGCTGGACGTGGCATCACGTCGCGGGCGGGCGCCGGCTGGAGCTGGTGCCGGTCGAGGTGAAGGCGCTGCTGCGGCATCACGCCGGTGTGGCGACGGCCGCTGTGGACCATGCCAAGCGGGGTACGCGTCCGCTGCAGGAGACCCGGCCCGCGCATTTCGGCCTGCCCAAGGGGGTGGTGTCGGTGACGGAGCAGCAACTGCTGGGTGTGGAAGAGGACTTGGGGTACCGCCTGCCGGGTGCCTACCGTTCCTTCCTGAAGGCTGCGGGTGGTTGCGCGCCGGTCGGCGCCGCGCTCGACGCGGAGCTGGGGCTGTTGATCGACCAGCCGTTCTTCACGGTGCGTGAAGAGGCGGGGGTCAATGACCTGGTGTACGTCAACAAGTGTCTGCGCGACCATCTGACGAAGGACTATCTGGGCGTCGGTTTCGTCCAGGGCGGGCTGCTTGCGGTGAAGGTGCGGGGCGGCGGGGCCGGTTCGGTGTGGTTCTGTGCGTACGACGATGCGCGCGACCAGGACGGCTGGTCGGTGAACGAGCGGGTGGAGCGGTTGTTGCTGCCCTGTGGTGAGGATTTCGACGCGTTCTTGTCGCGTCTCGCGGGTAATCCGCCGGAGCTGGAGACGGTGGCGAACCTGATGGTGGACGGCGGCTTCGCGCGTGCCGTTGCGGTTTCGGTGGAGGGGTGACGGCCGGATGGTGACCTTCGCGCAGGCGCAGGAGCGCGCGGAAGAGTGGGTCAACGGTGACGTGCCCGCGTATCAGCACCGCGAGGTGCGGGTGCGGGAGTTCGAGCTGGGCTTCGTCGTGTGGGCGGAGGACCGTGCCGACGGGCCGACGTCGGACGGCGGCAGGCAGCGGCTGGTGATCGCCCGGGACAGCGGCGAGGTCACGTTGTGGCCGGGGTTGCCGGTGGGCGAGGTGATCCGGCGGTACGAGGAGGAGTACGGCGTTGCGGATGTGGCGCAGGCTCCGGCCGCGGCGCCGCCGGAGCGTATCGATCTGAACCAGACGTCGTTCCTGCTGAGTCCGCCGGAGTGGCTGCAGGACGCGGCGGACAAGTTGGGCATTCCGAACCAGCGGTCGGATGCTGGGGCGGGGGCGGGGGCGGGGGCGGGGGCGGGCTCCGGCTCGGGTCCGGGCTTCCCTGCGGCGGGCTCGCCGCAGGGGGCCGGTGCCGCGAGCACGGATGCGGCAGGGGCGGGTGCCGGTATGCCGGGTGCCGGTGCCGGTGCCGGTGACACCGGGGGCCGTGGCTCTCATGTGGGCGGGAGTGCGTGGCCGGGTTCGGGCGCGGGTTCCGTGTCCTCAGAAGGGGCCGCCTCGACGGTGCGGCCGGGTGCGGGTGAGCCCGGGCAGGGCCAGGCCGTCCCCGTGGACGGCTCCGCCGCGCCCGAGGGCGCGGGGGCATGGTCTGCGGCCGGTCGCGGGGACTACGAGCCCACCGCGTCGGACGGTGTGCCGGCCGCGCCCGCAGTGCCTGGTGGGGCGACTCCGTGGGCCGGGACCGATACGAACGCCGCGTCGGAGGACGGTTCCGTGCCGCTGCCGGCCACGGTGTTCGCGCCGCCGCTTTCCGGGGCGGACGATGACGACACGCCGCCGCCGTCGGTGGGCGCGGACGCGCCGACCGCGCTGATGTCGGGCGGCAGCCGGCTGCCGAGGACCGCGGTGGCCCCGGCGTTCGAACCGCAGCAGGGTCAGCCGCAGGCTCCCGCGCCCCAGGCCTCTGGGCCGCAGCCGCCGGTCGCGCCCGGCCGGCCGGGCGCGGGTGACATCGCCGACGCCGCGACCAGCAAGGCCACGGTGCAGCCGCGCGCTTCGCGGGGGAGCGGCCCGACGACTCCGCCGCCGCCGGCTCCGCCCGGTGTCCCCGGCGCGCGTCCGGGCGTGGCGCCCGGACCGGCGCCGTCGGGTCCCGGTGCCCCCGGTGCCCCGGCGGGAGGTTATGTGCCCACGCAGTTGGTCTCGCAGCTGGGCCCGGACGGACCGCAGCCTCCGGGTGCGCCTCAGCCTCCGGGGCCGCCCGGTGCGCCGGGTGCGCCGGGTGCGCCGGGTGCTCCTGGTGTTCCTCCGGGGGGTGCTCATCACGCCGCGACGATGCTGGCGAACCCGAGTCCGAATGCGAACCACGGTGGTCCGGGTGCGCCTCGGCCGCCGGGGCCGCCCGGTGCGCCGGGTGCTCCTGGTGTTCCTCCGGGGGGTGCTCATCACGCCGCGACGATGCTGGCGAATCCGAGTCCGAATCCGAACCACGGTGGTCCGGGCGCTCCGCAGCCGCCGGGGCCGCCCGGTGCTCCGGGTGCTCCGGGTGCTCCGGGTGTTCCCCCCGGTTCCGCCGGGGGGAACACCACGGGTGGTGCCCATCACGCCGCGACGATGCTGGCCGGACCGGGCCAGGCGCCTCCGCCAGGGGCCCCTCAGCCCCCGCAGGCACCTCCGGGTGCCCCCGGTCCCGTACCTCAGCCGCAGGCGTACGGCTATCCGCAGCAGCAGCCACAGCAGCCCGCCGGTGTGCCGACCGTCGGCCCGGGCTACCAGGCCGTGCTGCGTTACCGTGCGCCCGACGGCTCAGAGCAGCAGCTCATCCGCCGCTCGGCGCCGGGCACTCCGCATCCGGAGTGGCAGATCTTCCATGAGCTGCGCGGGATGAACGTCCCCAACGACCAGGTGCTCGAGCTGCACACCGAGCTGGAGTCCTGCGAGCTGCCCGGCGGTTACTGCGCCCGGATGATCCGGGAGACCTGGCCGCAGGCGCGGATCACCAATATCGCCCCGTACGGCAAGGACCATGCGAGCCGGCAGGGCGGCATGCGGCAACTGCTCACCCACCAGGGTGAGTTGCACCAGGTGGCGGACGGCCCGGCCCGTCCGGCACCGGTGCGTGCGCCGCTGCCGCCGGTCCAGCCGGCCCCGCCGGTTCCCCCGGAGGGGATCGCGCAGGAGCTGGTGGGCGCGTTCGGTCCGCAGGGCATCTGCCGGTTCGACCAGCGGGCCGTGTCCCGCCAGGGTGTGCCGGAGGTCGTGGCGCGCACGCTGGTGTGGGCGGGTCTGCCCGGCGACTTCGGTCCGTTCTTCTGGGCGCAGCCCGCTCAGCCGGTGGTGCCCACGCTGGCGGAGCTCGCCGCACAGCGGCAGGTGCAGCCGGCCTCCGACGCGAGTTCGTACCTGGTCGTGGGCAGCGACTTCGGCAAGGCGATCTGTGTGCAGTACGGAACCGCGCACATCGTTGCCGTCCCTGTGGAGGGCGGGCCGGGTGGCAGTCCGGTGGCCCCGCAGTTCGTGAACAGCGGTCTCCCGGAGTTCACCCGCTCCATGGCCCTCCTCGGCCGCATGTGGCGCCTGCGCTTCGGCCTCAACCCGGAGCAGGCCGCCCGTTGGACGGTCGACTTCCAGGCTCAGCTCGCGGCCCTCGATCCGGCGGCCCTGTCGTCACCGGAGAGCTGGTGGTCGGTGCTGCTGGAGCAGATGTGGGACGGTCTGCTGTAGCGCGGTCCGTGAGGAAAGGGGCGTCGGGCCTGCACACGCAGGCCCGA
>NZ_JBHVDH010000006.1:0-379468 GCF_042802855.1 Streptomyces sp. NPDC057445 | reverse complement strand
CACCACTTTTTCGACCATGATCGACAAGGGGCGCAAGTCATGCCGGACCCGGAGACCGGGAACCCCATTGCGGGGCCACGAAAACGGTAACGGGGGCGCCCCCGCGATGCGAGGGCGCCCCTTGACCACGAAGCGGAGGTGGTGTGGCGGGCTACGGCCCGTTCACCTTCGGAACGCACGGCCCGGGCAGCCCCGGGCCTGAGGAGGCCGGGGCTGCCGGCCGGGATCAGCGGTGGTGATGTCCGCCGCGGCCCCAGGACTTGGAGTCGATGGTCCGGCCGCGGTCGTCGCGAAGGGTGGCGGTGTCGCGCTCGTTCCAGATCTCCCGGCGGCGGTCCTGGTAGACGTCGCTGTCCGTGTCACGGCCCCGCCCGGTGTGAACCTTGACGCTCGAGTGCCCGTCGAGGCGCAGGTGGCTGAAGCGATAGCGGTTTCCGTCCCTGTCGGTGAGGGTGAAACCACGGAGGTTCACCTCGCGCCAACCGACGTTCTTCACTTCGACCCACTCCGCGTTCAGACTGCGGTTGGAGTGATCGTCACGGCCGCGGCCGCCGTCCGCCTGGACCTTGCCGATGACGATCGAGGAGTGCCGGCCGTCGTGGCGGTCGTGCCGGTCGCGGCCGTCGGCCGACGCCGGCATGGCGACCGCGGCGACGACGGCGCCGGACGCCAGGACGGTGGCGGCGATGCGGGTGGCGATGCGAGAAGCAGGCATGTCGTGCCCTCTCAAGGACGTGCCCCAGCCCTGTTCAGGACTGCCGTGGGCGATCGGTTCCCGGCTTGCTGCCGAGGACCCAAACTCTGGCCCCGCCACGACGCCATCTACTGGCAAACCCGTCCACATTACAGAAACCGGACATCTCAGTAACTCTCACTTGTATCCGGCATCGATCCCGATCGAGGCATTACCAAGGGTTCGCTGTCAGTTACATCGACCGTTGAGGAATCAACAAAAGGAGGGACTAAAAGCTATCAAATGCCGCGAACATGACACCCCACAAGGCGTCAGGACGGGCCGGATTTCTGTAACAGCCGACCACCCCGGCCGGTCGCACACGCGGTAGCACCACCGCTCTGACGTGCGATTTCACGTCACCCTTCGGGCCTGCCGGGCGACTCGACGCGACTGCCGCCCCTATGAGGCATCGGCACGCGGAAGCGAACGCTGAAGTCGCAGTCCGGGTCGAGTGACCCGCCACGCGCCGACCAGGCCGGGTGACCCGCCTCAGGCTGCCCCGGATATTCGAACAGGAGTATCATTCTGGTCGTGGCTGAATTCGACTTCCCCGACGACCTGCGTGACGCCCAGCTGCGCCTCCACCGGGCCCGGGCGGAGTATCAGGCGCTGTGCCGGACCCTGCCCTGGTCGGTCGAACCGGCCGAGGGCTGGACCGCGGTGGAAGGGCAGTACTCGGGCTACCGCCGCGATTTCCCGGCCACCCCGGGCTACACGGACGAACAGAAGACGGAGGTGGCCCGTCTGCGCGCCCTGATGCTGGAGCTGTCGACCGAGGTGACCACGCACCCGTACTGGGCCACCGTCTCCGGCGGCGACGTCGTGGACGCACGGATGGAGCTCAAGCACCACCCGGACGTCGTGCGGACGGACGAGCCGACGCCGGGCGGCTGAAAGCGGCGGATCACTGCCGGGGCTGTTCCCGCCGGGCTCCAGGCCCGGGGCGGAGGCGAGTCACCGGGCGAGCAGAAGCGCCTCCGCGCCCACGGGCCGGAAGCCGGCGGCCTGGAAGGCGCGGACACTGCGCGCATTGCCCGTGGCCTGCTGCGACCAGACCGGCTCTCCGGCGGGCACGAGATGACGGGCAGCGGTGGCCAGCGCCCGGCCGAGACCCCGATGACGTACGTCCTCGTCCACCTCGACGGCGGTTTCCCAGCGGCCCGCCACACCGCGGCCGAGGACGAGGATCCCACCGTCGGCCGCCCACACCCGCACGTTGTCGCGACGTTCGCGCGCCTTGGTCACCCGCGGATGGTCGGGGTCCTCGATCTCACGGAGGTCCAGTGGAGGTGGCCCCGGCAGGGTCTGGGCCACGGTCAGCAGGTCGATCGTGTCGGTGGACCTGCCGGTGCGGTCCAGGAAAGCCCCCAGAAAGCGCGGATTCATGGTGGCGGCCAGCGCATCGCAGCCCATGCCGGCGAGGGTGTCCCTCACCCACCGGGGGTCCTCGTCCGTGAAGACGACCGAGTGCGCGGTGAACGCGATGACCCCGGCGTCCCGGTGGTTCGGCGACGGCACCACGGTCGTCGTGCCGTCGGGCGGCGGGAACTGACCACGTGCCGCCGCATCGAGTATCTCCGCCAGGGTCTCTCCCATGCCTGCCTCTCCTCGGCTACGGGACCGGTCCGGTCCCGTCCCGTCCCGTGATCATCGTTGCACCTTGCAGGCGTCGGACGTCAGCCAGCACAAGGTTCCTCAGCGCGCTCGCGGAGGCGAGGTCACCGGCGCCACCGAGGTCTCCCAAGGCAAGCCCGCCCCGGACCTGTTCCTGCACGCGGCACACCGGATGGGCATAGACCCGGCAGCGTGCGCGGTGGTCGAGGACAGCCGACCGGGCGTCCGAGCCACCCGCGCCGCAGGCATGCGGGCCTTCGGCCATGCCGGTGGACCGACCCCGGCCGAGCGACTCGAAGGTGACGGCACAGTCGTCTTCGACGACATGCGCGAACTGCCCGGCCGCCCCACCGAAGTTCGGCCACAGCCACGCGGTACCGCCCGGCCGCCCCACCGAAGTTCGGCCACAGCCACGCGGTGCCGCCCGGCCGGTTGGCGAGGTTCCCTCCGCGTGACGCCCGCCCGGACCTTCGATCTCCGCCGTGGTGCTCTCAACAGGCAAAAGAGGTCGTAGCCGGTGGTCTGCCCGGGCATAGTGGCGCGCATGGCTTCCCTGGTGAGACACATGACCATCGACTGCGCCGACGCCTATGGACTCGGCAGCTTCTGGGCCGAGGCCCTCGGTTCCCCGCTGGCCGACGACGACTACCCGGGCGACCCGGAGGCGCTGATCGAGTCGCCGGGTGCCACGCTGCTGTTCGTGACGGTCCCCGAGCGCAAGGCCGCTTCCGTCAAGAACCGCGTGCACTTGGATCTGCAGCCTCAGGACCGCACCCGCGATGAAGAGATCGAGCGGCTGCTCGCCCTCGGCGCCACCCTCGTCGCCGACCACCGCCGCCCCGACGGCGCCGGCTGGGCGACGCTGGCCGACCCCGAAGGCAACGAGTTCTGCGTCGAGCGCAGCGCGGCCGAGCGCGCAGCCGCGGCCTAGCCACGGCCCCATCCGGTGGTGTCCCCCGGGGTCGTGAACGACCGGTACGACCGACGCCGACCGATCCGGCTGGAGCTACGAATCAGAAGGTGGCCGTGCCCTTCCCGTGCCCGTTCGGCCGGGAAACAAGGGGGAACAGCGGTCGCCCGGCGGACAACCTCATGAGAACGGCCCCCGACCGAGTTGCCTGGTCAGGGGCCGTTCATCTGCGGTGGGTGTGGGATTTGAACCCACGGTGACGTCGCCGCCACGACGGTTTTCAAGACCGTTCCCTTAGGCCGCTCGGGCAACCCACCTCGCGCACCGCCGCCCCCGGCGATCACGGGTGACGTGCGCGTGCACAGCCTAGCCCGTCAGCCGTCGCCCTTGCGCTGGCCCAGGGTGACTTGGACCGTGGACTCCTTGCCGCCGCGCTCGTAGGTGAGCGTGACCTTGTCGCCCGGCTTGTGGTTCCAGATCTCACTGATCAGGGTCGGGCCGCTGTCGACGGGCTTCCCGTTGAACTTGGTGATCACGTCGCCCCCCTTGAGACCGGCCTTGGCAGCCGGGCCGTCGGGACTGATCGCGGGGGTGCCGCCGGAGCCCTGGGTGGCGATCACGGCACCCTTGCCCTGGTCGGTCATGTTCACCGAGGCGCCGATCACCGGGTAGACCGGCTCGCCCGTCTTGATGAGCTGTTCGGCCACGTTCTTGGCCTGGTTGATCGGGATGGCGAAGCCGAGACCGATCGAGCCCGCCTGGGACTGGCCCAGACCGTTGCCGCCTGCGGACTGGATGGCGGAGTTGATGCCGATCACCGCGCCGCTCGCGTCGATCAGCGGGCCGCCGGAGTTGCCGGGGTTGATGGAGGCATCGGTCTGCAGGGCGCTCATGTACGAGTTCTTGCCGCTGGAGCCGCCGCCCGAGGCGACCGGACGGTTCTTGGCGCTGATGATGCCCGTCGTGACCGTGTTGGAGAGTCCGAAGGGCGCCCCGATCGCGATCGTCGAATCGCCGACCGCCACCCGGTCCGAATTGCCGAGCGGCAGCGGGGCGAGGCCCGAGGGGGCGTTCTTGAGCTTCAGTACGGCGACGTCGTAGCCCTGGGCGCGGCCGACGACCTCGGCGACGAACGCCTTGCCGTTGGAGAAGGTCACGGAGAGCTCGCCCCCGTCGGCCGCGGACTCCACCACGTGGTTGTTGGTGAGGATGTGGCCTTCCTTGTCGTAGACGAAGCCGGTGCCCGTGCCGCCCTCGCCCTGGCCGCCGCCGGCCTTCGCCTCGATGGTGACGACACTCGGCAGCGCCTTGCCCGCGACCGCCGCGACCGTGCCGGGGTCGCGCTTGAAGTCGGCGGGTGCCTCGCCGGCGGAGACGGTAGTCGAGACGCCGGATTCGTGACTGTTCTCGGCCGCCCAGTAGCCGATGCCGCCACCGACGCCGCCCGCGACGAGGGCGGCTGCGAGCACGGCGGCGACGAGGCCGCCGGTGCCCCTGCGCCGGCCGGGCGGGCCGCCGGGTGTGGTGTGCGCGGCAGAGTCCCAGCCCCACGGGGAGGCGGACGGCGGCGGTGGCGGCCAGCCCGCGCCCGGGGCCGAGGTCTGATAGGAGGGGGCGGCCTGCGCCCCCGGGGCGGACGCCGGCATCGGCGGCATCTGCTGCGTCGGGGCCTCGGCACCGGCGGACGGGTGCCCGACCGTGCCCTCGGGAGCAGCCGCCGGCCCAGAAGACGGCACGGGAGGTACGGACGGGGCGCCGTGGCCCACGATGCCCTCGTTGCCCTCGTTCTCGGTGCTCAAAGCTTTGTCTCCTCGATTCCGCGATTCCCGGTCGGTTCCGGTCGGTCCGCTGCGTCCAGCTTTTCCCACTGGCCGTCAGGCCACTGTAAGCGGGACCTGTGCATATACGCGCCACCCTTTATCTCGGACATCACGGACACGGGAGCGGCGCCCGTACGACGACGGTGGCACCATGACGCGGTGACACAACATCCGATCCAGGTCGTGGCTCACCGAGGCGCCTCGGAGGATGCCCCCGAACACACTCTGGCCGCCTATGTGAAGGCCATAGAGGACGGGGCCGACGCCCTCGAATGCGATGTGCGTCTCACCGCAGACGGTCACCTCGTCTGTGTCCACGACCGTCGCGTCAACCGTACGTCCAACGGCCGCGGTGCCGTCTCCGCCCTGGAGCTCTCTGCACTCTCCGCGCTCGACTTCGGGGCATGGAAGGACAGAGAGGAGAGCCCGGACTGGGGCGACCGCGAGTTCACCTCCGTCCTGACCCTGGAACGCCTCCTCGAGCTGATCGCCGATGCCGGACGGCCGATCGAGCTGGCCATCGAGACCAAGCACCCCACCCGGTGGGCCGGCCAGGTCGAGGACCGCCTGCTCCGGCTGCTGAAGAGGTTCGGTCTCGACGCCCCTGCGACGCCCGCCGAGTCGCCCGTGCGCATCATGAGCTTCTCCGCGCGCTCGCTGCACCGGATCGCGGCCGCCGCATCGCAGATCCCCACCGTCTATCTGATGCAGTTCCCCCCGCTGCGCATGCGCGAGGCGCGGCTGCCGGCCGGCGCCCGCATCGCGGGGCCGGGAATCAGGTTCGTACGCAACCACCCCTCTTATGTCGAGCGACTGCACGCGGCCGGTCACCAGGTGCACGTGTGGACCGTGAACGAGCCCGAGGACGTCGAACTCTGCGTCAGTCTCGGCGTCGAGGCGATCATCACCAATCGCCCGAAGCAGGTCCTGGCTCAATTGGGCCGTATCTAGCCCTGCTACAGGGAGTGCACCGGCGCGTTCGGTCCGTGTTCGATCGTTACGAGTGCGTCACCAGACATGTATTGGCCGGTTTCCGGTCCAGTCCATTGGGGCATCCACACCGTGGCGTGGGGCAAAGGAGGTCTCGGGGGTGGCGTTGGTGGTGGCACAGGAGGTGCCCACGTCGTCGAGCATGGCCGTTCCCCATGGCCCTGCGGGCGTGGGTGAGGCAAGGCACCGGATGCGTGAGCAGCTGCGACGCGGCGGAGTGTCCGAATCGGTCGTCGACGATGCCGTTCTGATCCTTTCCGAACTGCTCAGCAATGCCTGCCGACATGGCAGACCGCTGGGGCGCGGGGAGATCGGCGACGGCGACATCCTTGCCGCGTGGCGCGTCGACAGAGCAGGCAGACTGACCGTCGAGGTGACGGACGGAGGCGGTCCCACCCGTCCGGTTCCGGCCACTCCTTCGGTCACCGCGCGCGGCGGCCGAGGGCTGAACATCATCAGCGCGCTCGCCCAGGACTGGGGTGTGCGGGACAGCGCGACCGGCGAGGTCACGGTGTGGGTGCTCGTGACGGAAGGGCATCGCCGCGACGATTTCGCTACGCGCGTCACCGGCTCGGGCCCCGGTACCGGATTCGACTTCGTGGACGCGTACGACGAGGCGTACCAGGCGTACGACGAGGCCTGACGGCGCACCCGCCATCGGCCGCCACGGCAGTCCGAGGCACCACGACGCTGCCGGACGCGAACGCCCGGCAGCGCACGCCGGTGCACGAAGGCGACGCGTACGAGGACATCGACGGCGCATAGCAACCGGCGGCCACTCCGTAACGGCTAGGCTCGCGCCCGAGACACAGGCAGCACACAGCACCGCAGTCCTCGGGAGAGAGCCACACCATGGCCAAGAAGCGCCCCCAGACGAAGGCCGTCAAGCCGCAGTTCACCGACGGAGAGATCCCGGTGGTCGGGGCACGCGAGCCCTGCCCCTGTGGTTCGGGCCGTCGCTACAAGGCCTGTCACGGCCGGGCCGCCGCGCACGCCGTGACCGAGCTGGTCCAGCGCCCCTTCGAGGGGCTCAACGCCGAGTGCGACTGGGTCGCCCTGCGCGAACTGGTCCCCGCCGCCACGGTCGAGCTGACCCTGAAGGACGGACTGCCCGACGACGTACCGTCGGTGACGCTCGCCACCGTCCTCCCGATGGCGTGGCCCGCGCTGCGCCGCGACAGCGGAGCCGTACTGCTCGCGCTGCAGAACGACACGGCCTCGGGCGACCTGAGCCGCGATCTGGCGGACACGCTGCTCCGCGCGCTCACCGCGAAGCCCGGTACCCCCGTCGGCGGCGAGCGCGCGCCCGCGGACGGACCGCGGCTGCAGGATCTGCTCGACCCGGCCGCGCCGTTCGAGCCGGTGGTCCACAGCGGTTTCGAGTTCTGGATCCCGGACGCCGCGGACAACGCGAGCCCGGAGGTCGCCGCCTCGCTGGAGCGTGCCAACGCCGCCGCGATCCCCACGGTCAGGCTGTCCGGAGTGGACTCGGCCTACTGGTGCGAGACGCCGGAGAAGAACCATCTGCGCTGGGTCATGCCGCACCCCGAGGAGAAGCTGCTCGACGCGCTCGCCCGGCTGCACGCCGCGGGTACGTCGAGCCTCGGCGAAGGTACCCGCCTCGTCGGCTCGTTCCGGGCGCACGGGCTCATGGTCCCGGTCTGGGACCTGCCGAGTGCGATGGGTGCGGAGGAGTGCGAGAAGCCGGCCACGGAGTTCGCCGAACGCCTGACCGCCGCGCTCGCCGCCGACACCCCGCTGACCCCGGAGGAGCGCCGGGCACGCGGCGGGCTCACCAACCGCCAGGTGACCCTCAGCTGACCGACCATGCGGTCTGTACGCGGACAGTGACGAATTCCGGGGGCCCGGCGGGTGATTCCCGTCACACTCCCCGTACGGGGCGGTAATTAGCTGTCCGAATACCCGAGATCGAATTTGCGAACTGCAGATCTCTTGTTACCGTTCTTGAAGCCCGGTCGCTGGTGCATCCCCCGTCGCCAGCGACCGGGCGTTGCTATTTCCCTATTCCGGCCGGTCGCACCGCCGGATCCCAACTTCCCGCAGCGCCGGGAGAGTTGAGGCGGGGCGCAGCAGAAGCGGCCCTTCTCCGAGATCTCCGGGTCCCCTGAACTCCAGGACTGCCGGATACACACCGGCTTCGCCTCGGGCGTTCTCACGAGGTGTTTCGCGCGCCGCGGTCTCATCGCCCGCCTCGACAAACGCAACGCGTCGGTGCGGTTCTGCCTTCGACCGCGCGGGACTCGACGCGGAGATCGGCTTACAGTCCCGTCACATCGCGGCTGTGCGCACGCTTCCACGCTGCCCCGGCCCCATCGGCCGGGGCATCCTCCGCGCGCGCCGGGGGGCGTACACCGGGAAGGCGAGTGTCCGGACGCTCCCGCCAGGACCCGGTGCCGCATCGTTCCAGCCAGAATTCCTGGACACCCCGCGGTCTTGCCATCCGGAAACGGATGCGTCTGCCGACGAGGGTCTTGCCCTCCCCGGCATGACTGGCCCCGGCCCGCACCCGCACGAGTGGGGCGAGGCCATGTTCACGATCGCAAGCGCCTGCTCGGCACGCTGCTGCTCGGCAAGCTCCTGTCCGCCGAGCGTCCGGGCTCAGTAGGTGAGCCGGGTTCCCTCGCCCGTCTCCGGCGGAGGTGTGAACCCACCGGCGGGCGCACTCGCGCTCGCCTCCACCAGAGCGTCGACGACCGCCTCCACGTCCGGCAGCCACGGCCTCGCCGATCCGGGCAGCGGCGCGCGCTCCCAGCGGACCTGCCCGGTGCCCACCTCCGACGGGGGCAGCACCAGATAGCCGCCCTCGCCGTGGAATCGGAGCGAACTGGGCACCCAGTCCTTGGCATGGAGGAGCTCGCCCAGCTGCTCCAACGAGTACGGAGCGACGAGCAGCGCCCAGCGGGTCGGGGTCGCCACGACCGGGCCGAGCCGCATACCCGTACGGTCGAGCGCGGCAAGGGCCCGCGCCCCCGCCACCGCGGGCAGGCTCACCGCACACGGCGCCCGGCCGCCCGTCGCCAGGATGATCGGGGCCTTGGGGCGGTTGGTCCACCACCAGCGCACCATGCGCTCGTCGGTGGTCGCCGTGAGGATTCCGGGGTCAAAAGGGTGCGCGCCGGGGACGACGCACTCGGGGTCGGGGCAGGCACAGCCGCGTGCGCGGTCACCGCGCCCGGCCGGCCCCAGCCCCACACCGGGAAGCACGGGCCACTGCCATGCCGTGGCGCAGGTGAGCGCCGCATCGAGCTGGGCAGGCGTCCCCTTGTGCCGGAACCGGAGCCTGCGTCGCCTTCCGGGGATCTCGCGCATGAGCGCTCGTTCCTTTCCGTTGAACGCCGAGGGCTGCATCACACCATGTGTGCTTCACTTCACTGTGCGTACCGCTGTGCGTCTCACTGCGCGTCCAAGTCGGCGCGTCACCGCCCTGCGCCGCGGCCTGCCACGGGCATCGGAGGCCCTGATCACCTGCGGCGACGAACACCGAAGGGGACCGAACGAAGTGGGCTGTGTCCATTAAACGCGTGGCGAGGGGTGGCGCGTGCATGGCGCTTTACTGTCCCGCTGAACTGGTCCCGCCACTCGGGATGGGGCGCGGCGGCCTGTGCGCATAGACGCCAGGGCTCCCCGCCAGGTTCCGGGACCGTCCCAACTGCCCCTGGCCATCACCGATTACGTACCCATCACGCTCGGAATGACGCTCCCCCCTGGACTTGGGACTTCGGACCCCGTCCCGGGAGGTACACCCTCTCGAACGCCCTCAGTCGACCGCAAATAGCAGCCACAGGGGGCATTTTTCGGCCAAGTTAGCGGGTCCTCGAACACCCCGTGGACACCAGCAATTCCGCCAGGACAATGCTGGACATCCCCTCACGTGTGCGTGTACATGTGGATGCATTGATAGCGGCGCAGAATGACATGGGGGTTTGCGATGCTATTGGCCGAAACGCACCAGTCGGAAAGCCGGCTACCATGAGCGCCCCTCACCTGCCGAATGTGGCTGGAATCGATTCAACGGTTCCCGCTTCGGCGCACACTGCCGCCGCACTCGCGGACGCCTCCGTCCCGAGCACAGCCCCCGGCGCGCTGATCCAGGACCGCCTGGCCGGGTGGGTCTCCGACCTCACCACCCTCCACGAACTCACCGAGCGGCTCGCCACGACGAGCTCTCTCGACGACGCACTCCATGAACTCCTTCGCGCGGGCGCCGCACTGGTCGGCGCCCGCCGCGGCATGGTCGTCCTCGAACCGCCCGCCGGCCGCGGCCCGTCCAGCACCGTCGGTCTCGGCCTCGCCCACGCCGACCTCGGCCACATCGAGACCGTTCCGCGCAGCGCCACCCCCTACGGCCGGATCCTCGACGGAGCTCCGGCGAGCACCCCCGCACCCGTCGCCCAGGCCGATCTGTTCGGCGACGAGGCCCTCGATCCGCGACTGCGCGAGGTCGCGGCCCGCCTCGGCTACGCCGCCAGCTACGCCCTGCCGCTCGCGACCGTCGAAGCGGGAAAGCTGGGCGTCGCCGTCTGGTTCTACGACGAGCCCGCAGAACCCGTCGAGCGCCAGCGCCATCTGGTCGGTCTCTACGGGCGGTACGCCACCGAGCATCTGGCCCGCCTCCTCGACCTGGACCGGGCCCGCAGGAGGATGGCGATCATCGCCGAGGAACTGCTGCCCAGCAGGCTGCCCCGGGTGCCCGGAGTGCGTCTCGCCGCCCGCCATCTCGGCGGACCACGCGGCGGGGGCGAGTGGTACGACGCGCTGCCGCTGCCCGAAGGCGCGCTGGGCCTCGCCGTCGGCTCGGTCTCCGGTTCAGGGCCGAGCGCCCTGGCCGCGATGGGCCGGCTGCGGGCGAGCCTGCGGGCGTACGCGGTGATGGAGGGCGAGGACCCCGTCGCCGTACTGTCCGATCTGGAGCTGCTGCTGCGGCTGACGGAACCGGCCCGGTCGGCGACCGCGCTGTTCGCCTACTGCGAGCCCGCGCTGCGGAAGGTCGTCCTCGCCGGGGCAGGGCACACGCCCCCGCTGATCACCGGGGAGCGGCGCACGGAGTTCGTCGAGACCTCGCTGTCGGCGCCGCTCGGGATGCTGGCCTGCTGGGAGGCGCCGAGCGTGGAGTTCTCGCCCGCGCCCGGAGAAACGGTGCTGCTCTACACCGACGGGCTGCTGCGGCGCACCGGTGACCCCACGGACCGGGCGTTCGCCAGGCTGCACGCGGCGGCGGCGAGTGTGCCGAGGGCCGCGCGCCACGACCCGGCGGCGGTCGCCGACCATGTGCTGCGGAGCGTGCTTCCGGAAGGTCTCGGGTGCGCAGAGGACCCCGACGAGGACGCCGAGGACATGGTGATGCTGGCGGCCTGGTTCGAGTGACACCGGCGGGCCTCTGCCCGGCGGGCCCGTGTCCCGACCGCCCGTGTACGCCCGCGGCGTCGCCCACCGCGCACCTCCCGAGGCCGCTGCCGCGCTCCCTCGCGGTCGTCGTGTGCGCGCCGTGACCTGCGCTTCACGCCCGACGTCATGCCCGACGCCCCACCCGCCGCACCCCGCGTCGCCCCCTCGTGACTGCGCGTCGACGGTCCCGGGCGCCCTTCCGCACGACCGTACGATGGGTGGGGGTTCAGAGTCGTACCAACAAGGAGGCGGACCCGTGGCAGAGGAGCTCACTCCGGAGACCCCGGAAGAGTCGGGCGAAGAGCCGATCAAGCAGCGGAAGAACGGGCTGTACCCGGGAGTCTCCGACGAGCTCGCGGAGAACATGAAGTCGGGCTGGGCCGACACCGAGCTGCACGGCCTGGAGCCGGTCCCGCAGGCCGCGCACACCGCGCGCCGCCGCGCCGCGCTCTCCGCCCGCTTCCCGGGCGAGCGCCTCGTCATCCCCGCGGGCAGGCTGAAGACCCGCTCCAACGACACCGAGTACCCCTTCCGCGCCTCGACCGAGTACGCGTACCTCACGGGCGACCAGACCCAGGACGGCGTCCTGGTCCTGGAGCCGGCGACCCTCCCGGACGGGACGGGCGGGCACGAGGCGACCGTCTATCTGCTGCCGCGCTCCAACCGCGAGAACGGCGAGTTCTGGCTCGACGGCCAGGGCGAACTGTGGGTCGGCCGCCGCCACTCGCTGGCCGAGGCCGAGCAGCGGCTGGGCATCCCGGCGAAGGACGTCCGCGAGCTGCCGGAGCAGCTGCGCGAGGCGACCGGCCCGGTCCGGGGCGTCCGTGGCCACGACGCCACCATCGAGGCGGCCCTGACGGACAAGGTCACCGCCGAGCGCGACGAGGAGCTGCGCGTCTTCCTCTCCGAGGCCCGTCTGGTCAAGGACGAGTTCGAGATCGCCGAGCTGCAGAAGGCCTGCGACTCCACGGCCCGTGGCTTCGAGGACGTCGTCAGGGTCCTGGACCGGGCGGAGGCCACCAGCGAGCGCTACATCGAAGGCACGTTCTTCCTGCGTGCCCGGGTCGACGGCAACGACGTCGGCTACGGCTCGATCTGCGCGGCGGGACCGCACGCCACCACCCTGCACTGGGTACGGAACGACGGCGACGTGCGCTCCGGCGACCTGCTTCTGCTCGACGCGGGCGTGGAGACCAACGAGCTCTACACCGCGGACGTCACGCGCACCCTGCCGATCAACGGCCGCTTCAGCGAGCTGCAGCGCAAGATCTACGACGCGGTGTACGAGGCCCAGGAGGCCGGTATCGCCGCGGTGAAGCCGGGCGCCGCGTACCGCGACTTCCACGACGCCGCCCAGCGCGTGCTCGCCACCAGGCTGGTGGAATGGGGTCTGCTCGGTGACCTGGACGTGGAGAAGGTCCTGGAGCTCGGCCTGCAGCGCCGCTGGACCCTGCACGGCACCGGCCACATGCTCGGCATGGACGTCCACGACTGCGCGGCCGCGCGGACCGAGGCGTATGTGGAAGCGATCCTGGAGCCCGGCGTGTGCCTGACCGTCGAGCCGGGTCTGTACTTCCAGGCGGACGACCTCTCCGTCCCCGCCGAGTACCGCGGCATCGGCATCCGGATCGAGGACGACATCCTCGTCACGGAGGACGGCAACCGGAACCTGTCGGCATCGCTGCCGCGGCAGGCCGACGAGGTCGAGGCCTGGATGGCGCAGCTCAAGGGCTGACCCGCGGCGCCCGGAGCCCCGCGGAGGAACGGGCCCCAGGGCCCGCGAGGACGCGGACACGCGGACACGAGGAGGGCGTTCTGCTCAGGTGACTCTGAGCAGGGCGTCCTCCCGCCATTTCAGCATCTTGTCGAAGCTCACGACCGCGCCGTGCCCCGGCCGGTTCCCGAAGTGCACGTGGTCGGCGAGCTGCTCGATCAGACAGAGTCCACGTCCGTGTTCGGCGGACAGGGACGACGTGGGGGCGAGGGAAGCGAAGGGAGGCGTGGGACGGCGGTCCGGAAAGCCGGGACCGGAGTCCGCCACCTCGATGAGGCACTTCTCACCGTCGAGATACGCCGTCACGCGGTAGGCCGCCGAAGGGGCGCCTGTCTCCGCGTCCCCGCCGTGCTCCACGGCGTTGGCGCATGCCTCGCTCAGCGCGACCGAGAGGTCGTAGGAGATGTCGGGGTCGACCCCCGCGGTCTCCATCGTGCCGAGGAGTAGGCGACGGGCGAGCGGAACGCTCGCAGCCTCACGCCGCAAATGGAGAGACCACCAGATGCTCATGCTCCAGCCTCCTGGCTGCGGCTCGACATACCGATACGTATTGCCGCGAGTCGGCGTTCGTAAGCGTGTGGTTGACGTGTGGGACGTCAATGACCCTCATTCGGCCGACGCGCACCGGCGTACGCCGGTGTATACCCCGGTGAACACCGGGAACGCCCCCGCCGAGCGCACGCAAAGGCGACCTTCCGGACCTGCCGCCCGGCGCCGACGGGCGCAGTGCGATGATGTCCCGGCCATGTCTGCCCACCCGCCGGTCGAGCCCTCGACCGCACACGCCGGAGCCGGTCTGCGGCTGCTGAGGGCCGCGGTGTTCGCCGCGGTCTGCGTCGTGCTGTCCGCGCTGGGGCATGTACTGGCCTCGTGTGCGCCCATCCCCTGGTGGACGCTCCTGACAGGCTTCCTGCTCGTCCTCGCGGTCTCCGCGCCGCTCGCCGGCCGCGAGCGCTCGATGCCGGTCATCGCCACGGCCCTGGCGGGCGGGCAGTTGGCCCTGCACACGCTCTTCGGGCTCGGCCAGCGCCAGTTCGCGGTGGCACCGACCGCCGATGACACGCTGATCAGAACCGCGGCGAAGCTTCTGTGCGGTGCGGGCGCCGCTTCGCTGAGCCCCGCCGACGCCCATCGGGTCCTCGTCCGCGCCGGGATCGATCCTGCGGGCATCGGACACGGAACGGGCATCGGCCATGGAGCCGGTGCCGCCCACACGGGTCATGTTCCGGCGACCGCCTCCCCGGAAGCGGCCGGGCTGCTGCCCGGTGCGCCGATGATCCTGGGCCATCTGCTGGCCGCGCTCGCGGTCGGCTGGCTGCTGCGGCGCGGCGAGGTCGCGCTGTTCCGGCTGGCACGGCTGTCGGCGCACGGCGCGACCGAGATCGCGGAAGGCGCACTCGTGCGCTCCCTGCGTGCCGCGCTCGTACTCGTACGGGTCCTGCTGGCCGGGCTGCCGGGAACGCCCGGTGCCGGTCCGCGTACCCGTACCGGAGCGCTCACCGACGACCCTCCGCCGCCCGCGGCCGAAGCACTCCAGCACACGGTGATCAGGCGCGGCCCTCCGGTGCCGTACGCCCTCGCAGCCTGAAGCGACCCGCTCGACAGGAGCGGTGTCGCGGCGTCCGTACGCACCCGCGCACGGACCGATCACCTTCCTTGTCATGTGGAGCGTCTTCTGCCATGAACAACTTCTCTCGTCTCGCCGCCGCCGGCGCTGTCGCCGCCTCGTCCGTGCTGCTGCTCTCCGGCACCGCCTTCGCGCACGTGAGCGTGCAGCCGCAGGGTGAGGCCGCCAAGGGCGGCTACGCCACGGTCAACTTCAAGGTCCCCAACGAGCGCGACAACGCCTCGACGGTGAAGCTCGAGGTCACCGTCCCCGCCGAGCACCCGCTGTCCTCGGTGATGCCGCAGCCCGTCCCCGGCTGGAAGGCCGAGGTCACCAAGACCAAGCTGGCCAAGCCGCTCACGGTGCACGGCAAGCAGATCACCGAGGCGGTCTCCAAGATCACCTGGACCGCGGACGGCGGCAAGATCGGACCGGGCGAGTTCCAGCAGTTCCCGGTCTCCCTCGGCAAGCTGCCGGAGGACACCGACGAGCTCGTCTTCAAGGCCCTCCAGACGTACGACAACAAGGAGGTCGTGCGCTGGATCGAGGAGCCGAAGGAGGGCGCGGCGGAGCCGGAGAACCCGGCGCCGGTGCTCACCCTGTCCGCGGCGACCGGTGACCACCACGGTGGCGGCGCGAGCGACGCCAAGTCCGACGATGCCGGCAAGCACGGCGCCGCGCACAAGGACGACAGCACCGAGAGCGCGTCGGACTCGGAGAGCAGCGACACCACCGCCCGGGTGCTGGCTGTCGTGGGCATCCTGGTCGGTGCCGCGGGTGTCGCGTTCGGCGTGCTGGCCGGCCGGCGTCGCTCGGCCTGACGCGCTGCATCGGCACTCCGGACACCACAACTGGGACATTTCCTCCATGCGTAAGAAGACTCTGACGGCCGCCGCGCTCGCGGTGGCCGCCGCACTGGCCCTCTCCGCCTGCGGTTCCTCGGACGGGACGGCGGCGGAGGGAGGGACCGGCGGCGGCGTCGCCGACATCTCCGCCCAGCCGAAGACCAAGGCTGCGACCGTTCTGGACCGCCCCTTCGAGAAACCCGATCTGGTCCTCACGGACACCAAGGGCAAGAAGTACGACTTCCGCGAGCAGACCAAGGGCAGGCCGACGCTGGTCTATTTCGGCTACACGCACTGCCCGGACGTCTGCCCGCTGACGATGAGCAACCTCGCCATCGCCAGGAAGAAGCTCTCCAAGGCCGACCAGGACAAGCTCCAGGTCGTCTTCGTCACCACCGACCCCGAGCGGGACACCTCCGCCGAGCTGGCCAAATGGCTGCCCTCGGCCGGCGATGCGTCGTTCGTCGGTCTCACCGGTGACTTCTCCACCATTCAGGCAGGCGCGCGCCAGCTCGGCATCGGTATCGACCCTCCGAAGAAGGAGAAGGACGGTTCCGTCGTCTCCATGCACGGTGCGCAGGTGATCGCGTTCTCCCCGGCGACCGACCAGGGCTACGTCCTGTACGGGGAGGACACCACCTCGGACGACTACGCCAAGGACCTGCCGAAGATCATCAAGGGGGAGAACCCGTGAACCGCCGCTCCACCGTCGCCGCCGTCGTCGCCCTCGCGGCGGGACTGACGCTGGCGGGCTGCTCGTCCGACACCGGCTCGGGCCCGGGATCCGGGTCCGCTCCCGCGCTCAAGGTCAGCGGGGCGTTCATGCCGCAGCCCGTCGACGACATGGCGGCCGGCTTCCTCACCGTCACCAACAGCGGCGGGAAGGCGGACAAGCTCACCTCGGTCACCAGTGAGATAGCCGGCGACGTGCAGATCCACGAGGCCAAGGACCAGAAGATGCAGCAGGTGAAGTCCTTCGACATCCCTGCGAACGGTGAGCTGAACCTCGAGCGCGGTGGCAGCCACATCATGTTCATGGGCCTGAAGCGGGAGCCGAAGCAGGGCGACAACGTGTCCGTGGAACTGCACTTCGAGAAGTCCGACCCGCTCAGGATCGAGCTTCCGGTGAAGGAACGCACGTACAACCCGAAGCACCACTGACACACCGAGGGGACATTTCATGACGGCCACCGCCCCGCGCTTCGGGACCCGGAATCCGGGCACCACCCTGATCCGGCTGCTGCTCGTCGCGACCGCGCTCTTCGGCACCCTGCTCATGGGCGCGGCACCCGCGAGCGCGCACGCCGCGCTGACCGGGAGCAACCCGAAGGACGGGGCGGTGCTCGCCACCGCCCCCAAGGACGTCACGCTCACCTTCTCCGAGCAAGTGGCCATGGGGAACGACTCGATCCGGGTCCTCGACCCACGCAGCAAACGGGTCGACACCGGCGAGCTGCAGAATCTGTGCAGCGGAAGCGTCGTCAAGTACGGCGTCTCCCTGAACACCGGCCTGCCGAAGGGCACCTACACCGTCGCCTGGCAGGCCGTGTCCGCCGACAGCCACCCGGTCGCGGGCGCTTTCACGTTCTCCGTCGGCGCCCCCTCGAAGACGGCGGTGGCGCTGCCCGAGCAGAAGGCGGGCGGAGGGCTCGTCGGCACGTTGTACGGGATCGCGCGGTACATCGCGTACGCCGGGTTCATCGTGCTCGTGGGCGGCGCCGCGTTCATCCTGGCGTGCTGGCCGCGGGGAGCGGGTGAGCGGCCGATGCAGCGGCTGGTGGTCCAGGGCTGGGTGACGCTCGTCGCGGCGACGCTGGCGATGCTGCTGCTGCGCAACCCGTACACCGGCTCGGGGGAGTTGGCCGATGCCTTCGATCTGGGCGGGCTGAAGGCCGTACTGGAGACCAAGACCGGGGCAGCGCTGGTGTCGCGGCTGCTGCTGCTCGGCGCCGCGGCGCTGTTCGTGGCGGTGCTGTTCGGCGCTTACGCGAAGCGGGACACCGGGGCCTCCCTGGACGACGCGGAGGAGAAGAAGGAGAAAGGCGACCTCACCTTCGGGCTTGCCATCGGCGGAACGGTCGTCGCAGCCGGGATCGCCGGCACCTGGGCTCTTTCCGAGCACGCGTCGACCGGCATCCAGCCGGGCATCGCGATGCCGGTGGACGTTCTGCATCTGCTGGCCATGGCCTGCTGGCTCGGGGGGCTGGCGGCGATGCTGGTCGCGCTGTACCGCACGGCTTCCCCCGAGCGTACGGCCGTTCTCCGCTTCTCACGGGTCGCCTTCGCCTCGGTCGTCGTGCTGGCCCTGACCGGGCTCTACCAGTCCTGGCGCCAGGTCGGCTCATGGTCGGCGCTGACGGGCACGTCGTACGGCCAACTGCTGCTGGTGAAGGTGGGCCTGGTCGCCGTACTCGTCGCGGTCGCGTGGATCTCGCGGCGCTGGACGACGCGGCTGGCGGAGGGTACGGCTCCGGAGGCCGAGGCGCAGACGCAGACGCAGACGGGCGATCCGGTAGCGGACGCGGACGATGAAACAGAGGCGGACGCGGACGCAGAGGCGGACGCGGACGGCAGCGGACCGGAGAGCGCCGACCCCGAGCGCGCCACGCAACTCGCCCGTCAGGAGGCGGCGCTGGCGACGGCCCGGCGGAAGCGGATCAGGGACGCCGACCCCGCCCGCAACGGACTGCGCCGCTCGGTGCTCGCGGAGGCGGGAATCGCCGTCGTCCTCCTCGCCGTGACGACCGTGCTGAGCTCGACCGAGCCGGGACGCACGGAGGAAGCCGCCCAGGCCGGCCGCGGCTCCCAGGCGTCCGCCGCCGTCCCCGACCGGCCCGTCGACTTCACCCTGTCCTTCGACAGCGGCGGCAAGGACGGCAAGGGCACGGTCCGGCTGAACATCGACCCAGGCCGCTCGGGCGCCAACGAGCTGCGTCTGCGGGTGAACCGGCCCAACGGGCGCCCCCTGGACGTCCCCGAGGTGAAGGTCGCCTTCACCCTCAAGGCCGAGGCGATCGGGCCACTGCCGGTCGCCCTCGACCGCATCGCGACCGGCAACTGGAGCGCGAAGAACATCCAGGTCCCGCTGCCCGGCGAGTGGCAGGTCCAGATCACCGTACGGACGTCCGACATCGATCAGACGACCGTCGAGAAGAACGTCAAGATCGGCTGACAGGCGTGATGAGCGACAGCAGTAACGAGATCTCGCGGCGCCGGCTGCTCGGCACGGTCGGCGCTGCCGGTGCCACCGGCCTGGTGCTCGGTGCGGCGGGCGGAGCGGCGGCCCATGCCGCTGCCGCCGGTGAGCCGGTGACCGCGCTGGCCACCGTCGGCTCCGCCACCGAGGCCTTCCACGGCGAGCACCAGGCGGGCATCACCACACCCATGCAGTCCCGTGGCCACCTGATCGCCTTCGACCTCACCGCGGGCGGCCGGCCGGCCGACGGACGCAGGGAGGCCGTCGCGCTGATGCGTCGCTGGTCGACCACGGCTTCGCGGCTGATGGCGGGCGAACCGATGGACGACGGCGATACGGGCGTCGCACTGGACGCGGGCCCGTCGTCGCTGACCATCACCTTCGGCTTCGGCCGCACCTTCTTCGACCGTACGGGGCTGGCCTCGCAGCGCCCCGCAGAGCTGGACCCGCTGCCCGCCTTCTCCTCGGACCAGTTGGACCCGCGGCGCTCCAACGGCGACCTCTGGGTGCAGATCGGCGCGAACGACGCGCTGGTCGCGTTCCACGCGCTGCGCGCGATCCAGAAGGACGCGGGCAAGGCGGCGCGGGTGCGGTGGCAGATGAACGGCTTCAACCGTTCGCCGGGGGCGACCGCGGGGCCCATGACCGCCCGCAATCTGATGGGCCAGCTCGACGGCAGCCGCAATCCGAAACCGGCAGAGCCGGACTTCGACCGGCGGATCTTCGTCCCGGCCGGGGGTCCCCACCCCTGGATGGACAGGGGCTCCTACGCGGTCGTCCGCAGGATCCGCATGCTTCTCGACGACTGGGAGCAACTGTCGCCGGCGGACCAGGAGAGGGTGATCGGCCGGAAGAAGTCGGACGGCGCCCCTCTGACGGGGGGCAGTGAGACGACCGAGCTCGCGCTGGACAGGACCGGCCCGGACGGAAAGTTGATCATCCCTGACAACGCCCATGCCCGGATCTCGGCCCCGGAGCAGAACGGCGGGGCGGCGATGCTCCGTCGACCGTTCTCCTTCCACGACGGAATCGCCGCCGACGGCACGCCGGACGCCGGGCTGCTCTTCGTCTGCTGGCAGGCGGACCCGCTCAAGGGCTTCGTACCGGTGCAGCGCAAGCTCGACCGGGGCGACGCGCTGTCGACGTTCATCCGCCATGAGTCGAGTGGTCTCTTCGCCGTGCCGGGCGGGCCGAAGGACGGCGAGTACGTCGGTCAGCGGCTTCTCGAGTCGTGACGGGAGCGGGACGAGTGACCGGAACGAAGCGAATGACGGGAGTGACGAGAGCGCTGGGGGCATCGGAACCATCGGGCGCGGCGAGGGGCACAGGCGCACTAGGGTGACGAGTATGTCCGCCACGCGCTACACCTACCTCGGCCCCGAGGGGACCTTCACCGAGGCCGCCCTGCGCACGCTTCCGGAGGCCGCGACCCGGGAGCTCGTCCCGATGGTGTCCGTTCCGGCCGCGCTCGACGCCGTACGGAACGGGGAGGCCGCGGCCGCGCTCGTGCCCATCGAGAACTCGGTGGAGGGCGGGGTCACCGCGACGCTCGACGAGCTGGCCTCCGGCGAACCACTGATGATCTACCGCGAGGTGCTGCTGCCGATCGCCTTCGCGCTGCTGGTGCGGCAGGGCACGAAGATGTCGGACGTGAAGACGGTGACCGGCCATCCGGTCGCCCAGCCGCAGGTACGGAACTGGCTGCGCGCCCATCTGCCCGACGCCGTGTGGGAGTCGGCGGCGTCGAACGCGGACGGCGCGCGGCTGGTGCAGGAGGGCCGCTTCGACGCGGCCTTCGCCGGGGAGTTCGCGGCCGGCACATACGGTCTCGAGCCGCTCGTCACCGAGATCCACGACGCGGAGAACGCGGAGACCCGCTTCGTACTGGTCGGCCGCCCGGCCAGGCCCGCCGCCCCGACCGGAGCGGACAAGACGTCGGTGGTCATCTGGCAGCGCGACGACCATCCCGGCGCGCTGCTGGAACTGCTCCAGGAGTTCGCGGTGCGCGGGGTGAACCTGATGCTGCTGCAGTCCCGGCCGACGGGTGCGGGCATCGGCAACTACTGCTTCGCGATCG
Organism: Streptomyces sp. NPDC057445; assembly: GCF_042802855.1. Taxonomy (NCBI): domain Bacteria; kingdom Bacillati; phylum Actinomycetota; class Actinomycetes; order Kitasatosporales; family Streptomycetaceae; genus Streptomyces; species Streptomyces sp. NPDC057445. The sequence continues at coordinate 358,494 of NZ_JBHVDH010000006.1, read as the reverse complement.
ACGCCGAGGGCCACATCTCGGACCGGCGGGTCGGTGAGGCCCTGATGGGGCTCAAGCGGATCTGCCCCAAGGTGCGGTTCCTGGGGTCGTATCCGCAGGCAGGCGTATCCGCGCCGGGTCCGGCCGCGCGTGTGCTGCGGCCCGGGACGTCGGACGCGGAGTTCGTGGACGCCGCGGAGTGGCTGGCTCGCTGCCAGGACGGCCGGGCGTAACCCTGGGTTCTCTTTGACGGGCGCGCCCCCGGGCTCGTCCTACTTTTCGTTACCCACAGAAGTTATCCACAGGGTCGCTTCTCGACCTGGGGACAAGTCGACACCGCAGGGCGACCCAGTCGACAAATCACCCTAGTCGTCCCACATGGGTCCCCAGGCCGGCCGACCGCCCCCGTCAGCCCAATTCCTTCGATCAACTCTTTGGGGCGAGGAATTCCCACTCGAAAGAGCGTGTGAGCCTGGTTTGAAAGAGGAATCCCTCAATCCTTATGTGACATCCGGAATGATCACTTCCGTAATCCACAGCCCACCTGGACACCCTGTGGATAACTCTGAGAAGCCGTGCATACCTGTGGACAACGGGACTCGAGCTACCCGTCCCCCAAGGGCGACGGGTCAAGGAAGAGGAGAGAGTTACCCCATTTAAGCGACTTGTTTCCTGATCATTGACAATGCACTCCCCATTCACCGCCGCTTTCCTCAATTCCGACAATTCAGGCAAAGTGACACGCAACCGATATCAACTGGGGAGCCGGGAGCCCGCACCGGTAGCCTGGTGGGGTGATTGACCTTCGCCTGCTCCGTGAGGACCCCGACCGTGTTCGCGCCTCCCAGCGCGCCCGTGGAGAGGACGTCGAGATCGTCGACGCCCTGCTCTCCGCCGATGAGCGGCGCAGGTCGTCCGGCGTCCGCTTCGACGAACTCCGCTCCGAGCAGAAGTCGCTCGGCAAGCTCATCCCCAAGGCGTCCCCCGAGGAGCGGGCCGAGCTGCTGAAGAAGGCCGAGCAGCTGAAGACCGACGTCAAGGCGGCCGAGGCCGAGCAGAACGAGGCCGACGAGGAGACCCGCCGCCTGCTGCTCCAGCTGGGCAACCTGGTCCACCCCGACGTGCCGGTGGGCGGCGAGGAGGACTTCGTCGTCCTGGAGACGCACGGCACGATCCGCGACTTCGCGGCCGAGGGCTTCGAGCCCAAGGACCACCTGGAGCTCGGCGAGGCGCTGGGCGCCATCGACGTCGAGCGCGGCGCGAAGGTGTCGGGCTCGCGCTTCTACTACCTGACGGGGGTCGGCGCGCTGCTGGAGCTCGCCCTCGTCAACGCGGCGATCGCGCAGGCCACGGAGGCCGGGTTCACCCCGATGCTGACTCCGGCGCTGGTCCGCCCGCGGGCGATGGAGGGCACGGGCTTCCTCGGCCAGGCCGCGGAGAACGTGTACCACCTGGAGAAGGACGACTTCTATCTCGTCGGCACGTCCGAGGTGCCGCTCGCGGCGTACCACATGGACGAGATCATCGACGCCGACAAGCTCCCGCTGCGGTACGCGGGCTTCTCGCCCTGCTTCCGCCGCGAGGCGGGTACGTACGGCAAGGACACCCGCGGCATCTTCCGCGTCCACCAGTTCGACAAGGTCGAGATGTTCTCGTACGTCGACCCGGACGACGCCGAGAACGAGCACAAGCGGCTGCTGGACTGGGAGAAGCAGTGGCTCACCTCCCTGGAACTGCCGTTCCAGGTGATCGACGTCGCGTCGGCCGACCTGGGCTCTTCGGCCTCCCGGAAGTTCGACTGCGAGGCGTGGATCCCGACCCAGGGCAAGTACCGCGAGCTGACGTCGGCGTCGAACTGCGACGGCTTCCAGGCGCGCCGGTTGTCGGTCCGGATGCGTGACGGCAAGCAGGTCAAACCGCTCGCGACGCTGAACGGCACGCTGTGCGCCGTACCGCGCACGATCGTGGCGATCCTGGAGAACCACCAGCTGGCGGACGGTTCGGTACGGGTTCCCCAGGTGCTCCGGCCGTATCTGGGCGGCCGTGAGGTGCTGGAGCCGGTCGGCAGGTGAGCTTTCCGTACCGCCTGATAGCCACCGATCTCGACGGAACGCTGCTGCGCTCCGACGAGACGGTCTCGCAGCGCACGCGCGACGCGCTCGCCGCCGCCACGGCGGCGGGCGCCGCGCACATCATCGTCACGGGCCGTGCCGTCCCGTGGACCCGGCACATCCTCGACGACCTGGGCTACCAGGGACTGGCGGTCTGCGGCCAGGGCGCGCAGGTCTACCACGCGGGCGAGCACAAGCTCCTGACCTCGGTGACCCTGGACCGGCAGCTGGCGGGGCTCGCCCTCGCAAAGCTCGAGACAGAGGTCGGCCCGCTGGCCGTCGCCGCCGCCCGCGACGGCCTCGACGGTGATGTGGTGGTCGGTCCCGGCTACCTGCTGCAGGAGGGCCCGCTCCCGGCCGTCTCCCTCGACGACCCGGCCGAGCTGTGGCACGCGCCGATCAACAAGGTCTACATCCAGCACCCGTCCCTCGACGACGACGCCCTCGCGCGTACCGCGCGGGAGAGCGTGGGCAACCTGGTCGATGTGGTGGTGGCCGGTCGCGGCATCGTGGAGATGCTCCCCCTAGGCCTGAGCAAGGCCACCGGGCTCTCCCTGGCCGCCCGGCGTCTCGGTGTGAAGGCGTCCGGGACGATCGCCTTCGGGGACATGCCCAACGACGTCCCCATGTTCGCCTGGTCAGCGCATGGCGTGGCCATGGCCAACGCTCACGACGCGCTGAAGGCCGTGGCCCAGGAGATCACCGCATCGAACGAACATGACGGCATCGCGGTGGTGCTGGAACAACTGCTCGCGTAGCAGCGGGCGTCGTCCCGCGAGGGCCGGGACGGTGGGCACGATGCCCGGTCCGTAGCGGTCCGGGAGGTCCGGTGCCGTCGGCGTGCTCTTACGAGCGGACGCCCGTCACCGGGCGTACCACCCGCCGGTGGTGAATCGCGGAGGATGCGCGGATCGAACGCGCGCGGGGGCTGACCCCGACCACGGCTTAGCAAGCCGGTGCCTTACCACTCGGCCAATCCTCCGGGAGGGCGGCCCGCGCGAATGCGCGCTCGAAGCGGCCGCCCGGGCAGCTGTCTGCGGGTGGCTCGACGGAGTCCGATGATTACTCCGAAGCCTGCCGCACGCCGCCCTGCTGGGAGCTCGACGGACTCGTACTCTCGGTCATCGCCGCGCCCCTCCCCGGTCTCGAAACGTCGGAATCGACGGCGTCGCACGTCTGCGCGACTGCCTCAACCACTCTGCCCGTCCGGGCAGTTCCGTGCCACTGAATATCGGGCGGGGGGAGGGGTGGCGTCAGACGGTCCCTGCCCGGGGCGGCGGACGTCAGCGGTCTCGGCGCCACCGCCGCCGCCTGCGTGCCCGGCTCCAGAACCACCCCGCGGGCGGCTCGTCGGAGCGCCATGGCTGAGGCTCCGGCGCGGAGTCGCGCCATCGGGCGGCGAGCATACGGGCCCGTGCGGACGGCTCGGCCGTCTCGGCGCCCCGTACGAAGTCCTCGTCCAGGACGAGTTCGTCCCAGGGTTCCCGGTGCGCGGTCGGATCCGGTCTCGGCTCGGGCTCCGCTCCCGGTTCCGGTATCGGTTCCGGTATTGGTTCCGCTCCCGGTTCCGGTATCGGCTCCTCGGTCATGGCGGCGCCTCCGTCTCCCCGCAGCCAGTGTCCGCGTCCGCCGTCAAGCGACCGTGAGGACGGCGAAAGCCCCCGGGAGCCTTGACGACCCCGGGGGCGTGCCGGCTACTCCTCGCCGGCCAGCTTCAGTGTCCGCAGCTTCTGCCCGGCGTAGCCGGTCGCCAGCACGGTGACACCCACGAGAAGCGAGACCGCCAGCGGCAGCCCCACGTCCGAGGCCACCATCCCCTCTCCGGCGACGTTCTCGGCGAGCGCCAGGGACCACTGCTGCACACTCAGCGTCTTCGCGCCCGACACGAGGCTGCCGAAGAGCGTCTCCCACACCAGCGCGTACACGAGCCCGATCACGACCGCGTGCCGACTGACCGTGCCGAGCAGCAGGAACAGCGCGCTGTACGCGATCGACGCGACCAGTGCCGCGACCATGTACGCCACCGCGATCTGCTGGCCGTTGCCGTTGAGGATCAGACCCGCCAGCAGTGTGGGGATCGCCGAGAAGGCCATCGTCACGGCGATCGCCACGATGAGCTTGGTGAAGATGATCGTCGGCCGCTTCACCGGCTTGGCGAGCAGGTACACGATCGAACCGTCGTCGATCTCGGGGCCGATCGCGCCCGTCCCGGCGATCACCCCGATCAGCGGCACCATCGTCGCGAGCGCGAAACCGCCGAGCACATCGGCGGCGACCTGGTCGTCGACCCCGTTGAATCCGCGCACCGCTGCCGCGATGAGGAGCAGCAGCCCCGGGAGGACGAAGAGGATCGCCGCCCGGCGCCGTCCGAGGAGGGCCCGGTAGGTGAGCCGGGCGACTGTCGGGTTGTACATGTCGATGGCTCCTTTCAGGCCGCAACGAGGTAGGAGAAGACGGATTCGAGCGACTCGTCCGACGGCGAGACCGTCAGCAGCCGGATCGAGTGCTCACGGGCGACCTTCGGCAGCAGCTCCGTGAACCGTCCGAAGTCGACCGCCTGGATGCGCAGCGCGCCTTCCTGGAGATCCACTTCGATACCGGCCGTCGACGGATCGGCGATGAGCGCGGCGGCCAGCGCCCTGTCGTCGCTCGAGCGGACCAGGTACCGGTGCGGACGGTCCGTCATCAGCCGGCGGATCTTGCGGAAGTCGCCGCTCGCGGCGTGCCGTCCCGCCACGATCACCTCGATGTGCGAGGCGAGCTGCTCGACCTCCTCGAGGATGTGGGACGAGAACAGGACCGTACGGCCCTCGGCACCCATGCGCCGGAGCAGATCCATGAGCTGCATGCGCTGGCGCGGGTCCATGCCGTTGAACGGTTCGTCGAGGAGGAGCACGCCCGGCTGGTGCACGAGTGCGGACGCCATTTTGACGCGCTGGCGCATGCCCTTGCTGTACGTCGCGATCTTGCGGTCCTGCGCGTACTCCATCTCGACCGTGGCCAGCGCGTGCTGGGCCGCCTTCGCGCCCAGACCGTGCAGCTCGGCGTTGGCGACGACGAATTCACGTCCCGTCAGGAAGTCGTACATCGCCTCGCGCTCGGGCACGACGCCGATCTGCCGGTACACGGCCTCGTTGCGCCAGATCGCCTGGCCGTCGAGCGTGACGGTGCCCGTGGAAGGGGCGAGGAATCCGCCCATCATGTTGATGAGCGTGGACTTGCCGGCACCGTTGGGGCCGAGGAGCCCGGTGACACCCGGACCGATGGTCATGGTCACGTCGTTGACGGCGACCACGTTGCCGAACCAGCGCGAGGCGTGGTCGATGGAAATTGTGCTCATGGGCGCAGCCCATTCCTTGGAAGGGTGGTGGTGGGCGACGGGAGGGCCGTGGTCACAGTCCGACCTTTCGGTAGCGGCGCATCAGGACGGCGTACGAGCCGAGGATCAGCGCGAGGACGACCAGCAGATAGACCGCACCGGTGCCCGCACCGGGACCGTTCCCGCCCGGGAAGGACGAACTCGCGCCCAGGAAGGCGGTCTGCACACCGTCGATGAGCGTGACGGGCGAGAAGAGCCCCAGCCACTCCACCGCACCGCTCGAACCGGTCTCGTCCGCGATGGCCTGGACCGTGGACACCGCACCGTAGGTGATCGTCATGGTGGCGATGACAGCGGCGACCCCGAAGCCGCGGCGGGGGGTGAGCGCCGCCATGACGAGGCCGATCCCGCCGAAGAGGAGAGAGAGGAGAGCCACGGAGACCAGTCCCTGCGCGAAGCCCTTGGTCTGGTCGGAGAAGTCCATCTTCGCCAGCAGTGATCCCACGTAGAGGATCAGCAGCGGCGCGGCCGTGAGGGCGAACAGCGCCGAGGCCATGGCGCCGTACTTCGCGAGGACGTAGTCGATCCGCTCGATCGGCCGCGAGAAGTACAGCGGCACGGTCTTGAAGCGCAGGTCGCGGGAGACGGACTGCGGGGCCTGGGCGGCCAGGAACAGTCCGATGATCGCCTGCGTGACGATCGCGTAGCGCGTGTAGTCCAGCGGCAGGTCCTTCATCTTGGTGGCGACCGCGACGGCGACGATGATCGCCGCGGGGACGCACATCACCGCGAAGAGGATCATCGGCAGCACCTTGGACTTGGCGGACCTGCCGAGTCCGTACGCTCCGCGCAGCGACTGCGCGTAGAGAGAGCGGCGGGCGTAGGCACGGCCGAGGCGCGCGCCCTCGTAGTTGCGGTATCCGATGTTGTGGATACGGGTCGTCTCGTTGCCGGTGGTCCCGGCGCGGGTCGTCCCGGTACGGGTCGTCTCGGTGCTCATCGCGCCGGCACCTCCATGGGCTGGGCCGCTGCCTCCGGGCGGAAGACCTCCGCGATGTGGTGGCGGCGCTGTTCCATCCGTACGAGTCCGAGGCCCAGGGCGGCGACGGTGTCACGGACGGTGTCGTACGTCTCTTCGCCGGTCGCCTCCAGAAGGAGGATGTGGCCGGCACCCGGCAGGCCGTCCTCGACGCCCGCGTGCAGCGTGATCCCGGCGGCCGACAGCGCCTCGCGCAGTGCCGCCGTCCCGTCGGGGTGGGCGTCGCTGTCGGTGACCTCGACCGCGAGGGTGGTGGTGATCTGGGTGAAGTCGCTGGTGGAGCTCGAGCGCAGCAGGGTGCCGCCGTCCACGACCACGACGTGGTCGCAGGTGCGCTCCAGCTCTCCGAGCAGATGGGAGGTGACCAGGACCGAGATGCCGAAGTCCGTGTACACGCGGCGGATCAGGCCGAGCATCTCGTCGCGGCCGACCGGGTCGAGGCCGTTGGTCGGCTCGTCCAGGAGGACCAGCTGCGGGTCGTGGACAAGGGCCTGCGCGAGCTTGACGCGCTGCTTCATGCCGGTCGAGTAGCCGCCGATCGGGCGATAGCGCTCCTCGTAGAGGCCGACGTGGCGGAGCGTGTCGGCGGTGCGCTCGCGCGCCGCGGTCGGCGGGAGTCCGGACATGCGCGCCATGTGGACGACGAACTCGGTGGCCGAGACATCGGGCGGCAGGCAGTCGTGCTCGGGCATGTAGCCGACACGCTCACGGATGGCGGCACCGGAGGTGGCGACGTCCAGACCGAGTACCGCGGCCCGGCCTTCCGTGGCGGGGGACAGACCCAGCAGGATCTTGATCAGTGTGGACTTGCCGGCCCCGTTGGCTCCTACGAGTCCGGTCACGCCGGGCCCGATGTCCAGGGAGAGCCGGTCAAGCGCGGTCACCCGGGGGAACCGCTTGCTCAGGCTTTCGGTCACGATCACAGTCACGCTTCGAAGGTAGTGGCGCACACCACAGGCGGCGTCAGCCCTGGCGGCTGGTTCCGCATCAGCCTCCAGGCGTACGGGCCCGTAGGGGACCACGCCGAAGGAGGACTTGCGCAGGGTTTTCCACAGGCCGGTGCACGACCCTTGACGCAGCCGTCGGGCATTGTCACATTCATCAGTGTCAAGTTACGACCACGTAGCGCAAGGGCGAGGGACGGACGGTGGCATGCATGACCGGCATGACCGGCATGACCTCAGCAGTGGTGAGTGGGCGGGCCGCGGAGCTGCGGGGGTTCCGGGAAGTGCAGCGCCTTGCGTATGAATGCGCGGAGGCCGTCGCGGCGCAGCTCAAGCCGGGGGTGACCGAGCGCGAGGCGGCGCGGATGCAGCGGGAGTGGCTGCGCGTGCGGGGCGTGCGTGACTGGTTCCATCTGCCGTTCGCCTGGTTCGGGGACCGCACGGCGTTCACCGGCTTCCGGGTACCGCTGCAGTTCTTCCCGACCGGCCGGAAGCTGGAGGCGGGGATGCCCTTCATCCTCGACATGGCCCCGGTGCACAAGGGCTTCACGGCCGACATCGGCTATTCCGGCTGTCTGGGACCCCACCCTGTGCACGACAGACTTCTCGCCGATCTCCGGGCGCACCGGGAGCTGATCCTGCGCGAGGTGCGGGAGCGCCGCTCGTTGCGGGAGATCTACGAGGACGTGGACCGGCTGATGGTCCGGCAGGGGTACGCCAACAGGCATCGCGCGTATCCCTTCGGCGTCATCGCCCACAAGGTCGACCGGGTGAAGCAGCGCCCCTGGTCACCGACGCTCCTCGGGTTCGGCACCCGGTCCCTGAAGGGCCTCGCGAGCGACGCCCTGCGCGGCCACCGGGAGGGCTGGTCGCCGCTGTGGTCGCCGTACAGGTTCTCCGACCACCCGCCGAGGCCGGGGCTCTGGGCGGTCGAGCCGCACCTCGGGTTCCGGGGTACGGGCGCGAAGTTCGAGGAACTCCTGGTCGTCACCGACTCCGGAGACCCTGAGCAGAGCGCGTTCTGGCTGGACGACGACCTGCCGCATGTGCGGCGCTGGGCCGACGACGAGGGAGCGGCGTGAGCATGGGTATCAAGGGCGCGCGCGAGCGATGGGTGCGTACGGGCGGGATCGAGCTGTGCGTCGCGGAGCTCGGTGACGAGACACAGCCGACGGTGCTGCTGCTGCATGGATACCCCGACAGCAAGGAGGTGTGGTCCGAGGTCGCGGCGCGGCTGGCGGAGCGCTTCCATGTCGTTCTGTACGACGTCCGGGGGCATGGACGCTCCACGGCGCCGATGCCGCTGCGCGGCGGGTTCACCCTGGAGAAGCTGACGGACGACTTCCTGGCGGTCGCCGACGCGGTCAGCCCGGACCGGCCGGTCCATCTGGTGGGGCACGACTGGGGTTCCGTGCAGTCCTGGGAGTTCGTCACGGTGAAGCGGACCGAGGGCCGGATCGCTTCGTTCACGTCGATGTCCGGGCCCTCTCTCGACCACTTCGGGCACTGGATCAAGGAGCGTATGACCCGGCCGACCCCACGTCGTGTCGGCCAGCTCCTCGGTCAGGGTGCCAAGTCCTGGTACGTGTACATGCTGCATACGCCCGTGCTTCCCGAACTGGCGTGGCGCGGGCCGCTCGGCAGGCAGTGGCCGAGGATCCTCCGGCGGATGGAGAGGATGCAGGACGGCGGCTATCCGACCGCGTCACTGCCGTCCGACGCCGCGCACGGCGCCTGGCTCTACCGCGACAACGTGCGGGCCCGGCTGCGCAGGCCGCGGTCCGACGCGTATGCGCACGCACCGGTCCAGCTGATCACTCCTACCGGGGACCTCTTCCTGTCCGAGCGGCTCTACGACGACGTGGGCCGGTGGGCACCACAGCTCGTGCGCCGTTCACTGCCGGCCAAGCACTGGGTGCCCAGAACCCGCCCGGACCAACTCGCGGCATGGATCACCGGGTTCGTCACGGCCCACGACATCGGCCCCGGCGGTTCGGCCGGATCGACCGGGACGGGCCCGGCCGTCAGGGAGAACGGCGCCCCCGGCCGGTACGCCGAGCGGTTCGGCGGGCAGCTGGTGCTGGTGACGGGCGCGGCCGGCGGTATCGGCCGGGCCACGGCCTTCGCGTTCGCAGAGGCGGGCGCCCGGGTCGTGGCCGTCGACCTGGACGCGCAGGGAGCGGCCAGAACCGCGGAGATGGCCCGGCTGATCGGAGCCCCGGCCGCCTGGGGCGAGGCGGTGGACGTCAGCGACGAGCACGCGATGGAGAAGCTCGCCGGAAAGGTCGCCACGGAGTACGGCATCGTGGACGTGCTGGTGAACAACGCGGGAATCGGTCTCTCCGGCTCGTTCTTCGACACGACCGGCGAGGACTGGCGCAGAGTGCTCGACGTCAATCTGTGGGGCGTCATCCACGGCTGCCGGATATTCGGCAGGCAGATGGCCGAGCGCGGCCAGGGCGGTCACATCGTCAACACCGCCTCTGCCGCCGCGTACCAGCCCTCCAAGGCCCTTCCCGCGTACGCGACATCGAAGGCCGCGGTGCTGATGCTCAGCGAGTGCCTGCGCGCCGAACTTGCGGGTCAGGACATCGGGGTCTCGGCGATCTGTCCGGGCATCGTGAACACGAACATCACGGCGACCGCTCGCTTCGCGGGAGTCTCCGTGGAGGAGGAGAAACGCCGGCAGAAGAAGTCGTCGCAGCTGTACGGGCTGCGCAACTATCCACCGGAGAAGGTCGCCGACGCCGTGCTGCGCGCCGTCGTGAGGAACCAGGCGGTGGTGCCGGTGACCCCGGAAGCCCGCGGCGCCCGCCTCCTGTCCCGGTTCGCTCCCGGAGCCCTGCGTGCGATAGCCCGGCTGGAGCCGCCGTTGTGAGCCGTCGGACCGGGGCCCTCTCGCGGCCGGTGAACGGTCGCGCCGCGAGGGCGGCCACGCGCCGGGCACGGGAGAAGGCCCACGCTGCCCGGCCGCTCCGGGCGGTCGTACCATCCCTCGCAGGAAGGGTCGCCGCGCAAGGCGGTCAGGTGTCCCGGCCGGTTGCCCGCGGCTCCCGTGCGGCGGGAGCGTGGGCGGTGAGATGCCGCCACAGGGCAGTAGGGAGTGATCGTCGTGTCCGGAGAGCCGGCAGCCGGGTACCGGTCGGAGTACCGCATCGAGGACCTGGCACATCACAGCGGCGCCACGGTCCGGACCATCCGCGCCTACCAGGACCGCGGACTGCTGCCCAAGCCCGAGCGGCGCGGCCGGTCGAACGTGTACAGGGACACGCATCTGGCCCGGCTGCGCCAGATCGCCGACCTCCTCGACCGGGGGTACACACTCGCGTCGATCAAGGAACTCCTCGAGGCCTGGGACACCGGGCGAGGGCTCGGCGGGTTGCTCGGTCTCGTCGCCGAGGTCCACGGCCCATGGACCGACGAGGTGGTGGACCGCATCACCCGCGCCGAGCTGGACGAGACCTTCGGGGGAAAGCCGGACGAAAAGGCCATCTCGGAGGCGGTGGAACTCGGCGTCCTGGAACGCATCCCCGGCAGGGACGACGAATTCCTGGTGTCGAGTCCCCAGGAGCTCGCCGTCGCAGCCGAGTTGCACGCAGCGGGAGTCCCTCTGCTCGCAATCTCCGGCCATCTGAAGGAACTTCGCGGCCAGATGGAGCACATCGCCTCCCGCTTCCTGGAGTTCACGACCGAGCACGTCTTCGCCCGCTATCTCGGCCACCAGCGCCCGACCGACGCGGACGCCACCGAGGCGGCGTCGATGGTGCGACGGCTGCGGCCGCTCGCGCAGCAGACGGTCGATGCCGAACTGGCCAGGGCCATGCGGACGTTCGCGACACGGCGTCTTCAGCAGCATCTCGGTACGGAAGGCGTCCCGGAAGCCGATGCCGGGCTGCGGTCGGTGGCACTTCCGGCCTCGACGATCCAGGCCGTGCAGAGGCTGGTTGGCCCCGAGAAGACGGCGGCGTTCATCATCGCGGCGACGGAACGTGAGCTGCACGCACGGACATTGGACTCACTTGCGGCAATACGCCATAAATAGCACGATATTGATCAAATCCACTGAATCGCAGGTTCGTTGTCCACAGAGTCGCCAATTCCCGCTGTGGATAACGCACTTGGCTGTGGATCAAACATATGGATCATTGTCGTCCGGATGAAAATCGCGTGGCGGTGAACTGACGCCGCGGGCACTCTGGCGGCATGGAAGAAAGACGCACCGTCAAGGTGTCCAAGTACCTCTCGAAACATCTGCGGCATCAGCCGGAACGGATCGGCATCAGCCTCGACGCGAACGGCTGGGTCGCGATCGACGAGCTGATGCGGGCCGCGGCCGCGCACGGGTTCCACTTCACCCGGGCCGAGCTTGATCATGTCGTCGCGGTCAACGACAAGCGGCGCTTCACGATCGACGGCGACCGTATCCGCGCCAATCAGGGCCACACCGTCGAAGTCGACCTGGAACTGCCCGTCGCCGAGCCGCCCCAGTATCTCTACCACGGAACCGTCGCCCGCAGCCTGGACGCGATCCGCGCCGAAGGCCTGCGCCCCATGGCACGCCACCATGTCCATCTCTCACCCGACCGCGAAACCGCGACCCGCGTGGGGGCCCGCCGTGGCCGCCCTGTCGTCCTCCCGGTGGACGCCGGCGCGATGCACCGTGCAGGCCATGTGTTCCACGTGAGCGCCAACGGCGTCTGGCTGACGGACACGGTTCCACCGGAATTCCTGCGTTTTCCGGGCTGACCCAGGCATGACCTGGGGCTTTGTTCGAGGGTCTGCGGGGATCCGGAGCAGCGACAGGACCGACGTACGCTGGAGCGCATGACGTCTCCTCTGCGCCTCAGCACCGTGATCCTTCCCGTGCACCGCTGGAACGAGGGAGGCCGGGCACTGTGGCAGCGCGCCGAGGAGCTCGGTTTCCACGCCGCCTACACCTATGACCATCTGGCCTGGCGGACCTTCCGCGACGGCCCCTGGTTCGGCGCCGTGCCCACGCTGACGGCCGCCGCCGCTGCCACCGGCACGCTGCGCCTGGGCACCCTCGTGACGTCCCCGAACTTCCGGCACCCGGTCACCCTCGCCAAGGAACTGATCACTCTCGACGACATCTCCGGCGGCCGTGTCACCCTCGGCATCGGCGCGGGCGGAAACGGCTTCGACGCGACGACCTTGCTGAAGAGCGACGAGGAGCCCTGGACCCCGCGCGAGCGGGCGGACCGGTTCGGCGAGTTCGTACCTCTGCTGGACGAGCTGCTGCGGGAACCGGCCGGTACGACACAGGAAGGCCGCTTCTACTCCGCGACCGAGGCCCGCAACGTTCCGGGCTGCGTCCAGCGACCGCGGCTTCCCTTCGCCGTCGCCGCCACCGGCCCCCGGGGACTGAAGTTGGCCGCGCAGTACGGGCAGGCGTGGGTGACGACGGGCGACCCGAAGCTGTACGAGTCGGGCTCTGCGGAGCAGTCGGTCGAGGCCGTCGCGGGGCAGCTCGCCAAGCTGGGCAAGGCGTGCGCAGAGGCGGGCCGGGACGCGGCCGAGCTCGACAAGATCCTGCTCACCGGCTTCACCCCGGAATTCAACCCGGCCACGCCGGCGCCGGGGCAGGGCCGTCCCCTGGAGTCCCTCGACGCCTTCGTCGACTTCGCGGGCAGGCACGCGGACCTCGGTTTCACCGAGATCGTCATCCACTGGCCCATCGCGGACTCGGTCTTCGCGGCCGACCAGAAGATCTTCGAGCGGATCGCCACGGACGGACTGGCGCAGCTCGGCTGAGCACAGGCGTGGGTGGCCGGGCAGGGGCAACCCTGAGTAGCCAAGGGGTTTCGGGTGGTGCACTCAGATGTGCGACCTCCCGCACGGCCGTGCGGGACGGTACGGGAGAATGCGTTTGTGACCTCAGCTAACGATCAATTCCCGCTCCCCGCCAACGTCCGGCTGATCGCCACCGACCTCGACGGCACCCTGCTGCGCGACGACAAGTCCGTCTCGGACCGCACCGTCTCCGCTCTCGCAGCCGCCGAGGAGGCCGGTATCGAGGTCTTCTTCGTCACCGGCCGCCCGGCCCGCTGGATGGACGTCGTCAGCGACCACGTCCACGGCCATGGCCTGGCGATCTGCGCGAACGGCGCCGCGGTCGTGGACCTCCACGCCGGCGGCAAGCTGATCGAGGCACGTCCACTGGAGCGGGAGACCGCGCTCGAGGTGGTCAGGACGCTGCGCGACGTGGCTCCGGGCACGACGTTCGCCGTCGAGCTGAGCACGGGCATCCACTACGAGCCTGGCTATCCGCCCTTCCATCTCGACCCGGGTGCCACCGTCGCCACCGCCGAGAAGCTGCTCCACGAGGAGGGCCCGGGATCCGGTGCCCCCGTGCTCAAGCTGCTCGCCCACCACCCGGAGCTGACCCCCGACGGCTTCCTCGTCCTGGCCAGGACGGCGGCGGGTGATCTGGCCTCGTTCACCCGGTCCAGCCCCACCACACTGCTCGAGATCAGCGGCAAGGGCGTCTCGAAGGCCTCCACCCTCGCGCTCTGCTGCGCGGAGCGGGAGATCTCGTCGGACGAGGTCGTGGCGTTCGGGGACATGCCCAACGATGTGGAGATGCTCACGTGGGCGGGCACCTCGTACGCGATGGGCAACGCGCACCCGGACGTCATCGCCGCCGCCTCGGGACGGACCGTCGCGAACAACGAGGACGGTGTCGCGGTGGTCATCGAGCAGATTCTCGCCGCGCGCCGGGCATAGGGGTTGTCGCACGCCCGGGTCCGGACAGCGTTGCTCGCGGCCGGCCGTGCCCGAAGCCGGGAGCTCGGAGCCGGGATCGCTCGGAACCGGATCCGCTCAGACCTCCACTCCCCGCTCGGCCAGCCAGCCGACCGGATCGACCCCTGATCCCAGATACGGCGTGAGCCGTGCCTCGAAATGCAGGTGCGGCCCCGTCGAGTTCCCTGTCGTGCCCGTCTGCGCGATCCACTGGCCGGTGCCCACCAAGTCCCCCTGGTCGACGGTGACCGCGGCGAGATGCGCGTACTGCGTGTACCAGCCGTCGGTGTGCTGGATGACGATCTCGATGCCGAAGCCGCCGCCGCAGGACACGGAGACCACCCGGCCCGCCCCTACCGCCCGCACCGGCGTGCCGATGGGGACGGCGAAGTCCTGTCCGGTGTGCCGGTGGGCCCAGCGCTCACCCGCGCTGTCGAAACCGGCCGAGAGCGTGTAGCCCTCCACCGGTGCCACCCAGTTCGGCCCGTCCCGCTGCGGCGGCTGATCGAGCCGCACCGCTCCGGCGCACCGGCCGGCAGCCGCGCTGCGGTTGGCCTGGGCCTGCAGCGTCCACTGCGCCGCCTCGAGCTTGGTCTGGATGCCCTGCTTCAGCGAGGCGAGCCGCTGCGCGCGGGATTCCAGGTCGAGCCACGCGACACGCGCCTTCTCCTCGGCCCGGGCGCTCCGGCGCTCCGCCTCCCTGGACTCGCCCAGCAGCCGGTTCACGGCCACTTCCATCCGCCAGGCCAGCTGCCAGCCGCGCATCATCTCCTCGGGGTCGTCGGCGAGCAGCAGCTTTGCCGCGATCGCCAGGGACCCTCCGCTGCGGTACTGGGCACGAGCCACTACGCCGATCCTGTCGTGCAGCCGACCGAGTTCGCGGCGTCGCTGCGCCAGCCGCTGCTGGAGCAGCTCGGTGTGTGCCCGCTCGACCTCCGCCGCATGCAGGCCCCGCTCGTACGAGGTGGTCGCCCTCGCCGCCTCCTCGAACAGCCGGGCCACCTCGGCGCTGACGGTGGGTCCGTCACTTGCGGCGGCCGGTGGCGCGGGCAGGGCCAGCAGCAGACACATCAACGGCACAAGCAACAGCAGTCCGTGCCGGTCGCGGCGTTGGTGGCCCATTCCCTGATCGTCACACCAGATTTGTCTGATGTGCGGTATTTCGACTGTGCCGTACCGCCACCTGGCCCAACCCTCGCGCGAGGCCGTCGCCGGGTCCACCAGGCCCCGACTCACCGGTGCCTGAGGCCGTGTCAGGCAGAGGGATCTCGTCCTGAGCTCAGTGAGTCCGTGTGGCGCTATGAGGCGTGGAGAGCCGGCTCACGTAGTCGGCCGTCCAGCAGGTCCCCCGCCCGCTCGCGCTCCAGCATCCGGCGCAGCGGCCCTTCCGCCTCGGCCAGTTCCGCGTACGGCCCGCGCTGTACCGTCCGTCCTCCGTCCAGCACGACCATTTCGTCGACCGCGTCGAGTCCACGGAGCCGGTGGGTGATGAGCAGGGTCGTACGCCCCTCGGTGGCCGCCAGCAGGTCAGCGGTGAGCGCGTCCGCCGTGGCGAGGTCGAGGTGCTCGGCCGGCTCGTCGAGGAGCAGCACGGGGAAGTCGGCGAGCAGCGCGCGGGCGAGGGCGAGGCGCTGGCGCTGACCGCCGGACAGCTGGGCTCCGTGCTCGCCCACGAGCGTGTCCAGGCCGTCGGGCAGAGCGTCGGCCCACTCCAGCAGTCGGGCCCCGGCGAGTGCCGCACGCAGTTCGTCCTCGGAGGCGTCGGGGCGGGCGAGCCTGACGTTCTCACGGATGGTGCTGTCGAAGATGTGGGCGTCCTGAGCGCACAGCCCGACGAACCGCCGGACCGTGTCCCCGTCCAGGGCGGTCGTGTCCGTCCCGCCCAGGGTGTACGTCCCCGCCCTCGCGTCAAGGAAGCGCAGAAGCACCTGGGCGAGGGTGGTCTTGCCGGAACCCGAGGCACCGACGACCGCGATCCGCCTGCCCGCGGTGAGCGTCAGATCGAAGCCGCTGAGGGCGTCGTTCTGCCGGTCCGCGTGGCGGACGGCCAGACCGCGTATCTGGAGCGGGAACGCGGAAGCGGGTGCGGGAGCCGGGTGCACGGGTTCACGTACAGGCACCGGGGCGTCGAGCACCTCGAAGACCCGCTCGGCGCTCCGCTTCACCCGTTGCCGGTACTGCACGGCGAGCGACAGCCCGGTGACCGCCTCGAAGGCGGCAAGAGGGGTCAGTACGACGACGGCGAGCTCCACGCCTTCGATGCGGCCCGCGTGCACGGCCACGACACCCACGTAAGCGGCGCAGGCAACGGTCAGCCCGCAGGCGACGGCGGAAAGGCCACCACCAAGGGCAGTGGCGGACGCGGCGCGCGACGCGATCCGGGTGAGCGCGCGGTCGGCCTCCCGCACGGCGGAGATCCGGCCCTTGACC
This sequence comes from Streptomyces sp. NPDC057445, assembly GCF_042802855.1. Lineage (NCBI taxonomy): Bacteria > Bacillati > Actinomycetota > Actinomycetes > Kitasatosporales > Streptomycetaceae > Streptomyces > Streptomyces sp. NPDC057445. Next base: position 341,910 of record NZ_JBHVDH010000006.1, on the reverse strand, counting down.
GCCCCGGCGACGGTCAGCTCGGCCGTGCCACGGAGCAGATCGACGACCCGGGTCGCCAGCGTGCCGCGTGCCGGGGCGAGCCTGCGCTCCGCCCGCCGCGCAGTCGCCCCGCCGACCATCGGCACCGCCACCCCGGCAACGAGCAGCCCGGCGGCCAGCACGGCTCCTGCCTCGGGCAGCAGCCACGCCGTGAACCCCACCGAACCGACGCCGACGACGAGGGCCGCACCCGCAGGCAGCAGCCACCGCAGCCAGTAGTCCTGCATGGCGTCCACATCGGCCACGAGCCGCGACAGCAGGTCGCCGCGCCGGGCGCGCCGCAGCCCGGCCGGCGCGATCCGCTCCAGGCGCCGGTACACCCCGACCCGGAGGTCGGCGAGCATCCGCAGTACGGCGTCGTGCGACACGAGTCGCTCGGCGTACCGGAACACGGCCCGCCCGATCCCGAACGCCCGTGTCGCCGTCACGGCCACCATCAGATACAGCACCGGAGGCTGCTCAGAGGCCCGCGAGATGAGCCACCCGGACACCGCCATGAGTCCCACCGCGGACCCCAGCGCCAGGCTCCCCAGCACCAGGCCGAGCACCAGGCGCCCTCGCAATCCCCCGGCCATCCCCCGCACCCGCGCCAGTACCCCGGCGCGCGGGGCCCCGTAGGGCGATCCGGTTTCTGCGGCCCGCGTCCCGACGAGCCCCTCACCCCGTACGGCCCGCGCGCCCTCCGCGGCGTCCTCCGACTGATGCGGCCGGACTCCGCCCGGCACCCGGCCGTCGCCGTCCGTAGCGACCTGCGAAGGCAGTGACCGCGGAGGCACGGAAGCCCGGCGGAACCTCCCTGCTTCCTCGGCCGACGGCGAGGGGGCGGACGAGGGCGCCGCCGGGGACGCCTGGAGCTCCACCACCCGGTCCGCGACGGCCAGCAGCGCCGGCCGGTGGACGACCAGCAGCACCGTTCGCCCGGCCGCCAGTCGCCGGACCGCCTCCACGATTCCCGCTTCGGTCTCCCCGTCCAGTGCCGCCGTGGGCTCGTCGAGGAGCAGCAGTGGCCGGTCGGCGAGAAACGCACGGGCCAGTGCGAGCCTTTGCCGCTGCCCTGCCGACAGCCCTGCGCCGTCCTCTCCGAGGAGCGTCTCCGTACCCTCCGGCAACGCGGCCACGAAGTCCTGGGCACCGGCATCCCGCAGCGCCGCCACGACCTCCGCGTCATCCGCGTCCGGCCGCGCAAGCCGCACGTTCTCCGCGACCGTTCCTGCGAAGAGATACGGCTGCTGCGGCACCCACGCGATCGACTCCCGCCACCGTTCCAGGTCCAGCGAGGCCAGATCCATGCCCCCTGCCCGCACCCGGCCCTCGTCCGGCGCGACGAACCCCAGCACGACGTCGAGCAGCGTCGACTTCCCGACCCCGCTCGGTCCCACCAGAGCCACCACCTCACCCGGTTCCACCACCAGCGACGCCGAGCCCAGCGACGGCTCCTCCCGCCCCGCACGACGGACCGTCACATCCGTCAGCTCCAGCCGTACCGAGTCCGGTACATCTGAGCCTCCACCGCGCGAGGGGGTCTCCAGTACCGCGAAGATCTCCTCCGCCGCGGACAACCCCTCCGCAGCCGCGTGATACTGCGCCCCGACCTGCCGGATCGGCAGATACGCCTCGGGCGCAAGGATCAGCACCACCAGGCCCGTGTACAGATCGAGTTCACCGTGGACGAGTCGCATCCCGATGCCCACCGCCACCAGTGCCACCGACAGCGTCGACAGCAGTTCGAGGGCGAACGACGACAAGAACGCGATCCGCAGCGTCTTCAGCGTCGCCTGCCGGTACTCGGACGTGATGGTCCGGATCGATTCGGCCTGCGCCTTCGCCCGCCCGAACACCTTCAGCGTCGGGAGACCCGCCACCACGTCGAGGAAGTGACCGGAAAGCCGCGACAGCAGCTTCCACTGACGGTCCATCCGAGCCTGGGTGGCCCAGCCGATCAGCACCATGAAGAGCGGGATCAGCGGCAGCGTGACCACGATGACCGCCGCCGACACCCAGTCCTCGGTGACGATCCGCGCCAGGACCGCCACCGGAACCACCACCGCAAGCCCCAGCTGCGGCAGATAGCGAGCGAAGTAGTCGTCGAGCGCGTCCACCCCGCGCGTGGCCAGCGCAACGAGCGATCCCGTGCGCTGACCGCTCAGCCATCCCGGCCCGAGCACCGCCGCCCGCTCCAGCAGCCGCATCCGCAGCTCGCTCTTGACCGCCGCGCTCGCCCGGTGCGCCGCCAGCTCGGTCAGCCACGAGACCAGCCCACGCCCCGCCGCGACAGCGGCGAGCATCATCAGCGGCGTCCACAACCCGGAGATGTCCAGACCTCGTTGGAACGCCCCGACCACCACCTCGGCGATGAGCATCGCCTGGGCGACGACCAGCGCTGCCCCGGCAAGACCGAGGACCACCACGGCCGCCATGAAGGAGCGGGTGGCCCTGGCGTACCGCAGCAGACGCGGATCGACGGGTTTCACGTGAAACATCCCTTCATCAACGGTGGCAGGTCCCCGGACGGTGCTGGGTCACGGCGCGGACCGGACTCGCTGTCAGTGCGCATCAGCAATGTGCTGAGTGCCGATCCGCTTCCGGAACACCCAGTACGTCCACCCCTGGTACACCAGCACCAGAGGTGTCGCGATCCCCGCACACCACGTCATGATCTTCAGCGTGTAGGGGCTCGACGAGGCGTTGGTCACCGTCAGGTTCCACTCGTCGTTGAGCGACGACGGCATGACGTTCGGGAAGAGGGTCAGGAACAGCATCGCGATCACGGCCACGATCGTGATGCCCGACAGTGCGAACGACCACCCCTCGCGCCCCGCCTTGATCGCCACGATCGCCGCCACGAGGGCCACCGCCGCGACGATCATCGCCACCAGGCTGGTTCCGTCGCCCTTGTCCGTCTGGGTCCAGCTCAGGAACCCGAGAGCCAGCAGGGCCGTGACCGGCCCCAGCTTCAGAGCCAGCTTCCGCGCGCGCACCCGGATGTCCCCGACCGTCTTCAGCGCGGTGAACACCGTTCCGTGGAAAGTGAACAGGGACAGGGTGACCAGTCCGCCGAGAATCGCGTACGGATTGAGCAGATCGCCGAGGTTGCCGACGTACTCCATCTCCGCGTCGATCTTCACGCCGCGCACGATGTTCCCGAAGGCCACACCCCACAGCACGGCCGGCACCAGTGAGGTCCAGAAGATCGCCTGCTCCCAGTTGCGCTGCCAGCTTTCCTCCGGCCGCTTCGCCCGGTACTCGAAGGCGACACCCCGCACGATCAGACAGATCAGGATGACCAGCAGCGGCAGATAGAAGCCGGAGAAGAGCGTGGCGTACCACTCCGGGAACGCGGCGAACGTCGCACCGCCCGCCGTGATCAGCCACACCTCGTTTCCGTCCCAGACGGGACCGATGGTGTTGATGAGGACGCGCTTCTCGGCCCTGTCACGGGCGAGCAGCTTCGTCAGGATGCCGACCCCGAAGTCGAAGCCCTCGAGGAAGAAGTAGCCGGTCCACAGGACGGCGATGATGACGAACCAGACGTCGTGGAGTTGCATGCCTCAGCTCCCAGATCTCGGTCTCAGTAGGAGAAGGCCATAGGCCGGTCGGCGTCACGGTCGTCGCCGCCGATCTTGGTCGGCGGATTCAGGTCGGCCTCGGTGAGTTCGGGAGGCCCGGCCTTGACGTACTTCACCAGCAGCTTGACCTCGATCACGGCGAGTACCGCGTAGAGCGCCGTGAAAATGATCATCGACGTGAGCACCTCGCCCGTGGAGGTACCGGGGGAGACCGCGTCCCGGGTGCGCAGCACGCCGTACACGGCCCACGGCTGCCGCCCCATCTCGGTGAAGATCCAGCCCCAGGAGTTGGCGATCAGCGGAAAGCCCAGCGTCCAGATCGCCGCAAGCCAGTAGACCCGGGTGAGCTTCGGCCCGAGCGGCTTCCGGTAGAGCACGACATGCGGCACCTCGTCCTCACCGACCCTCAGCGCCGACGGCAGCATGAACTTCTTACGGGTCAGCCAGAGTCCTGCCAGGCCGATCGCGAAGGACGCCATGCCGAAGCCGATCATCCAACGGAAGCCCCAATAGGTGACCGGGATGTTGGGCCGGTAGTCGCCGGGCCCGTACTTCTCCTGCTCGGCCTTGTTGGTGTCGTTGATCCCGGGGACGTACGACGTGAAGTCGTCGTACGCCAGGAAGGACAGCAGGCCAGGGATCTCTATCGCGACCTTGTTGTGGCCCTTGTCGACATCGCCGTACGCGAAGACCGAGAAGGGCGCAGGGCCCTCGCCGTCCCACAGCGCTTCGGCCGCCGCCATCTTCATCGGCTGCTGCCTGAACATGACCTTGCCGAGGAAGTCGCCGCTCAGGGCCGTCAACAGACCCGCGACGACGACCGTGACCAAGCCCAGACGCAGGGAGCTCTTCATCACCGCGACGTGCTTCTTGCGCGTGAGATGGAAGGCCGCGATGCCGACCATGAACGCGCCACCCGTGAGGAAGGCCGCGGAGAGGGTGTGGAAGACCTGGGTCAGAGCGGTGTTCTGGGTGAGAACGAGCCAGAAGTCGGTGAGCTCCGCACGGCCCTTCTCCTTGTTGATCCGGTATCCGACCGGGTGCTGCATCCAGGAGTTGGCCGCCAGGATGAAGTACGCCGACAGGATCGTGCCGATCGAGACCATCCAGATGCAGGCGAGGTGGATCTTCTTGGGGAGTTTGTCCCAACCGAAGATCCACAGCCCGATGAAGGTCGACTCGAAGAAGAAGGCGATCAGCGCCTCGAAGGCGAGCGGGGCTCCGAACACATCACCGACGAAGCGCGAGTAGTCGGACCAGTTCATGCCGAACTGGAACTCCTGCACGATGCCGGTCACCACCCCCAGCGCGATGTTGATCAGAAAGAGCTTGCCCCAGAACTTGGTCGCCCTTAGGTACTTCTCCTTCCCCGTGCGCACCCACGCCGTCTGCAGGCCGGCCGTGAGGGCGGCCAGCGAGATCGTCAGGGGGACGAAGAGGAAGTGGTAGACGGTGGTAATGCCGAACTGCCAGCGCGCCAGAGTCTCCGGCGCCAGAGCCAGGTCCACGTCGTCTCTCCTTACATCGGCGTGGTCACGTCGCCCTGATCACAGATCAGAGCAGCTCGCCCCTGCATATCCTCCGATATCTGGATGATCAGGGGTACGCTTGTGAACGCGTTCACATTCACAAGCAATTATGACTCATCCGAAATCCGTACGAGTGAGCGGGGTCCCTGGCTCACGGCAACCCACGCAGAAAGCCCCCGCGAGCAGGTGCTCGCAGGGGCTTTCCCGGTCTCCCCGGCCGCCTTCGGCTACATCTCCTTGCGGAACGCGCCCGCCGCGTGCAGGAACAGGTCGTTCGCCTCGCTCTCACCGATGGTGACCCGCACGCCCTCGCCCGGGAACGGCCGCACCACGACACCGGCGCGCTCGCACGCCGCGGCGAAGTCGACCGTACGCTCGCCGAGCCTCAGCCAGACGAAGTTCGCCTGCGTCTCAGGGACCGTCCAGCCCTGCTGCACCAGCCCCTCGTGCACCCGCGTGCGCTCGGAGACCAGGGCGCCGACCCGCCCGAGCAGCTCGTCCTCGGCCTGCAGCGACGCGACCGCCGCGTCCTGGGCGAGCTGGCTCACGCCGAAGGGCACCGCCGTCTTGCGCAGCGCCGCCGCCACCGGCTCGTGGGCGATCGCGAAGCCGACCCGCAGTCCTGCCAGACCGTACGCCTTGGAGAAGGTCCGCAGCACCGCGACATTGGGCCGGTGACGGTAGATCTCCGTGCCGTCGGGAACCGCCGAGTCCCTGATGAACTCGCGGTACGCCTCGTCCAGTACGACCAGCACATCGGAAGGCACCCGGTCGAGGAACCGTTCCAGCTCGGCGCGGCGCACCACCGTGCCCGTGGGGTTGTTGGGATTGCAGACGAAGATCAGACGGGTCCGGTCGGTCACCGCGTCCGCCATCGCGTCCAGATCGTGCACATCACCCGGGGTCAGCGGCACGGGGACCGACGTGGCCCCGCTGATCTGAGTGATGATCGGGTACGCCTCGAAGGACCGCCACGCGTAGATGACCTCGTCGCCCGGGCCCGCCGTGGCCTGAATCAGCTGCTGGGCGACGCCCACCGAGCCGGTGCCGGTCGCCAGGTGCGAGACGGGGACGTCGAAGCGGTTGGAAAGCTCGTTCATCAGCCCGGTGCAGGCCATGTCCGGGTAGCGGTTGAAGCCCGCCGCCGCGGCGACCGCGGTCTCGATCACTCCGGGCAGGGGCGGATACGGGTTCTCGTTGGAGGACAGCTTGAAGGCGGCCGGTCCCTCAGCGCCGGCCGCGGCGGGCTTGCCCGGCTTGTAGGTAGGAATGCCGTCCAGCTCGGCGCGCAGCTTGGGGCTCGTCTCGCTCACCGCAGGTCCTCCTCGACCATCTTGCACACTCACCAATACTGCTCACCTTATGAGGATTCCGGGCTGCTGCGAATGGGCGGAGGCGGAACGCCGGAGAAAGGGGGAGCGCTCCCCCTCCGGGCACGCGCCGGTGGCTCGCTCCGTGGCGCGCATCCCCCGTAGGGGTGAGTTGAGACCTCTTCGAGACCTCGGCCTTATGGCAGGCCCATGCCGGTCGACAACCGTGAGACCACCTTCCGTCCCTCCAACGCCCTGTGTTTCCAAGGCAATTAGGGGGGCAACACCATGCAGAAACGTGCCTGTCAACGACTGCATATGCGACCGGACCAACCGCTCGACATCGCCCTACTATCGGCTCGCCATGACAGCAGCAGGGAAGCACCAGGTGAGCCGGACAGAAGCATCGCGCCGGGGCCGCCGGCAAGGTCGGGCGGGCATCCGGGACGTGGCCGCCGCAGCCGGTGTCTCCATCACGACTGTCTCCGACGCCCTCAACGGCAAGGGCAGACTCCCGGATGCCACGCGCCGCCATGTCCGCGAGGTCGCCGACCGGCTGGGCTACCGCCCGTCGGCCGCGGCCCGAACGCTCCGTACCGGCAAGTCGGGTCTCATCGGCCTGACGGTGACCACGTACGGGGATGAACCTTTCACCTTCACCGAGTTCGCGTACTTCGCCGAGATGGCGAGAGCCGCGACCTCCGCCGCACTCGCCCGCGGCTACGCGCTCGTCATCCTGCCCGCCACCTCGCGACACGACGTGTGGTCGAACGTCGCCCTCGACGGGACCGTCGTGATCGATCCCTCCGACCACGACCCGGTCGTCACGGAGCTGGTCCGGCAAGGCCTGCCCGTCGTCTCCGACGGGCGCCCCGCCGGCACCCTCCCGGTCACCGCCTGGGTCGACAACGACCACGAAGCCGCGGTGCTCGATCTCCTCGACCACCTCGCGGCCGCCGGCGCCCGCCGGATCGGCCTGCTCACCGGAACCACGACCGACACCTACACCCGGCTGTCGACCACCGCGTACCTCAGCTGGTGCGAACGGGTCGGCCAGGACCCGGTCTACGAGGCCTATCCCGCGCACGACCCCTGCGCGGGCGCCGTCGCCGCCGACCGGCTGCTCGCACGCCCGGACCGCCCGGACGCCGTCTACGGACTCTTCGACCCCAACGGCACCGATCTGCTCGCCGCGGCCAGGCGGTACGGGCTGCGCGTCCCCGACGACCTGCTGCTGGTGTGCTGCAGCGAGTCCATGGTGTACGCCAGCACCGAGCCGCCCATCACCACCCTCTCGCTCAAGCCCCGGCGCATCGGCACCGCGGTCGTCCAGCTGCTCATCGACGCCATCGAGGGCCTCGACGGCGGGCCCGTCGAGCAGGTGATACCGACGGAACTCATCGTCCGTACGTCCTCGCAGCGGCGCTCCCCGCGGACGACGGTGAGCCATCCGCGGTCGCCCTCCCAGAACGAGACGCAGGACTGAGTGGACAGGTCGCAGGCCTAGACCAGCCCAATTGGGACGAAACAGTCAGTGAACCCGCGGTGTACCCGGATTCAGCACCCCTGGTGCATCACACAGCACGAGCCGCATTCCTATGATGGGCGCACGACACCGCGGGCCTCCCCCGACCAGGCAGGTCCGCCGGTGCACGGCGGCGCGACGGTGGTGGAGGGGTCGATGACTCAGGGGGCCGGTCAGGGACCCGTGGTGCGGACGGCGACGTTGCGTGACTTCCGGGTGCCCCCGTACGCACAGGTGCCGGTGCAGTCAGAGGCTCCGGTGCCTTCCCAGGTCCCTGCGGACGAGCAGGGCCCTGCGCATCCGCAGGGCCAGGGCCATGAACAGCCACAGGTGCGACCGCAGGCCCCGGTCCATGACCAGCAACCGCCTGCCTCCGCCCAGGAGCGCGCACCGGAGCAGCCGGCTCCGGTGCCGTCACAGGCTCCGGCCGCCGCTCGAGAGCCCGTGGCGCCCGCGCCCTCGCATGACGTCGCGGCGGCCGTGACGCCCGCAGCCCACCCGGCCGGTGTCTCCGCCCACCCCGGCAACGCCTTTGCGGACGAAGAGCAGCCCGAGGGCTACACCCCCACCGAGCGGGATCTCCCGGTGATCAGCCGCCGCGGGGACACCCTTCAGGTGAACGTGGCGCCCGTCGCGTCGGCGGACCCGGCTCCCGACGGCCTCGGCCCGCTCTATGTCGTCGGCGACGTCCACGGCTATCTCGACGAACTCGTCGCCGCACTCGCCGAGCAGGGCCTGATCGACGCCGACGGCCACTGGGCGGCGGGCAACACCCGGCTCTGGTTCCTCGGCGACTTCACCGACCGCGGTCCCGACGGCATCGGCGTCATCGATCTCGTCATGCGGCTCTCCGCGGAGGCCGCGGCCGCCGGCGGCTACTGCAAGGCCCTCATGGGCAACCACGAGCTGCTGCTCATCGGAGCGAAGCGCTTCGCCGACACCCCCGTCAACTCCGGCGCGGGCACCGCCACCTTCCAGGCGGCCTGGCTTCTCAACGGCGGCCAGAAGAACGACATGGACCGGCTCCAGGACGTCCACCTCCAGTGGATGTCCCGGCTGGACGCGGTGGTCGAGGAGGACGGGCATCTGCTGATGCACTCCGACACGACGGCCTACCTCGAGTACGGCACGACCATCGAGGACGTCAACGAGAACGTCCACGAGATCCTCAACCGGAACGACGCCGACGAGTGCTGGGACCTCTTCCGCAAGTTCACCAAGCGCTTCGCCTTCCGTGACGGCGACGGGCCGGGGGCCGTGCGCGAGCTGCTCGCCGCATACGGCGGCCGGCGGATCGTCCACGGCCACAGCCCCATTCCCTATCTGCTCGGCCAGGTGGGCACCGAGGACGCGGCCGACGGCGAAGGCGGATCGAGCCCGGTCGTCGAGGGCCCGCACGTGTACGCGGACGGGCTCGCCATCGCGATGGACGGAGGCGTGACCATGGCCGGAAAGCTGCTGGTCGTCCAGCTGCCTCTGCAGGGCTGAGGGAATCCCGGGCGGGCGATTTCCGGAAACCCCCTGTCACCCCGTGCCTTGACCGCTCTACCATCGGTTTATCCGTAGCAGGCTCTCCTCCGTTTCCGCCCAACTGCCCATTTACGCGGGCAATCCGGCCCTACGGAGCATCGGGGGATGCACATGAACAGCGCTCCGCACCTGCTGACCGAGGATCGCGCCGAGTATGAGCGCATCCTCGACGACGCGCTGCGCAACGCGCACGACCGCCCGGATCTCACCTCCGTCGGCAAGCGGCTCAACGCCGAACAACTGCGCACGATGGCGCTCAACGCCACCGCACTGATAACCAGCGCCGCCGCCGCCGAGTACGAGTACTTCGTGAAGGTCCGCGAGGAGCAGCGCTCACCCTCGACCTCGCCCGTACGGAACTCGGTGCTCGGCCCTGCGGTCGGTGACGAGGATGAGGACGGGGCGGGGGCCGGCTTCGGCGCCGTCCTCACGGTGCTGGCTCCGATCCTGGCGGGCACCGCGGCGGTGATCTTTCTGCTCGTGGGGTACGTCATGAAGGCGCTCAGCCCTGAACCCGCCTTCGCGGAAACCCTGGTGACGGTCGGCTGGTTCTTCGGGGCGCTCACTGCGGCGGGCCTCCTGGCCGCCGCTGTCGGCCTGCTGATCGCCGCTCTGCGGAACGGTGCGACGCAGGTCCCTGCCGAGGAGGCGGGCGGCGAGCTGCCCGACGAGGTCGCACGGGCCAAGGAGGCCTGGCGGCACGCGCTCCTGGAGCGGGGCGTCGTTCCGTTTCTGCGGGCCGCGCTCGCCGACCCCAGCGCCGACCCCGCTTCATCGGTCCCACCTCGCCCGGTGAACCGGATTCCCAAGATCGGCTACAGCGGCCCCGACTTCTCGAGCCCCAGCGAGGGCTCGTCGGCCACGTCCCGGCCGACGTTCACCAGCCCGGACTTCACAAGTCCGGACTTCGGCCCGCCGGAGCACCGGCCCGAGTAGTCGCCGGGCCTCCGGAGATCACTGGTCGAGACGGATCCGCTGGGCGAACCGCAGCGGCGAGATGCCCAGGACCCGGTCCAGGGCCCGCTGCAGCGTACGCTCGCTCGCGCCGACCGCCAGGGCCGCGTCCGCGATCCCCCCGGGCCTGTTGCACGGCGTCGCGGAAGGCTGCTGCGCGGGCGCTTCCACCCACTCACCGAGCGGCCCCGGCCGCCTGAGCCCGAGGCCGGGCACGACCAGCACCTCGGGCGTCCCGGCCGACTGCGGCGGGATCGAGTATCGAGGCAAGCCCGGAATCGAGTATTCCGTCAAACACCAGCACCAAGATCCTCATGTCGGAAACGGTAGAGAAAGTGTCGGATCCGCCACTGGGGAGGGTGTACAGCGGCACCGTACGTTGGTGTCACCGATCGGAACCCCCAGTAACCACACCGACCACCCTGTGGAGACCGCTTCTCATGACCACCACTCACGAATCCGTCCGGCTCGGCCTTCTTGCCCGTATCGAGGCAAAGCCGGAGCACGCTCAGGAAGTCCAGGACCTGCTGACCAACGCCGTCGCCCTTGCCGAGCAGGAGACGCACACGACGGTCTGGTTCGCCCTGCGCCTCGGCCCCACGTCGTTCGGCATCTTCGACGCGTTCGGCAGCGAGGAGGCCCGTCGCGCCCATCTCGAGGGCAAGATCGCGGCGGCCCTCGCCGACTCGGTGCCGCTGCTCGCCGAGGCCCCTGACATCCGCCCGGTCGACGTCCTCGCGGCAAAGCTCCCCGCGGCCTGAGTCACAGATCCGTCCATGCGCGGACCACGACCGCGCAGACGCGCGGGCGCCGCCCCGGAGACCCGTACCGGCGTTCCGGGACAGCGCGAGGGCCGGGGCAGCCGCAACGGCTGCACCCGGCCCTCAAGGTGCGACTGACGGATCGTCCACTCAGCCCGCAGCGGGAACGAGCTTGGGGTTGGCTCCGTACTGGTTCTCCTCCGGCTTGCCCTCGGAGGCAAGGAAGACGAGCAGGATGATGCCGCCGACGAAAGGCACGGCACCTATGAGAAGCCACCAGCCCGAGCGGCCGGTGTCGTGCAGCCGGCGAACCGCGACGGCCAGCGACGGGATCAGCACCGCCAGGAAGTAGAGGCCGTAGGGGATCTGCGTCTTGATGGCAGCGCCGATACCGGCCAGCACCAGGGCGGCGACGAGGTTGAGGAGAGTGAACATCCAGTACTCCTTGCGGCGCGCACGGCCGCCGAATCCGGCGTAGTTCTTGAGCACTGCCAGATACCAGCTCACTTCGGTTCCTCTCATGCCCCTTGTCAGGGACGCATCGTTTTCGGTCAAGCAAGGCGGAACGTATGGCACACATAAAGACGGGTCAAGAGTCGTCCGGAAACTGGTGAAAGGTTCACCTACCTGCGATGAAACCGTCTCCGTTTCGACGCTGAAGGACCGTCCGCATCACTGCAGGAACGGTGACCTACCGTCATGAATCGGCCCTCGGCGGTCACTCGGCCGGTTCGGGCGTCGAGGCAGCGGTTCCTCGCCGCGAAGGGCTGTCGATTCTGCGCGTCACCGCTGCCGGTGCGGTCGCCCTCACTGCGGGACCGCGGCCGGGAAGCTCACCACAAGTGCGGGAAGAGGACGGGTGCATGATGACTCGCCGGATGCCGGAAGTCCGGGCGGAGCCCATGGGGGCGGTCGTACCGCCCCCATGTACCCGCGATGCCCCGGCCGAAGCGATCGACCGGGGCATCGCCGTGTGTCGAATCAGTCCACAAGCGGCAGGTAGACCCGGTTGCCGCTCGCCGCGAACTCCTTGGACTTCTGGAGCATGCCCTCGGCGATCTCCGCATCCGTCGAGGCCGGCTCGTCACCGCCGAACTGCTCCGCGATGCTCCTGCTGATCTTCATCGAGCAGAACTTCGGTCCGCACATCGAACAGAAATGTGCGGTCTTCGCCGGCTCCGCCGGCAGTGTCTCGTCGTGGAACTCCCTTGCCGTGTCCGGGTCCAGGGCCAGGTTGAACTGGTCCTCCCAACGGAACTCGAAGCGCGCGTCGGAGAGCGCGTCGTCCCACTCCTGCGCTCCCGGGTGCCCCTTGGCGAGATCGGCGGCATGAGCCGCGATCTTGTAGGTGATGACACCGGTCTTGACGTCGTCCCGGTTCGGCAGGCCCAGGTGCTCCTTGGGCGTGACGTAGCAGAGCATCGCCGTACCCCACCAGGCGATCATGGCGGCTCCGATACCGGAGGTGATGTGGTCGTACGCCGGTGCCACATCGGTCGTGAGGGGGCCCAGAGTGTAGAACGGCGCCTCTTCGCAGATCTCCTGCTGGAGGTCGATGTTCTCCTTGATCTTGTGCATCGGGACATGGCCCGGGCCCTCGATCATGGTCTGTACGTGGTGGCGCTTGGCGATCGTGTTGAGTTCCCCGAGGGTCCTCAACTCCGCGAACTGCGCCTCGTCGTTGGCGTCGGCGATCGAGCCGGGTCGCAGGCCGTCGCCGAGCGAGTACGTGACGTCGTACGCCGCGAGGATCTCGCAGAGCTCCTCGAAGTTCTCGTACAGGAACGACTCCTTGTGGTGTGCCAGACACCAGGCCGCCATGATGGAGCCGCCGCGCGAGACGATGCCGGTCTTGCGGCGCGCGGTGAGGGGCACGTAACGGAGCAGCACACCCGCGTGGACGGTCATGTAGTCGACGCCCTGCTCGGCCTGCTCGATGACGGTGTCCTTGTAGATCTCCCAGGTCAGCTCCTCGGCACGGCCGTCCACCTTCTCGAGCGCCTGGTAGAGGGGGACCGTGCCGATCGGCACGGGGGAGTTGCGCAGCACCCACTCGCGGGTGGTGTGGATGTTGCGGCCGGTGGAGAGGTCCATGACGGTGTCCGCGCCCCAGCGGGTCGCCCAGGTCATCTTCTCGACCTCCTCCTCGATCGAGGAGGTCACCGCGGAGTTGCCGATGTTGGCGTTGACTTTCACCAGGAACCGCTTGCCGATGATCATCGGCTCGATCTCCGGGTGGTTGACGTTGGCCGGCAGCACCGCACGGCCGGCGGCGATCTCCTCGCGAACGACCTCGGGGGAGACGTTCTCCCGGATCGCCACGTACTCCATTTCCGGTGTGATCTCGCCGCGGCGGGCGTACGCGAGCTGAGTCACCGCCTGTCCCCCGCGGCCCCTGCGGGGCTGCCGCGGCCGGCCCGGGAACACCGCGTCGAGGTTGCGCAGCCCACCGCGCGGGGAGGTGTGCTTCACCCCGTCGTCCTCCGGGCGGACGGGACGGCCGGCGTACTCCTCGGTGTCGCCCCGGCCGATGATCCAGTTCTCGCGGAGCGGAGGCAGACCCCGGCGGACGTCCGTCTCGATGTTCGGATCGGTGTACGGCCCGGATGTGTCGTAAAGCGTCACGTCCTTGCCGTTGGTGAGGTGCACCTGACGGACCGGCACCCGGATGTCGGGGCGGGAACCCTCGACGTACCCCTTGTGCCAGCCGATGGACTTCCCGCTCTCACTCTCGCCCTCGTTCGAGCTGGAGGCAGGCGTGCGTGTGTCCTGAACGGTCATCGTGACCTACTCCCTACGCCGGCATTACCCGGTAACAGGTTCGGCGGTCGGCGCAGCTGTCCCGTAAGGATCTACGGAGGTCAGCGCCCTCTCAGCCCGGTGCTCCGAGCTCCCGCGTGTGCAAAGGCCCCACCACGCTAGCGCCCTGTCTGGCGCGGTGAACAGTGGGCCTCTTTCGTTCTTGCGATGATCTGGCTGTGACTTCCTCACAGCGAACGCCCGAACCGAACGACAGGGCCGGCGACGGCAGCGCCGGCGATCATGCCGCCGATCACGTCCATGCCCACGCACACGGCCCCGCAGCGCCCGTGTCCCGTCATCTGAGGCGGGTCATCGCCGCGGTGCTGATTCCTTTCGCAACCGCGGTTCTCGTGGGGCTCGTCGTCCTCTGGCCGGGCGGCATCCCCGGCCACGAGCGCACCGGTGTCGGGTTCGACCGGGAGACCCAGGAGGGGAAGGTGGTGAAGGTCGAGCAGGTCGACTGCAAGGACGTGAACGCCGCACAGGTGCCGCCGACCGGGGACACCTCGACCCCTGAGGGCCGCGAAGCGGTCAATTCACAGCGAGGCACGTGCGCACGGGCCACCGTCGAGGTCACAACCGGCAAGGACAAGGGACGTACGTTCGTCGAGATCGTGCAGCCGGACGCGCCGCGGCAACTGCACAAGGGCCAGGGCGTGGTGGTGGCCTACGCTCCTGACGCCCCGCCCGATCTTCAGTACTCGGTCTCCGACGTGGACCGCGGGTTCCCGATGGCGCTGCTGGCCGGGATCTTCGCGCTGGTGGTCGTTCTGGTGGGGCGGATGCGCGGGGTGATGGCCCTGATCGCGCTGGCCGCGAGCTTCGCCGTACTGACGCTGTTCATCCTGCCCGCGATCCTTCAGGGCTCGAATCCGCTGGTCGTGGCCGTGGTCGGGGCGAGCGCGATCATGCTGATCGCGCTCTACATGTGCCATGGGCTGTCCGCCCGTACCTCGGTGGCCGTGCTCGGCACACTCATCTCACTGCTGCTGATCGGGCTGCTCGGTTCGCTCTTCATCGGCTGGGCTGCACTGAGCGGGAACACGGACGACAACACCGGGCTCATCCACGGCCTGTACCCGGGCATCGACATGTCCGGGCTGCTGCTGGCAGGCGTGATCATCGGTTCGCTCGGTGTGCTCGACGATGTGACGGTGACCCAGACATCGGCCGTCTGGGAGCTGCACCAGGCGGATCCCACGATGGGGCCGCGCAGGCTCTACCAGTCCGCCATCCGGATCGGCCGGGACCACATCGCCTCGGTCGTCAACACGCTCGTGCTCGCCTACGCAGGCGCGTCGTTGCCGCTCCTGCTGCTCTTCTCGATCGCGCGATCCAGCGTGGGGACGGTGGCCAACAGCGAGCTGGTGGCAGTGGAGATCGTACGGACGCTGGTCGGATCGATCGGTCTGGTCGCGTCGGTGCCGGTGACCACGGCGCTGGCTGCCCTGGTCGTCTCCGCCGACCGACCGACGGCCGGCGCGGGTGCGGCGGCGGTACGCGGCGGCAGGGGACGCAGGCGCAAGAAGTGACGTGGCGGGCCTGACGCGGCAGACCGTGGCACGGGCAGCACACCGCCACGCACGGGGGCGGGGCGTCAGGGCGGGGCGGGAGATGCCTCAGCCCGCGTTCTCCTCCGTGAGGATGCGCCCGAGTGCCGCCTCCAGATGGTCCTCGAAGTCACCCAGCGTGCGCTCCTGCCCGAGCGGCACCAGCTTGTCGGTCCGGTCGAGAAAAGCCACCAGGGGTGCGGCACTCGCCCGGAACAGCGCCCGGTCACCGCCGACCTGGAGCCGGATGGAGACGTCGGACAGCCCCTCGGCCACGGTCGGGGCGATGCGTACATCTCCGTCCCCACTCGGCCTGTTGATGCCGTCGACGAGCAGCTCACGGCCGAAGGCCCATGTCACGGGCGCGTCGCCAGGCAGGTGGAACGTCATCCGGACCGCGTACGGATCTCCCGTCTCGTACCGGAGTTCCACCGGGATCCGGAACGAGAGCTCGTCGGAAACCATGAAGCTCATCAGGACCTCGGCCTGGACCGACTCGCGCATCAGTACCCCGCAGTAGATGAAAACAGCCAGGATGGAATCCTCCAGGCCCTCTTGACGCCATCGTGCTGCACGCCCCGGCAGATCACAAGGAGTAATTTTTCAGATACTGATAGAGACCGTGAACGGACTGAGCAGGCTTTCCACGCCGACACGAAGTTGATCAATTGCAGGGAGCAGCCGTTCTCCCTGGTGAAGCGGGAGGGAAATTGCCAGGGCCGCGGCCGTGGAACCGGCCGTGGGCATGACCGGAATTGCCGCACAGACCGTGCCGACCGCATATTCCTGTTTCTCGACGACAGGTCGCATCCGGCCTGTCGCGTCGAGCCGTTCCAACCGCTCCAACCGCTCGAGCAGGGCGGGCCGGTCGGGGACCGTGTAGGGAGTGACCGGCTGTACGGGATGGCGGTCGAGGTGGTCCCTGCGGGAGGCGGCGTCGAGCTGACTCAGCAGGCACTGACCGATCGCATGTGCATGACCCGTCTCGCGGAAGTCCGCCCGTTCGTCCGCGGCGGTCTCGTACGCGCCGTCGGCGACAGCGACGAGCTCCATCTCCCCGCTGCGGTAGACCGCGAAATAGACGGGAACGCCGAGCGCTTCCCGCCAGTGCGGCAAGGAGTCCTCGATCCAGCTGTCCCGCCTCTGCATCGCTCCGCCTGCCGCAAGCCTCACGGCAGCCTCGCCGAGGACGAACACCCCGTTCTCGCGCCGGAGATAGCCCTCGTGGGCCAGGGTCCGCAGCAGGTGGTACGCGGTCGGCAGGGGCAGGCCCGCCTCCCGTGCCAGTTGCTTGGCGGGGGCCCCTGCAGGATGGGAACCCACGGCCTCCAGCAGTCTCAGCGCACGCTGCACGGAGCCGATGAGGGTGGGTGCGGGGGCCGCCGTCTTCGCGCCCGGAGCGGGAGCGGCTCTCGTGGTCGTGTCAGGAGCAACGACAGGAGCAGGAGCTGTAGCCAAAGGTCACCCCCAGGCATGGTGACGGGCGGCACGCCCGCCCGCGGGGGCCACCCCCGCGCTCCTGCCGCGCTCCTCGGGGATGGGTCCAGGACATCCGGACCCAAACACAGCAACAACCCAGGAAGTCGTAACAAGCCGCTGTTCAACGCGATTGTCGACCCAGGATCCCCAGGGAACGGCAGGCTTTCGCCACTCTAATGGCAGCCACCGTTCGGCCGTATGGTTTCGCGTTCAAGGTTCCCCCGGGAGGGCTAACGTGCGTACGCGCTACCAGTCGCCACGCGACGACGAGGAGGAGCTCGTGAACTTCCGTACGACGTAGACGAGCCCGCCGACGAGGGCCACGAACACCAGGACCTTGAAGAGCAGTCCGATGACGATCCCGATCACAGTGGCGATAAGGCCGCCGAACACGACAATGGCGATCAAGGGGATCGCGACCCACTTCACCCACCAGGGCATCCCCGCGAGTATCTCCTGCACCGCCATCGTTCCTACCTCGCTTCTGTGAGTTGTCCTCTGGCTTCGATGCTAGGCGCGGGCAGGGGCCGGCGGAGCCTCCGCAGCCCTTGAACTCCCCTGATCCGCCCCCTAGGGAGACCCGGAGCAGCGAGTCAGCTCTCAGGCGGAGAGAAGACGACCATGACCCGCAGATCCTCGGTGATGTGATGGAACTTGTGGGCCACACCGGCCGGGACGTAGACCACGCTGCCCCGCCCGACCTGCGTCGTCTCCATCCCCACCGTGATCGAGGCACGGCCGCTGACCACGAAGTAGATCTCGTCCTGACCATGCGGCTGCTGGGGGTCGCTCTCACCCGCGTCGAGCGCGTACAACCCGGCCGACATGTTCCGTTCGCGCAGGAACTGCAGATACGCCCCGTCGTTGGCGGCGCGCTCCGCCTCCAGCTCGTCCAGTCGGAATGCTTTCATCGTCCGTCCGCCCCTGCACTTGGCCCGATCACGTCTGCCACGATCAGACACATGAAGAATTTCGTAGTCAAGACGATCGCGAATGCCGGGGCCTTGGCCGTGGCAATCTGGCTGATTCAGGACATAACACTCACCGGTACCAGCACCGGCAAAAAGGCGCTGGCCCTGATACTCGTAGCACTGCTCTTCGGCCTGGTGAACTTCTTGGTGAAGCCCGTCGCCAAGCTGCTGACACTTCCGCTCTTCATTCTCACCCTCGGGCTGTTCACGCTGGTGATCAATGCCCTGATGCTCCTGCTGACCTCGTGGCTCGCCGACAAACTGGACCTGAACTTCCATGTCGAGGGCTTCTGGACGGCAGTGCTCGGGGGCCTGATCATCTCGATCGTGTCGTGGGCACTGAACGTCGTGCTCCCTGACGACAAGGACTGAGTGGCCGATGTCCCTCCCCCACGCCTTCTCCGTCTGTTTCGTCTGCACGGGCAATATCTGCCGATCGCCGACGGCCGAGTCCGTCTTCCGTGCCCGCCTCGAGGAGGCCGGACTCGACGGCCTCGTCGCGGTGGACAGCGCCGGCACAGGAGGCTGGCACGAGGGCGACGGAGCCGACCACCGGACCGTGGCCGTCCTGCGTGCGAACGGCTACGGGTCGGGCCATGTGGCACGGCAGTTCCGCGCGGCCTGGTTCGACCGGCTGGACCTGGTGATCGCCCTGGACGAGGGACATCTGCGCGAGCTCCGACGGCTCGCCCCGACGGAGACGGACGCCGCGAAGGTGCGGCTGCTGCGCTCGTACGATCCGGCGGCCCAGGGCGACCCCGATGTCCCCGACCCCTACTACGGTGACATGGACGGCTTCGAGGAATGTCTGCGGATGGTGGAGGCCGCGAGCGAGGGTCTGCTCGCCGCGGTAAGGAACGCGATCGAGGAGCGGGCGGCATGACCGGCGGCGCGAAGGAAGAGCCGGTGACAAGTGGCGAGCCGGGCGTGGGAGACGGCACGAGGGCCGTACGTGCGGGACTGCCCGAGGCGCGGAAGCACGAACCGACGCTGCCGGGGCCGGTCTTCGCCGCGCACTACCACCTGCCGGGCGAGCCGACGGGTCCGTACACCTATGGACGCGACGACAACCCGACCTGGACGCTGCTGGAGCGTGCCATCGGCGAGCTGGAGGCACCGCAGGAACCGGACCACGGCGGCGCGGGGGAGCGGTGGAGCGTCGAGACCGTCGTCTTCGCCTCCGGGATGGCCGCCGTCTCCGCGGTGCTGCTCTCCCAGGTGCGGGCGGGCGACGTCGTCGTGCTCCCGGACGACGGCTATCAGGCGCTGCCGCTGGTGCGGGAGCAGCTGGAGGCCTACGGGGTCGAGGTCCGCACGGCACCGACGGGCGGCGACGCGCAGCTCGCGGTACTCGGCGGGGCGAAACTGCTGTGGATCGAGACGCCCTCCAACCCGGGCCTCGATGTCTGCGACGTGCGGCGGCTCGTGAAGGCGGCACACGGCGAGGGGGCCCTGGTCGCCGTCGACAACACACTCGCGACGCCCCTCGGACAGCGTCCGCTGGAGCTGGGCGCGGACTTTGCCGTGGCCAGCGGCACCAAGGGGCTGACCGGTCACGGAGATCTGCTGCTCGGCTATGTGGTCTGCCGGGACCCCGCCCTCGCCGCGCGCGTACGGCACTGGCGCAAGGTCGTCGGCGCGATCCCCGGCCCGATGGAGGCGTGGCTCGCACACCGCTCACTCGCCACGCTGCACCTGAGGACCGATCGCCAGTGCGCGAACGCACTCGTTCTCGCGCGGGTACTGGCCGGACGCGCAGAAGTGAGGGGGCTGCGCTACCCCGGGCTGCCGCAGGACCCGTCGCACAAGGTCGCCTCCGCGCAGATGCGCCGCTTCGGCTCCGTGGTTTCCTTCACGTTGCCGGACCGCGGGTTCGCGGAGCGGTTCCTGGCCGGACTGCGCCTCGTCGATGACGCGACGAGTTTCGGAAGCGTCCGCTCCAGCGCGGAACGCCGGGGCCGGTGGGGCGGTGACGCCGTCCCGGAAGGATTCATCCGCTTCTCGGTCGGGGCGGAGGACCCTGACGACTTGGTCGCCGATGTGATCCGCGCCCTGGAGGCAGCGGCGACCGACTGACTGACCGGGACGTTGTCCGGCACCCGACGGGCAGACAGACCCGCAGAGGGACGGTCCGAGCCTCCCCCCTCATGGCTCGGACCGCCCCGGCTCCACGCGCGGAGAACCGCTCGAACAAAGGCTAGTTGACTCTGCGTCAGTGTCCAATCACGCTGGCGACAGGAACCTATCGACTTATTTATAGTTGGACGATGGACCTGGCCTTGCTGCGCACATTCATCACGGTGCACCGGGCCGGCTCGTTCACTCGCGCCGCCGCACTGCTGGGCCTGTCCCAACCCGCGGTGACCAGTCAGATCCGGACCCTGGAGCGGCAGCTCGGGCGCCCCCTCTTTCTGCGTCAGGCGCGCGGTGTCACCCCCACGACCATCGGCGACGAACTCGCCCACCGGGCGGCCCCCCATCTCGACGCCCTTGTCGAGATCACCGAGGCCGGGCTGGACGAGGAGTCGGGCGTTCGGACGCTGCATCTTGCCGGGCCGCCCGAATTCACCTCCGTGCGCGCGCTTCCGGCCCTCACTCCGCTGATCTCCCAAGGGCTCGCCTTACGGACGTCCTTCGTGGGCAATGCCGAGGAGACCCTCGAAGGACTGGCGGCCGGGCATCACGATCTGGCCATCGCCACGGCACGCCCGCGGGGCGGTCTGCTCGCCGCGACTCCGCTCTGCGACGAGGAACACGTCCTGGTCGCCTCGCCGCGCTGGGCGGCGCGGCTCTGCCCCGGCGTCCTACGGGGCAAGGGCTCGCTCGTGCTGGAGCAGTTGCCGGTGGTGGAAGTCCACGAATCCCTGCCGTTCGTCTCCCGTTACTGGGCCGCTGTCTTCGACAGTCGTCCGGCCGCCGCGGGCACCGTCATCGCGCCCGATCTCAGGGCGGTCCTGGAGGCCACGGCCTCAGGTGCGGGTCTGGCCGTACTGCCACGCTATCTGTGCGAGCGCGACCTGGAGAGCGGCCGGGTGGTGGCACTGCTCGATCCGCCCGTACCTCCGCTGCGGACCTACTTTCTCGTCGTGCGCACCGGAACGCTCGCACTCCCGCACATCGCACGGGCACACGAAGAGCTGCTGCGTGCTGCCGCCGGATGGTGACAGCCGGGTGACAGCAGGTAACGCCGGGCAACAGCAGGGTGGACGGGTGTTTCAGAACGGGTGACGTGGGCCACTCTTCTGCCATGACCGAACGGCCAGTGGTCAAGCGCACCGCACGCGCCATCCTGCTCGACGGCGACGATCTCGTCCTGATCAAGCGCACCAAGCCGGGCATGGATCCGTACTGGGTCACTCCGGGCGGCGGGGTCGAGCCCGAAGACGCCACCGTCGTCGAAGCCCTCCACCGTGAAGTGGACGAGGAACTCGGCGCCAAGATCGTCGACGTGGTGCCCTGTTTCGTCGACACCGTCGAGCACATCGTGGACGGCGGGGTCTCGGGCGTGAAGGTGCAGCACTTCTTCGTCTGCCGACTGGCCGCGATGGACGAGTCGCGGCGCCACGGCCCCGAGGTGGAGGAGCCCTGCGGCGAGTACGAGATCGTCCGGGTGCCCTTCAGCCGCGTGGGGATCGCCGCCGTCCATCTCGTGCCGCTCTCGCTGCGGCACTACCTGGACGGCAATATCGAAGGCGTGCGGGCGATGCACGCTCCCGACCTGGGCTGATCCCGATCAGGACCGACGAAAGCCGTCCGCCGCGAGTCCGGTCGCGCCGGTGCGGCCGTCCGGTGGGGCGAGGTCTAATCGGCCGCCGCGACGAGATCCTCGAGAGAATCGTGGCGGATCCGGTCGAACGGGATTCCTATCCCCCTGAGCGCGTCCACACCACTGCGGATCATTCCGATCGGGCCCGAGAGATAGGCGTCGTACTCGTTCCACGGACCGTACTCGCGTACTGCGTCGGGCAGCTGGGCTCTGCCGTCGACAACAGGGCGCACGTGAAGCCACGGGTGGCTCTGCTGCAGCCGCAGCATCGTGTCGATGTCATACAGGTCGTGGTCGCTGCGCGCGCCGTAGAAGACTTCCACCGGCCGTCGCTCGCCGTGCTCGGCAACGTCCTCGACCAGGGCCTTGATCGGGGCGATGCCGGTGCCGCCACCCAGACAGAGCAGGCCGCTGTCGGTGGTGTGGTCGACGGTCATGGACCCTGCCGGTGGGCCGAGCCGCAGTACGTCGCCGGGGCGGGCGTGATGGACCAGGGCGTTCGAGACCCAGCCGGCCGGAACGGCCTTGACGTGGAAGGACAGCAGACCGTCGGAGCGCGGAGCGCCGGCGAAGGAGTAGTGGCGCCAGATCCGCGGCCACCACGGCGTCTCCAGGCTCGTGTACTGCCCGGCCAGGAAGGGATACGGCTGGTCGGGGCGCACGGTGATGACCGCGATGTCGGGCGTCCGCAGGTCGTGCGAAACGACCTCAGCATGCCACCAGGCGGGCGCATGGCGCTCGTTCTCCGCGGCTGCGTCGATCATGACCTGGGAAATCGTCGTGTACGTACGGACCCAGGCGGCCTCGGTCTCGTGGTTCCAGGTGGTCGTGGCGTAGCGGCTGAGCGCACCGATGAGCGCCTCGCCGACCGCCGGGTAGTGGGCGGGCTGGGTTCCGTACTTGCGGTGGCCGCGGCCCAGGTGCCGGAGGTAGTCAACGAGCACGGCGGTGTTGTCCATGTGCTCGGCGGCGGTGAGCAGAGCCTTGAGGAGACGGTCCCGCTGGGTGTCCATCGCGGCAGGGAACATGGCACGCAGGTCGGGGTGACGGACGAAGAGCAGGGCGTAGAAGTAGGAGGTGACCTTGTCGGCGACCGGGCCGATCTCCGCCATCGTCCGCCGGACGAGGATCGCGTCGGGGGACGCGTTGATGTCCTGCTCATACGCGGTGGGGTGTGCCGGGGATATGGGTGCGGCGCTCTGGTGGGCGGCGGCCTCGGGCGCGGGGGCCGGGGGCATGGGCGCGTAGGGAGCACCGGCCAGTGGAGCGCGGGCCTCCGACGCGTTCCGCTCTGCCGGGCCCGGGACACCTCGCGACTGCGTCGCGGAGGCCCTGTCGGCGCCGGTGCCGACCGGCCGTATCGCGGCTACAGGACGGCTGGGCGAGGCTATCCGGCCCTCCCCGTCCTCGCCTGTGGCACGGCCCTCCGTATGCGGCGTGGCCGGACCCGCGGCACCCCGCTTACGAGGGCTGAACCAGCCGCCCCCATCGTTCGTACCGTTCTCGCCTGAAGTGCCATTGTCCGCCGACGTGGTGGTCGGAGCGTCCATTGTGTGCCTCGCCTCGAGCATCTTCGGTCGGTCTACGCACTTCCGGATCCGGAACGTGCCTCAATTTCCCGCTGTGTCTCAGGACTCCTGCCGGCCACACTAACCTTTACCAAAGGAGGAATCGGGACGAGTGGGACTGGATTGTGACACTGCCCGCAACACCTGTCGTCGCAGCATGCCAGGCGGCACCTTCACGTCGGACAAAGAGCGGAAAGTCCGGGTATCCACGCCCGCTTTCCCGTTAGGCTGCATTGCCCTCATGTCTGTAGCCGCGATCAGGGCCCTCATCCCGGGGCGCGTACCCGACCGCCGAACTACCGACGCAAGCGCATGAGTTCGTAAGCCTCCCGCGGATCGCTCTTCGTGCAGGCATGTGTGGTGAGCCGGGACAGATGATGGTCCGCATTCAGCGCTACCGCAACGGGCAGCACGGCGAAGGTCTGCGCGTCGGCCATGCAATCACGCTATGCAACCACGGTCGTCCAGCTTCATCTCGAACTCTGCACAGGGCTGATTCCTGATCTTCACTTTGCTCGCCGAACCTCGTACCGAGGCGGAATAGTGCAGCCTCGCCCTGTACGCCGAGGCTGGTACGGCGGGTTACTCCCGCTGTCGGACGCGGAAAAAGCCAGGGCGCGACACCGTGTTTCACGTGAAACCACTCAAGCGTCCTGCACGGCGGGCCATCCTCGTCGTCCATGTCTCCGCATCAGCGGGCTGGCTCGGACTCTCTTTGGGGCTCTTCGGACTCAGCGTCGCCGCGGTAACCTCCGGATCTCCTGAAGCCGCTGAAGCCTCGTACCGCTCAATGGCAGTCTTTGTGAATTGGCTCATGATCCCTGTTGCACTGCTGACTTCTGGGAGCGGGCTACTACTGTCCCTCGGCACGCAATGGGGCCTCGCCCGGTACCGGTGGGTCTGGACCAAGTTCTGGCTCACGCTGATCACGACCGCGCTCACGGCCTTCTCGCTGCGGCCCGGAGTGAACGCGGTCGCAGACGAGGCCGCCGCAGGGATCCCTGTGACGGACCTGTCCGGTCTGCTGGCCGCCCCCATCGTCTCCCTGACCACGTATCTCTTCATGACCGCGATCTCGGTCCTCAAGCCGTGGGGAATGACGCGACGCGGCCGCCGCCTACGGGTCTCGGCCAGTTCCGGTAAAGCGCTGGACGAACGATCATTGCGTCCGACAGCCTGACCTTCATGTCAACACCGCTCAGCGAGCTATCCATCCGGCGGCTGACCAGGGGAGACCTGGAGGCCTGCGCCGATCTCTCCGAGGACCGCGGCTGGCCGCGGGAGGAGCACAAATGGGGCCTGCTGCTCGCCGCGGGGACCGGATACGGCATCGACGATCCTTCGGGCAAGGGCCTGGTCACCGCGTGTGTCGTGACGTCGTACGGACGAGGCTCCTCGCCCGGCCCCGGACTCGCCGCCATCGGCATGGTGCTCGTGGCGGAGCGGTACGCACGCCGGGGCGTCGGGCGCCGCCTGATGAAGCACGTGCTGGCCGAGGCCGAGGGCACACCGCTCACGCTGCATGCCACGCCCTACGGAAAGCCGCTCTACGAGGAGTTGGGTTTTGCGACGGTCGGCCGTGCGGAAATGGTCCGCGGCCACCTCCGTGCCACCGGCCCGGCGCCTCAGGTCACCACACGACCTGCGAACGCCGAAGACCTCCCCGCGATCCTCCACCTCGACGCTGAGGTCTTCGGCCTGGACCGTACCCATATGATCACTCGCCTTCCGGCCTTCGCCGACCAGTTGAGGGTCGCGGAGTCCAACGGCGTCCTCACGGGCTATGCAGCCGCCTGGCCCAACATGGAGACCCATGTCGTGGGCCCTCTCATCGCCCGTGACACCGACACGGCGAAGTCCCTCATCGCCTCACTCGCCGCGGGCACGGACCGGCCGCTGCGCACCGACATCGACGTACGGCACGAGGAACTGCTCAACTGGCTGAGGACGAACGGCCTGGAGCGGATCGCCTTCAACGCCGTCATGACGAAGGGCGCCCCCGGGCTCCCGGGTGACTGGACTCGCCGTTTCGCCCCCCTGACGGTGGCTGCGGGCTGAGGCGAGGCCGGCCCGAACGAGCCCCGCCCCGTCGGCCTCAGTGACGGAATGCGGGCACGGTTACGCGCTCCGCAGACAGCGCCTCGGCCACGGCCCGGCTCTCCCGGCGGGCAGAGCCGCGCTCAAGGGCTGCCGAGAGGACCGCGAGTCCGAGCGCCGACGCGGCGAGAATCGCACCGACCCAGTTCGGGGCGGTGAAGCCCAGACCGGCCGCGATCACGACACCACCGAGCCAGGCGGACAGCGCGTTGCCGAGATTGAAGGCACCTATGTTGACGGCTGAGGCCAGGGTCGGCGCGCCGGACGCCTGGTCCAGAACCCGCTTCTGCAGCGGCGGCACAGTGGCGAAGCCGAGGCCACCGACGAGGAAGACGGTGATCGCTGCTGCGATCTTGTTGTGCGCAGTGAGGGTGAAAAGACCCAGGACAAGGGCGAGCGAGCCGAGCGACACAAACAGCATCGGCATCAGCGCCCGGTCCGCGAACTTGCCGCCGACCAGGTTGCCGCCGACCATCCCCAGGCCGAAGAGAACGAGCAACCAGGTCACCGAGGAGTCGGCGAAGCCGGTGATCTCGGTCATCATCGGCGTGATGTAGGTGATCGCGGCGAACACGCCGCCGAATCCGAGCACGGTCATCGCCATGGCCAGCAGAACCTGCACGTTGCGGAAGGCAGCCAGTTCATGGCGAAGCCGGACGCCTTCGGGCCTGGGCTGCTCAGGTACCAGCCTGGCCACACCTGCAAGGCCCAGTACACCCAATCCGGCAACGATGAAGAAGGTCGCACGCCAGCCGACGCTCTGGCCGACGAGCGTGCCCAGCGGGACACCGACCACATTCGCGACTGTCAGCCCGGTGAACATCATGGCGATGGCGCCGGCCTTCTTCTCGGGTGCGACCAGATCGGCCGCGACCACCGAGCCGATACCGAAGAACGCACCGTGCGCGAGCGAGGCCACCACGCGGCCCGCGAGCATCACGCCGAAGACCGGGGCCACGGCGGAGAGCACATTCCCTGCGATGAACAGCCCCATGAGCAGCATCAGCATGCGCTTGCGGGTGACCTTGGTCCCCAGGACCGTCATCAGAGGTGCACCGAGGACAACGCCCAGGGCGTACCCGGTGACGAGATATCCGGCGACCGGGATGGACACCTGGAAGCCATCGGCGACCTCGGGCAGCAGCCCCATGATCACAAACTCGGTGGTGCCGATACCGAAGGCCCCGATGGCAAGGGCGAGGAGCGCGAGCGGCATGGGTTCACCTTTCCCAGAAAATTGCGTCTGCGCCTTACGAGCGACCACAATAATTGCAGACGCGGGTTAATTGCAAACGCGGGCTATTGCGTGGGTCGTCTATCCTGAAGTCGGGCCACCGCCCGGCGGCAGCAGCCCATGCCCTCATGGCGCGTCCCGGAGAAGGAGAGATCGATGACAGCGACGGATCCGGCACTCACCGCCCTCGCCCAGAGCTGGTGCGCTCTCTCCTTGCTGCACGGCCGGATCGAAGCCCACCTGGAACGGACTCTCCAGGCCAGCCACGACCTGAGCGTGCGTGAGTACTCGCTGCTTGATGTCCTCAGTCGGCAGCACAACGGCCCTGGCGGCCACCTGCAGATGAAGCAGGTCGCCGACGCCGTAGTGCTCAGCCAGAGCGCCACCACCCGTCTGGTCACACGCCTCGAGGACCGGGGACTGCTCAGCCGCTATCTCTGCGCCACCGACCGCCGCGGCATCTATACCGATGTCACGGAAGCCGGCTTGGCGCTGCTCGCCGAGGCGCGGCCCACGAACGACACCGCGCTGCGCGAAGCTCTCGATGAGGCCGCGAAGGATCCCGAGCTGACCCCTTTGGTCAGGGCGGTCGAAGCACTGCGGATCCCGACGTCCGTGTAGGACCGGCACAAGGCATCCGGATGCGACGCCCGTGCGGGACGCGCAGTCCGCACAGAACCAGGAACGACAGGCACCGGTCCTGGCGCCCCGCCCGCCCTAATAGGCTGCGGATCATGAGCGATCTGCAGATACGGCCCGCGTCCCCCACCGACATCCCTGCCATCGTGGCGATGCTTGCCGACGACCCACTGGGGGCCCGGCGTGAATCGCCGGACGACCTGTCTCCGTACACCGTCGCCTTCGAGCGGCTGGCCGCAGACCCGAACCAGCACCTGGTCGTCGCCGAACGTGAGGGCCGTGTCATCGGCACTCTCCAGCTCACCGTCATTCCCGGGCTGTCCCGGCGCGGCGCCACCCGCTCGATCATCGAAGCGGTGCGGATCCACGCCGATGAACGAGGCAGCGGCCTGGGTACCCAACTCATCGAATGGGCCGTCGACGAATCCCGCCGTCAGGACTGCCAATTGGTCCAGCTGACCTCGGACACCAGCCGTACCGACACTCACCGCTTCTACGAGCGCCTCGGCTTCGTGGCCTCCCACGTGGGCTTCAAGCTCATGCTCTGATTTCGTCCGGTCTGAGCGTGGATCGAACGCGGAGAGAATTTGTCCTCATTACGGGCCTACGATCCGGCCAGGCTCTCCATGCGCCGGCTCGGCGACGGTGTCGTGGGCTGTGTCGCACCGGGCGACGACGAGCCGGAGCCCCCGGTCGAGCCGTGGGCGGCCCTGCTCCCCAGCCTCGACCCGAGCGCCATGGCGTGGGCCGACCGGGCCTTCCATCTCGATCCCGGACACCGGCCCGCCCTCTTCGACTACGCAGGGAACGTCGGCCCTACGGTCTGTGGAACGGCGAGATCATCGGAGGCTGGGCGCAGAGGGCGGACGGCGAGATCGTTTGGAGACTGCTGTCCGACCGGGGGCGGGAGGCCTCCGCCGCGATCGAAGCGGAGGCCTCCCGGCTGACGATGTGGGTGAGCGAAAGCAGGATCACTCCGCGATTCCGAACCCCGCTGGAGCGGGAGCTGTCGGCCTGAGACTCAGGGCCGCGCCTGCTCGGTCACCCGTTTCACGTGAAACACGCCCTCAAGAACCCATTGCAACGGCTTCACTGCGGAAGGCCGCGCCAGCCTCCCTCGTCCACCCCTCCGGGGACATCAGCGGCAGGGTCGTACGGTTCGCGTGTAAACGCGAACGACCCCAGATCGAGGTGATCGAGCGAACCGTCGGCCCGACGCACGACGGTCAGCGTCTCCCCCGCGTAGTACCCGTCCAATCCGATCCAACTTCCGTCCCCACAAGCACGGAAGCGCGAGCCCCGGCCGTTCCCTCTCAGCGGATAGAGCTCCAGACCCCGGTCGGCCACCAGTTTCAGCCCCACGCCGAGTGTTCCCCAGTACCAGGGACCAGCCAGTTCAAGCAGCGTCTCATCCATCTCGGGCATCGGTCGCCACGGCTCGGGGATCCGCGGCTCGGCGTCGGCCACGATCCGCGGGAGATCGGCGGCCACTGTGCCGGTCAGCGGCCCCGAGGTGGCATTGGCGAGCGCGACAGCGGCGACGCCTTCCTCGACACTCACCCAGAAACATGCGACGAACCCGGGCAGCGAGCCACTGTGCCCGATGAGCGTGCGCCCTTCTCTCCGCACGACCTGAAGGCCGAGCCCGTAGCCGCTCTCCCATTCCCCCGCTTCCGGTGGGACGGACGGTGTGCGCATCTCCCTCACCGATTCCGCGCCCAGCACCCGGTCATCGCCATCGGCAAGAAAGCCGGCGAAGCGGCAGAGGTCGGATGCGCTCGACCACAGCTGACCGGCCGGGGCCATCAGCCCAAGGTCCTCTGCGGGTTCGGGCATCATCACGTCAGCCCAGGGATGTACCGCCCATCCGCGTGCGTGCGGGGCTTGCGGCTGGGTGGTCGTACGGGTCAGCCCGAGCGGCTCCACGATCTCCCGGCGGAGCACAGCCTCCCAGGACTCTCCACGCACTGCCTCGATCAGCGAACCGAGCACCGTATAGCCAGGGTTGGAGTAGTGATGCCGACGGCCTACGGGATGCACCAGCGGCCTGGTGCCGAGCACATCGCTCAGCTCGGGACGAAGGCTGCCCGGCGTACGCTCCCACCAGGGCGCCGGAGCTTCGGCTGCCAGTCCCGCACTGTGGCCCAGGAGTTGGGCAATGGTCACCTCGCCCACCCCTGTGCCGGGCAGATGCTTCTCCAGTGGATCAGCGAGGTCGAGCAGCCCCTCGTCCCGCAGCCGCAGGACCAACACGGCGGTGAACGTCTTGGTGATGGAGCCGATGCGGTACTGGGTGTCGGCATCAGGCGCATGACCGTCCACACAACTGCGCGCACCGCTCCAGATGTGCCGACCGTCCCGGGCGACCGCCCCCACGAAGGAGGGCGCGCGACCCTCGGACTGTGCGGTGGCGATTCGATGGAGGAGAGCCCGCTCCGTGCTCGGCAAAAGCGATTCAAAAGGTGAGGTCATGGTCAAGCTCTATCGCCACGACGCCCTTCGGGCCAACCACTCGCGGTCGATGCGCTTTCCCGGCCGGTCGGACCGGCGGATCAGCGCAGTCCGGCGAAGAGATCGTTCTCGGGTATGGCCGCGCCGGTGGCGTCCTGGACACGTACGAAGGTCTCCATGCCCATCAACTCGCCGAACCTCTCCTTGCCCATCTTGAGGAAGAAGATGTTCTCGCCCTGACTGGCGTGCGCGGCCAACGCGTCGAACTTCTGACCGCTGAACGCGGTGGTGTCCACCCACGTGGTGATCTCATCGTCGGGGAGGCCGATCTCGGCCATCGCGGCGGCCTCGGCAGGATCCGGCTCCGGCATGTCCTCATGAAACTCGCGCATGATCTCGCCGAACCGCTGCATCATCGAGCGGGGCATCGTGGTCCAGTACACCTTCGGTGCCAGCGTGGTCATCTCCAGCGCCGCCATCGTGATGCGGTGGGCCTGGATGTGGTCGGGGTGGCCGTAGAAGCCGTTCTCGTCGTAGGTGACGACCACATCAGGTCGGTAGTGCCGCATGAGTTCCGCGAGTCGGGCCGCGCCTTCCTGCACGGGGGTCTGCCAGAAGGATCCGGGGGCGTCGTTGCTCGGCCAGCCCGTCATCCCGGAGTCGGCATAGTCCAGCATCTCCAGATCGCTGACCTTCAGGACGTCACAGCTCGCCTCAAGTTCTTGACGGCGTATCAAGGCGACCGCCGCCGGATCGTGCCCGGGATCGCCCGGCTTGACACCCCCCGGTCCGTCACCGCAACCGCCGTCGGTACACGTCACGAGAACCGTGCGGATGCCTTCCGCCGCGTACTGCGCGAGAACCCCTCCGGTTCCGGTGGCTTCGTCGTCGGGGTGGGCGTGTACTGCCATGAGCGTCAAGGGCCGGTCAGTCATGAAACAGTCCTCCTGCAGAATTACGATTTGGTCCGAGTGTGCGGCGGGCGTACCGCGATCTTGGGGCCCGGATCCTGGTGGGGGGACGACCTTGTGGCTTCCGTGTTCCCCGCCCGTGCGGCGCCGGTCCCTCGGTCGATGCAACCGTGCCGACCGGCCCGGCTGTTCCCGGCGCGGCCGCTTGGCCTTCCAGGCGTCGGCGTTCAACGCGAACGAGGTACAGGCGCGACCTGCATGTCTCAGCGCCACGTCGGATCCGACTTCTATCCGGCATCAGCCGTGAGATTCCGACACGAAATTTGAGACCCTACACCGGCCGTCCGATCAGGTCTGCGCCATGTCCACGAAGCGCGAGTAGTGTCCCTGGAAGGCGACCGTGATGGTCGCGGTGGGACCGTTACGGTGCTTGGCGACGATCAGGTCCGCCTCGCCCGCGCGCGGAGACTCCTTCTCGTACGCGTCCTCACGATGCAACAGGATGACCATGTCCGCGTCCTGCTCGATGGAGCCGGACTCACGCAGGTCGGAGACCATCGGTTTCTTGTCCGTGCGCTGCTCGGGGCCACGGTTCAGCTGGGAGAGCGCGATCACCGGGAGCTCCAGCTCCTTGGCAAGCAGTTTGAGGTTACGGGACATGTCCGAGACCTCCTGCTGACGGCTTTCGGCGCGCTTGGAGCCACCGGACTGCATCAGCTGGAGATAGTCGATGACGACCAGCTTCAAATCGTTGCGCTGCTTGAGACGGCGGCACTTGGCTCGGATCTCCATCATCGACAGGTTCGGCGAGTCGTCGATGTAGAGCGGGGCCTGGGAGACATCCGGCATCCGGCGTGCCAGCCGGGTCCAGTCCTCGTCCGTCATCGTTCCGGAACGCATATGGTGCAGTGCCACCCGCGCCTCCGCGGACAGCAGGCGCATCGCGATCTCGTTACGGCCCATTTCGAGGGAGAAGATGACGCTGGGCAGGTTGTTCTTGATCGAGGCAGCCCGGGCGAAGTCCAGCGCCAGCGTGGACTTACCCATGGCGGGGCGGGCTGCGATGACGATCATCTGACCTGGGTGCAGTCCGTTGGTGAGCGAGTCGAAGTCGGTGAAACCGGTCGGCACACCGGTCATCTCACCGCTGCGCGAGCCGATCGCCTCGATCTCGTCGAGCGCGCCCTCCATGATGTCGCCGAGCGGCAGATAGTCCTCGCTGGTGCGCTGCTCGGTGACGGCGTAGATCTCGGCCTGAGCCGAGTTCACGATCTCGTCGACGTCGCCGTCCGCTGCGTATCCCATCTGCGTGATGCGGGTGCCGGCCTCCACGAGACGCCGCAGCACCGCGCGTTCGTGGACGATTTCCGCGTAGTACGACGCGTTGGCAGCCGTCGGCACCGACTGGACCAGCGTGTGGAGATAGGAGGCACCGCCGACACGCGTGATCTCGCCGCGCTTGACCAGTTCCGCGGCCACCGTGATGGGGTCGGCGGGCTCGCCCTTGGCATACAGATCGAGAATCGCCTGATAGACGGTCTCGTGCGCGGGCCGGTAGAAATCATGGCCCTTGATGATCTCCACGACGTCCGCGATGGCGTCCTTGGACAGCAACATGCCGCCGAGGACCGACTGTTCGGCATCGAGGTCCTGCGGAGGCACCCGCTCGAACCCGCCCGGGGCGCCGTCGTCCCACGGCCCGCTCTCCCGGCCGCGCTCGTGCTGCTCCTCGCGGCCACGCCCGCGGCCCTCTCCGCGTCGCGGACGGGAAACGGGCAGACGGTCGCCCGGACCGATATCGGCCCAGGGATCGTCCAGGGGCTCCGGAATGCTCACCGGCCGCCTCCCTCCCGTCCGCTCCGCGGACCTCACAGTGCCACTCTTTCTACGGCACGGCACTGACAAAACGAACGGCCCGACTCCGCTTCCGGCGCGTCGGGCGCCGGTCCACGTTAGGCCCGCAGGCACCGTCAGCCAATCTGGTTATCCACAGGCCATGTGGACGACCGACCAGATGCTGTGGAGAACCCTGCGGAACCTGTGCACGGACCGGGGGACAGCACTGTGGACAAAGTCATAGCCTCTCTCACACACCGAGTCTGACCTGCGACTTTTCCATCCACCGGCTGTGGGGGAGAAAAACTTTCCCGGTGGGATCAAGATCAGAACAAACGGCGCACAGCAGAAGGGTCACCCCAGGCACTCGTAAGGACCTCTTGAGCTTTGCATCTCTTACCTGTGGAAGATTAGATTAAGGGGCATGCCCCAAGCCCCCGCGATACCGAAGACCAGCCGACGGCGACATGATCGCGAGATCATCGCGCTCGCCGTTCCCGCCTTCGGTGCCCTGGTCGCCGAGCCGCTCTTCGTCATGGTCGACAGCGCCATCGTCGGCCATCTCGGCACCTCGCAGCTCGCCGGACTGGGGGTGGCCGCGGCCCTGCTGATGACGGCAGTGAGCGTCTTCGTCTTCCTCGCCTACGCCACCACTGCCGCGGTCGCGCGACGGATGGGTGCCGGCGATCTCGCAGCTGCCATCCGTCAGGGCATGGACGGCATCTGGCTCGCGCTGCTGCTGGGCGCGGCCGTCATCGCGCTGATCCTTCCGGCGGCTCCCTGGCTCGTCGAACTCTTCGGAGCTTCGGACACCGCCGCCCCCTACGCCATCACGTACCTGCGAATATCGAGCCTGGGTATCCCCGCGATGCTCGTCGTCATGGCTGCCACGGGGGTGCTGCGCGGCCTGCAGGACACCCGTACTCCCCTGTACGTAGCCGTCGCCGGTTTCGCCGCCAATGCCGCCCTCAATGCCGGGCTGGTCTACGGCGCCGGCCTCGGCATCGCGGGATCGGCCTGGGGCACCGTCCTCGCCCAGTGCGGAATGGCAGCCGCCTACCTCGTTGTCGTGGTCCGCGGTGCCCGGCGTCATAAGGCCTCACTCCGCCCTGATGCTGCAGGCATACGCGCCAGCGCTCAGGCCGGCGTACCTCTGCTGGTCCGCACGCTCTCGCTGCGCGCAGTGCTGATGATCGCCACAGCCGTGGCGGCTCGTCTCGGTGACACCGATATCGCCGCGCACCAGATCATCCTCTCCCTCTGGAGCCTGACGGCCTTCGCACTGGATGCGATCGCCATCGCCGGCCAGGCGATCATCGGTCGCTATCTGGGCGCCGACGACCCCGAGGGAGCACGGCAGGTATGCCGTCGCATGGTGCAGTGGGGCATCGCCTCCGGGCTGGTGCTGGGGGCACTCATCGTGGTGACCCGCCCGCTCTTCATCCCTCTGTTCACCAGTGACCCGGCAGTTCGCACCGTGCTGCTTCCGGCACTGCTGGTGGTGGCCCTCTCCCAGCCGGTCTCAGGCGTGGTCTTCGTCCTGGACGGAGTACTGATGGGCGCCGGCGACGGCCGCTATCTCGCCGTGGCGATGCTGATCACTCTGGCCGTTTTCGCGCCCGTCGCTCTGCTCGTCCCCGCACTCGGCGGAGGACTGACCGCGCTCTGGTGGGCGATGGCGCTGATGATGGTCGTCCGTATGGTCACACTGTGGCTGCGGGCCCGCTCGGGTCGGTGGATCGTGACAGGCGCCACCCGCTGATCGGCTGGGGGACCGTACGCCTTGCCTTCTGGCGACTCACTTCGGCTCAGGGTTTCACGTGAAACAGCGAGAGGGTCGCACCCCAAGTGGGGTGCGACCCTCTCATGCTCTGCGAGCGGTCGCTCAGGCGGCGACAACCTCGATGCCAAGCTTCGCGGCAACCTCGGGGTGCAGACGCACGGACACCTGGTGCGAGCCCAGGGTCTTGATCGGCGAACCGAGCTCGACGCGGCGCTTGTCGACGTCCGGGCCACCGGCAGACTTGATCGCCGTAGCGATGTCGGCCGGGGTGACGGAGCCGAAGAGGCGGCCGGCGTCGCCGGAGCGAACAGCCAGACGCACCTTCACGCCCTCGAGCTTGGCCTTGATCTCGTTGGCCTGCTCGATGGTCGCGATCTCGTGGATCTTGCGAGCGCGACGGATCTGCTCGACGTCCTTCTCGCCACCCTTGGTCCAGCGGATCGCAAAACCGCGCGGGACCAGGTAGTTGCGAGCGTAGCCGTCCTTGACGTCAACGACGTCGCCGGCAGTGCCGAGGCCAGAGACCTCGTGGGTGAGGATGATCTTCATGTTTCGGTCACCCTTCCCTTATCGCGCGGTGGACGTGTAGGGCAGCAGCGCCATCTCACGGCTGTTCTTGACGGCCGTGGCGACGTCACGCTGATGCTGCGTGCAGTTGCCGGTCACGCGACGGGCACGGATCTTGCCGCGGTCGGAAATGAACTTCCGCAGCATGTTCGTGTCCTTGTAGTCCACGTACACGGTCTTGTCCTTGCAGAATGCGCAGACCTTCTTCTTCGGCTTGCGCACAGGCGGCTTCGCCATGGTGTATCTCCTGTGTGATCAAGAAGTGGGGGTACGAGCTGCCCCTGGGACTGTCCCGGTGGGACGTGTCCCTAGAAGGGGGGCTCGTCCGAGTAGCCGCCGCCGGAGCTTCCGCCCCAGCCGCCACCGCCGCCACCCTGCTGCTGACCGCCGGCCGGCGCACTGGTGGCCCAGGGGTCGTCGGCGGGAGCACCGCCGCCACCCTGCTGGGCACCGCTGGAACCGCTGCTGGAACCGCCGCTCCAGTTGCCGCCGCCCTGCTGGCCGCCGCCGTAGCCACCCTGGCCGCCGCGACCCGTGGTCTTGGTGACCTTGGCCGTGGCGTTCTTGAGACTGGGGCCGACTTCCTCGACGTCCAGCTCGTAGACCGTGCGCTTGACGCCCTCGCGGTCCTCGTAGGACCGCTGCTTGAGTCGACCCTGCACGACGACACGCATGCCGCGCTGGAGCGACTCGGCGACGTTCTCCGCCGCCTGACGCCAGACCGAGCAGGTCAGGAAGAGGCTCTCGCCGTCCTTCCACTCATTGGTCTGACGATCGAAGGTGCGGGGAGTGGACGCGACGCGGAACTTCGCGACGGCCGCACCGGACGGGGTGAAGCGCAGCTCGGGGTCGTCGACAAGATTGCCGACGACCGTGATGACGGTCTCGCCTGCCATGGGTGAACCTCTCGGCGGGATTGCTTCTGGCTGCTTGCTGCTACTCGAACCCGATGACCTCTGAGCTAGGCGCTCAGTGGGTCTCGGGACGGAGGACCTTGGTCCGGAGGACCGACTCGTTCAGGTTCATCTGGCGGTCGAGCTCCTTGACGACCGCAGGCTCGGCCTGCAGGTCGATGACCGAGTAGATGCCCTCGGGCTTCTTCTTGATCTCGTAAGCGAGACGACGACGGCCCCAGGTGTCGACCTTCTCCACCTTTCCGTTGCCCTCACGGACGACGGAGAGGAAGTTCTCGATCAGCGGGGAGACAGCGCGCTCCTCGAGATCGGGGTCGAGGATGACCATCACCTCGTAGTGACGCATGTGGAACCCACCTCCTTTGGACTCAGCGGCCACGGTCGTTCCGTGGCAGGAGGGTCGTGATGCGTGAGCATCGATGTCTACGAGTAAATCAGGCGCCACTGACAATCGGCCTCGACGAACGAGGGACCGAATGCTGGCCCTGGGCAGACACCGGTGCAGACCGTACAGAGTACCCGCACACATGCTTCCGGTTGAAATCCGGGAACCGCCGGCCGCACCCTGTACGCATCGAGTGTGTCCGGCGTCACAATGCGCCGCGTTCCGGAAGACCAGGAGGTCTCCATGACACAGGCAATGCGACCGAACCCCTCCAGTTCCCTCTTCGCGACGGACGGCAAGCCTCATCCGCTTCAGGACACCCTGATGGTGGTGACGCTGGTCCTGGGCGCAGTGGCCTTTGTGTCCGCGCAGTTCTCCAGCCTTCATCTGCTCAGCTCATGGTCCGGACTGATCGGGATCCTCACGGGTGGCTACGGTCAGTTCATCTCGGCCACGACCCGTGAACGGTTTCTCACGGTCATCGGACTCGGCGCCTCGGCGTTCGGCTTCTTCCTCGGAATGGCGCACGGCGGGCTCTTCGGCGGTCTGATCGGCTAGCCGATCCCCCATGGCCAGACGGGGCGCTCCTCGGGCGCAGTAGGCTTCGGCGCGAGAGCCGGAGCCCCTGTACCCATGGGGACACACCTGCCGAGGAGCGCCCCGCATGAGTCTGACCCTGAGGACCATCAGCCGAGAGCAGCATCTGGCGTACATCCAGAGTCTGCCCGCGGCGAGTCACTGCCAGGTTCCGGCGTGGGCGGACGTCAAGACGGAGTGGCGCTCCGAGAACCTTGGCTGGTTCGACAAGAGCGGTGAGCTCGTCGGAGTGGGGCTCGTCCTCTACCGCCAGCTGCCCAAGATCAAGCGGTATCTCGCGTATCTCCCCGAGGGCCCGGTCATCAACTGGTACGCCCCGAACCTGGACGACTGGCTGCAGCCGATGCTCGCCCACCTCAGGAACCAGGGCGCCTTCTCCGTGAAGATGGGCCCGCCGGTCGTCATCCGCCGCTGGGACGCCCCTGCCATCAAGGCCGGAATCCAGGACCCGGACGTCAAGCGGCTCCGCGACGTGGAGGCGACCCACATCGAGCCGCGCGCCTTCGAGGTCGCGGACCGGCTTCGCAAGATGGGCTGGCAGCAGGGTGAGGACGGTGGCGCCGGCTTCGGTGACGTCCAGCCCCGCTACGTCTACCAGGTGCCGCTGGCCAACCGGTCGCTCGACGACGTGCTCAAGGGCTTCAACCAGCTCTGGCGGCGCAACATCAAGAAGGCCGAGAAGGCCGGCGTCGAGGTGGTCCAGGGCGGCTACGACGACCTCGCCGAGTGGCAGCGGCTGTACGAGATCACTGCCGTACGCGACCGCTTCCGGCCCCGCCCGCTCTCGTACTTCCAGCGCATGTGGACGGTGCTGAACAACGAGGACCCGAACCGTATGCGCCTGTACTTCGCGCGACACGACGGGGTGAACCTGTCGGCGGCGACGATGCTCGTCGTCGGGGGCCATGTCTGGTACTCCTACGGCGCGTCCGACAACATCGGCCGCGAGGTCCGGCCCTCGAACGCGATGCAGTGGCGCATGCTGCGCGATGCCTACGCCATGGGTGCGACGGTCTATGACCTGCGCGGCATCAGCGACTCGCTCGACGAGACCGACCACCTCTTCGGGCTGATCCAGTTCAAGGTCGGCACCGGCGGCGAAGCCGTGGAGTACATCGGCGAGTGGGACTTCCCGCTCAACAAGCTGCTGCACAAGGCGCTCGACATCTACATGTCGCGTCGCTGATCATTTCGTACCCTCGCTCATATCTCTGACACACCGCTGCCACCAGAAAGGTTCCGGTCCCGGCCATGGCGCTCTCCCTCTACGTCGACACCGCGCGCTGGCGGGCGCACCAGAAGTCCGTGATCGACCAGTTCCCGGGCCTCGTCCCGGTCTGCAAGGGCAACGGATACGGCTTCGGCCATGAGCGGCTCGCGGAGGAAACGACCCGCTTCGGCTCCGACATGCTTGCCGTCGGCACGACCTACGAGGCGGCCCGGATCAAGGACTGGTTCAGCGGCGACCTCCTCGTCCTCACGCCGTTCCGGCGCGGCGAGGAGCCGGTTCCGCTGCCGGACCGCGTCATCCGCTCCGTGTCATCGGTCGACGGCGTGCACGCACTGGTCGGGGCACGCGTCGTCATCGAGTGCATGAGCTCCATGAAGCGCCACGGCGTCTCCGAGCAGGACCTGGGCCAGTTGCACGCCGCCATCGAGGACGTACGCCTCGAGGGCTTCGCGCTTCACCTGCCGCTGGACCGGACGGACGGCTCGGACGCGGTCGAGGAGGTCATCGGCTGGATGGACCGGCTCAGGGCCGCCCGGCTGCCCCTGCACACCATGTTTGTCAGCCATCTGCGCGCCGAGGAACTGGCGCGTCTGCAGCAGCAGTTCCCGCAGACCCGGTTCCGCGCCAGGATCGGCACCCGGCTGTGGCTCGGCGACCATGACGCGACCGAGTACCGCGGCTCCGTCCTCGACGTCACCCGGGTCGCCAAGGGCGACCGTTTCGGCTACCGCCAGCAGAAGGCCGCGTCGGACGGCTGGCTGGTGGTCGTCGCCGGCGGCACCTCCCACGGCGTCGGTCTGGAGGCTCCGAAGGCCTTGCACGGTGTCATGCCACGCGCCAAGGGCGTCGCACGCGCAGGCCTGGCCACCGTCAACCGCAATCTGTCGCCGTTCGTCTGGGCCGGCAAGCAGCGCTGGTTCGCCGAGCCGCCGCACATGCAGGTCTCGATCCTGTTCGTCCCCGCGGACTCGCAGGAGCCGAAGGTCGGCGACGAGCTGGTCGCCCATCTGCGCCACACGACCACGCAGTTCGACCGTCTCGTCGACCGATAGGCGCTTTCCCGAGACCCAGCGGTGCCCGGGGACCAAAGGGCCGGTCAGCCCGCGGTGGACCCCCGGGTGCCCCATTCCACCCGTGGTCCCTCGACCACATGCGCCGCGTGCCGCGCCGGATGCGCCGCCCGACCGAGCGCGAACACGTCCGGAGCCCTGTCCAGCACCCCTCCTGAGGGGTCGTCGGACCCGTCCTGGCGTACGACGTCGCGCTCCGGCATCAGGATGTCCCGTACGACCAGCGCACACAGGTAGAGCGTTCCCAGCAGATGCACGGCGATCGCCAGCTGATAACCCTCCGTCGGCAACCCCTGGTGCTTGTCGCCGCTGGTCGTGTACGCGAGGTACATCCAGATCCCCAGGTAGTACGTGACCTCGCAGGCCTGCCAGATCAGGAAGTCCCGCCAGCGTGGTCTGGCCAGCGCCGCCAAGGGGATCAGCCACAGCACGTACTGCGGCGAGTAGACCTTGTTGGTGAGAATGAACGCCGCGACGAGCAGGAAGGCGAGTTGGGCGAAGCGTGGCCGACGCGGGGCGGTCAGGGCCAGGGCCGCGACGCCCGCCAACGCCAGGATCATCAGCAGCGTTCCGTAGGTATTGACCGCTTCGACCTCCAGCTGAACGCCCGTGCGCTGGGTGATGATCAGCCAGAGTGAACCGAAGTCGACCTGTCGCTCCTGGCTGAAGCTGTAGAACTTCTTCCACCCCTCGGGTGCGAGGAGCATCACCGGCAGGTTCACGACCAGCCAGGCGCTCGCCGCGCCCAGTACGGCCGCACCGTACGCCCGGTACTTGCCGGCCCGCAGGCACAGGAACAGCAAGGGCCAGAGCAACAGCGCCGGATAGAACTTGGCGGCTGTGGCGAGCCCGATGAGAACGCCGAACGCCAGCGGCCTTTCGCGTGACCACATCAGCACGGCCGCGGCCGTGAGCGCCACCGCGAAGAGATCCCAGTTGATGGTGGCCGTGAGCGCGAACGCGGGAGCGAGGGCGACAAGCAGCCCGTCCCACGGACGACGGCGGTGGGTGCGGC
Organism: Streptomyces sp. NPDC057445; assembly: GCF_042802855.1. Lineage (NCBI taxonomy): Bacteria > Bacillati > Actinomycetota > Actinomycetes > Kitasatosporales > Streptomycetaceae > Streptomyces > Streptomyces sp. NPDC057445. The sequence goes on along the minus strand of NZ_JBHVDH010000006.1, from coordinate 301,830 downwards.
TGACACAGACCGCGATGACCGCGGCGCAGACGAGCAGCATCCCTGCGTTGACCAGCCAGTACATCTGCTCGCGGTACTGGACCGACCCGTCGAAGGGCAGCGTCAGCCAGGCAGCCACCTGCATGAACAGGCCGGTGAGAACCGGGTACTCGAGAAACTCCATGTCGCCCTGGAGCCGGTCGAAGTACGGAATGAGACCTTCGGAGAAGCCGCGCCCGACGAACAGGTGCGGGATGTCCGAGTAGCAGGCGTGCGTGTACTGCGAGCTCGCTCCCCGGAACCACGCCCAGTTGTAGCAGGGGATTTTCTGCACCATACCCAGCGCGAACATCCCGATCGCGACCAGCGCGATGACCCGTACGGGCGTGAACCAACTGCTGCCCAGGCGCGCGAAGCGGCCCAGGGGGCCACCGATCAGTTCGCTGCCGGCCGCCGCGACCTCGTCCCGCTGTGTGGGACGCACCACCGGCTGTTCCTGGTGCACGCTCGTCTTCTCTGGGGTCGGCATAGGTCACATCCTGCCGCACGCCGCTGTCGCCGCGTTCGTACCTGTGGACAACGAGAGCGAGGGCCGCCTCACCGGATCGGTTCCTCCGGCGAGGCGGCCCTCGTGGCTGGTGCGCGGGGCAGGTGTCAGCCTGCCGGGCCTCCGAAGAAGCCGCCGCCACCGTTCCCGTTGCCCTGGTTTCCTCCGTTGTCGCCGGTCGGGGGCGGTGACGGGCTGGTGGTCACACCGCCATCCGTTGCGCCGCCGTCGGCCGCGCCGCCCGATCCGGGACCGGCGTTGGCGCCGCCGTCCTGGCCCGCGGTGGGGGGGCAGTTCCAGTCGAACCGGCCGCAGGAGTTGCTGGGCTCGGGCGATCCGGACGGGGACTGCGAGGGCGACTGCGACGGCGTGCCGGAGGGGGACGCGGACGGCGTCGTGGAGGGCGTCGAGCTCGGAGTGGGTGAGGGCTGACCACCACCGTAGACGGCCTCGGCGTCGAGAGGCTCGGGCTCCGGGAACGGGATCGCTTCCGCGTTCTTCAGGGCACCGGACATGTACTCCTTGAAGATCTCGGACGGGAACGAAGCACCGTGGATCTTCTGCTGGCCACCCGTTCCGAACATCTCGAGGAACTTGCGCTTCTTGTTCTCCGCGTTGTCGTCCATCCGGTACATGTCGATGGCTGTCGACAGCTGGGGCGTGTAACCCACGAACCAGGCCGACTTGTTGCCGTCGGTGGTACCGGTCTTGCCCGCGACCTGACGGTCCGGGAGCCGGGCGTTCGTACCGGTGCCCTTCTCGACGACGTCCACCAGCACATCGGTCACATTGCTCGAGATGGCGGACGAGAAGGCCAGCTTGGGCGTGTCCTCGTGCTCATAGATGGTCTTCCCGCCCTTCTTCACCTTGGTGACGGAGTACGGGTCGCGCTGCTTCCCCTCGGCCGCGAAGGTCGCGTACGCCCCCGCCATGCGGATCGCGCTGGGGTCGGAGATGCCGATGGAGAACGACGGAACATTGGCCTTGACCAGACTGTTCTCCCGCAGGCCCGCCTTGATCGCCGCCTGCCTGACATTGTCGATGCCGACGTCCATGCCCAGCTGGACGAAGGGGGAGTTGGCGGAGTCGATCATGGCTTCACGCAGGGTGATGTCCTTGTACGACTTCTGGCCGTCGTTGGTCTGCAGCCACTCCTTGCCTTCCTCGTTCCGCCAGACGGACCCGTCGTAGTTCTTGATCTTGAGCTTGTTGGCGCCGTTGTACTTGCTCTTGTCCGGGTCGACGCGCCGGCGGGTCTCCACTCCCTGGTCCGCACCAAGCCCGGGGTCGCGCACACCGTCCTGCATCGCGGCGGCGAGGACGAAGGGCTTGAAGGTCGATCCGACCTGGGCACCGGTCTGGTCGGCGTTGTTGGTGAAGTGCTTGGTCGCGTTCTCACCGCCGTAGATGGCGACGATCGCGCCCGTCTTCGGATTCACCGACGCACCACCGAACTGGACGTGGGTGTCCTTCTCCGGGCGCTGCTTCGGGTCGATGTTCTTCTTGTAGATCTTCTTTACGGAGTCCTCGAGCAGCTTGACCTTCTTCTTGTCGAAGGTCGTGTGGATCTCGTAGCCGCCCTTGGCCAGCTCTTCGGCCGTGATGTCCTGGTCGTTGTTGTTGACGAAGTTGGCCTTGGCCAGATCGACGAGGTAACCGACCTGTCCGCTGAGCTGGGCGTTCTTCTTCGGCTGGACCGGATCGGGGAACTCCTTGAAAGACGCCCGCTTCCCGGCATCCAGGTGACCGTCCTTGACCATCTCGTCGAGGATCCACCTCCAGCGCTTGGTGGCGCGTACGGTGTTCTTCGCGCTGGTGGCCTCCGGGTCGATCGCCGTGGCGCCGTCCGGGTCGTAGTACGTCGCACCCTTGAGGAGCGAGGCCAGGAGCGCGCACTCACTCGCGTTCAGCTGGGTGGCGTCCTTGTTGTAGTACGTACGGGCAGCCGCCTGGATCCCATAGGCACCGCGGCCGTAGTACGCGGTGTTGAGATAGCCCTCCATGATCTCGGACTTCTCGAGATCGGCACCGACCCTGATGGAGATGAACAGCTCCTTGAACTTACGGCTCAGGGTCTGCTCCTGATTCAGCCGCGTGTTCTTGACGTACTGCTGGGTGATGGTCGAACCACCCTGGGTCTGTCCGCCCGTCGCCATGTTGAAGAGGGCTCGGCCGATACCCATCGGATCGACGCCCGCGTCGTCCCGGAAGGTCTTGTTCTCCGCCGAGATCACCGCGTTCTGCATGTCCTCGGGGATCTGCTCGATCGGAATGATCTGCCGGTTGACCTCACCGCCGGTGGCGGCCATCTGCGACCCGTCGGCCCAGAAGTAGACGTTGTTCTCCGCCTTCGAGGCGAGACTGGGGTTCGGGACCCCCACCATGGCGTACGCGATGGTCCCCGCCACCATCAGGCTGCCCAGGAAACCCACGCACAGCCCGGTCACGAGCTTCCACGACGGCATCCATCGCCGCCAGCCGTATTTGTCGTGGCGCGGATAGTCGATCAGCCGCTTCTTCCCGGGACTGCCGCCCCGGCCCGGGCCACGGCCGCCCGGTCCGCCGGGACCGCCACCGCCACGTCGGCCGCCTCCGTGGCCGCCGTAGCCTGCTCCACCGCCTTCGGCGGCTCTTCTACGACCCCCACCGCCACGCTGGGCGGCGCGCCGGGCTTCGGCGCGCCCGCCGTACGGGGGCTCCTGTCCGTACTCGTCGGAAGGGGATCCGGTGCTGGTGCCCCGGGGCGGGGCTGCGCGGCGGCCCGAGGGCTGCTGGGCGGCGCGCCTGGCCGCGGCACGTCCGCCACCCTGGGGCTGCGGCGGTTTGCGACGGTGCTCGCTCATCGAACGACTACTCCTCGGGCAGGCATGAACGCCTGGAAGCGGCAGTTGAGATCCGGTCCCCCGAAATGAATACGGACGGGCTCGGCGACGGGCTCATCCGTGAAGCATCCAGGATGACGACGCTCCCTGGCGTCGCACGGTTCCCGGTGGTCTGCATGCCGCACAGACTACGCACGTCCGAAACGCTCCTACCGGCCAGATTCACCCCAAATCAGGCAACTCAATTGCTGCGAATTGCCGATGTGACGCCGGTCACGGCGGTCCCTCTTGTCGCAGCAGGACCACCGTTCTATCGTCTGGATGTATCGAGTCGATACATCCATGCGGCATAGAAACCCGGGAAGGCGGAGGAGGCGGTCGATGAGCAGACGGTCCGGCATCCTCGAGTTCGCCGTTCTCGGCCTGCTCCGCGAAGCGCCCATGCACGGATACGAGCTGCGCAAGCGGCTCAACACGTCGCTGGGCATCTTCCGGGCGTTCAGTTACGGGACCCTCTATCCCTGCCTCAAGACGCTGGTCGCCAACGGCTGGTTGATCGAAGAGCCGGGCAGCGCCCCCGAGGACGCTCTCGCCGCCTCCCTCGCGGGACGGCGAGCCAAGATCGTCTACCGGCTGACCGCGGACGGTAAGGAGCACTTCGAGGAGCTCCTTTCCCACACGGGCCCGGACACCTGGGAGGACGAGCACTTCGCCGCCCGTTTCGCCTTCTTCGGGCAGACGGAGCGCGAGGTCAGAATGCGGGTGCTGGAAGGCCGACGCAGCCGGCTGGAGGAGCGGCTGGAGAAGATGCGCGCCTCCCTCGCCCGCACACGCGAGCGCCTCGACGACTACACACTTGAGCTGCAGCGCCACGGCATGGAGTCCGTGGAGCGCGAGGTGCGCTGGCTGAACGAGCTCATCGAGAGCGAGCGGGCGGGGCGGGATCAGCGACGTTCCCCTTCCGCCGGGGACGACGCTCAGCAGGACACCACATCTGGAGAGACGGGCGGCCTGCCCCGGCACAGGGGCGAAGTGCCCCCGGAGGGGAGCCCCTCCGGGCACCCTGACTCGCCGGATCCGTCCGATGACACCACCAAGTGAGGCCCCGCATCCGCGCAGGGTCTCGTACGAGAACAAACAGGGAGCAACCGGAATGGGTTCGGTTCGCGTAGCCATCGTCGGCGTAGGCAACTGCGCCGCCTCGCTGGTGCAGGGCGTCGAGTACTACAAGGACGCCGACCCGGCCGCAAAGGTGCCGGGCCTGATGCACGTCCAGTTCGGCGAGTACCACGTGCGGGACGTCGAGTTCGTGGCTGCCTTCGATGTCGACGCGAAGAAGGTCGGCCTCGACCTCGCGGACGCGATCGGTGCCAGCGAGAACAACACCATCAAGATCTGCGACGTGCCGTCCACGGGTGTGAAGGTCCAGCGTGGCCACACCCTCGACGGGCTGGGCAAGTACTACCGCGAGACCATCGAGGAGTCCCCCGAGGCCCCGGTCGATGTCGTCCAGATCCTCAAGGACAAGCAGGTGGACGTGCTCGTCTGCTACCTGCCCGTGGGTTCCGAGGACGCCGCGAAGTACTACGCCCAGTGCGCCATCGACGCCAAGGTCGCCTTCGTCAACGCCCTTCCGGTCTTCATCGCCGGCACGAAGGAGTGGGCGGACAAGTTCACCGAGGCGGGCGTCCCGATCATCGGTGACGACATCAAGTCGCAGGTCGGCGCCACCATCACGCACCGCGTCATGGCGAAGCTGTTCGAGGACCGGGGTGTCATCCTGGACCGCACGATGCAGCTGAACGTCGGCGGCAACATGGACTTCAAGAACATGCTCGAGCGTGAGCGCCTCGAGTCCAAGAAGATCTCCAAGACGCAGGCCGTCACTTCGCAGATCCCCGACCGGGAGCTCGGCGAGAAGAACGTCCACATCGGTCCGTCGGACTATGTGGCCTGGCTCGACGACCGCAAGTGGGCGTACGTTCGTCTCGAGGGTCGCGCCTTCGGCGACGTCCCGCTGAACCTGGAGTACAAGCTCGAGGTCTGGGACTCCCCGAACTCGGCAGGTGTCATCATCGACGCCCTGCGCGCCGCGAAGATTGCGAAGGACCGTGGGATCGGCGGCCCGATCCTCTCCGCTTCCTCGTACTTCATGAAGTCCCCGCCGGTTCAGTACTTCGACGACCAGGCTCGCGAGAACGTCGAGAAGTTCATCAAGGGTGAGGTCGAGCGCTAGCAGGACAGGCCGGAGCAGGACGGCGAACGCCGCGCGACTCCGCAGTCGGTACTTGTCCTCCCGGACATATGAGGGTCCCCGTGGCATCTGCCCGGGGACCCTCATCCTGTGTGACGCTTGCGCACATGCCTGTCGTACGTGATCTGCGCGTACTCCTGCGCCTGACGAACTTCCGCCGCCTCCTCGCGGTACGCCTCCTCTCGCAGTCTGCCGACGGCGTCTACCAGGTCGCACTCGCCACGTACGTCGTCTTCTCACCGGAGAAGCAGACTTCCCCGGGCGCGATCGCGGCGGCGATGGCCGTACTGCTGCTGCCCTACTCGCTCATCGGCCCCTTCGCGGGAGTCCTTCTGGACCGGTGGCAGCGCCGCCAGATCTTCCTCTACGGCAACCTCCTGCGAGCCGCTCTCGGCGCCGGCACCGCAGTGCTGATTGTCACCAGGGCCCCGGACTGGGTCTTCTACACCTCCGCGCTGTCCGTCACAGCCATCAATCGCTTCATCCTGGCCGGACTGTCCGCCTCACTGCCGCGGGTGGTCGATGAAGAGCGACTCGTCATGGCCAACTCCCTCTCACCGACGGCGGGCACTCTCGCCGCGACCGCGGGCGCCGGGCTCGCCTTTGGTCTACGCCTGATGGCCTCTGACTCCGACGCCGTGGTGGTCCTCCTGGGCGCGGCGCTCTATCTCTGCGCCGGCCTCGCGTCTTTGCGCATGGCGCGCACATTGCTCGGCCCTGATACGGAACTGGTGCAGCCACATCTTGTCGCCGCAGTGCTTTCGACGGCCCGCGGTCTCGTGGAGGGACTGCGACATCTGTCGGAGCGCCGGACCGCCGCCCGAGCTCTTGCAGCGATGGCACTGTTCCGCTTCTGCTACGGCGCGTTGACCGTCATGGTCCTGATGCTCTGCCGGTACGCGTGGTCCAGCACGGAGTCCGAGGGACTGACTCTGCTCGGTCTGGCCGTGGGGCTCTCGGGTGCGGGTTTCTTCGCCGCGGCCGTCGTCACACCTTGGGCGGTCGGCCGACTCGGGCAATACGGCTGGGTGGCGATGTGCGCGGGTTTGGCTGCGGTACTCGAGCCGGCCCTCGCCCTTCCTTTCGCACCCATCCCGATGCTCACCGCCGCGTTCATTCTTGGCCTCGTCACCCAGGGGGCGAAAATCGCCACGGACACGGTCGTGCAGATGTCCGTTGCAGATGCCTTCCGCGGCCGGGTGTTCTCCCTCTACGACGTGCTCTTCAACGTCGCCTTTGTCGGCGCCGCGGGTGTGGCGGCGCTGATGCTGCCTCCGGACGGCCGGTCGGTGCCGCTCGTACTCTCGGCAGCCGCGATCTACGCCGTCGTCGCCGTAACCATGGCCCATTGGCGCGAGGGCTGATGTTTCACGTGAAACATCAGCCCTCGAATCACTGATCGGCGCCATGTTTCACGTGAAACATGGCGCCGCCGCCATGGCGCCGTCACGCGACTCAGCTCTGCGTCGCCCACCAGTCCTTGAGCGCGGCAACGGCTGCATCGTGCTCCATCGGCCCGTTCTCCAGGCGGAGCTCGAGCAGGGCCTTGTAGGCCTTGCCGACCACCGGGCCGGGACCGACGCCCAGGATCTCCATGATCTGATTTCCGTCGAGGTCCGGGCGGATCGAGTCCAGCTCCTCCTGCTCCTGGAGCTGAGCAATGCGCTCCTCGAGCCCGTCGTAGGCGCGCGACAGTGAGGCGGCCTTTCGCTTGTTCCGCGTCGTACAGTCCGAGCGGGTCAGCTTGTGGAGTCGCTCGAGCAGAGGCCCGGCATCACGCACATACCTCCGCACCGCAGAGTCGGTCCACTCTCCTGCACCGTAACCATGGAAGCGCAGATGCAGCTCCACCAGCCGCGAGATGTCCTTGACCATGTCGTTCGAGTACTTGAGCGCAGTCAGCCGCTTCTTGGCCATCTTGGCGCCCACCACCTCGTGATGGTGGAAGGAGACCCGGCCGTCCGACTCGAACCGGCGCGTTCTCGGCTTTCCGATGTCATGCAGCAGTGCGGACAGACGCAGCACAAGGTCCGGCCCGCTGTCCTCCAGGTCGATGGCCTGGTCCAACACGGTCAGTGAGTGCTCGTACACATCCTTGTGACGGTGATGCTCGTCGCTCTCCAGGCGGAGGGCCGGCAGTTCAGGAAGGAAATGCTCGGCGAGACCGGTATCGGCAAGGATCGCCAGGCCCTTCCTCGCGTGCGGCGAGAGGACCAGCTTGTTGAACTCGTCACGGATTCGCTCGGCGGAGACGATCTCGATCCGGTCTGCCATCTCCTTCATCGCGGTGACGACCTCGGGTGCCACCTCGAAGTCGAGCTGAGCGGCAAAGCGAGCGGCTCGCAGCATGCGCAGCGGGTCATCGGAGAACGAGTCCTCCGGAGTGCCGGGGGTCCGCAGCACCCGCGCCGCGAGATCCGAGAGACCGCCGTAGGGATCGATGAACTCCTTCTCCGGCAGCGCCACGGCCATCGCGTTGACGGTGAAGTCCCGGCGGACCAGGTCGTCCTCGATGGAGTCGCCATAGGAGACCTCAGGCTTGCGAGAGGTCCGGTCGTACGCCTCGGAGCGGTAGGTCGTGACCTCGATCTCGAAGCGCTGGATCGCGTCCCCTACGCGGGCGTCCTTCTGGCAGCCAACCGTGCCGAACGCGATCCCCACCTCCCACACCGAGTCCGCCCACGGGCGGACGATCTTCAGAACGTCCTCGGGGCGGGCATCGGTCGTGAAGTCGAGATCATTGCCGAGCCGGCCGAGCAGCGCGTCCCGCACGGAGCCGCCGACCAAGGCAAGACTGAACCCCGCCTGCTGGAACCGGCGGGCGAGATCATCGGCGACAGGGGACACTCGCAGCAGTTCGCTGACCGCGCGATGCTGCACCTGGCTCAGGGCAGTGGGGTTGTCTTCGTTGGCGTTCGGCACAACAGAAAAGGGTACGTGCCCGCGCGGGCACGGGCTTCCCTGTTTTGCGCGCGCTCACCGCTCATCCGATCTTGTGGAGCAGTCCCCAGCACTTCGTCACAGCACACCTCGTTACCATGCCTGGACGCACCTAGCGACACCCACCAACGGCAACAGACGACAAGGGACGGACGAGCACGTGGCCGAGGCGGCAGAATTCCAGGGGATGGGTATCTCTCCTGCCCGCCGGTGGCTGCGGAGCACAGCCGCACTCATCGCGGGAGTACTACTGCTCGCCGGTCTGCTTTCTCTGCCGGCGGCCTCGCCCGCGCATGCCGCGGTGGCTGCCTCCGAGACGGGCACCGTCGATGTGTCACTGGACACACTGTCCCCCAGCGTTCCTGTGAAGGACGACACGCTTACCCTCACCGGCACCGTGACCAACAAGGGCAGGGAAGCGGTTACGGATGCGCAGGTTGATCTTCGAGTGGGACCGCGCCTGTCGGGGCGCCCCGATATCGACGAGGCGTCCGGGCGCACGAGCTATTCGCCCGGCACCGATGCCGAGAAGCTCGGTGATCCGTACGCCGTCAAACTCCCGGAGCTGGCAGCCGGGGTCAGTGAGGACTTCTCGCTGACCGTGCCGGTCAACAAGCTCGAGCTCGACGAGGACGGCGTGTACCAGCTCGCGGTGTCCCTTTCTGGGCAGACCTCCAGCGAGCCGTACGAGCAGGTGCTGGGCATCGAGCGGACTTTCCTTCCCTGGCAGCCGGAGGCCGCGGAGAAGAAGACCCAGCTCACCTTCCTCTGGCCGTTGATCTCCACGACGCATCTGTCCGCCGAGACCAAGTCCGACGAGCAGCAGACTCCCGTCTTCGAGAACGACGACCTGGCAGCAGAGCTCGCCCCCGGCGGACGCCTCGAGCAGCTCGTCTCGCTCGGCAGCGAGCTCCCCGTGACCTGGGTGATCGATCCGGATCTTCTGGCCACGGCCGACGCGATGACCCGGAACTACGAGATCAGGAACGGGACTGACGGCACGGTCCCGGGCCGCAACCAGGCCGTGGCCAAGAAGTGGCTGAGCTCGCTCGAGAAGGCGGTACAGGGGGGCAAGGTCGTCGCGCTTCCCTTCGCCGACCCCGACCTGGCATCCCTCGCCCATCGCGGAAAGGACGTCTCAGGGGCCCTCAGTCAGCTCCAGCCGGCCACCGCGGTGGCCGAGACAACGGTCGAGACGATCCTCCATGTGAAGCCTTCCACCGACTTCGCCTGGCCCGTGGACGGTGCGATCGACCCCTCGATCGTCGATGTGGCGACCTCGGCGGGCGCTCACAAGATCATCGCCCGTAGTGACAGCCTCCGGGAGACCGGCTCTGTGTCGTACACGCCGACCGCCGCGCGGCCCATCGGCGGCGGTACAACGGCCGTCGTCGCGGACTACCGGCTCTCCACCGTCTTCGAGGGGGACATGACCAAGGCGCGGAACTCGACCCTCGCGGTGCAGGAGTTCCTGGCGCAGACGCTGGCTCTGAACCTGCAGGCGCCCGGCAAGCAGCGAAGCGTCGTGGTCGCCCCGCAGCGGAGGCCGACGGCATCCCAGGCACAGACGATGGCAAGCGCGCTGCATGGCCTCGCCGGCCAGCGCTGGACCCAGCCCCATGATCTGATCGCAGCAGCGGCCGCGAAGCCCGACCCCGACGCCACCACCGATGTGCCCTCGGCTTCGCGCTACCCGGAGAAGCTCCGTGCGCGCGAGCTGCCGCTCCAGACGTTCCAGGACATCAGAACCACCCAGGGGACACTCGACAACTTCAAGGTCATCCTCACCGCCCCGGACCGCGTGGTGACCCCGTTCGGCAACGCGATCGACCGGGAGATGTCCACGTCGTGGCGGGGCCGGACAAGGGCTGCCGCCGACTACCGCAAGGGGGTGCAGACCTTCCTTGAGGATCTCACCACTGAGGTCCGGCTGATCCAGAAGTCGGCTGTTACTCTCTCGGGACGCAGCGCGACGATCCCGGTGACGGTGCAGAACAAGCTGGTCCAGGAGGTCGACCATCTTGTCCTGCGTCTGAAGTCATCGAACCCGACGCGCCTCAAGCTGGACGACGACAGTGTTGTCGCCGAGCAGCAGATCAAGATCGAGGGCGGGCACAGCCAATCGGTGAAGTTCGCCGCCGCGGCCAACGCCAACGGCCCGGTCCAGGTGACAGCGCAGCTCTACACCGAGGACGGAACGCCCTATGGCGGCCCGATGACCTTCACGGTCAGGGTCTCCGAGATCACCCCGACCGTGATGCTCGTCATCGCGGGCGGCGTACTGTTGCTCGTCCTCGCGGGCATCAGGATGTATACGCAGCGCAAGCGCGCCGCTGCCCGCGAGGGTGTCGCCACGAACGATGAGGACGACGGCCCCGAGCAGCCGAGTGACCCGACACCGGACACCGGACCGGAAAGCGGGGAGCCGTCCGGCGCGGGTGAGAAAGTGGACCGTTGAGCGATGTCATGGCCGGTCGGCCGGGGACAATGAGGTGGGGTTTCCATGAACGCGCCGTACGACGGTGACCGTGGGGAGGGCGCGGACGGTACTGCGCCGTCCCCCGGGTCTCAGTACCCCCCGCCCGGTCCCCAGGCAGCGGAGCAATCGGCGACGGATCAGGCAGCACAGACGTCGCCCGAAGCCGCGGACCCGTACCTTCAGGACACCTACGTGCACGACCCCTATCGGGCGCAGGACCTCTCCGCCCAGGACCCCGTGTCGGAGGTGCTCTACGACCGTGCTGCCCACCCTCCGCCACCGCCGGGCACCTACCAGCAGGCACAGCCGCTCTACCAGCAGCCGCCGGTCCAGCAACACGCACCGGACCCGCGGATCTGGGCTCAGACACCGCCACCCGAGCCGGACGGCCCGTCCCGTCGGCTGCCCTACGGCGACGACACCCGCACGGTCCAGTTCACCGGCATCGACGACCTGGTGACCAGGGCGGGTGAGGACGAGCCGGAGCCGGACGCGTTCGCCCATCTGTACCGCGACCAGCAAGGGTCAGCTCAGCCACCGGCCTCGTCCCAGCCGGAGGACGTCCCCGCCCCCGCCCCCGCCCCCAAGAAGGCGGGCGGCCGGGCATCGGGGCTCCTCAAGTCCAGCGCGGTCATGGCAGCCGGCACGCTTGTGTCGCGTCTCACGGGTTTCGTCCGCAGCCTCGTGATCACTGGTGCCCTCGGTGCCGCCCTGCTGGGTGACACCTACACCGTCGCCATCACCCTGCCGACGATGATCTACATCCTCACGGTGGGCGGCGGCCTCAACTCGGTCTTTGTACCGCAGCTCGTCCGGGCCATGAAGAACGACGAAGACGGCGGAGAGGCGTATGCCAACCGACTTCTGACCCTCGTCATGGTCGCCCTCGCCGCGATCGTCGTCATCGTTGTGTTCGCCGCGCCGCTGCTGATCACAGCCCTCTCGCCCACAATCGCCGGCAACCCGTCGGCGAACGGTGTCGCCGTCACCTTTGCGCGCTTCTGCCTGCCCACGATCTTCTTCATGGGTGTGCATGTGGTCATGGGCCAGATCCTGAACGCCCGCGGAAAGTTCGGCGCGATGATGTGGACCCCGGTCCTGAACAACATCGTCATCATCTTCACTTTCGGGCTGTTCATCTGGGTCTACGGCACGTCAGCCGAATCCCAGATGACCGTGCAGACGATCCCGCCGGAGGGCGTGCGGCTGCTGGGTGCCGGCACCCTGCTTGGATTGGTCGTCCAGGCCCTGGCCATGATCCCCTACCTTCGCGAGACGGGTTTCCGCTTCCGGCCCCGCTTCGACTGGAAGGGCCACGGGCTCGGGAAGACCGTCAAGCTCGCCAAGTGGACCGTTCTGTTCGTCCTGGCCAACCAGGCCGGCGTCATCGTGGTCACCCAGCTCTCCACCGCCGCGGGTGCGGCATCCGGCAAGGACGGGGCGGGCTTCCTCGCCTACTCCAACGCCCAGCTCATCTGGGGCATGCCACAGGCGATCATCACGGTGTCCGTCATGGCGGCCCTGCTGCCGCGTATCTCCCGCGCTGCGCACGATGAGGACGCCGGCGCCGTCCGCGACGACATCTCCCAGGGACTGCGGAACTCCGCGGTCGCGATCGTCCCGGTCGCCTTTTCCTTCCTGGCGCTCGGCGTCCCGATGTGCACGCTGCTGTACGCGTCCGCCGGTGTTCAGGCCGCCCAGTCCATGGGCTTCATCCTGATGGCGTTCGCTCTCGGCCTGATCCCGTACTCGGTGCAGTACGTCGTACTGCGCGGCTTCTATGCCTACGAGGACACCCGCACGCCGTTCTACAACACGGTCATCGTGGCAGCCGTGAACGCCGCCGCGTCTGCCGCCTGCTATCTCGCCCTGCCGGCCGACTGGGCCGTGGTGGGCATGGCCGCCTCGTACGGCCTCGCCTACGCCGTCGGCGTAGGCGTCGCCTGGCGGCGCCTGCGCAATCGGCTGGGTGGCGACCTGGACGGGTCCCATGTGGTGCGTACGTACGCCAGGCTGAGCCTGGCGTCCGTCCCCGCGGCACTGGCAGGAGGCGCACTGGCCTTCTTCGTCTTGAACACGTTGGGGCAAGGGGCCTTCGGGTCGCTCGTCGCACTGGTCGCCGGTGGTGTGGTCCTGCTCGGCGTGTTCTTCGTGGCTGCGAAGAAAATGCGAATCGAAGAGCTCAACGCCATGGTGGGCATGGTCCGCGGGCGTCTTGGGCGCTAAAACGGTCACTTGGCGCACAACCATCGTCCACCACTGTGTGTCGTGCATAGCGCCGGACTGTGGGCACAATTGGCATGGCTGTTGGAATGGCGCAACGGATGGGGAGGCAGGGAACGACGGTGGCGGAACGTAGCACGGCTGCCGTCGACGTGGCCGACAACAGCGGTGAGGACCCGCTGACCGCCAAGGCGGACAAGGCCGCGACCGACGGGGTGGCGGAAGCTGAAGACACGGCGGAGAAGAGCGCCGACGACACGGGCAGCGAGCGCGAGGACAGCGAGCGGCCCACCATCATGACGCCCGAGCTGCACAGCGGTCACAGGCTCGCCAGACGCTATCGGCTCGAGGAGTGCGTCACCCGTCTGGACGGATTCAGCAGCTGGCGTGCGGTCGACGAGAAATTGCGCCGCGCTGTCGGCGTGCACATCCTGCCCGCCGATCACCCGCGGGCTCGGTCCGTCCTTGCCGCTGCCCGATCCTCGGCGCTCCTGGGCGACCCGCGCTTCGTGCAGGTCCTGGACGCCGTCGAGGAGGACGACGTCGTCTACGTCGTCCATGAGTGGCTGCCCGACGCCACCGAACTCTCGGCGCTGCTGACGGCCGGGCCGATGGAAGCCCACGATGCGTACCAGCTGGTCAGCCAGCTCTCCCAGGCCATGGCAGCGGCCCATCGTGAAGGCCTCGCCCATCTGCGTCTCACGCCCAATGCGGTCCTGCGGAGCTCGACCGGCCAGTACCGCATCCGCGGGCTGGCTGTGAACGCCGCTTTGCGCGGCATCAGCGCCGAACGTCCGCAGCGTACGGACACCGAAGCGATCGGTGCCCTGCTCTACGCCGCCCTGACGCAGCGCTGGCCCTATGAGAACGACGCCTACGGCCTCTCCGGGCTGCCCAAGGGCGTCGGGCTCATCGCTCCCGACCAGGTGCGGGCCGGCGTCCACCGCGGTCTCTCCGAGCTCGCGATGCGCGCTCTGGTCAACGACGGTGCCACGGCATCCCGCCAGGAGCCGCCCTGCACCACTCCGGACGAGCTCGCGAAGGCTGTCACGGCGATGCCCCGCATCCGCCCGCCGGAGCCGACGTTCACTCCGCCGCCGGAGTACCAGCGCACTACGTACCAGCAGGGAACGTACGGCCGTCCAGGAGGCCGTCCCGGGGCCGCGGCGACGCAACCGGTTCCGGCACCTCCCGCACCGCTGGAGAGCCGTACCGGCAAGGTGCTGAAGTGGACCGTGGCCGCCCTGCTCATCGCCGCCCTCGGTCTCGGCAGCTGGCAGATCGCCGACAAGCTCCTGGACCACAAGTCCGCCGAGGAACCGGGCAACTCCCAGACGACCGACGAAGAGCAGGACGACAAACCCAAGGCACCCGTGCCGATCGCCATCCGGGATGCCGAGGAGTACGCCCCGGACGGCACGCCTCAGAACCCGGAGGGCGTCGACAACACCTACGACGACGACGGTTCCTCGTACTGGCGCACCAAGTACTACTACGACGGTCCCGACCTCGAACCGTCGATCAAGAAGGGTGTGGGAATCGTCTATGACCTCGGCGCGACCAGGGACATTTCTGCCGCTTCGATAGCGCTGCGTTACGTGGGGGACCACACCACGATCACGCTCTATGCGGTGGACTCCATCTCGCCGTCCGGTCCCGTCGAGTCGATGAAGAAGATCGCAACGACCCAGACCAAGGACAGGTCGGCGAAGCTCGCCATGCAGAACCCCGCCAAGAGCCGCTATGTGCTCCTGTGGATGACCGCGATGCCGTACTCCGCTCAGGACGGTGTGAGCGGCGCGGGCCACAAGCAGGGCATCACGGACGTGAAGTTCACCGGCTGACATCAGCGAAACGTGGGGAGGGGGCTCACCGTTGGAGAACGCCAGAACCGGAGGCGCAAGCGACCAGGAACTCCTGGAGCGCCATGTCGCCGGAGATCCGGATGCCTTCGGTGAGCTCGTTCGACGGCACCGTGACCGGCTCTGGGCCGTTGCCCTCCGCACATTGGGGGACCGCGAGGAGGCGGCCGACGCTGTCCAGGACGCCCTCGTCTCGGCCTTCCGCGCCGCCCACACGTTCCGTGGCCAGTCCGCGGTGACGACATGGCTCCATCGCATC
This sequence comes from Streptomyces sp. NPDC057445, assembly GCF_042802855.1. Taxonomy (NCBI): domain Bacteria; kingdom Bacillati; phylum Actinomycetota; class Actinomycetes; order Kitasatosporales; family Streptomycetaceae; genus Streptomyces; species Streptomyces sp. NPDC057445. The sequence continues at coordinate 286,465 of NZ_JBHVDH010000006.1, read as the reverse complement.
ACCGTCAATGCCTGTCTCGACCGGGCGCGCAAGGCAGCCTCCCGCAAGACGTCTCCTGTCGACGACACCGAGCGGCTGGAGCAGCTCCTCGAGCCTCATGAGTCCGCCGAGGCACCCGCGGAGCGTCAGGATCTCCACCGCGAACTGTTTGCCGCGCTGGCCAAGCTTCCTCCCGATCAACGGGCCGCACTGGTGCTGGTCGATATGCAGGGCTACCCCGTGGCAGAGGCGGCACGAGTGCTGGACGTACCCACCGGAACCGTGAAGAGCCGCTGTGCACGGGGCCGGGCACGGCTGCTTCCCCTGCTCACCCATCTGCGCGGGGACACCGGGGATAACAGCAGAGACGAGGGGGGAAGGAACCGGACGCCGGGGACATCCGTCCCACCGGCGACGGGACCAAGGGACGCAGGAACGATTGATCCTGCTGCTGTGAAGGGCGGAGGTGGGCGCGCGTGACCTCCTCGACCGGTACGACTCAGCACCCGGACGTCTCTGAGATCTCCGATCTCACCGAGGGGCTCCTCCCACCGTCCCGTCAGACCGCGGTGCGGCAGCATCTGGACGGCTGCCCCCTGTGCACCGATGTACAGGCCTCCCTGGAGGAGATTCGCGGCCTCCTGGGCTCGCTTCCCGGCCCAACACGTATGCCGTCCGATGTCGCCGGTCGCATTGACGCGGCACTGGCCGCCGAGGCCCTGCTCAATGCCACCGCACCGGAGGAAGAACCGGTCGATGTTTCACGTGAAACATCGACCACGGCTCAGCAGAGCGAGAGCGCCCCTGGAGACCGCCCGGCCGGACGCCCCCGCGCGACCACAGGCCCCGGCCGGAGTCGTCCAGCCCGTCGTCGCCGTACCGCTGTCCTGGGCGCTGCCTTCGGCGCTGCTGCCGTAGGGGTCAGCGTGCTGCTGCTCCAGTCCATCGGCACCGGCAGCGACGAGGCGCAGAAGTCCGAGAGCGGCGTCAGCGCCTCGGACACTTCCGACTTCTCGGAGAGCAGGCTCGAGTCGCGCGTACGCACACTGCTGACCCCCGACACCGGGTTGCCGGAAGCCTCGCCGGGTGGAACAAAGCCACAGCCGCGCACGGACAGGGAAACCTCGCTCGGTATCGAAGCGAGCCCCAATTCCCCGTTGCGCACGCCGAACGCGGCGGTTCCTGCCTGTGTCCAGAGAGGTATCGGCCGGACCGAGCAGGCTCTCGCCGTCGATCAGGGCACATACGCAGGCACCAGGGCGTATCTCGTCGTGCTCCCGCACTCCAGTGACGGCTCTCGGGTCCAGGCCTATGTCGTCGATGCGAAGTGCGTCGACACGGCACCGAACGGCAAGGGAGAACTCTTGCTGACTCGGGCCTATCACCGTCCCTGAGATTGCCGCCGTGCCGCTCGTACCTGGCGGGAATGCGCGCCCCGTAGGATCCGTTGGGTGGGGTGAGAGTCGTTGACCCGGCCCCACTGGGCAGTAGGCAGTCTGCAGAGACGAGGAATAATCCCGTGAGCGACGTCCGTAATGTGATCATCATCGGCTCCGGGCCGGCCGGCTACACCGCGGCGCTGTATACCGCGCGTGCGTCGCTGAAGCCGCTCGTGTTCGAAGGCGCCGTCACCGCCGGTGGCGCGCTGATGAACACGACCGAGGTGGAGAACTTCCCCGGCTTCCGCGACGGCATCGTGGGACCGGAGCTGATGGACAACATGCGGGCCCAGGCCGAGCGCTTCGGTGCCGAGCTCATCCCGGACGACGTCATCGCCGTTGACCTGACCGGCGACATCAAGACCGTCACGGACACCTCGGGCACTGTGCACCGGGCCAAGGCCGTCATCGTCACGACCGGCTCCCAGCACCGCAAGCTCGGTCTGCCCAACGAGGACACGCTCTCGGGACGCGGTGTCTCCTGGTGCGCGACCTGCGACGGGTTCTTCTTCAAGGACCAGGACATCGCAGTTGTCGGCGGTGGCGACACCGCGATGGAGGAGGCCACCTTCCTCTCACGCTTCGCCAAGTCCGTCACGATCGTCCACCGCCGCGACAGCCTCCGCGCCTCCAAGGCCATGCAGGAGCGCGCCTTCGCCGACCCGAAGATCAAGTTTGCCTGGAACAGCGAGGTCGCCGAGATCCACGGCGACCAGAAGCTCTCCAGTCTGACGCTGCGGGACACCAAGAGTTGTGAGACTTCAGAGCTGCCGGTGACCGGTCTGTTCATCGCCGTCGGCCACGACCCGCGCACCGAGCTCTTCAAGGGTCAGCTGGACCTGGACGAGGAGGGCTACCTGAAGGTGGACGCGCCGTCCACGCGAACGAATCTGCCTGGTGTCTTCGGCGCCGGCGACGTGGTCGACCACACCTACCGGCAGGCCATCACCGCGGCTGGCACCGGCTGCTCCGCAGCCCTGGACGCCGAGCGATTCCTGGCTGCCCTGGCCGACGAAGAGAAGGCCGCGGCCGCCGTGACCGTCTGACGCTCGACCGGACTCTCAACGACCCCACACCCCACACCCCGTAAGTTAAGGAGGCCGCCGTGGCCCTGAAGACTGTGACCGACTCCAACTTCGAAGAGGAAGTCCTGAAGAGCGACAAGCCGGTGCTCGTCGACTTCTGGGCCGAGTGGTGCGGTCCCTGCCGTCAGATTGCCCCGTCGCTGGAGGCTATCGCCGCTGAGCACGGCGACAAGATCGAGATCGTCAAGCTCAACATCGACCAGAACCCGGCCACGGCCGCCAAGTACGGCGTGATGTCCATCCCGACGCTGAACGTCTACCAGAACGGTGAGGTCGCTCAGACCATCGTGGGCGCCAAGCCGAAGGCCATGCTCGTTCGTGAGCTCGATGCCTTCCTCGGCGATGAGGTCCCCCAGGCCTGACGTGACTGCGCCTCGTTTCACGTGAAACACGAATGGGCCAACCCCTTGAGGGTTGGCCCATTCGACGTCTTCGATCCCGATCAGCAGACGCTGTTTCACTGGTTCACAGGGGACGAAGTGCCGGTTCCTTCTGCACGGCCCCGAGGAGCCGATCCAGTGCCAGCTCCACATCTTCCTTCCATGAAAGCGTGGTACGCAGCTCCAGCCGCAGCCTCGGGTGGGCGGGATACGGACGGACTGTCTTGAAGCCGACCGCCAGAAGATGGTCGGCGGGCAGCACACAGGCCGGCTCGGTCCACCGGGCGTCCCCGAACGCCTCGATCGCCTTGAACCCTCGGCGCAGCAGATCCTTGGCGACGGTCTGCACCATCATCCGCCCAAGCCCCTGCCCCTGGTACCCGGGCATGATCCAGGCAGTCATCAGCTGCACGGCATCCGGCGACACCGGGCTCGTGGGAAAGGCCGTGGACCGCGGCACATAGGCGGGCGGTGCGTAGAGCACGAACCCGACCGGCACCTCGTCGACATAGACGACGCGGCCGCAGGATCCCCACTCGAGCAGAACGGCGGAGATCCATGCTTCTTTCTCCAGCTCGGGTCTACCCGCTTTTACTGCTGCTTCTCCGCTGACTGGATCAAGCTCCCAGAACACACACGCTCGGCAGCGCTTGGGGAGGTCTGAAAGGTTGTCCAGTGTGAGCGGTACGAGCCGACGCCCCATGAAGGCTGTTCCTCACTTCCTTCGACTGCCGCGCCAAGGGCAGCGGACAACACGCTCCGTTCCCGGAGCAGGCTGCCGATGAACCCGCCGACTGCGCCAATGCTCAGGCCGGCTGTCAGTAGCTGGCTGCGGCTCACCGATCGCATGGCTCGCCTTCCTCTGAGATGGGTAAAGGTGGATGCGCCATACCAGAACGCATCGTATCCACCCAGCGAGGACACGCCTACCGTGAGACGGCAAAGGGCGGATCGTGTTCCGCCGACTGCCGGACACGACCCGCCCTGATCACCGCATCGAGGTCCTAGACCTCGTCATCCTCCGTGCCGTCCTCGGCGAGTCCCTTCTCCATGACTCGCCCCTCACCCGGAGCGAGGGTCCCGAGGATGCGGTCCAGATCCTCTATCGATGCGAACTCGACGACGATCTTTCCCTTCTTCTGACCGAGGTCGACCTTCACCCGGGTTTCGAAGCGGTCCGACAAGCGGGACGCCAGATCGCTGAGGGCGGGCGAGAGGCGGGCACCTGCACGAGGTCCCTTCGCCTTGGCGGTGCTCGTAGGCCGCGAACCCATCAGGGTCACGATCTCCTCGACAGCCCGGACGGACAGGCCCTCCGCGACGATGCGGTGTGCCAGCCGGTCCTGCTCCTCCGAATCCTCCACGGAGAGCAGGGCCCGGGCATGACCGGCCGAGAGCACTCCGGCGGCGACCCGGCGCTGGACCGGGGGTGAAAGACGGAGCAGACGCAGCGTGTTGGAGACCTGTGGACGCGAGCGCCCGATTCGGTCGGCCAGCTGGTCATGCGTGCAGTTGAAGTCCTTGAGCAACTGGTCGTAGGCGGCTGCCTCTTCCAGAGGGTTCAGCTGGGCCCGGTGGAGATTCTCCAGAAGGGCGTCCAGCAGAAGCTTCTCGTCGTCAGTCGCCCGCACAATCGCCGGAATGCGCTCCAGGCCCGCTTCGCGGCAGGCCCGCCAGCGACGCTCACCCATGATGAGCTCATAGCGGTCGGGCCCCAATTGCCTCACGACTACGGGCTGAAGAAGGCCGACCTCATTGATCGAGGTGACCAGCTCGGCAAGCGCATCCTCATCGAAGACCTCGCGTGGCTGCCGAGGGTTCGGAGTAATGGCGTCCAGCGGCACCTCGGCGAAGTGCGCCCCGGCGGGGGAGACAACCTCAGACGCCGGCTCCGGCTCCGGCTCGGCGGACCTCGGCTCCGGCGTCAATGGCCCCGCCGACAGCGTGGCCACCTTGGCGGCTGCCACACCCCGCTCCGCCGTGAGAACCTGGCCGGCACCCGTAGATGCCGTGCCTCCATCGGAGGGCACCGGCTTCTCCTGCGGAGCGGCCGGGATCAGTGCACCGAGCCCACGCCCCAGCCCTCTACGTCGCTCGCTCACTGGATCCCCTCCGACATGCTCTGCTGATTGTTCTGCCTGACCACATGCGCGGCCTGGGCTTCGTAGTGAACCCCGACCCCTCGCAGTGCGATCTCACGGGCGGCCTCAAGATACGACAGCGAGCCGCTGGAGCCCGGGTCATAGGTGAGGACCGTCTGCCCATAGCTGGGCGCCTCCGAGATACGCACGGACCGCGGAATGCTCGTCCTGAGCACCTCCTCGCCGAAGTGGCTACGGACCTCGTCCGCCACCTGCGAGGCGAGCCTGGTGCGGCCGTCATACATGGTGAGCAGAATCGTCGACACATGCAACGCAGGGTTGAGATGGCCGCGCACCAGGTCGACATTGCGCAGAAGCTGGCCCAGACCCTCGAGTGCGTAGTACTCGCACTGGATAGGGATCAGCACCTCGGCCCCTGCGACCAGGGCATTTACCGTCAGCAGGCCCAGCGACGGCGGACAGTCGATGAGGATGTAGTCCAGCGGCTGCTCGTAGGCCTGGATCGCCCGCTGCAGTCGGCTCTCCCGTGCCACCAGCGACACCAACTCGATCTCCGCACCGGCGAGATCGATAGTGGCTGGGGCACAGAAGAGGCCTTCGACGTCCGGGACCGGCTGGACCACATCGGAGAGCGGCTTGCTCTCCACCAGGACGTCATAGATCGAAGGGACTTCGGCGTGATGGTCGATACCCAGGGCCGTGGAGGCGTTGCCTTGCGGGTCCAGGTCGATCACCAGGACTCGGGCGCCATGGAGGGCGAGAGAAGCGGCAAGGTTCACCGTTGTGGTGGTCTTACCGACTCCACCCTTCTGGTTGGCGACCACGATGACGCGTGTCTGCTCAGGTCGGGGGAGACCTTCACCGGCACGGCCCAGAGCCTCCACCGCCAGTTGGGCAGCACGACCAATGGGGGTGTCGTCCATCGGCGGCGGTGTTTCACGTGAAACATCCTCCCCCGCCGATTCGGTACGGGGACCAGGGACCGGGTCGGTCATCGGTCCCGCGATGTTGGCGTCGGACCGCAAGGATTCACTCTCCTCGACTTCAGGCTCGCAATGAACAGAGCCTCCCATGCTTTCGGGGTCGTGAACCAGCGAGGACGGTGGTTCTGTGGAGAATTCCACCTCTGTGGACAAGTCCGTAACCCTCGCGAGGGGCTTGCGGTCGCGCGGCGTGGCAGCGCGACCACGGCTGATGATTCCCTGCAGAAGTGAGCGACGTTTCACGTGAAACACGATGCACGCGCCACAGGGTCATATCGTTACGACACTCCGAAATGCGTACGTACGGGGACGTGGGCCGACGACCGGGCCGACCGGAACCCGGACAGGCTGCAGTCCTCAACGCCGCCGACGAGTGCGTCCCGTCCTGGCGGCCTTGGCCCGCTTGGCCGCGAAGCGCACCCCGCCGGGACTCTCTCCGACCTCGACCCGCACCACTGTGGACAGTGGATCGACGATCCCTTCCCCGACGTGCAGGACGGAGGTCTCCACAACACCGAGCTTGCTCAAGGCCGCACGGGCACCGCTGATCTCCTCCTCAGCGGTATCACCCTTGAGTGCCAGCATCTCGCCGTAGGGACGCAGCAGCGGCACGCCCCAGCCGGCCAACCTGTCCAGCGGCGCTACTGCTCGCGCCGTGACGACATGAACCGGTGGCAGCTTCCCGAGCATTTCCTCCGCCCGGCCACGCATCACCGTGACATGGTCCAGCCCCAGCAGTTCAACGACCTCTTGGAGGAAGTTGGTGCGACGCAGCAGTGGCTCAAGGAGCGTGATCTTGAGGTCCGGACGTACCAGGGCCAGCGGAATGCCCGGCAGCCCTGCGCCGGAACCGACATCGCAGACCGTGACTCCCTCCGGCACGACTTCGGACAGCACCGCACAGTTGAGCAGGTGCCGCTCCCACAGCCGGGGCACTTCGCGCGGACCGATCAGGCCCCGCTTGACCCCCGCGTCCGCGAGCAGCTCTGCGTACCGGACAGCCTCGGGGAAGAACTCACCGAATACCGTCCGCGCCTCTTCGGGCGCCTGGGGAAGCTCTGCTGCCTCCGTCACCGGAACCGTCCTTACCGCGCTCCCGCGCTGTGTGGCTGACTTACAGGCTGACAAAATTCGGCCCCGTCTGCGAACAGACGGGGCCGACAGGACAACGGAGGTCAGGCAGGGAGCACGACGACGAAGCGCTGGGGCTCCTCGCCCTCGGACTCGCTGCGCAGACCGGCGGCCGCGACCGCGTCGTGCACGACCTTGCGCTCGAACGGGGTCATCGGCTGCATCTTCACCGGCTCACCGGTGTTCTTGACCTCGTCCGCGGCCTTGGCGCCGAGCTCGGCGAGCTCGGCACGCTTCCTGGCACGGAAGCCGGCGATGTCCAGCATCAGCCTGCTGCGGTCACCGGTCTCCCGATGCACCGCGAGACGCGTCAACTCCTGGAGCGCCTCCAGCACCTCGCCGTCGCGACCCACGAGCTTCTGCAGATCACGGCTGCCCGCTTCACTGATGATCGAGACCGCGGCCCGGTCCGCCTCGACGTCCATGTCGATGTCGCCGTCGAGATCGGCGATGTCGAGCAGGCCCTCGAGGTAGTCGGCGGCGATCTCCCCCTCCTGCTCCAGGCGGGTAAGGGTGTCGCCACCCTCAGCGGCGGCGGAGGTGGTGCCTTCCGTCACGGATGGACTCCTTCTTACTTCTTGGACGACGGGTGCTTGGGCCGCTGCTGGCCCTTGCGCTGTCCGGACTTGGCTTGGCGGGCGGAACCGGGAGCGGTCTTGCCTGCCGGCTTCGGCTGAGCATCCTGCGGCTCTTCCCGCTTCTCCAGCGACGGCTTGGCCGCGGAGTCCTGCTGAGGACCACTGGACTGCTGGACACCACCGGACTGGCGCTGGGACTTGCTCTGACGCCTGGGCTGCTGGCGCCGCGCGGCACTGCCCCCCTCGGCCTCCGCAGTGATGGTGTCGCTCTTGATCACGGTTCCGTCCGCCTGCGCGGCAAAGCCCGCCTTGGACAGACTTGCGATGAACCGGCGCTCGTTCTCGTTGCGGTCCGCGCCCTTGGCGACGATGGCCTGCACGATATTGCGCTTGCGGCGGCCACGCACCTCACCATGAGCCGCGACGCCCTTCAGCAGACGCTGCAGGTAGTGGTCCTGAGCCTTGGAGCCCGGGGTGGGGTTCTGGTTGATCACATACATCTGCTGGCCCATGGTCCACACGTTGGTGGTCAGCCAGTAGACAAGAACACCCACCGGGAAGTTGATGCCCATCACGGCGAAGATCAGCGGGAAGATGTACATCAGCATCTTCTGCTGCTGCATGTACGGCGTCTTGACCGAGAGGTCGACGTTCTTCTGCATCAGCTGGCGCTGGGTGTAGAACTGCGACGCGGACATCAGGACGATCATGACCGCGGTGACGATGCGGACATCGGTAAGCGATGCGTGGAGCGCCGCGACCTTCTCCGAGGAGTCCGTGAACTTCGCGGCGATCGGAGCGCCGAAGATCTCGGCCTGTCGCGCACTGTCCACCAGGGTCTGGTTGAGTACGCCGATCGTCTTGCCCGAGGCAATGTTGCTCAGCACGTGGTAGAGCGCAAAGAAGAACGGCGACTGCGCCAGGATGGGAAGGCACGAGGACAGCGGGTTGGTACCCGTGTCCTTGTACAGCTTCATCATCTCTTCGGACTGACGCTGCCGGTCGTTCTTGTAGCGCTCCTGGATCGCCTTCATCTTCGGCTGGAGCGCCTGCATGTTCCGCATCGACTTGATCTGCTTCACAAAAAGCGGGATCAGACAGATACGGATCAGAACCACCAGGGACACGATGGACAGTCCCCAGGCCCAGCCCGTGTCGGGGCCGAAGATCGCCCCGTACAGCGTGTGGAACTGGACGATGATCCAGGAGACGGGTGTGGTGATAAAGCTGAAGAGACTTGCAATCGTGTCCACTAATCAGGCTCCTTGAGCATTGGGCGAGGTCTCTGCGGCCGGGCTGGTCTCAGGAGGTTGCCCGCCCTTGCCGCCACGCAGGTGGTCGCGTAGCAGCTCGTGCCAACGAGGTCGTTTTCGGGGAGGGACATGGTCCACGCCGCCGGGCGACCACGGGTTGCACCGCAGGATCCGCCAGGCGGTGAGGGCAGTGCCCTTCACCGCGCCATGCCGGTCGATGGCTGTGTATCCGTAGTGAGAACACGACGGGTAATACCTGCAGACGGGCCCGAGCAGCGGGCTGATCGTCCACTGGTACAGCTTGATCAGAGCCAGCAGCGGGTACTTCATCGCGCGCCCCCTCCCAGCAACCGCTGAAGAGCGGCGTCCAGGTCTTGGGCCAGCTGTGCATGATCGGCGTCGCCCGCCCCGGGCAGCGCCCGTACGACCACCAGGCTACCGGGGGGCAGCTCGGGCAGACGTTCGCGTATCAGATGGCGCAGTCTCCGCTTCACCTGGTTGCGAGTGACCGCCCCACCTACTGCCTTGCTCACGACGAAACCCGCACGCGTCAGGGGAGCGCTCTCCCCAGGCGCGTGCGGGTCCGTTGCACCGCTGCGTAGATGGACGACGAGTAGAGGGCGTCCGGCCCTGCGTCCCCGACGTACCGCGGTCGCGAAGTCCTCGCGCCGCCTCAGCCGATTTTCGGTAGGCAGCACGTCATGACCTGTTAACGATCAGGCGGACAGGTTGGCGCGACCCTTGCTGCGGCGGTTCGCCAGGATGGCGCGGCCGGCACGGGTGCGCATACGCAGGCGGAAACCGTGGGTCTTCGCGCGACGACGGTTGTTCGGCTGGAAGGTGCGCTTGCTCACTCGGGGGCTCCAGTAATGATTCGTGTGGCGGGGCGTCGCCTGGCTGTCACCGTGCGCCCACGAGTAGCTCGCAATACGCCCGAGTGCACCGCTTCACAATCACCGATCGTGATCTACTGATCGTGATCTTTGCCCATCGGAGGCAGGCGGCAGCAGCCATCGACAACTCGACCTGGTTACGGTACGCGCGGCTACGCCATTCGGTCAAACCAGGGCCACGCCGACCCTGGCTGTACACAGGCTGTGGACAACAACTTGAACCGCACGGGTCGCCCTGACTACCGTGGCTGAACTCGAAACCCTTTCCTACCCGCCTGCCGGGCCTGACCGACCCGTCCCGAGAACCACACATTCGTGGGACCTGTGAGAGAGCGTGCCTTGTGGCTGACGTACCTGCCGATCTTGCCGCAGTGTGGCCACGAGTGCTGGATCAACTCCTCGGAGACGGCCAGCAGGGCATCGAGCCCAAGGACAAGCAGTGGATCGAACGCTGCCAGCCGCTCGCGCTGGTGGCCGACACCGCTCTCCTCGCCGTCCCCAACGAATGGGGCAAGCGCGTCCTCGAAGGCCGGCTGGCCCCGCTGATCAGCGACACCCTCAGCCGCGAATGCGGCCGCCCGATCCGTATCGCGATCACTGTTGACGACTCCGCCGCCGAGCCGACCGCTCCGCCCGGCCCGCCCGTCCAGCAGCAGCCCCGATACCAGGGGCCGCAGCATGACGAGCCGCGTCAGGACGGTGCATATGAGAACTACGGGCACCGGCCCGCGAGCGACGACGGCATGCCGACCGCCCGGCCCGCCTACCCCGAGTACCAGCAGCAGCGCCCCGAGCCCGGTGCCTGGCCGCGCACCCAGGAGGACCTGTCCTGGCAGCAGCAGCGTCTCGGCGGGTTCCAGGAGCGCGACCCGTACGCGAGCGCCCACACCCAGCAGCCGCAGCACGACTACAGGTCGCCGGTACCGGGCCGCGGGCAGTACGACCAGCCCCGCCCGGACCGTCGTGAGATGCACGACCAGGGGACGCACCGGCACGGCGGCCCACCTCTCGGGAGCGCACCTGGCGGCGGTGCGCCGGGGCCCCTGGGCGCACAGCCCGCTCCGGCGCCGGGGCCCGGTGAGCCGCATGCCCGGCTGAATCCCAAGTACCTCTTCGACACCTTCGTCATCGGCGCGTCCAACCGGTTCGCGCACGCTGCGGCCGTCGCCGTGGCCGAGGCACCGGCGAAGGCGTACAACCCCCTTTTCATCTACGGGGAGTCGGGGCTCGGGAAGACCCATCTGCTGCATGCCATCGGGCACTACGCACGGAGCCTCTATCCGGGCACGCGGGTGCGGTACGTCAGCTCGGAGGAGTTCACCAACGAGTTCATCAACTCCATCCGCGACGGCAAGGGCGACGCGTTCCGCAAGCGCTACCGGGACGTGGACATCCTGCTGGTCGACGACATCCAGTTCCTCGCGAGCAAGGAGTCGACGCAGGAGGAGTTCTTCCACACCTTCAACACGCTCCACAACGCGAACAAGCAGATCGTGCTGTCCTCGGACCGGCCGCCCAAGCAGCTGGTGACCCTCGAGGACCGGCTGCGCAACCGCTTCGAGTGGGGTCTGACCACCGACGTCCAGCCGCCGGAACTGGAGACGCGGATCGCGATCCTCCGTAAGAAGGCGGTACAGGAGCAGCTCAACGCCCCGCCGGAAGTACTGGAGTTCATCGCCTCACGGATCTCGCGCAACATCCGTGAGCTGGAGGGCGCGCTGATCCGGGTCACGGCCTTCGCGAGCCTCAACCGGCAGCCGGTCGACCTCGGCCTCACCGAGATCGTCCTCAAGGACCTGATCCCCGGCGGCGAGGACGCCGCGCCGGAGATCACCGCGAGCGCGATCATGGCGGCGACCGCCGACTACTTCGGGCTGACGGTGGAGGATCTCTGCGGGTCCTCCCGCAGCCGTGTGCTCGTCACGGCACGCCAGATCGCGATGTACCTCTGCCGCGAGCTCACGGATCTGTCACTGCCGAAGATCGGTGCGCAGTTCGGCGGCCGTGACCATACGACCGTGATGCACGCGGACCGGAAGATCCGCGCGCTGATGGCCGAGCGGCGGTCGATCTACAACCAGGTCACCGAGCTGACCAACCGGATCAAGAACGGCTGACGACGTCGGCAGCGGCGCTGCCGGGCAAGCCGGCTTCCACAGGCTCACAGCCGACTGTGCATACGGCGCGGAGGGCGCCCCGGGAGGGATCCCGGGGCGCCCTCCGGCATTCCGGGCCATCGTCGCGCCATCGCGCCGCCACCGGCTCGCCACCGGGCTGTTCGAATACATACTGCCGTGAGGCCGTTCTCCACAGATGTACGGCCTGTCTTCCGTCCACAGCCTGGGGACTCCCCGGTTGTCCAGATCGTGTCCACAGACGTCGTTGCCGGGAACTCATCACACCAGGTCAGCCGGTTGTGGATTTGTGACCAACCGTGCTCCACAGACTGTGGACAGAGGGCTCGTCCACAGAGCCGGATCGGTGTTGTCCCCACTCGGCCCACAGGCGCGGCCATGTTGCCCACAGCTTCTCCACACCCCTGTCCACTGTTCGGCAACGAAACGCCCGAGCTCACCGGACCGAGTGAAAGGCGTCACACCAAGGTGCTGGGTTGGCCTGTGGGGAACCTGGGTAAAGCTGGGGACAGCGCTGGGGAGAAGTCCCCCCGGTCTGTGCATCGGGTGTGCAGAACTTTCGGGTGTCCACAGAAGACCCCGGTTGTCCACGGCCGTCACCCACAGGGCCGGTGGACAAAAAATCGGGCCTGACCTGCGTGGATGGCGTTATCCACGGTTTCCACAGGCCCTACTACTACTTCCACTCAGAGTTACCGGGGAATTCGCTTCGAAGAGGGGCCTGTGCACAACTCGGGGCCGGACCTCTGGCCACCGCTCGTCCCGACTTGACCCCGAGCCGCACCGAGTGTCGGTGCCGTACGTCAGACTGGTCTCCGGCATCGGCCCCTGCCCCGGCTGGGAGCCATGCCGACGACGAAGGCCAGAGGGCGAGCGAGCAACAGCAGGAGGCGGTTCCGGTGAAGATCCGGGTGGAGCGCGATGTACTCGCGGAGGCGGTGGCGTGGGTGGCCAGGAGCCTCCCTGCCCGTCCGCCGGCGCCCGTTCTCGCGGGCCTTCTTCTGAAGGCGGAGGACGGCGCCCTCAGCTTCTCCAGCTTCGACTACGAGGTCTCGGCGAAGGTCTCGGTCGAGGCGGAGGTCGAGGAGGACGGGACGGTCCTCGTCTCCGGCCGGCTTCTCGCCGACATCTGTCGTGCCCTCCCCAACCGACCGGTGGAGATTTCCACAGACGGTGTACGGGCGACCGTCGTCTGCGGTTCCTCGCGCTTCACCCTGCACACCCTCCCTGTGGAGGAGTACCCGGCACTGCCCCAGATGCCGACCGCGACCGGCACGGTCCCCGGTGAGGTCTTCGCCTCGGCCGCCGCCCAGGTCGCCATCGCCGCGGGCCGTGACGACACGCTGCCCGTCCTCACCGGCGTGCGGATCGAGATCGAGGGCGACACGGTCACCCTGGCCTCCACCGACCGCTACCGCTTCGCGGTCCGCGAGTTCCTGTGGAAGCCGGAGTCCCCGGACGCGTCCGCTGTCGCTCTGGTGCCGGCGAAGACACTCCTGGACACCGCCAAGGCGCTGACGAGCGGCGACACGGTCACTCTGGCCCTCTCGGGCTCGGGTGCAGGCGAGGGCCTGATCGGTTTCGAAGGAGCGGGCCGCCGCACCACCACGCGGCTTCTGGAAGGCGACCTTCCGAAGTACCGCACGCTCTTCCCCACCGAGTTCAACTCCGTCGCGGTGATCGAGACCGCGCCCTTCGTGGAGGCCGTCAAGCGCGTTGCGCTCGTCGCCGAGCGGAACACCCCGGTGCGGCTCAGCTTCGAGCAGGGTGTGCTGATCCTGGAGGCCGGTTCCAGTGACGATGCACAGGCTGTGGAGCGGGTGGACGCGCACCTGGAGGGCGACGACATCTCGATCGCCTTCAACCCGACGTTCCTGCTGGACGGCTTGAGCGCCATCGACTCCCCGGTGGCCCAGCTCTCCTTCACCACCTCCACCAAGCCCGCCCTGCTGAGCGGTAAGCCGGCGATGGACGCGGAGGCGGACGAGGCGTACAAGTACCTGATCATGCCGGTGCGGCTGAGCGGCTGAGCGGCCGGATCGGGGGCGGCTGATGCCCCGTCGCATGAGCGGCCGACCCCACAGGTGTGCACCCGTGTCCGGGCGTAGGCTCGGACGCGGGTACAAACTGCACACGACTTAAAGGAATCTCTGATGGAGCTCGGTCTCGTCGGCCTCGGCAAGATGGGCGGCAACATGCGCGAGCGGATCCGCCGCGCCGGCCACACCGTCATCGGTTACGACCGCAACCCGGACCTCGCCGACGTCCCCAGCCTCGAGAAGCTTGTGGAAAAGCTCGAAGGTCCTCGCGTCGTGTGGGTGATGGTCCCTGCAGGCTCCGCGACCCAGGCGACCATCGACGAGCTGGCCGGGCTCCTCTCCCCCGGAGATGTCGTTGTGGACGGCGGCAACTCGCGCTGGACAGACGACGAGAGGCACGCCGTCGAGCTCGGCATCAAGGGCATCGGCTTCGTCGACTGCGGTGTGTCCGGCGGTGTCTGGGGGCTGGAGAACGGCTATGCCCTGATGTACGGCGGCCAGGAGGAGCACGTCGCCAAGGTGCGGCCGATCTTCGACGCGCTGAAGCCCGAGGGCGAGTTCGGCGCGGTGCACGCGGGCAAGGTGGGCGCCGGCCACTTCGCGAAGATGGTCCACAACGGCATCGAGTACGCCATGATGCAGGCCTATGCCGAGGGCTGGGAGCTCCTGGAGAAGGCCGACTCGGTCACGGACGTGCGTGAGGTCTTCCGCTCCTGGCAGTCCGGTACGGTCATCCGTTCCTGGCTGCTCGACCTCGCGGTCAACGCGCTCGACGAGGACGAGCACCTGGAGAAGCTGCGCGGCTATGCGGAGGACTCCGGCGAGGGCCGGTGGACCGTTGAAGCCGCGATCGACCACGCAGTGCCGCTGCCCGCGATCACGGCGTCGCTGTTCGCGCGGTTCGCATCCCGGCAGGAGGACTCCCCGCAGATGAAGATGATCGCGGCTCTGCGGAACCAGTTCGGCGGTCACGCCGTCGAGAGCACCAAGTAATCCACAGGCTGTTGGTAGAGCCTGGCGGTGAGCTTTAAGCGGTAAGCCGGGGGAGGTCGGCGTTCCACATGCATGTCACGCATCTGTCGCTGGCCGACTTCCGCTCGTACGCCCGGGTCGAGGTCCCGCTCGACCCGGGCGTCACCGCGTTCGTCGGGCCGAACGGACAGGGCAAGACGAATCTCGTCGAGGCCGTCGGCTATCTCGCCACCCTCGGCAGCCACCGGGTCGCCTCGGACGCGCCGCTGGTACGGATGGGAGCGGAGCGGGCGGTCATCCGTGCGGCTGTCACCCAGGGCGAGCGATCTCAGCTGATAGAGCTGGAGCTCAATCCTGGCAAGGCGAACCGGGCAAGGATCAATCGATCGTCGCAGGTCAGGCCGCGGGATGTGCTCGGCATCGTACGAACGGTGCTCTTCGCCCCGGAGGATCTGGCGCTGGTCAAGGGCGATCCGGGCGAGCGCCGGCGTTTCCTCGACGAGCTGATCACCGCGCGCATCCCGCGGATGGCGGGGGTCCGGTCCGACTACGAGCGGGTGCTCAAGCAGCGCAACACCTTGCTGAAGTCCGCGGCCATGGCACGACGGCACGGCGGGCGGTCGATGGACCTGTCGACGCTGGATGTGTGGGACCAGCATCTGGCCCGGGCCGGGGCGGAACTGCTGGCGCAGCGGCTGGACCTGATCGCGACGCTGCAGCCGCTCGCCGACAAGGCCTACGAGCAGCTGGCGCCCGGGGGCGGGCCGGTCGCGCTTGAGTACCGGGGGTCGGCGGGCGCCGGGGCCCATGGCCGTGAAGAGCTCTACGAGCAGCTGATGACGGCGCTCGAGGAGGTGCGCAAGCAGGAGATCGAGCGGGGCGTCACGCTTGTCGGGCCGCACCGTGACGACCTGCAGCTCAAGCTGGGCGAGCTGCCGGCGAAGGGATACGCGAGCCACGGTGAGTCCTGGTCGTACGCGCTGGCGCTGCGCCTCGCCTCGTACGACCTCCTCAGGGCGGAGGGCAACGAGCCGGTCCTCGTGCTCGACGATGTCTTCGCGGAGCTGGACGCCCGGCGGCGGGAGCGGCTGGCGGAACTGGTGGCTCCGGGCGAGCAGGTGCTGGTGACGGCAGCGGTGGACGACGACGTTCCCGGGGTGCTGACGGGGGCGCGGTATGCCGTCGCGGACGGGGCGGTGGAGCGCGTATGAGCGAGAACGAGAACGCGTCCGCGGCGAAGGTGCCCGAGCCGTCAGGCATCGACCTGGCGCGGGTCGCGCTGCGCGCGGCCAAGGAGCAGGCCCGGGCGCGGGGCGCCGCGGCGCAGGAGAAGCGGCAGGCCAGGCGGGGCGGCGGACTGCGATCGGGAGCACGGGCCGACGGCAGGGATCCGTTGCCGCTCGGCGCCGCGATCAACCGGCTGATCACCGAGCGTGGCTGGGAGACGCCGGCGGCGGTGGGCGGAGTGATGGGGCGCTGGCCGCAGATCGTGGGCGAGGATCTCGCGAAGCACTGCGTTCCGCTGCGTTACGACGAGGATCCCGACGAGCGCGTGCTGACGGTGCAGTGCGACTCGACCGCGTGGGCCACGCAGCTACGGCTGCTGGCGCCGCGGCTGGTGGCGCGGCTCAACGAGGATCTGGGTCAGGGGACGGTCCGTCTGATCAAGGTCCTGGGCCCCGGCGGCCCCGCGCGACGGTTCGGCCCGCTCAGGGCTCCGGGCAGCACGGGCCCGGGCGACACATACGGCTGACAGCGCCCTCCCCGGCTCCTCCCCTCCGATCGGGAGGAGCCGCCTCCCCTTTCCGGTCCGGGTCCCCTTTCCGGTCCGGGTCCTCAGGCCCCTGACCAGCGCAGGAGCGGGCGCTTCCCATGATCCGTCCCGGCGCCCGGCCGTCCCCCGGTCCCGCATGCGCCGTGCCGAAGCGCGACTGTTCCGCCCGTGGCCCGGGCGCTGTGAAGGCTCCCGGCCCGCCCCCGGACACCACCCGAAACCTCCGTGACTCGTGAGGTGTCCCTCACCGTAGCCGGAGGTTGACAGGCCGAAGCGCTCAACGCCCGTGTGAGCCTCTTGGAGCCCCTTCCCGAATATGGGGAGTCGGTGGATGCCCGTTCAGGGCGGCACATGCGGACTCAGGTACCGGCAAACCCCCATTCGTGTCGGCGGTACCGGTAGACTGGTAGGGAATCCCGCCCGACGGGCGGGACCCGTCGATTAATGCCGAACGACGCAGCCGCTCCCGGTAGCCCGGAGAACGGCTTGTGCTGTGCCAGAAAGGGCGCTTCGTGGCCGATTCCGGCAACCCCAACGAGAACATTCCTTCCACTGCTGCCGACGGAAACGGCGGGTCCGGCTCGTCGTACGACGCCAGCGCGATCACCGTCCTCGAGGGTTTGGACGCGGTCCGCAAGCGACCTGGCATGTACATCGGCTCGACCGGTGAGCGTGGACTTCATCACCTCGTCCAAGAGGTCGTCGACAACTCCGTCGACGAGGCCCTGGCCGGTCATGCGGACACGATCGACGTCACGATCCTCGCCGACGGCGGCGTACGCGTGGTCGACAACGGCCGAGGCATCCCGGTGGACATCCACCCGGTGGAGAAGAAGCCGGCCGTCGAGGTCGTGCTCACCGTGCTGCACGCCGGCGGAAAGTTCGGCGGCGGCGGCTACGCCGTGTCCGGCGGTCTGCACGGCGTCGGCGTATCCGTCGTGAACGCGCTGTCGACCAAGGTCTCCGTCGACATCAAGCGGGACGGCTTCCGCTGGACGCAGGACTACAAGCTGGGCGTGCCCACCGCGCCGCTGGCGAAGCACGAGGCCGTCGAGGACTCCGGCACGACGGTCACGTTCTGGGCCGACCCGGACGTCTTCGAGACCACCGAGTACTCGTTCGAGACGCTCTCGCGCCGCTTCCAGGAGATGGCCTTCCTCAACAAGGGCCTCACCCTGACGCTGACGGACGAGCGCGAGTCCGCGAAGGCGACGGTCGGCGCCGACGACCCCGATGCCGAGGCGGCCGAGGAGCCGAAGGCGCGCACGGTCACGTACCACTACGAGGGCGGCATCGTCGACTTCGTGACGTACCTGAACTCCCGCAAGGGCGAGCTGATCCACCCCACGGTCATCGACATCGAGGCCGAGGACAAGGATCGGCTGCTCTCCCTCGAAGTCGCGATGCAGTGGAACTCGCAGTACAGCGAGGGTGTGTACTCGTTCGCGAACACGATCCACACGCACGAGGGCGGTACGCACGAAGAGGGCTTCCGTTCCGCGCTGACGGGTCTGGTGAACCGTTACGCGCGCGACAAGAAGCTGCTGCGCGAGAAGGACGACAACCTCACGGGCGAGGACATCCGCGAGGGTCTGACGGCGATCATCTCGGTCAAGCTGGGCGAGCCCCAGTTCGAGGGCCAGACGAAGACCAAGCTGGGCAACACGGAGGCGAAGACCTTCGTCCAGAAGGTCGTCAACGAGCACCTCACCGACTGGTTCGACCGCAACCCCAACGAGGCCTCGGACATCATCCGCAAGGCCATCCAGGCCGCCACGGCCCGCGTCGCCGCCCGCAAGGCCCGCGACCTGACCCGTCGCAAGGGCCTTCTCGAGAGCGCCTCGCTGCCCGGCAAGCTGTCCGACTGCCAGTCGAACGACCCCAGCCAGTGCGAGATCTTCATCGTCGAGGGTGACTCCGCCGGCGGCTCGGCCAAGTCCGGCCGCAACCCGATGTACCAGGCGATCCTGCCGATCCGGGGCAAGATCCTGAACGTCGAGAAGGCCCGGATCGACAAGATCCTGCAGAACACCGAGGTCCAGGCGCTGATCTCGGCCTTCGGTACCGGTGTCCACGAGGACTTCGACATCGAGAAGCTCCGCTATCACAAGATCATTCTCATGGCGGACGCCGACGTCGACGGCCAGCACATCAACACGCTGCTGCTGACGTTCCTCTTCCGCTTCATGCGGCCGCTGGTCGAGGCCGGACACGTGTTCCTGTCCCGCCCGCCGCTGTACAAGATCAAGTGGGGTCGCGACGACTTCGAGTACGCGTACTCGGACCGCGAGCGCGACGCACTCGTCGAGCTGGGCAAGCAGCAGGGCAAGCGGATCAGGGAAGACTCGATCCAGCGCTTCAAGGGTCTCGGCGAGATGAACGCCGAGGAGCTGCGCATCACCACGATGGACATCGAGCACCGCGTTCTCGGCCAGGTCACCCTGGACGACGCCGCGCAGGCCGACGACCTGTTCTCGGTACTGATGGGCGAAGACGTCGAGGCACGGCGCTCGTTCATCCAGCGCAACGCCAAGGACGTCCGCTTCCTCGACATCTGAGTCGGTCTCAGCTGACCGCACGAAAGGACTGAAGACCAGCAATGGCCGACGAGAACACTCCCGCGACCACCGGAACCGAAGAGGAAGAGCCGCAGGTGCGGATCGAGCCCGTCGGGCTCGAGACCGAGATGCAGCGCTCGTACCTCGACTACGCGATGTCCGTCATCGTGTCCCGCGCGCTGCCGGACGTACGGGACGGCCTCAAGCCCGTCCACCGCCGTGTCCTGTACGCGATGTACGACGGTGGCTACCGGCCCGAGAAGGGCTTCTACAAGTGCGCCCGCGTCGTCGGCGACGTCATGGGTACGTACCACCCGCACGGCGACTCCTCCATCTACGACGCGCTCGTCCGTCTCGCCCAGCCGTGGTCGATGCGGATGCCGCTGGTCGACTCCAACGGCAACTTCGGTTCCCCGGGCAACGACCCGGCCGCCGCCATGCGGTACACCGAGTGCAAGATGATGCCGCTGTCCATGGAGATGCTCCGGGACATCGACGAGGAGACCGTCGACTTCCAGGACAACTACGACGGCCGCAACCAGGAGCCGACGGTCCTGCCCGCCCGCTTCCCGAACCTGCTCGTCAACGGCAGCGCCGGTATCGCGGTCGGTATGGCCACCAACATCCCGCCGCACAATCTGCGCGAGGTCGCGGCCGGCGCCCAGTGGGCGCTGGAGCACCCGGAGGCCAGCCACGAGGAGCTCCTCGACGCGCTGATCGAGCGGATCAAGGGCCCGGACTTCCCGACCGGCGCGCTGGTCGTGGGCCGCAAGGGCATCGAGGAGGCGTACCGCACCGGCCGCGGTTCCATCACGATGCGCGCGGTCGTCGAGGTCGAGGAGATCCAGAACCGCCAGTGCCTGGTGGTGACGGAGCTTCCGTACCAGGTCAACCCGGACAACCTCGCGCAGAAGATCGCCGACCTCGTCAAGGACGGCAAGGTCGGCGGAATCGCCGACGTCCGCGACGAGACCTCCTCCCGTACCGGCCAGCGCCTCGTCATCGTGCTCAAGCGTGACGCCGTCGCCAAGGTCGTGCTCAACAACCTCTACAAGCACACCGATCTGCAGACGAACTTCGGCGCCAACATGCTGGCGCTGGTCGACGGTGTGCCGCGCACGCTCTCCCTCGACGCGTTCATCCGCCACTGGGTGACGCACCAGATCGAGGTCATCGTCCGGCGGACGAAGTTCCGGCTGCGCAAGGCCGAGGAGCGGGCGCACATCCTGCGCGGTCTGCTCAAGGCACTCGACGCGATCGACGAGGTCATCGCGCTGATCCGGCGCAGTGACACGGTCGAGGTCGCGCGCGAGGGCCTGATGGGCCTGCTGGAGATCGACGAGATCCAGGCGAACGCGATCCTGGAGATGCAGCTGCGCCGGCTGGCCGCCCTGGAGCGCCAGAAGATCGTGCAGGAGCACGACGAGCTGCAGGCGAAGATCAACGAGTACAACCAGATCCTCGCCTCGCCCGAGAAGCAGCGCGCGATCGTCAGCGAGGAGCTGGCCGTACTCGTCGAGAAGTTCGGCGACGACCGGCGCTCCAAGCTGGTCCCCTTCGACGGTGACATGTCCATCGAGGACCTGATCGCCGAGGAGGACATCGTCGTCACCATCACGCGCGGCGGCTATGTGAAGCGTACGAAGACGGACGACTACCGCTCGCAGAAGCGGGGCGGCAAGGGCGTACGGGGCACGAAGCTGAGGGAAGACGACATCGTCGACCACTTCTTCGTCTCCACCACACACCACTGGCTGCTGTTCTTCACCAACAAGGGCCGGGTGTACCGGGCCAAGGCCTACGAGCTGCCGGACGCCGGCCGGGACGCCCGCGGCCAGCACGTCGCCAACCTGCTGGCCTTCCAGCCGGACGAGCAGATCGCCGAGATCCTCGCGATCCGCGACTACGAGGCGGTGCCCTACCTGGTCCTCGCGACGAAGGCCGGTCTGGTGAAGAAGACCCCGCTGAAGGACTACGACTCGCCCCGCTCCGGTGGTGTCATCGCGATCAACCTCCGGGAGACCGAGGACGGCAGCGACGACGAGCTGATCGGCGCCGAGCTGGTGTCGGCGGACGACGATCTGCTGCTCATCAGCAAGAAGGCGCAGTCGATCCGCTTCACCGCGACGGACGAGGCCCTGCGCCCCATGGGACGCGCCACGTCCGGTGTGAAGGGCATGAGTTTCCGCGAGGGCGACGAGCTGCTGTCGATGAATGTGGTGCGGCCCGGTACTTTCGTGTTCACTGCCACTGACGGCGGGTACGCGAAGCGGACCCCCGTCGACGAGTACCGCGTCCAGGGCCGCGGCGGCCTCGGCATCAAGGCCGCCAAGATCGTGGAGGACCGCGGTTCGCTCGTGGGCGCGCTGGTGGTCGAGGAGAGCGACGAGATCCTCGCCATCTCGCTGTCCGGCGGTGTGATCCGTACGCGAGTCAGTGAAGTCAGGGAGACGGGCCGTGACACCATGGGCGTCCAACTGATCAACCTGGGCAAGCGCGATGCCGTGGTCGGTATCGCTCGCAACGCCGAGGCCGGTCGTGAGGCCGAAGAGGTCGACGGGGCCGGTGAGGCCGAGGACGAGGCCGTGGTTGACGACGCGGTCGTGGCCGAGGCAGTCGAAGCCGTCGAGTCCGCCGAGACCGGCGAGGGCACGGAGCCCTCGGCCGGGGAGCACGAGGAGTAAAGCGTGAGTGGAGCCACGGGCGCCGGTTCGGCCGCTGCCGGAGCTGCTGCTGGAGCGAACGGCGCCCCTGGCTCCGCCACGGACTCCCAGGGCGGTACGGAGACCCAGGGTGGGGGCGCCTCCGCCGAAGGCAGGGGGAATACGGTGACGGAGTCAGGGGGACCGCAGCCCCCGTACAAGACCTACGGCGGGGAGCAGTCGGTGCAGCAGCAGGGAACGCAGCCATACCACCCGCCCCAGGCGTACGCGTCGCCCCAGGGCGGCGCGGGAACCCAGGGCGGCCAGCAGCGCACCGCTCAGCCGGCACAGGCCGGACCGGCCGGTGGCCAGTCGGCGGCCCCCTCCGCCATGCGCCGACCGCGCACCGGAGCGACCACCCAGCCGCGGACGCGCAAGGCGCGGCTGCGGGTGGCCAAGGCCGACCCGTGGTCCGTGATGAAGGTGAGCTTCCTGCTCTCCATCGCCCTGGGCATCTGCACGATCGTGGCGTCGGCGGTGCTGTGGATGGTCATGGATGCCATGGGCGTCTTCTCGACGGTCGGTGGCACGATCAGTGAGGCGACCGGATCGAACGACAGCAACGGCTTCGATCTGCAGTCGTTCCTGTCGCTGCCGCGCGTGCTGATCTTCACCTCGGTGATCGCCGTCATCGATGTGGTGCTGGCCACGGCGCTGGCGACACTGGGAGCCTTCATCTACAACATCTCCGCCGGGTTCGTGGGCGGTGTCGAGCTGACGCTCGCCGAGGACGAGTAGGCGGAGGGCCCGGGGGGTAGGTAACCGATTTTGGGACTGCCCCCCACGTGCGCTAACCTTCAGGGGTCAGCGCGCAGCGCGGCGGGGCTATAGCTCAGTTGGTTAGAGCGCATCCCTGATAAGGATGAGGCCACAGGTTCAAATCCTGTTAGCCCCACAGTCACGATCGGCCCGGACGGACTTTCTCCGTCCGGGCCGATCTGTCGTTGCGGGACGGGAGTTGGCCCGTCCCGGGGCGGGTGCGGACGGGGACTCAGGTCACCGAACGGTATCGATCGGTGTGTATAGTCGGGCGCCAGAAGTCCTCATACGTCAAGGAAAGACGAGGTCGCGCGGTGAAGAAGCTTCTCCTGGTCGCACTGGCCGCCATCGGCGGGCTCCTCGTGTACCGCCAGATCCAGGCGGATCGCGCCGAGCAGGATCTGTGGACGGAGGCGACCGACTCCGTGCCCGCAGGTTCGGGTGTGTGAGACGCAAACGAGTTCGAGTGACAGAGCCCCGGCCGCTGAGCGGCCGGGGCTCTGTGCTGTTCGCGGGCGCTGTGCGGGAGGACGGCCGCCTGTTGCCGGACCGTGACACCGGGACCCTTGAGTTCACCTAAGCAAATCACTAACTTGCAGAAGCAAAGTCAGGGATGGGTGCGGAGGGGGAAACGTGACGTTACGACTGCGGCGCCGTATGAGGAAGGCGCTCATCACCGGCGGGGCACTGCTGGCCGTGGCCGGTGGGCCGCTGCCGGCCGTGGCGGCCACCGGAGCGGCTACGGCAGCCACGGCAGCCATGGCCGGCTCGGCGGCTGAAGGAGCCCGGTCCCACGGCGGCACGGCGGCCCCGGATGCGGCGGCCTCGCGCACCGATGCCAGAAGCAGCCTGGTGATGGTGCTCGACTCCTCCGGCTCGATGGCCGACGACGACGGTTCGGGACGCACCCGGATGGAGGCCGCCCGCAAGGCCGTCGGCACCGTGGTGGACGCGCTTCCCGAGGGCCACCCCACCGGTCTGCGGGTCTACGGCGCGGACCGGCCCAGAGGCTGTACCGACACCCGGCTGGTCCGGCCCGTGCAGGAGCTCGACCGGGGCGCCCTGAAGGAGGCCGTCGCTTCCGTACAGCCCAAGGGGGACACTCCGATAGGGCTGTCGCTGCGGAAAGCGGCCCAGGACCTTCCCGCGCCCGCCGAGGGGACAGTCGGCACGCGCACGATCCTGCTGATCTCGGACGGCGACGACAACTGCGGTACGCCGCGGCCCTGCGAGGTCGCCGGACAGTTGGCCAAGGACGGCATCGGGCTGCGTATCGACACCGTCGGGTTCCAGGTCCGCGGTGCCGCACGCAAGCAGCTCGAGTGCGTCGCCGAAGCCGGCAACGGGCGCTACTACGACGCGCCCGACGCCGAAGCGCTGGCGCGTCAGCTGCAGCGCTCCGCGCAGTTGTCCGCCGACGGCTACCGCTTCCGGGGCCGACAGGTCGCGGGCACGCCGGAACGGAGCGGAGCGCCCGCGCTCGTAGCGGGGCAGTATCTGGACACCATCGGGCCCGGAGAAGAACGGCACTATGCCGTCGACTTCGATGCCGTCTCCACCGTGCACTTCTCCGCGACGGCGGTGCCGCAGCCCGGGGCGGCGGTCGACACGTTCGACGCACTGCGCACCAGGATCGCGTACGGCACCGACAGTTCCTCAGGCTCGTGTGAGTCCAGCACCGAGCACTTCTTCCAGAAGGAGGGTGCGACACCACTGACCTCGGCAGTGGCCCGAGTCCCCAGCGAGAAGGGCTTCGGGAGCTGTGACAAGGCGGGGCGGTACTGGCTCGTCGTCGAGCGGGAGAGCAAGAAGGGCTCCGACGCCGCTCGCTGGCCGCTCGAGCTGACGTACGGGGCCGAGAAGCCGCTCGCGCGGGGCGTCACGCCCGCCGGGTCCCGGCCCGAGTACGGAAAGGGCGACAAGGACGCGGCACTGCCGCTCGGCGACCCCAAGGACGTGGCCGGCGGCACCGGTTTCAACGACGCCAGGGAGCTCGCCCAGGGCGTGTGGCGCGACCAGGTGCTGCCCTCGCAGACGCTCTGGTACAAGGTGCCGGTCGGCTGGGGCCAGCAGCTGCGGTACGACGTCGAGTTCGCCAACGAGCCCACACTCGAGCGGGGCTCGTCGGCCGTGTCGTACGGCGCCACCGAGGTGTTCACGCCTGCTCGGGCTCCGGTCGGCGGCGGTACCGGCGAGTTCGTCCCTGAGGCGGTCTACAACGGCCGCCCGGCCGCACTGAGGATGGGCACCGTTCCGGTCTCCTGGACGAACCGCCATGAGTCGCATCCCAACGTCATTCCCGTGCACAGCAAGGGCGAGTTCTACATCGCCGTCACGCTCGGCGCCGAGGCTGCCGAGATCGCGGAGAACCCGCGGATCGGTGTGGTGCTGCGGGTCGCGGTGATCGGAGACGAGAGGGCCGGGCCGCAGCAAGGCGCCCCCGCCCTCGCGGACAAGCCGCACAAGGATGCGGACAAGCAGGGTGATTCGGCCACGCGCGAAGACAGCGGTGGGACTGGCGGGGCAGGATGGACCGGCACTGCGACCGCCGCGGCGGCGGGCGGCGCGGTCGTCCTGGTCGCAGGACCGGCCTTCGTATACGTACGGACGCGGGCGGCGCGGCGCCGGGCGGCCACGGACACGACAAGGGGGAGCGCGTGATGAGGCAGCGCAGCAGGGGCCGGGTGACGCTGGCCGGGGTGGCGGCGATGTGCGCGGTGATGGCGCTGCCGGGCGGAACGGCCCGGGCGGAGGGCGGACCCGGTCCGTATGTCTTCGACGAGGAGGCCAAGAGGATCCAGGGCGCGGCGGTCAACACCAACGCTGAGCCGCTGGAGGCGGGGTCCACGTACCGGGACACCATCAAGAAGGACGGCAAGCTCTACTACCGCGTGGACCTGGACGCGAAGACGAACGCGTACGTCTCGGTGGTGGCCGTGCCCAAGCAAGGCGGCAAGGCCGAGTACGGCGACGGCATCAAGGTGAGCCTCGAGAGCCGTTCGAACTCCCAGTGCAGCTCGCAGGATG
Source organism: Streptomyces sp. NPDC057445 (assembly GCF_042802855.1). Taxonomy (NCBI): domain Bacteria; kingdom Bacillati; phylum Actinomycetota; class Actinomycetes; order Kitasatosporales; family Streptomycetaceae; genus Streptomyces; species Streptomyces sp. NPDC057445. The sequence continues at coordinate 260,676 of NZ_JBHVDH010000006.1, read as the reverse complement.
CGCTGTTCGAGTCGGCCGGGTACACGCGGCCCGTCGCCGCTTACGCGGACCGGACCGTCGACCCCGGCAGTTCCACCTGCCAGGAGCAGGGCGCGTACTACGTGCTCGTCGAGCGCACCTCGAAGGCCACGTCCGCCCCGGACGACTGGGAGCTCGAGATCCGGTACGACTCCGAGCCCGCCCTCAGGACGGCCGGGCCGACAGAGGCGCCGGAGGACTGGCCTTCCGCTTCACCGGCACCGCCCGAGGGCGGCCCGCAGAAGCGCGTGGGCGGCACGAGCTTCTCCGACGCGATGAGCCTCGGTCAGGGCGAATGGCGTGACGACATCAAGCCGGGGCAGACGCTCTTCTACCGGGTGCCGGTCGACTGGGGACAGCAGCTCTTCGTGGGCGCCGACCTCGGCACGAGCACCACGAGCGACAGCTACATCGGCAACGCGTTCGTGCTGTCGCTGAACAATCCGGCCCGTGGGTATGTCGACCGGAGCACCGTGTCGTACTCCGGCAAGCAGGCCTCTACGGCACTGGACCCGCTGCCACCGGTGGCCTACGAGAACCGCTACGACTCCGACAACGCGGTCCAGGCCGTGCGGTTCGCCGGCTGGTACTACCTGTCGGCGACGCTCAGTCCCGAGCTCGCGAAGAAGTACGGCGACAAGTCCGTGCCGCTGACGCTGCGCGTGAACGTGACCGGGAAGGCGAAGCAGGGGCCGGGTTACGACGGGGCCGCGGGGATCTTCGGCGTCACGGACGACGACCAGGAGGCGGCGGCCATCGGGCAGAGCGGCCCCGGTGCGGAGAGGAGCGGCACGATGAAGCTGGTCGCGGCAGCCGGGATCGGGGCCGGGGCCGTGCTGGTGCTCGGCCTTGGTGCATGGACGCTCCTGGCACGGCGGCGCGGCGCGCAGGGGCCGCAGCAGCCGGGCGGCTACGGACCTCCTGCGGCCTGGTAGACGACGGTCAGGCCTGGGTGAGTGCCCAGATGCCCACCGCGAAGCAGACAAGCGCCACGAGCAGCACCGGGATCGCCACCTTCGGGGGCGGTCCCGGACGCCTTTGCGGTGCGGTGGGGGCGGGGGTGTGCGGGGACGCGGGGGATACCGCGGACGCCGGGAACGCGGGACCGGGAACCTGCGGGCCGTGGCCGGTGTATTGACGAGTAGGAGCTTGTTCGTACGGCACCGCTGCCGTCCGTGCCTGTGCGAAGTCCGGTGCGGCGTTGTCATGGGGGGAGGCCGCATGCGCGGGGACGGAGGGCTGGGCCGGGGGCGGCAGCGGCGTGGGCTGCTCCGGCGGCGGGGGGAGATGGAAGGAGCCGGTCCCGGAGGGGGAGGGCATCGGCGGCGTCGGCCGGCCCTGGCCGGTGTGCGGCGCATGCTGCCCGGCTTGCCCGCCCATGTGCTCATCGGTGTGCTGACCGGTGTGGTGACCGGTGTGCTGTGCGTACGGAGCCGGCTGGGCACGCGGCACGTGCGCAGCCTCCTCCGCGACGGGAGTGGGAGCAGGGGCGGGGGCGGCGGGCCGGTCGGGCCCGTCGGGGCCGAAGCCGGTGGGCAGTGGCCCGAGTTGGTCGAAGACCTCCACCGGCTCGTCGTCGATGCCGGGTTCCGGGAGCATCTCGACCGCGGCGGTCAGCGCCTTGCGCGCGCCCGTTGCGGTACGGAACCGGGCCTGCGGGTCAGGCTGCAGCAGGCCCGCGAGGACCTGCCACAGAGGCTCGGGAATGCCCTGCGGGGCGCCCGGGGTGCCGTGTGCGGCGAAGTGCTCGACCAGGGCACGGGAGTCCGGCTTCTGGCCCTGGAGCAGATAGAGGGCGACCAGGCCCACCGCGAAGAGGTCGGCCGGGAAGTCCGGCTCCGCGCCCAGCATCTGTTCGGGCGCGAAGTAACCGGGGGTCCCCACGACATAGTTGGTCTCGGTCAGGCGCGGCTCACCCTTGCGCATCGAGATGCCGAAGTCGGACAGCCGCAGATGCGGCCGCCCGGTTCCGGTCGCCTCCAGCAGGATGTTGGCCGGCTTGATGTCGCGGTGCACGACCCCCTCGGCGTGCACCGCGGCGAGCCCGGACAACAACTGGTCGAGCAGGGTGCACACGAAGCGCGGCGGCAGCGGGCCGTAGTCGCCGATGACATGGGCCAGCGACCCGCCGCTCACCAGGTCCATGGTGAACAGCACCTTGTCGTCGTCCGCGGCCCAGCTGGCCGGGGCGAGGACATGGGGATGGTCGATCCGGAGCGCCTGTTCGCGGACGAAGCGCAGCAGTGTGTGCGCGTCGCTCTGCTGAAGGACCTTGGCGGCCACATAGCGCCGCCGCCGCTGGTCCCAGGCGCGCCAGACCGCGCCGACTCCACCGCGACCGATCGGGTCGATCAGCTCGTACCGACCCGCGAAGACCTCACCCATTGCGCTGCGCCCGCTCCCAGTTCCCTGTTCCGGCGTCGTGTCTCGTCCCGGTGCTGTGCTGCCTCGTTCAGCTCTGGTGCGACTCGTAGTGGGCGACCGCGTCCGCGGTGCGCCCGGCGCCGTACACCTTGAGGAACTCTGCCAGTTCGGGGTGGGTCGGTGCGAGGGTGTCCGCCGCATCGATGATGTCCCCGGCCGCGGACACCGACCGGAGCAGCGACTGGATCTCGCGGACCACCCGCCGCACCGTCGGCGCGCCCGAGCTGGTCGTGGTCTGGCCCGTGGCGGTGAGCACCGAGCCTCCCTGCGACTTCTTGATCTCGTCCATGCGGCCCGTGGCCTCTGCCGCGCTGATGCTGCCGTCGGCCACCTGTCCCGCCAGCTCCTGCAGAGCCTGGACGCGCTGGACCACGGCAGGGTTGCCGATCTTGGCCCGCTGGCCGCTCATCAGCTGGGAAAGCATGGGAGCCGACAGCCCGAGCACCGCCGCGAGCCGCGCCTGGTTCAGCCCCAGATCGTCGATCAGCCGACGGAAGAGCGCCCCCAACGGCTCTCCGTACCAGCTCCGCTGAAGCTCTCTGGCTCTGGCGGTCGCGTCCTGCTGCGCTGCATCCATCTGCGTCTCCCCATCGCTTCCCCATGCGTCGGCTTCGCTGCTGCGAACCCGACGAGCATCTTACGGAGAGTGGTCGGATACCGGGAGTCCCAATCCTTTTGCAGGATCCGGGGGGAGACCCGGTACTCTTGTCTCCGTTCCGGGGCCTTAGCTCAGTTGGTAGAGCGCTGTCTTTGCATGGCAGATGTCAGGGGTTCGACTCCCCTAGGCTCCACGGCACGAGAGGCCCCCTGGACTGCGGAAACGCAGCACAGGGGGTCTTCTTCGTGTCTGGATGCCGTCGGCTCGGGTCTCCCCCGCGGGCTCGCGGCACCGCGAGCCCGCCACCGCGACCCGCATCGCCACCCGGGCCCCGCCCGCCGCGTCCCACCCACCGCCGCCCGGGCCCCGCCCGCCGCCGCCCGCACCCTCGACGGCCCCCCACCTCTCGGACCACCGGGCCGCCCCGGTGTCGAGTTGCGCGCCAGGGCCCGCAGGGTTACGCGCCCGGTCCGTGCCGGTGCCGCGGGCAGATGTACGCAGGTCGGGCAGCAGGGCGTACCCAGGGCTCGGAAGGGCCCCGGCCCGGGGGGCGTAGGCCGGACGAGTGGTGTTCATCTGAAGATCGCCCGATATGTGGCGTCGCTCCCCCCATTCTCGAGATGCGTCCACATCATGAGGAAGGTATGTAAAACGCCCTACCTCGAAAGCGAGGGGTCATGGCCGCCGTCAAGGTCAAGAATGTGTGGACCGCCTTCATCTCCCTGCTTGTCGCACTGCTCGCCTCCCTGGGATTCGCACCCGCCGCCTCGGCCGCTCAGCAGCAGGCCGTGCGGCAGCCGGAGGAGCCCGCGGCGCAGAAGCGCCCGAGGAGCGCGGCCGCCGGGTACGGGACGTCGCAGGGGGTGGTCCGGCCCAGGGCATCGCGGGACCGGTCGCTGCCGCCGACGATCAAGCAGCGCATCGGAGCCGAGGCCCATGGCGCGTCACCGGCGGTACGTCATCTGCCCGCCGAGCCCGACCTCGCGGCGGCCATGGAAGGCCTCTCGCCCGTCGCCTACGCGGAACCGGCCACGGCGACAGCATGAGGCGCCGGGAAGCTCTCGCATCTCCCGGCGCCCGCTGCCCCGGCCGCCCCGTTGCCCGTGCTGCCTCGGCTGTCTCCGTTGCTCAGGCCGATCAGGCCGATCAGGTCGCCCGCGTCGCCCAGGCTGCTCCAGCCGCCTGCCTACCGCGTCCGGCAACGACCCGGGTGCGCCACCGCGTGGCCGCCCGCATACGGACCATGGCCGGCGTCAGCGCCGATCATCGCGGTCCGCCTCCGCCTGCTTCGCCTGAATCTCCGGGTCCAGCGCCGACTGACCACTCCCGTCGACCGATGCCAACGGACCATCGGGGTCCGAGACCTCGGTGGGAGCGGGAGGCTCGACCAGCCAGTCCGGGTTGGCCTGCTTGTCCCACCACTTCCAGGCGGCGAAGAGCCCGACGGCCAGCACCGAGAGCAGCCCCACGCCCTTGGCGACCCGGCCGGCCTTGGCCCGCCGCTCATGCTTCTTGACCAGCTTCTCGATCTCTTTCGCCGTAACCTGACCGCGCAGCGCGGCCAGGGCGGCTGTGGATCGGGCCGCGGCCTCCTGACCGACGGGCTGAGCCACCGCGACGGCGTGCTCGAACCGCGGCTTCGTGTAGTCCGCCGCCTGACGCGCGGCAGTCCGGGTCATGACGGCGGCCCGGTGAGCAGCGTCGTCAACCTTCGGTGGCACATGCGGGGCCACCCTGGAGTCGTACTGGACGCGAGCCTGATGGCGGGCCTGGTGCGCGGCCCGGGACACCTTCGGCGCGAGGTACACGCGAGCCTCGTGCGCGTACTGCGCGGCATGGTCCTTCGCCGTGCCGGCGTAAGGCCCCACCACTTCCGCGGCGTGCAGCACGCTTTCCTTGGCCGTATCGGTCGCGGCGCGCACGCTTTCCATGCGGGTCACGGGATCCTCCTCCTCGGTGGCGTGCGGGGTCTGGGGGTTGTCGTCCCAGGCAAGGCATGGTTTTCGCCTATCCGCCCTTTTCGAAATCATGCCCGCTCAGCGCTGGCTCGGCATGCGGGACGGGCATACGGGTCACGCTTTCTGTGCAGACGGCGCTTCCGTGCAAGGATCGGTGGACGTCAGAGAAGACTTGAGGAAGGCAGACCGTGGCCGAGCAGCTTTATGCCACCTTGAAGACCAACCAAGGCGACATCAACGTCCGGCTTCTGCCGAACCACGCGCCGAAGACGGTCAAGAGCTTCACCGAGCTCGCCACCGGACAGCGTGAGTGGACGCATCCGGCGACCGGTAAGAAGTCCACGGACAAGCTGTACGACGGCACGGTCTTCCACCGCGTGATCAGCGGCTTCATGATCCAGGGCGGCGATCCGCTGGGCAACGGTACTGGTGGCCCGGGGTACGAGTTCGGGGACGAGTTCCACCCGGATCTGGCCTTCGACAAGCCGTACCTGCTGGCCATGGCGAACGCCGGACCGGGCACGAACGGCTCGCAGTTCTTCATCACCGTGGCGCCGACCGCCTGGCTGACCCGCAAGCACACCATCTTCGGTGAGGTCGCCGACGAGGCCAGCAAGAAGGTGGTGGACTCCATCGCGACCGCCCGGACCAACCCGCGCACCGACCGCCCGGTCGACGACGTCGTGATCGAGTCCGTCGTCGTCGAGACGCGCGCGAGCTGATCCGCGAGGGCCGGTTCCGCCACGGAAACTTTCCGCCCCGCTCGTCCGTCAGACGAGCGGGGCGATGCATTGCGCAGGAGACGAGGGGACCTCATGGATCAGGCGCCAGGAAGCCCGGACCGGCCCCAGGCGGCACACGGGCTGCCGAGCTGTTACCGCCATCCCGGCCGTGAGACGGGCATCAGGTGTACCCGCTGTGAGCGGCCCATCTGCCCGGAGTGCATGGTCAGCGCCTCCGTCGGCTTCCAGTGCCCCGGGTGCGTGCGGGACGGGTCCGGCACGGGGCACGCCCCTGCCGCGAACCGGCCCCGTACGATCGCCGGCGGTACGGTCGCGGAGGGCGACCCGCGTCTGATCACCAAGATCCTGATCGGAATCAATCTCGCGGTGTTCCTGGTCGCCCTCATCGGCCAGGCCCGGGTGGTCAACGAGCTGATCCTGGTGGGGGCATGGCCGGCGCCACCGCACCTGGTCCTCGAAGGCGTCGCCGACGGGCAGTGGTACCGGCTTCTCACTTCGATGTTCCTGCACCAGGAGATCTGGCACATCGCCTTCAACATGCTGGGACTGTGGTGGCTGGGCGGTCCGCTGGAGGCAGCACTCGGCCGGGCGCGCTATCTCGCGCTCTACCTTCTGTCGGGCCTGGCGGGCAGCGCGCTGGCCTACCTTCTTGCCGCACCGACGACGGGCACGCTCGGCGCTTCCGGAGCGGTCTTCGGTCTGCTCGGCGCCACGGCCGTGCTGTTGCGCCGGCTCAACTACGACATGCGCCCGGTGATCGCGCTCCTCGCGCTGAATCTGCTCTTCACCTTCAACCCCTGGGCCAACATCTCGTGGCAGGCGCATCTTGGCGGGCTGATCGCGGGCACGGCCATCGCCTTCGGACTGGTGCACGCGCCGCGTGAGCGAAGGGCCCTCGTGCAGTACGGGACCTGTGCGCTGGTCCTGGCCGTGACCATCGGCATTGTGGTGGCGAGGACCCTCATGCTCACTTGAGCGCGAGCTTTCCCCAAAGTTGTCCACAGCGTGTGGCGGATCTTGTGCATCCCGTGGAGAACAGCTGTGCCCCTCGTCCCTGAACTGGGTTTTCCCAGGAGGGCCAAGGGGCGAGCGGTGAAGGCTGATGTCGCTGGAATGGCCGCCGCAGTCACACCGGCGTCAACACTCCCTGAGTTATCCACAGATCGTCAGACCTTTTCCCACTGCTGTGGACAACGCTGTGGATAACCTTGGGGCAGAGCTTGACAGCCGCCGTGGCGGCTACTTCCACTGGGTGGATACGGCGAAGCCGCCGGCGATGAAGCCGAAGCCGACCACGATGTTCCAGTTGTGGATGGACTCGATGGGCAGACGGCCGTCGGTGACGTAGAAGAGGACGATCCAGGCCAGTCCGATGAGGAACAGCGCGAGCATCACCGGCGCGACCCAGCTGCGGCTCGTCAGCTTGATGTTGGTCGCCTGCTTCGTGGCAGGCGGCGTGAAGTCGGCCTTCTTGCGGATACGTGACTTCGGCACGAGGGACTCTCCTGTCGATGCGCTGCGTGACCGCGCAGGGGAACTGTGGCTGGCGCCGGGGTGGGAGCGAGGGGGATCTCGGCCTCCCCCCGGGCGTCCGTTAGCGTAGTGCTTCCGCGGTCACCGTAGGAGTAAGGGTACGTTGAGCAATTCCGCCGACTCCCCCCAAGGGCCGACCCGCCGCTTCGCATGGCGGCCGGTCCGGCTGCTGACGGCTGCCGTTTTCGCGCTCGCCGGGCTGATCTTCGTCACCAGCTTCAACACGGCCAAGGGGACCAATCTCCGCACCGACGACTCGCTGCTGAAGCTGTCCGACCTGATCCAGCAGCGCAGCGAGAAGAACGCCGAGCTGGACGAATCCACCGGCGCGGTCCGCAAGGACGTCGACGCTCTCGCCCGCCGCGACGACGGTTCCACCAAGGCCGAGGACGACAAACTCCAGGGCCTGGAAGAGGCCGCAGGGACCAGGAAGCTCAGAGGCCGGGCCGTCTCGGTCACCCTCAACGACGCTCCGCCGAATGCCCAGGCCGCCCCGGGTTACCCGGAACCGCAGGCCAACGACCTGGTCATCCACCAGCAGGATCTGCAGGCCGTGGTGAACGCGCTCTGGCAGGGCGGCGCCGAGGGCATCCAGGTCATGGACCAGCGGCTGATCTCCACCAGCGCGGTGCGCTGCGTCGGCAACACGCTGATCCTCCAGGGCCGCGTCTACTCCCCGCCGTACAAGATCACTGCTGTCGGTGACCCCGGCAAGCTCAAGCGCGCGCTGACCGCGTCGCCCGCGATCCAGAACTACCAGCTGTACGTCCAGGCCTACGGACTCGGCTGGAAAGTCGACGAACACGGGGCGGTGACTCTCCCCGGCTACTCGGGCACAGTGGATCTCCACTACGCGAAGCCTGTGAGCTAGCTCCCGGGGAGGGGTCCGCCGGTGCCGGTGCGACTGATCGTCAGGACCTTCAGCGAGATCTGCATCACTGTCGGCACCGTCATCGTGCTCTTCGTGGTGTACGTGCTGTTCTGGACCGGCGTGAAGGCCGCGGACGCGACCGACGGGGAGATCGTCCGGCTCCAGGAGGAGTGGGCCCGGCTACCCGTGAAAACCCCGGCGGCGCCCGGGACGCCTGCGCCTGCGGCGACTCCCGGGCCGTACACGGCCGGGAAGCCCTTCGCGGTCATGTACATCCCCCGTTTCGGTGCGAGCTGGGACTGGCCGGTCCTGGAGGGCACGGGAGCCGGGACCCTGAAGAAGGGACTCGGCCACTACGCAGGGACCGCCCGCCCTGGCGACGCCGGGAACTTCGCGGTGGCCGGTCACCGCCGTACCTACGGGGACCCGTTCAAGGACTTCCCGCGGCTGCGGCCGGGGGACGCGGTGATCGTCACGGACGGAACGACGTGGTTCACGTACCGCGTCAAGCAGAAGCCCTATCGGACCGTCCCCGGAGATGTCGCCGTCATCGACCCCGTCCCCGGCCGGTCCGGGTTCGACGGGGCCGGCCGCTATCTGACCCTGACCACCTGCGATCCCGAGTGGGGAAGCAGCCACCGGCTGGTCGCCTGGGCGCACCTCGACGACACGCGACCCGTGACGGACGGGAGGCCCCCAGCTTTCCACAGCTGACCCACAGGCCCCCTGAGCCCTTTAGTCTGGTGCCGTACCGAACGGAAAGGGACGGCATGTACGGCTGGATCTGGCGGCATCTGCCGGGCAACGCATGGGCGCGGGCGTGCATCTCGCTCGTGCTGGTCCTCGCGGTCGTCTATGTGCTGTTCCAGTACGTGTTCCCCTGGGCGGAGCCGCTGCTTCCGTTCAACGATGTGACGGTGGACGGCCAGTGAGCGCGCGCATTCTCGTCGTCGACAACTACGACAGCTTCGTCTTCAACCTCGTCCAGTACCTCTACCAGCTGGGCGCGGAGTGCGAAGTCGTGCGCAACGACGAGGTGTCCACCTCGCATGCGCAGGACGGCTTCGACGGTGTGCTCCTGTCGCCCGGGCCCGGCGCGCCCGAACAGGCCGGTGTCTGCATCGAGATGGTCCGCCACTGCGCCGCGAGCGGCATCCCGGTCTTCGGCGTCTGCCTGGGCATGCAGTCGATGGCCGTGGCGTACGGCGGAGTCGTCGACCGCGCTCCCGAGCTGCTGCACGGCAAGACCTCCCTCGTGCTGCACGAGGGCAAGGGCGTCTTCGGCGGGCTTCCCTCCCCCTTCACCGCGACGCGCTACCACTCGCTGGCGGCGGAGCCGAGGACGGTACCGGACGAGCTGGAGGTGACGGCGCGCACGGAGGACGGCATCATCATGGGGCTGCGCCACCGTGAACTGGCCGTCGAGGGCGTGCAGTTCCATCCCGAGTCGGTTCTCACCGAACACGGTCATCTGATGCTCGCCAACTGGCTGGAGCAGTGTGGCGACACGGGCGCGGTCGGCCGCTCGGCAGGGCTCGCGCCGGTGGTGGGCAAGGCCCTGGCGTGAGCGGCGAGGGGGGTACGCCGTGGTCCTGGGCCGGGGGCGTTCCCCCGGGGCCCCAGGAGCCGCAGGAGTGGTCCGGCTACCCCCAGTACTCGGCGGACGACTCTGAGGAGTACCAGCGGGACTGGTACGGACAGCCAGAGTTCGCCCCGGAGCCGTTCTACGCGCACCCGTCCCTGCCCGGTGATGAGCCCACCTATGTGCCTGCGTCCGTGCCTTTGCCCGACGACGGGACGGGCGGGCTCCGCTCCGACGGCACGCACGGCAAACACCGGGCGGGAGGGACGCACCGGGCCGCCCCCACCGAGTCGCCCGAGGGGCCCGAGGCACCCACCGGAGGCCGCGCAGAGCGCCGGCGTGCCGCAGCAAAAGGACGTGGGCGGCGCAGGGCGGCTGCCGCACCGCCCACGCGCCCGGACACCACGCCTACGGACCGTACGGACAGCGGCGCCCCGCTCTCCCGGGTGGAGGCGCGCCGCCTCGCCCGCGCACAGAAGGACAGCCCGGCGGTCATCGCCAGCCGCGTCTTCGGTGAACTCTTCATCACCATGGGCGTGCTGATGCTGCTCTTCGTCACCTACCAGCTGTGGTGGACGAACATCCTTGCCGGACAGCAGGCCAACGCCGCCGCCGACAGGATCCAGGACGACTGGGCCAAGGGCCGGGCACCGGGAGTCTTCGAGCCGGGGCAGGGCTTCGCCATCATGCACATCCCCAAGCTCGATGTCGTCGTCCCCATCGCCGAGGGCATCGACAAACACGCGGTGCTCGACCGGGGCATGGTCGGCCACTACGCCGACGGCCGGCTCAAGACCGCGATGCCGTCCGACAAGCAGGGCAACTTCGCCGTCGCCGGCCACCGCAACACCCACGGCGAACCGTTCCGCTACATCAACCGCCTCACGCCCGGCGACCCGATCGTCGTCGAGACGCAGGACGCCTACTACACCTACACGATGGCGGCGATCCTTCCCCAGACCTCGCCCTCGAACGTCAGCGTGATCAGTCCCGTACCGCCCGGCTCGGGCTTCACCAAGCCCGGCCGTTACATCACGCTGACCACCTGCACGCCGGAGTTCACGAGTACGTACCGAATGATCGTGTGGGGCAAGATGGTCGGCGAACGCCCGCGCAGCAAGGGCAAGCCCGACGCGCTCGTCGGCTGACGTATGACCGGACTTCAGGACGACAGAAAACGGGGACAGGTGCAGTGGCACGTGCACGCAGCCGGATCGCCGGCGTCATCAGTGTCTTCGGCGAGCTGCTGATCACCGCAGGGGTGCTGCTGGCCCTCTTCGTCGTCTACTCGCTGTGGTGGACGAACGTCGTCGCCGAGCGGGAGGCCGCCAAGGACGGAAACCTGGTGCGTGACCGCTGGGCAGGGGGGCCGGGCGCGCTGGACACCAAGGACGGCATCGGCTTCCTTCACGTACCCGCCATGAGGAACGGCGAGGTGCTGGTCAAGAAGGGCACCGACCCCGACACCCTCAACCACGGCGTCGCGGGCTACTACACCGCCCCCATCAAGTCGGCCCTCCCGGCCGACAAGCTGGGCAACTTCACGCTCGCCGCGCACCGCGACGGTCACGGCGCCAAGTTCCACAACATCCACAAGCTCAAGACGGGCGACACGATCGTCTTCGAGACCAAGGACACCTGGTACGTCTACAAGGTCTTCAAGGACCTCAAGGAGACGTCCAAGTTCAACGTCGACGTGCTCCAGCCGGTCCCGAAGGAGTCGGGCAGGACCAAGCCCGGCCGCTTCATCACGCTGACGACGTGTACGCCCGTCTACACCTCCGACTACCGGTACATCGTCTGGGGCGAGCTGGAGCGCACGGAGAAGGTCGACAGGGACCGTACGAGGCCGGCCGAGCTGCGCTAGCGGTACGGGCGGGCTTGTGGGCCTCGCGGACAGCGGGCGGTTCCACCGACAGCCGACAGCCTCGCGGAGAGCGGAGGGCGGCGACAGCAGAGGGGCCCTGCGCACAGCGGAAAGCCCCGGCACCTGGGAGGTGCCGGGGCTTTTCCGTTTGCCGTCGGACGGGGGCTAGCCGCCTACGCCTCCGAAGAAGCCTCCGCCGTTGTTGTTCCCGCCCTGGTTGCCGCCGTTGCCGCCGTTGCCGCCGATCGTCTGGAGCGTGATCGTCGTGGTCGCCGGGTCTGCCGGGGTGTTGGGCTGCGGATCCATGGCGGTGACGATCGCGTTGTCGTCGTTGGCACTGCCGGCGGCGAGCTGGATGTTCGTGTAGCCGGCCTGGGCCAGGATCTGCTTGGCCTCGCCCAGACGCTTGGTCCTCACTTCGGGGACCTGTGTCTGTGGGGTCTGCGGGCCCTTGGAGACCTGCAGGGTGATCGTGGTGCCCTTCGGCTGCCTGGTGTCGGCCGCAGGGTCCTGCGCGACGACCTCGCCCGCGGGCTTGTCGGAGTCGACATCAGTCCGGACGACCGTGTAGCCGAGGGTCTTCAGCTGGTTCTCGGCGGCGGCGAACTGCGAGCCCACGACGTTGGGAACCGGCTTGGTGGCCTGCTTGGCGATCTTCAGGGTGACCTCGATCCCCTTTTCCGCCTTGGTGCCGCCTTCGGGGTCCTGGCTCACGACCGTGCCGGCCTCCTGGTCGGACTCGACCGACTCCGTCTTGACGTCGAAGCCCTTCTCCTCCAGCCGCGTTGTGGCCTTCTCCTCGGACTGCTCCGTGACGTCCGGTACCTCGACCAGGGGCGAACCCGAAGAGACGACGACCTGGATGGTCTCGCCCTCGTTCATCTTGGCGCCCTCGGCCGCGGCCGGAGTCTGGGTGCAGACGCTGCCCTTCGGCTCGTCGCAGCGGTCGGTCCCGTTCTTGACGACCTTGACCTTGGCGTTGACTCCGAGCTGCTTGGCCTCCTCGAACGGCTTCCCGACGAGGTTCGGAACGGCGATCTTGCCCGCGCCGTCGTCCCCGTCGAAGACCGCCTTGCCGATGAGGATCGCGCCGACGAGAACCAGGATGCCCGCGATCACGAGCAGGATCGTCGAGGTGTTCGACTTCTTCTGGCGGCGGCGGTCCGGGCGGTCGTCGTAGCCGTACCCGTATCCGCCGTCGTCGGGGTTCATGGGCGGCAGCATCGACGTCTGCCCGGCCGGGTCGGCCTGGCGCAGCGCCGTGGTGGGCTTGTCGTCGCCGTTCTGGGCGCCGTAACCGCCGCCGTAGCCGACGGTGCCCATCGCGGCTGTCGCCGCGACCGGCTGGCCGTCGAGGCAGGCCTCGATGTCGGCGCGCATCTCGTCGGCGGACTGGTAGCGGTAGTCGGGGTCCTTGACCAGGGCCTTCAGCACGATCGCGTCCATTTCGGGCGTGATCTCGGGGTCGAAGACGCTGGGCGGCTGCGGTTCCTCCCGTACGTGCTGATAGGCGACCGCGACCGGGGAGTCCCCGACGAACGGCGGCCGCACGGTCAGCAGCTCGTAGAGCAGACAGCCGGTGGAGTAGAGGTCGGACCGCGCATCGACCTGCTCGCCCTTGGCCTGCTCCGGGGAGAGGTACTGGGCCGTGCCGATGACAGCCGCGGTCTGGGTCATGGTCATGCCCGCGTCGCCCATGGCGCGCGCGATGCCGAAGTCCATGACCTTGACCTGACCGGTGCGCGTCAGCATGACGTTCGCCGGCTTGATGTCACGGTGGACGATGCCGTTGCGGTGCGAGTACTCCAGGGCCTGGAGGATGCCGACGGTCATCTCCAGCGTGCGCTCTGGCAGCAGCTTCCGCCCGGAGTGCAGCAGCTCTCTGAGCGTGGAGCCGTCGACGTACTCCATCACGATGTACGGGATCGACACGCCTTCGACGTAGTCCTCGCCCGTGTCGTACACCGCGACGATCGCAGGATGATTCAGCGAGGCGGCCGACTGGGCCTCACGGCGGAACCGGGCCTGGAAGGACGGGTCACGGGCGAGGTCGGCCCGCAGCGTCTTCACGGCAACGGTGCGGCCGAGCCGGGTGTCGTGGGCGAGGTAGACCTCGGCCATGCCACCACGGCCGAGCACCGAGCCCAGCTCGTACCGGCCGCCGAGGCGACGCGGCTCTTCCATAACTGTTCCAGCCCTCTCCGTCAGTCCCGACCGCACCCGTGTGTGGTCCGGCGGTGTGCTGTTCGCGCATACGCTACCGGCCACACCGCACGTGTTCCGCCCATGGCCCGGACCTGATATGCGACCGGTATCGCATTGTGCGTGTATGAGGCGGGACGACCCCGGGTCAGTGACATGCGTCACTCCTTGCTGTCGAGCACCGCTTTCATCACATCCTTCGCGATCGGCGCGGCGAGTCCGCCACCGCTGATGTCGTCACGCGCGGTGCCCGACGAGTCCTCGACCACGACCGCGACCGCGACCGGCGAGCCGTCGTCGGTCTTGGCGTACGAGATGAACCAGGCGTAAGGGCGCTTGCTGTTCCCGACGCCGTGCTGGGCGGTACCGGTCTTGCCGCCGACCTTGGCGCCGTCGATCTTCGCGTTCGTGCCGGTGCCGTTCTCGACGACGTTCTCCATCATCTGCTGGAGGCGCTGCGCGTTCTCCTCCGAGAGCGGGCGGCTCATCTCCTCGGGCTCGGTCCGCTCGAGCTCGTCGAGGTTGGGCGACTCGAGCCGGTCGATCATGTACGGCTTCATCAGCTTGCCGTCGTTGGCGATCGCAGCGGTGACCATGGCCATCTGGAGGGGAGTGGTCGCGGTGTTGAACTGACCGATGGAGGACTGCGCGTTGCCGCCGCGGTCCATGTTCTTGTCGTAGACGGAGGCGGAGGCGCGGACGGGGGTGTCGATCTCGGGGTTGTTGAAGCCGAACTTCTCGGCGGTCTCCACCATCTTGTCCCGGGTGACCTTGTCACCGAGGTTGGCGAAGACGGAGTTGCAGGAGATCTCCAGGGCCTTGTTCAGGCTCGCCTTCTCACAGCCGCCGTGCTGGTTGATCATCGGCCGGGTGGACAGCGGGATCTTGTACGGCTCGGGGGTGTCGGTCGGCGCGTTGATGTCCGAGACGACGCCGTGCTCGAGGGCGGCGGCGGCCGTGACGACCTTGAAGGTGGAGCCGGGCGGGTAGGTCTCGCGCAGCGCGCGGTTCAGCTTCGGCTTGTCCTTGTCCTTCTCCAGCGCGAGCCAGGCCTTCTCGTCCTTGCGCGAGTAGCCAGCGAAGGTCGAGGGGTCGTACGACGGCGTCGACGCGAGTGCCAGGATCCTTCCGGTGCGCGGGTCGATGGCCGCGACCGCGCCCTTCTTGTCGCCGAGGCCTTCGTACGCCGCCTTCTGCGCCTTGCCGTTCAGGGTGGTGACGACATTGCCACCCTTCTTCTTGTCGCCCGTGAACATCGCCATCGTGCGGTCGAAGAAGAGCCGGTCGTCGTTGCCGGTGAGGATTCCGTCCTCGAGCTTCTCGATCTGGTTGGCGTCGTAGGCCTGCGAGGCGTAGCCGGTGACCGGGGCCCACATGGGGCCGTCGACGTAGGTGCGCTTGTACTTGAAGTCGGTGTCGTCCGTCGCGACGGAGCCGGTGATGGGCTTGCCGTCGACGATGATGCTGCCGCGCTCGCTGGCGTACCGCTCGATCTGCACCCGGCGGTTCTTGCCGTTGGTGTTCAGATCATCGGCCTCGACGTACTGAAGCCAGTTGGTGCGGATCAGCAGGGCGAGGACGAGGAGCCCACAGAAGATCGCGATTCGGCGCAGGGGCTTGTTCACGGTCGGACCACCTGGGTCATCTCGGCATCGGGGGACGGGGCGGGCGCGGGGGCAGGACGGCGCGCGGTGTCGCTGATACGGATCAGAATGCCGATCAGAGCCCAGTTGGCGATCACGGAGGAACCGCCGTAGGCGACGAAGGGCATCGTCATACCGGTCAGCGGGATGAGGCCCATGACACCACCCGCGACGACGAAGATCTGAATGGCGAAGGCGCCGGAGAGGCCGATGGCGAGAAGCTTGCCGAACGGGTCGCGGGCGGCGAGGGCTGTCCGTACACCACGCTCCACGATCAGACCGTAGAGCAGCAGGAACGCCATCATTCCGGCCAGGCCCAGCTCCTCCCCGAAGGTGGCGAGGATGAAGTCGGAGTTCGCGGCGAACATGATCAGGTCGGAGTTGCCCTGGCCGAGGCCGGTGCCGAGAGTGCCTCCGGCGCCGAAGGCCATCAGCGCCTGTGCAGCCTGATCGCTCTGCGCGAGGGTCGCCGGCGCGAACGGCTCGAGCCACGCCTGGACGCGCTGCTGGACGTGAGACTCGAAGGACGCCACTCCGACCGCGCCGACAGCCGACATCAGCAGACCGAAAACGATCCAGCTGGTCCGCTCGGTGGCGACGTACAGCATGACGACGAACATGCCGAAGAACAGCAGCGAGGTGCCGAGGTCGGTCTCGAAGACCAGGATCAGGATCGACATGGCCCAGACGACCAGGATCGGTCCGAGGTCGCGGCCACGGGGCAGGTACAGGCCCATGAACCGGCGGCTGGCCAGCGCAAGGGCGTCCCTCTTGACCATCAGATACCCGGAGAAGAAGATCGCGATGATGATCTTCGCGAACTCACCGGGCTGAATGGTGAACGGCCCGAGGCTGATCCAGATCTTGGCGCCGTTCACCGCCGGGAAGAACACCGGCAGGATCAGCAGAATCAGAGCCGTGACCATCGAGATGTACGTGTAGCGCTGCAGGATGCGGTGATCCTTGAGCAGCAGGAGCACACCGACGAAGAGGGCGATGCCGATCGCCGAGTACAGCAGCTGCTTGGGGGCGTCGGGGCTGTAGCTGCCGAAGAGCCGCTCAGCACGCGCGATCAGCCTGGGTGACTGGTCCAGCCGCCAGATCATCACCAGGCCAAGACCGTTGAGCAGAGTCGCCAGGGGGAGCAGCAGCGGGTCGGCGTACTTGGCGAACTTGCGCACGATGAGGTGGGCCACGCCCGCGAGCAGTCCGAGACCGAGACCGTACCCGATCATTCCGGTGGGCACGCTGCCGGTGAGCGCGAGGCCCACATTGGCGTAGGCGAACACCGGAATGATCACGGCGAAAGCGAGCAGCGCCAGCTCGGTGTTACGGCGGCTCGGTGCTTCGATCGCGCCGATGGTGGTCGTGTTGGTGACAACGCTCATGGTGGAGAAAGGCCCCCTACGGGTTTACCGCTCTACCGCTTACTGCTTGTCGCAGTTCGAGGCCAGCTTCTGCTCGTCCTCCGAGAGGGTGGGGCCCGGAGAGGGAGCGGCTGCGGTGGTGTTGGACTTGGCGGACTGGGTCGTCGGGGGCTTCGTGCCGGTCGTACCGCCGGCCTCGCCCTCACCGGTCTTCGCGTTGGACGCGCGGTCCGCGGCGCGGCGCTGCTCGTCCTTCTTGCAGGCGGACGCCTGCACGGCGAGTTCCTCGATCTTGTCGCGCGCGTCGCCGAGGCTGCCCTCGGTGATCGTCTCCTTCACCTGCTTCTGCTGGTAGGGCGGCAGGTACTTGAGTTCGATCTCGGGGTGGTCCTTCTCGATGTCCGAGAGCGAGACCCAGGCCAGGTCCTGGCTGATGCCCCGGTAGAGCGCGACGTGCGTTCCCTTGGTGCCGACGAAGTACTGGGTCTGCGTCCAGCGCCAGGCGCCGTACAGACCGCCGCCGACGACGGCGAGTGCGACGACGGAGAAGAAGGATCTCTTCAGCCACTTCCGGCCGGAGCGCGGCTTGACGAAGTCCTCGTCGGAGTACGCCCCGAAGCTGCCCTCGGGCGGCATCCCGCCGTAGCCCATCCCGTCACCGCTGCCGGGAGGACCGAAACCGCCTCCGCCGTGGGTGGGGGGAACGGGGCGACCGAGGCCGGACGCGCGTCCCGCGGGGGTCTGCATGGCGCCGTTGTCGCCCAGCTGCACCTGGTTCTCGGCGACCGCGCCGACGATGACAGGGGTGTCGCTGAGCTGTCCGGCAAGGGTGTCGCCGCCGTCGACGTCGAGGACGTCCGCGACGATCACCGTGATGTTGTCCGGGCCGCCGCCGCGCAGCGCGAGCTGGATCAGCTCCTGCACGGTTTCCTGCGGGCCCTGGTAGCTGGCGAGGGCGTCCTCCATCGTCTGGTGGGAGACGACGCCGGACAGTCCGTCGGAGCAGATCAGATAGCGGTCACCGGCGCGGACCTCGCGGATGGAGAGATCGGGCTCCACATGGTCGCCGCTGCCCAGCGCGCGCATCAGCAGGGAGCGCTGCGGGTGGGTCGTGGCCTCTTCCTCGGTGATCCGGCCCTCGTCCACAAGACGCTGCACCCAGGTGTGGTCCTGCGTGATCTGGGTCAGCACGCCGTCGCGGAGAAGATAGGCGCGGGAGTCGCCGACGTGGACGAGACCCAGTCGCTGGCCGGTCCACAGCAGCGCGGTCAGGGTGGTGCCCATGCCCTCGAGCTGGGGGTCCTCCTCGACCATCGCCCGCAGCTGGTCGTTCGCCCGCTGCACGGCCGTACCCAGCGAGGTGAGGATGTCCGAGCCCGGTACGTCGTCGTCGAGCTGGACGAGGGTCGAGATGACCTCGGAGGAGGCGACCTCACCCGCGGCCTGGCCGCCCATGCCGTCGGCGATCGCGAGCAGACGCGGGCCGGCGTAGCCGGAGTCCTCGTTGCCCTCCCGGATCATGCCCTTGTGCGATCCGGCGGCGAAGCGCAGTGACAGACTCATGCGCACCTGCCCTGTCGAATCCGCTGCCTCGGGGTACAGCCGGTCTCGAGCCACACTGCCCACCCTCCGGTCGGGAGCTGCCCGTGCCGGCCCGCTGCCGGGACCGCTGCGGCGTCCCGTGTGGGGACCGCCGCGGCTCGCTCGCTCCGCTCGCTCATTGTCGTACTACTTCCGCAGCTCGATGACGGTCTTGCCGATGCGAATCGGCGCGCCCAGCGGAATCGGTGTCGGGGTGGTGAGCCGGGTCCGGTCGAGATACGTGCCGTTGGTGGACCCGAGATCCTCGACGATCCACTGGCCGTCACGGTCCGGGTAGATCCTGGCATGCCGGCTGGACGCGTAGTCGTCGTCCAGCACGATCGTCGAATCATGGGCACGGCCCAGCGTGATCGTCTGGCCCTGCAGCGCGACCGTGGTGCCGGTGAGGCTGCCCTCGGAGACGACCAGCTTGGTGGGCGCGCCGCGGCGCTGGCGCGTGGCCTGCTGGCGCTGCTGCGGAGGCGCGGCGGCCTGGCGCGGGGCGGCCTGCTGCGGTCGGGCGTCGGCGTTGCGGCGTGAGCCGCGCTGCGTGACGCGCGTACCGAACAGGTCGCTGCGGATGACCTGGACGGCCACGATGACGAACAGCCACAGAACGGCCAGGAAACCCAGCCGCATGACCGTCAGGGTCAGCTCTGACATTGCCCCCGCTTCACCCTTCGGCTTGCCGGTAAACGATGGTGGTGCTGCCCACGACGATCCGCGAGCCGTCGCGGAGCGTAGCGCGGGTGGTGTGCTGCCCGTCTACCACGATGCCGTTGGTGGACCCGAGATCCTGGATCGTCGAGGGCGTTCCGGTCCGGATCTCGCAGTGACGGCGCGAAACGCCGGGGTCGTCGATCCGCACGTCGGCCTCGGTGCTGCGGCCCAGCACCAGCGTCGGGCGGGAGATCTGATGGCGTGTGCCGTTGATCTCGATCCAGCGGCGCACCTGTGTCCCCGGCATGGCGCCGGGTGCCGCTGCCGTCGGGCGGCCGGCGGTGGGCGCGGGGCCCGGCCGGTTCATCCCGGGCGGCGGTGCGGCCGGCATGGGAGGTGCACCAACAGGAGGGTAACCGTAACCGCCGCCCTGCGGACCGCCCGCGGGGGCGCCCTGCAGGCCCGCCCCAGGTCCGGCGGGCGCGCGCTCGGGGGACTGTGACGTACTCGACGCGAGTGTGCGGCTGCGCACCCGGTACAGACCGGTGTCGAGGTCCTCGGCCTTCTCCAGATGGACCTTGATCGGGCCCATGAAGGTGTACCGCTGCTGCTTGGCGTAGTCCCGGACCAGGCCCGAGAGCTCGTCGCCGAGCTGGCCCGAGTAGGGGCTGAGGCGCTCGTAGTCCGGCGCGCTCAGCTCCACGATGAAGTCGTTGGGGACGACGGTCCGCTCACGGTTCCAGATCGTCGCGTTGTTGTCGCACTCGCGCTGGAGGGCGCCGGCGATCTCGACAGGCTGGACCTCGGACTTGAACACCTTGGCGAAGGTGCCGTTGACCAGACCTTCAAGTCGCTGCTCGAACTTCTTCAGGACTCCCATGAGGCACCTCCTCCGTTGCTGCCGTCCTGATACTGCTTACTGATCGTATCCACGCGTCGGGAAATCGGCTGGTTCCCCTTGTCTGCCCCGTCGATGAGTGTCACCTCTCACACGGATCTCCACACGGATCGTAGAGGCGGCCTCCTGACAGTGTCCCGCACTCGGGGTGCACCCAGGGGGACCGGGGGGAGGGCGCCCCGCTCCCTGCCCACTCCTTCTCCTCGACCGCTGTGGGCCGAAGCAAACGCATGTGAATCGACCCTCGGCAGCGTGCTAATGTTCTGCATGTCGCAAGGCGCCCACACCGAGCAGGTAGGGATGCCGCGGCAACACCCAATGCGCGGGTGGCGGAATAGGCAGACGCGCTGGATTCAGGTTCCAGTGCCCGCAAGGGCGTGGGGGTTCAACTCCCCCCTCGCGCACCAGAGAAACCGAAGAAACGGGTTCTCACCAGAGACGAAAGTCCTGGTGAGGGCCCGTTTCTCGTTTCCCGTTGCTGGAGAGCAAGGCTTGTCGGTGGCGCGGTGGCGCGGTGGCGCGGTGGCGCGGTGGCGCGGTGGCGCGGTGGCGCGGTGGGTCAGGGCCGGCGTCCGGGCGGATTTACGTGAATGTGCCCACAGCGTGGCATTCATCACGATATGGGGCCCGGGTCTCTGATTGATCTTCAGCGGGTGTGGGCGGACCGGTCACGGGCGGCGGTCACTACGTGCCGTCGGCCGGAAGCTCGAGCCGGAGTTCGTAGCCGCCGTCGGCCGTCGGGCCGGAGGTGACGGTGCCACCGAGGAGCGCGGCTCGCTGACGGAGACCGACCAGGCCGTAGTGCGCGCTGGGCAGCGGGAAAGCCGGCCGGGTCGGGACGGTATTGGTGACCGTGAGCCGGACGGTTCCGCCGTCGTGGCGGATGCGTACGGTCGCGTCGGCGCCGGGGGCGTGCTTGCGCACGTTGGTCAGCCCTTCCTGGACGGTTCGGTAGATGGCGCGCTGGACGGTCGGAGGAAGCCCGTCGGGCACATCCGTGTGCAGCTCGGCCTCGATGCCGCTGGTGTCGACCAGTTGCCGGAGGTCGGCGAGGGAAGGCTGCGGGGTCAGCTCCGTCGGGCGGCCCCCGGAGGCCCGCAGGACGCTGACCATGTGCCGCAGTTCGTCCAGTGTCTGCACGCTCAGCCGCCGGATCGTGGCTGCGGCTTCCTTGACTTCGGCGTCCTGCGAGCCGACCTGGAGCGCACCGGCCCGTACCGCGATCAGGCTGACCTGGTGGGAGACCACGTCGTGCATCTCACGGGCCAGCTGCGCGCGTTCCTTCGCCAGCGCGGTCTGGGCGGTCAGCAGCCGCTCGTGGTCACGTGCCTCGGAGATCTCGGCGATCCGCAGCGACAGATCGCGGCGGGTCTGCACGAGCTGGCCGAGGAAGACGGGGGCGGCCGCCGTCGCCGAGGTGTAGCCGAGGGTGATCAGGGTCGCGGGGTCCGACAGGTCGAAGGTCGGTGACGGCCACGAGGTCATGTCGCTGAGCGTGAACGCCAGGGCGCAGAGGGCCAGCAGGCCGCGGCGGCGGCTGAGGGAGGCGAGCGTGTACAGCGCGGCCAGCGCGGCGAAGATCGCGTCGGAGAGCACGACGGCGGGCAGCGTGATCAGGAATGTGAGCAGCGGCAGACGGCGGCGCAGCAGAAGACAGAGGCAAGCAGCCACGGCGAAGGCCAGGCGCAGCGGCTCGTCGGTGGTGACGTTGACCCAGACGTCCAGCAGCGAGACGACGACGAGGGCGGCGTCCACGAGCAGTGTGGCGGGCAGGCGGCGGGGGGTCATCCTCTCTCCCGGTGCCGCGGCGGCCTGAGCAGGCCGGCCCGTTCGGCAAGCAGGGCCGCCTGGACGCGGCTGCCCACCTCCAGCTTGGTGAGGATCGCGCTGACATGGTCCTTGACCGTGCCGGTACTCAGATGCATGCGGGTGGCGATGTCGCCGTTGGACAGTCCTTCGGCGATCAGGACGAGTACGGCGCGCTCGCGGTCGGTCAGCCGGCCGAGGCTGCGGGGCGGGGGTTCCTGGGAACCACTCTGCAGGTAGCCGTCCACGATCGTCCGGGTGACCTTGGACGACAGTACGGTGCCGCCGTCGGCCAGGGTGCGTACCAGGAACGGCAGTCCCTCCGGGTCGGTGTCCTTGAGCAGGAAGCCGGCGGCGCCCGAGCGAAGGGCCGTTTCCACGTACTCGTCCATGTCGAAGGTCGTGAGCATGGCCACCACCGGAGGATGCGGCAGCCGGCGGAGGCCGGCCAGGACGGTGAGTCCGTCCACGTCGGGCATCCGGATGTCCAGCAGGACGACGTCCGGATGCGTCTCCTGCGCCGTTACGACCGCCCGGCCGCCGGGAACCGCCGCCACGACCTCGATGTCGTCGGCGGCGTCGAGGATGTGCTGAAAGCCCGTACGGATCAGGGCCTCGTCATCGACCACCAGTACCCGGATCACGTGTGCTCCACTCGCCATCGGACCACTGTCCGATTCGTACCACGCCGGGGGACGACCTGCCTGGTGCACCGGCCTGGTGCCAGGCACCGAGCCCCGAACCCGGTCAGGTGGCGGGGTCGCGGCCGGTCACTCGGCGGGGCGGTTCCGGACACCTGCCGGATGGTTGTCGCCGGACGCCTCTCCAACCCTTGAGCGTATGACGCACGCCACATCGGCGACCGTGCTGTCCGAAGCGGCACCAGTGGCCTGGGCAGGCCGCTCCCGCTCCCCGACCGGGTCGCAGTCGACAGGCCGCGTGAGCGGTCTCGACCTGAACCACGGCCCGGCCGTTCGCGGCATGCACGCGAGCCACCTCGGCCCCGAACCGGCAGTCGGCGGTCCGGCGGTCGGCTGGAAGTCCGGAAGGTGACTGGAGGTCTACGGATGGACGCGCTCAGCTACCAGGGCAGCGACGGCTGTTCCTTGCATGCCGCCGCCCTCGGGAGGGGGCCGGCCGTGATCCTCTTGCACGGCGAGGGGTCGGATCACCACAGCCTCGTGCCCTTGGCCCGCCGGCTCGCCGAGAGCTACTCCGTCGTCCTGCCGGACATCCGTGGTTACGGACGCTCGGTATGCACCGACCCCGCGCGGCACACGTGGGCGCAGTACGTCGACGACGTCGCGGCACTCCTGAGCCATCTGGGACTCCAGGAGGTGGCCCTGGGCGGCGTCGGCATGGGCGGCACGGTCACACTTCGCGCGGCCGCGGCCTACCCGCAGCACATCCTGGCCGGAGTCGTCATCGGTGCCGAAGACGTCGACGCCGGTGTCAGGGACGGCGAAGCGGCGAGGACGGACAGCTGTGCCGCACACTTCCGCCACAACGGGACCGACTCCGCCCGGAAGTCCGTCCCGCCCGATCTCGCGCCGGTGACAGGGAATCCGGTTCGCGATGCCCTCTCCCGGTCTGACCCCGCCAGCATCGCCGCCGCCTGCGCAATCCGCCGCGATCGCGCCTTCACCAGCATTGCCGACTTCGCCGACATCCCGGTTCCCACACTGATCATTCCCGGCAGCGGCCATCGGCGACGCGCCGCCCTGGCCGAGGAGATCGCCCGCACCCTCCCCCATGGGCATCTCGCCGGCGTCACCGTCTCCGCCGATCTGTGCACCGCGGACGACCTGGCGCAGAGGATGGCCCCCGCACTGTGGGCCTTCCTCACCACCCACCTCACCATGCGCGCAGCCGCGCTCCCGGTCTGATCCAGAGCCCCCTGCGGGAGCTGGACCGGGGAAGAGAAAGCCCTCGGTGCCGAGTAAAGCCCTGGGCGCCGAGCGGGTGCCCACCGATGGACGGCGGCCCTGGTGCAACGACCAAGGTCGCGAGGTGGCGCGACGAAAGTGGGCCGCGGGCGGCGCCGGCCACTGACTATCGTGCGGGCGTGGACGCGTCATCGAACATACGGACCGGAGCCGGGGCCAGGGCCGGGACCCGAACTGTCCGGGCCCGGATACGGGCGGGCGGACAGTGGCTGGCTCCGCCCGAGTTGTGGTCCCGGCGCAGGGTCGCCGGTGAGCTCGTCGTCGCCCTCGTGCTGGGACTGATGGTCGCCGGCGTTGCCGAACTGCTGAGTGATTCGGCTATGGCTGTCGCCGGTCAGGGGGCGGGGGCCGCCGTGCTGTCGCTGATGCGGCGGAGGCTTCCCGCGAGCGTGCTCGTGGTGACGTCCGCGCTTACAGCGGTCGCCAGCGGGTTGTTTCCGCTGATGATGATCGTCGGCTGGTCGGCCGGTCGGCGGATCCCGGGTGCGGGCCGGGCACTGGCAGCGTTCACCGGCGCGTACGTCCTCTACATCGGTCTCACGCTGACCGACGGCTCGGCGCGGGACGGCGCGCTCACCGTGGTGCTGTTCACGACGCTGTTCTTCCTGGCGACGACGGTCGTGCCGGGCCTGGCCAGCCGCTACTGGACCCAACGGCGGACCCTGCTGCACACCCTGCAGGACCGTAACGTCCAACTGCTGCGCGAGCGCGAGATGGTGGCCGGGCAGGCGCGGCTGCGGGAACGGCAGCGGATCGCCCAGGACATGCACGACAGTCTCGGGCACCAGCTCGCGCTCATCGCCGTGCACACCGGCGCGCTCGAGGTGGACCGGGAACTGACCGAGCGCCAGCGAGAGGCGGTCGGAGTGCTGCGGGAGGCTTCGGTGACCGCGATGCACGAGCTGCGCGAGGTCGTCGGCATCCTCAGGGACGGAGTGGAGGCGCCCGCGCCCGCCGTGGACGAGGCGGGGCGGGCTGCACGGGGGACGGCCGGTATCGCGGGGCTGGTCGAGGCTGCCAGGGCGGCGGGCCCGGGTTACGCCGTGGAGCTGCGGCGCGTGGGAGAGAGCAGGCCGCTCGCGGCCGCCGCGGACCACGCGGCGTACCGCATTGCGCAGGAGGCGCTGACCAACGCCTTCAAGCACGCGCCGGGCGCGCCGATCGTCGTCGAGCTGCGGCACGAGCCGGACTCGTTCGTGGTGGAGATCGTCAATGCAGCCGCCCCGGGCGTCGTGGATGCCGTCGGCGAGGTCGTCAGCGGTGGTCAGGGGCTGACCGGGCTGCATGAACGCGCCCGGCTGGTGGGCGGGATGGTCCACGCGGGGCCCATCGACGGCGGCGGCTTCCGTGTGGCGGGCGTACTCCCGTATGGCGCTGTCGAGGCCGCGCCCTTCGTCGATGCGGCCGACGACTTCCGGCAGCAGTCGTCGCCGGTCACCTTCGGCAACGGTGTTCCGGTCATGGACTGGACCGTTTCGGAGAGGGAGCTCGCGATGGGTGGCAGGAACAGGAACAACGGGGTGGCGTTGGGATGCGGGATCGCTGTGGCCGCCGCGGTTCTGCTGGTGGTGGTCGGTCTGTTCGGACTGATCTTCCTGATGGGGTCGCTGGACAAGGGGATGATCGATCCTGATGAGTACGACGCCGTCGATGTAGGCATGGCGGAGAAGGACGTACGCAGTCAGTTGCCTGACGGCGACACCTTCGCGACGAGTGGCCTTGAGGGAACAGGCCCCAAGAAGCCGAAGGGGTCTTCATGTCTGGTGCTGCTTTCCTCCGCGACAGGGGGCAGCTGGGACAGCGAACCGGTGTTCCGGTTCTGCTTCAAGGACGGCAAGCTGGTCGAGAAAAAGTCGTACGACGCCAAGTAGCAAAGTAGGGGGATGTTTGTGACCGGGTCCGGGGGGTCGATCAGGGTCGTGATCGCCGACGACGAGCCGCTGATCCGCGCCGGGATCCGGATGATCCTCACCTCCGATCGGGAGATCGAAGTGGTGGCGGAGGGGACGAACGGCCGTGAGGCCGTCGACCTCGCCCGGTCGCACAGCGCGGATGTGGTTCTGCTCGACATACAGATGCCGGTCATGGACGGTCTCACCGCGCTCTCCGAACTGCGTAGAGCGGTGCCGTCGGCCCGGGTCATCGTGCTCACGACCTTCGGCGAGCGCGAGAACGTGCTGCGGGCGCTCGAGCACGGAGGCGCCGGATTCCTGCTGAAGGACACCGCCCCCGCGGAGCTGATCCGGGCCGTGCGGGCCGCCGTGGCCGGTGACGCCTATCTCTCCCCCGGAGCCACCCGCCATGTGGTGGACCAGCTGGCCTCGGGGCGGGCTGTGGCGCGCAGCGAGCAGGCCCGGGCGCGGGTGGCGGCGCTGAGCTCGCGCGAGCGGGAGGTGCTCGCGCTGCTGGGGGAAGGGCTCTCCAACGCGGACGCGGGGCGCAGGCTCCATATGAGCGAGGCCACCGTGAAGACCTATGTGAGCCGGATCCTGGCCAAGCTCGAGTGTGAGAACCGGGTGCAGGCGGCACTGCTGGCCCGGGACGCGGGGCTGTAGCCCGAAGCGGTTTGTGATGTTTCACGTGGAACATCGGCGGGACGGCCTGAGCCGTCCCGCCGATGCTGTCGGCCGCCGTCCCACGGTCGACGGTCGGTGGCGCCGGTCGCCCGCTACGCCGCGATGCGCGCCGCGAGGTCCTTCGCCTTCTGCGCGGCCTCCTCGAACGCCTTGGCGCGAGAGGCCTCGGCGAGCGGGACGAGCTCGGCCATCTCGGGCCTCATCGGAGCCAGCGTCAGCTCAGGAACGATGAAATCGACCTCTGCACCGAGCATTCCGGTGAGGACCTTCTCCATGTAGTTCTGGACGAACTCGAAGCTCTCGCGCGGCGTGCCGGGGGCGTACGAGCCGCCACGGCTGGCGACCACGGTGAATTGGGTGCCTGCCACCGGGCCGTCGGGGAGGGCAGCGTTGTGGCCCACGATGATCACCTGGTCCAGCCATGCCTTCAGCGTGGACGGAATCGTGAAGTTGTACATGGGGGCGCCGATCAGCACGGCGTCCGCCGCCGCGAGCTCGGCGGCAAGCTCGGCCCGGAGCGCGTCGTCGGCACCTGCGGAAGCGGCGGCGACGTCCAGATGGGGCAGCGGGTTCGCGGCCAGATCGCGGTAGACGACCTTGCCCTCGGGGTGCTCCTCCAGCCAGGACTTCACAAAGGCGGCAGTGACATCGCGCGATGCGGAGCCCTGCGGGAAGACGGCGGAATCGATGTGCAGCAGCGTGGCCATGACGTTCTCCAGAGGGTGCAGTGGGGAAGGGCGCGGTACCTAAGTTCCGTGCGTAACTATGAATAGCACAGTAGCTTACTTTTCTTCATCTGCTGGTGTGTGGGCAGTACGCTGGAGGCATGGCGGATCACAGCGAGCAGACGTGCAAGAAGGTCGACGTGGCGATCACGCGCGTCTTCGAACTGTTCGGCAAGCGCTGGACCGGCCCGATCGTCTCGGTGCTGATGCAGCGGCCGGTGCACTTCGCCGAACTGCGCAGGGCGATCCCGGGCATCAGCGAACGCATGCTGTCCGACCGGCTCACCGAGCTGGGAGCGGCCGGGCTGATTGTGCGCGAGGTCGACGATGGGCCGCCGCTGCGTGTCGCCTACCGGCTCACGGAGGCCGGTGCGGCACTGGAGCCCGCGCTCAAGGAGCTGGGCCGTTGGGCGGAGGCGTATCTGCCCGGGGGAATGCGGGTGGACGGGTCCTGCTGACGAGCCGCTGCGTCGGCGGGCGGGGCGTGCGCGTCGCGTGCAAGCAGGCGGGTCCTCCGAGGCGGTGAGAGGCCCACGAGGCTGTGCATGGAGGCAGAGAGGTCGCCGGCGGTCGACCGCGGGGCGGTGGTCCGGGCGGGACTCCATCAGATCGTCCGTGACGCCGCCGTTGTGGTTGTCCACAGGGGGAGACGGCCGCCAGACGTGGCGGTACCGTCGTTGGCAATTGATGTTGCACAACGTCGGGGGAGGCGGTCCAGCCATGGATGAGGACGAAGCAATGGCGCCGGTACAGCGGTCGGCTTCGGGGAGTGACCGCATTCCGGACGTTCCCGGGTTCGCCCGGCGTGCGGCAGGTCAGGACCCCGACTCCCCGAAGAAGGCCGGGAAGGCGTTGCGGGCCGTCGTGCCCCGGTCGTCGCACGACACCATGGTCATCGGGCCGGGTCGGCCGGATGCGGTGCAGGCCGTGGAGGAGTCCAACCGGGGCCGGGTGCCCGAGCTCACGCCGATCAGGGTGGGGCGGATGGCCGCGAGCCCGTTCGCGTTCATGCGCGGTTCGGCGGGACTGATGGCCCATGACCTCGCTGCCACGCCCGTCACCGGCGTCGTGGCCCAGATCTGCGGTGATGCCCACGCGGCGAACTACGGGCTCTACGGGGACGTGCGCGGCAATCTGGTCATCGATCTGAACGACTTCGACGAGACCGTCCTCGGTCCCTGGGAGTGGGATCTCAAGAGACTCGCCACCTCGATCGTTCTCGCAGGCCGTGAGGCGGGTGCCGATGAGGAGACCTGCCGCAGGAGCGCTTTCGACGCGGCCGGGACGTACCGCCGGACCATGCGCCTGCTCGCCAAGCTCTCGGTGCTCGACGCGTGGAACGCGATCGCGGACGAGGAGCTCGTCTCGCACACGGACGCCCGGGATCTGCTGGGGACGCTCGAGAGGGTCTCGGAGAAGGCCCGGAACAACACGAGCGCGCGGTTCGCCGCCAAGTCGACGGTGGTCGCGCCGTACGGCGGGCGCCACTTCGTGGACACCCCGCCCGTGCTGCGCCGGGTGCCGGACAAGGAGGCGGCCGCCGTGGCGGCCTCCCTCGCGGAGTATCTCGAGACGCTCTCAGAGGACCGGCTGCCGTTGCTCGCGCGATATGCGATCCACGATGTCGCCTTCCGGGTCGTGGGCACCGGCAGCGTCGGGACGCGGTCCTATGTGGTGCTGCTCATCGACCACCGGGGCGAGCCGCTGGTGCTTCAGGTGAAGGAGGCACGGCCGTCCGTACTGCTGCCCCACCTGGGGGCCGCCGGCTTCGAAGCGCCCGAGCCGATGCACGAGGGGCGCCGGGTGGTGCTGGGGCAGAAGCGGATGCAGGTGGTCAGCGACATCCTGCTGGGCTGGGCCACCGTGGAGGGCAGGCCCTTCCAGGTGCGCCAGTTCAGGAACCGCAAGGGCAGCGTGGACCCTGCCGCCCTCGCGGCCGACCAGATAGACGACTACGCCCGGATGACGGGCGCGTTGCTCGCCAGGGCACATGCGCACAGCGTCGACCCACGGCTGCTCGCGGGGTACTGCGGGAAGAACGAGGAGCTCGACGAGGCCGTGGCCGGGTTCGCGGTGCTGTACGCGGATCGAACGGAAGCCGACCACGCCGAGCTCGTCGCCGCGGTGCGGAGCGGGAGACTGGCCGCCGAGCTGGGCGTGTGACGGTCCGGGGCCCGGCCGCGCGAGGCGGCCGGCGCTCTGCCATACGCTGGGCGGGTGACCGAGGACCCTCCCGGGGCGCCGACGACCCGGACCGACGACGAGCAGGACGACCACCGCGTGGACGAACAGAGCAGCGTGGACCAGCAGGGCGTACAGGGTGCGCAGGGCGCGCAGGGTGCGTCCGGGGCTCAGGGCGATCCGCACGGCCAGGAGGCCGGCGCGGCGGGTGGTGAGCGGCCCGAGGCGCGGCTCGAGCGCGCGGTACGCGTTGCCGAGCAGGCGCTGATCGAGTTCGAGATCGCGGTGGAGACCTTCCGCGTCGAGGTGGAGAACTTCTCCCGCCTGCACCACCAGAAGCTGGGCCCGATGTACTCCAGGCTCGACGAGCTCGACGCCCTGATCGCGGAGGCCCACGCCGCCCGCACCCAGGACCCCGAGGATCTGCGCAGGGCGAAAGAGGCGCGGGCCCTGGTGATGCCCATGCCGGGCGTCGACGAGCTCTTCCACGACTGGATCGATTCGGACGGTCTCTCGCCGGAGGCCGCCGCCATGCTGACGGACCAGCCCGTGCAGCCGCCGAAGCGGGTCAGGCCCAGCGAGGAGGCCCGGAAGCTGTACCGGGAGCTCGCCCGCAAGGCCCATCCGGATCTGGCCCAGGAGGAGACGGAACGGGCTCGGCGGGAGGAGTTCATCACGCGTGTGAACGCCGCCTACGGGCGCGGGGACGAGACCCTCCTGCGAGAGCTGTCGCGGGAGTGGGACGCCGGTCCGGTTCCGCAGCCCCCGCAGCTCAGCGAGAGCGAGGAGCTCTACGCCCGCCTGGAGTGGCTGGCTCAGCGCAAGGAACTGCTGACCGTGATCGCCAAGGAGCTGGAGGACAGTGCCATCGGTGCCATGCTGAAGATGGCACCGGACGACCCGGACCGGCTGCTGGACGAGATCGCCGAGCAACTGCTGGCGCAGGTCGCCCAGCGTGAGGCAGAGCTGGCCGGCCTGGTGCAGTAGGTTTCCCAGGAACGTCCGTCATGCGCGCTACGCGCCCCAGCGGGCCGGTACGCGCCCCAGGTACGAGAGAAGGCCACCACCCATGAACTTCGCCCAGCTGCCCTCGATCGACGCCGTGTCCGTCCCGGCCGACGGTCTGGTGCTCGACGTCCGTGAGGACGACGAGTGGGCGGCCGGTCATGTCCAGGGTGCTCTGCACATCCCGATCAGCGACTTCGTGGCCCGCTTCGGTGAGGTCACCGAGGCTGTGTCAGAGGGCCGCCGCGCCCATGTCGTGTGCCGGGTCGGCGGCCGCTCCGCGCAGGTCACCCAGTATCTGGTGCAGCAGGGCATCGACGCCGTGAACGTGGACGGCGGAATGCAGGCCTGGGAGGCCGCCGGGCGCCCGATGGTCACCGAGGGCGGCAGCAAGGCGTACGTGCTGTAGCCGCTTTTCCTGGGCGCGCCGGCTTCCAGGACCTCGGTCAGCCGAGGGGATGGGCGGCCAGCAGGTCGCCCAGTGCCTCTTCATGGGCCGCTGCCGGGCCGAGCGAGAGCTCGAGCTGCTTGGCCCAGGCGTGGTAGCGGTGGAGCGGGTAGTCCGTGTCGGCGCCGAAGCCGCCGTGCAGATGCTGCGCGGTCTGCACGATGCGGCGAACCCCCTCAGCCGCCCAGATCTTCGCCACCGCGATATCACCGGACGGCGGCAGGGCCCCGCCCGCTCCGGAGGCGATCCGCCAGGCGGCCTGCCAGAGAGTCACCTCCATCGCGCGCAGATCGATGTAGCGGTCGGCAGCCTGGACAGCGACGGCCTGGAAGGTTGCGACGGGGAACCCGAACTGCTCGCGCTTGCTGGTGTACTCACCCGACATCGACAACACGCGCTCGCCGAGGCCCAGGGACAGCGCACAGGTTCCGGTGGCGAGCAGCCCGCGCAGCCACTCCCAGGCTCCCTCGGCGCGGATGAGCGAGGCGGCTTCGATCCTCACGGACTCGAGCCGGGCCTCGGCGAACAGCTCACCACTGGTGGAGAACTGCCCGGCGAGCGTCAGGCCCGCATGGCCGCGGGGCACGAGAGCGAGCACTGCGTGCCCGTCATCGGTGTGCGCGGGGACGGCGATCAGATCGGCGCACTGAGCCCAGGGCACCCCTGTCTGTATGCCGTCGAGCACCCAGGAGCCGCCGTCCTGGCGGGCTCCGACGGCAAGCTCGGCACCGTCATGGCCGGTGCGGCCGTTGGCCGCGACGGTCAACACCAGTTCGCCGCGGCCGACCCTGGGAAGCAGGTCGTCGCCGAGTTCGGCACTGCCGAAGCGCTCCACCGCCATCGCGACCGCGCTCGACTCCAGCAGCGGCACACGAGCCAGCACCTTCGCCGACTCGCGCAGGACCAGGCAGAGCGCGATGGGATCCAGTCCCGCCCCGCCGTGTTCCGGAGCGAGTACCAGACTCAGCAGGTCGGCGCTGGCGAGTGCGGCCCACAGCGGCCGGTCGAACTCCTCTGCCACCGCGCCCGCAGTGAGCGCGGGGCTCGGCACGCCGTCGGGCGCGACGCCCGAGAAAACCGCCTTCGCCGCCTCGACGGCCGCCTGCTGCTCCTCGGTGAAGGTGAAGTCCACTGCCCAGTCCTCCCGCGCACCGGTCGTCCGTATCCGTCGGACCCCATGGATCTGACGGGTCGTCAACATAGAACAGGTTC
This sequence comes from Streptomyces sp. NPDC057445, assembly GCF_042802855.1. Lineage (NCBI taxonomy): Bacteria > Bacillati > Actinomycetota > Actinomycetes > Kitasatosporales > Streptomycetaceae > Streptomyces > Streptomyces sp. NPDC057445. The sequence goes on along the minus strand of NZ_JBHVDH010000006.1, from coordinate 228,832 downwards.
CAGCGGAAGGGAATGGCGCCGGCAGTACCGGAAACCCTGGGCGTCAGCGGTCGAAGTCCAGCTCCACTTCGGGGGTCATCGGATGTGACTGGCAGGCCAGCACATAACCCGCCTCGGTCTCGTCCTGCTCCAGTGCGAAGTTGCGGTCCATCCGGACCTCGCCCGAGACCAGGAATGCCCGACAGGTCCCGCAGACGCCGCCCTTGCAGGCATACGGCGCATCGGAGCGGGCCCGCAGGACCGTTTCCAGCAGCGATTCGCCTTCCTGGACGGGCCACTTCCCCGAGCGCCCGTCCAGCGTCGCGCTGAGCGTGCTGTGTGCGGGGGCCGCGACCGGCGCCGGGGCCGGTGCCTCGTCCACATGGAAGATCTCCTCGTGGATGCGGCTGCGGTCCACCCCCAGCCCTCGGAGTGTCCGTTCCGCGCCCTGGACCAGTCCGAACGGTCCGCAGAGGAACCAGCCGTCCACCTCCGGCACCGGCAGCAGGGCGGGCAGCAGACCGGCCAGCCGCTCCTGGTCGAGCCGGCCCGACGGCAATCCCGCCTGCTGCTCTTCGCGGGAGAGCACGGTGACCAGCTGAAAACGGTCCGGCCAGCGGTCCTTGAGGTCGGCGACCTCTTCCAGGAACATCGTCGACGCCGCCGTGCGGTCGCTCCGGATCAGACAGAACCGGGCTTCCGGCTCCCGCTCCAGCAGCGTCGCCGCGATGGACAGCACCGGGGTGATACCGCTGCCTCCGACGATGGCGGCGAAGTGCCCGGGACGCGGCTCCAGCACGAACCGGCCCATCGGCTGCATGACCTCGACCGTGTCTCCCGCGGACAGCTCCTTGAGGGCGTACGTCGAGAACTCGCCGCCGTCGACGAGCCGGATGCCCACGCGCAGCACCGGATCCCCATCGGCAGGGGCAGCAGGGGAGCAGATCGAATAGGTACGGCGGATCTCCTCGCCGTTCGCGCCCGTGCGGCGCACGGCGACGTGCTGGCCGGGCGTATGGCGGAAGGCGTCGCGCAGCTCGGCAGGGACCGCCAGGGTGACGGCCACCGAGTCGTCCGTGAGCCGCTCGACGTCGGTGACCCGGAGCGGATGGAACATCTACAACTCCTTGAAGTGGTCGAACGGTTCACGACAGGACGTACAGCGACGCAGGGCCTTGCACGCGGTGGAGGAGAACCTGCTCAGCAGCTCCGTCTCCATGGAGCCGCAGTGCGGGCATCGCACGGAGAGCGTGAGGGGCACCGGCCCGTCCGTGCCGCCCGGGCGCGGCGGGGCTATCCCGAATTCGGTCAGCTTGCGCCGGCCCTCCGCACTGATGTCATCCGTCGACCAGGCGGGCGAGAGCACCTTGACGACCGACACCTCGGCCACGCCGTGGTCATGGAGCACCTGCTGGATGTCCGAGGACATCGCCTCGATGGCCGGGCATCCGGTGTAGGTGGGGGTCAGCTGGACCTCGACCCTGCCGGGTCCGACGATCTGCACCCCGCGGAGCACACCGAGCTCTTCCAGCGTCAGTACGGGAAGCTCCGGGTCGGGCACGGACCCGGCAAGCCTGCGCAGCTCGGCCTCCACCAGCGTGTCCGTCACCATGACGCCCCCGGGTGGCTGCGGTGCAGATGCTGCATCTCGGCCAGCATCCGTCCGAAGGGCTCCGTGTGCAGACCCTGCCGGCCCGCTCCGGCCGACCAGGCGCCGGTGTCGGCGGTGTCCGGCACGGTCAGCGTCGCCCGCTCGAGGACGGCCGTCACCGACTCCAGCCAGCCCGCGCGGAGTGCTTCCGAGTCCACGTCCAGCCCCTCCACCGGCTGGAACATCTCGCCGGTGAACCGCCACAGCGCGTCGCAGGCCCGCTGCATCCGCTCATGGCTCTCGGCCGTGCCGTCGCCCAGACGCAGGGTCCACTGCTCGGCGTGGTCCTGGTGGTACGCGACCTCCTTGACCGCCTTCGCCGCGAGCCCGGCGAATTCGCTGTCACCCGCCGCCAGCCGGTGGAACAGCAGCCGCTGGAACGTGGAGAAATACAGCTGTCGGGCGATGGTGTGGGCGAAGTCGCCGTTGGGCTGCTCGACCAGCTGGAGATTGCGGAAGGCGCGCTCCTCACGGAGATACGCCAGCTCGTCCTCGTCGCCGACGAAGGAGAGCAGGATCCGCGCCTGTCCCAGCAGGTCGAGAGCGATATTGGCCAGGGCGACCTCTTCCTCCAGGACCGGGGCGTGCCCGGCCCACTCCCCCAGCCGGTGCGAAAGCACCAGCGCGTCGTCGCCCAGGGCGAGTGCGGCGGTCACAGGTGCTTCACCCCCTCCGGGATGTCGTAGAAGGTCGGGTGACGGTAAGGCTTGTCGGCGGACGGTTCGAAGAACGGGTCCTTCTCGTCCGGCGAGGAGGCAGTGACCGCCGCGGAGGGCACCACCCAGATGGAGACGCCCTCGTTGCGCCGGGTGTAGAGATCGCGGGCGTTGCGCAGCGCCATCTCGGCGTCCGGGGCATGGAGGCTGCCCGCGTGCGTGTGCGACAGCCCGCGCCGCGAGCGCACGAACACCTCCCACAGCGGCCAGTCGGTCGAGCTGCTCATGCCGTCGCCTCCACATGCTGTGCGTCGTGCTTCCCGTCCGCCGCGGAGAGGGACCCGTCCCTGGATCCGGCCGCCTTCGCGGCGTACGCCGTGGCCGCCTCGCGGACCCAGGCGCCTTCCTCATGCGCCTGACGGCGCTGGGTGATCCGCAGTTCGTTGCACGGGCCGTTGCCCTTCAGGACCTGCCAGAACTCGTCCCAGTCGATGGGGCCGAAGTCGTAGTGACCCCGCTCCTCGTTCCAGCGCAGTTCCGGGTCCGGAAGGGTCAGGCCCAGGGCCTCCGCCTGTGGGACGCAGATGTCCACGAAGCGCTGGCGCAGCTCGTCGTTCGAATGCCGCTTGATCTTCCAGGCCATGGACTGCGCCGAATGTGCCGACGCGTCGTCCGGCGGGCCGAACATCATCAGGGAGGGCCACCACCAGCGGTTCACCGCGTCCTGCGCCATCTCGTGCTGGGCGGGCGTGCCCTGCGAGAGAGCGAGCAGCAGCTCGTACCCCTGTCGCTGGTGGAAGGACTCCTCCTTGCAGACCCGGATCATCGCGCGGGCGTAGGGGCCGTAGGAGCAGCGGCAGAGCGGCACCTGGTTCGTGATCGCGGCGCCGTCCACCAGCCAGCCGATCGCGCCCACGTCGGCCCAGGTCAGCGTCGGATAGTTGAAGATCGACGAATACTTCTGGCGGCCGGAGTGGAGCTTGTCGAGCAATTCGTCACGACCGGTCCCGAGCGTCTCCGTCGCGCTGTACAGATACAGGCCGTGGCCGGCCTCGTCCTGCACCTTGGCCATCAGGATCGCCTTGCGGCGCAGTGAGGGCGCCCGCGTGATCCAGTTCGCCTCGGGCTGCATGCCGATGATTTCCGAATGCGCGTGCTGGGCCATTTGGCGGACCAGCGAGGCGCGGTACTCGTCGGGCATCCAGTCGCGCGGCTCGATCCGCTCGTCGGCGGCCACGGCGGCGTCGAAGCGCGCCTGGTGCGTCGTAGCCGCAGTCGTCTCTGCAGTCACTGCCGTCATCTGGCTCCCTACCGACCGATCGTTCGGTTGAATGGCTTCAATGGTGAGTCTGCGGCCCGTAAGGTGTCAACCCTGTGGATAACCGCGGTGGACCGAAGTGACCGATGGGGATCGGGGCGGGATGGACTCGTACGGCAACGAGGGCGAGAGGCATGACGACTCGCCCGCGGGGGGCATAGTCGCCCTTTCGCTCCCCTATCAGGCGGTGGCGGCTGTCGCCCTCGCGGTCATCGGGGCGCTGGCCCTGGCCCATCTGGCCATGGTCTTTCTCCATGTCGCGCCCTCGAACACGGTGACCAAGCAGCACGGCGAGGCCGTCGACGGCTGGATCTATCCCGAGTTCGAGCAGAACTGGAAGCTCTTCGCCCCCAATCCGCTGCAGCAGAACATCGGTGTCCAGGCGCGCGCCGAGGTCAGGGACCCCGAAGGCGTCCGCACGACCAGCGAGTGGGTCGACCTCTCGGCCGAGGACGGCGAGGCGATCCGCGGCAATCTCCTCCCCAGCCATGCCCAGCAGAATGAGCTCCGCCGGGGCTGGGACTTCTACGCCAACTCGCACACCGACGACAACCGGCCGAACGGCCTGCGCGGCCAGCTCTCCGAGCGTTACATCCGGCGGATCGTGATGCTGCGGCTCGAGAACCATGACCTCGGGGGCGAGGTCGAGCGCATACAGCTCCGGTCCGTCACCCGCTCGGTCAAGGCGCCGCTGTGGAGCAAGGAGAAGACCGACACCCGGCCCTTCTACAGAGTGCTCCCCTGGTGGAAGGTGACCGAGGCGGATCTGCCTCTGGGCGTGAGGAACGACGGCACCGGCAGCGCGGCCGGCGCAGCCGGCACGGAGGCGGTCAAGTGACTCAGACTCTTGATGCGGAGAACCCCGATCGTGACGACCACGGGCGCCACGAGAGCCAGGGTCGTGACCACGGCGCGCGCCGTGAGAGCGACGTGAACCGGGAGGCCCGCGAGATACCCGGGATACGCGGCCGCCGGACGCCGGATCGCAGGCTGGCGCACGCCATCCAGCGCGTGACCTCGACCGCCCTGGGCCGGTACCAGAGTGCGATCGTCCGTATCGGCTTCTCCGCCACATGGCTGCTCTTCCTGCTGCGCGAGTTCCCCCACCGCCGGGAGCTCTACGGGCCCGAGGGTCCGTGGGGCTGGGACATGGCCCAGCAGCTGATCTCCGGCAACCACGCCTTCACGGCGATGATGTGGTCCGAGAGCACGGTCTGGTTCGAATTCGTGTACCTCGCCGCCGTGCTCTCCGCGGCGCTGCTGATGCTCGGCTGGCGCACCCGCACCATGTCGGTGCTGTTCATGATCGGTGTGCTGTCGCTGCAGAACCGGTCGATCTTCATGGGCGACGGCGGCGACAACGTCATCCACCTCATGGCGATCTATCTCGTCCTCACCCGCTGTGGCCAGGTGTGGTCCCTGGATGTCCGGCGCGCACGGCGGGACGCCGCGCGGGACAAGGCCGGCCGGGCACGGGACCGGGTGGGCCCGGTTCTGTGGTCGGTGTCCGGTGTGGTCATCGCCGCGGGGACGATCCTGGGTCGTGTCGGCGGGGAGTGGTGGCTCCACACCCTGCTCTGGGCACTCTGGATCTTCCACGGCGTGTGGTGGGCGGTGAATCGCCGTGCGCGGGGCAGCGAGCTGCGCACGCTGCTGGACGTCCTCGCCAACCTCATTCACAACGCCACGCTCGCCGTGATCATGGCCGAGGTCTGTCTGATCTATGCCACCGCCGGCTGGTACAAGATCCAGGGCACGCGCTGGCAGGACGGCAGCGCGCTGTACTACCCGCTCAAGCTCGACTACTTCACTCCCTGGCCGGCGCTTTCCGACATCCTGGCCGGCAGTGGTGTGATCGTGATGCTGCTGACGTACGGCACGGTCGTGGTGCAGGTCGCGTTCCCCTTCACGCTCTTCAACCGCAAGGTCAAGAACGTCCTGCTGGTGGCCATGATGATGGAGCACGCCGGTATCGCCGTGCTGCTCGGCCTGCCGTTCTTCTCCCTTGCGATGATCGCCGCGGACGCGGTGTTCCTGCCCACGGCGTTCCTGGTGTGGCTCGGCGGACGGGCGGCACTGGGGCGGGACCGGGTTCTGCGCCGCCGGGCGCGAAGGGTGCCCGGACAACGGAGTGCGCCCGAGGAGCAGGCCGCACGTACCCTCGTCGGGTGAGCAGCGAGACCCAGGAACCGGTTCAGTACGACGACGGCTACAGCCCCGAGGTCGGCGTCGGGCCCCATCCGCGCCCTTGGCCGGAGGGCGGGAGGTTCGACCCCGAGCTGCTCGCGCACGGCGACCGGCGCAATGTCGTCGACCGGTACCGGTACTGGACGCGGGAGGCGATCGTCGCCGACCTCGACACCCGTCGCCATGACTTCCATGTGGCCGTGGAGAACTGGGGCCATGACTTCAACATCGGCTCCGTCGTGCGCACGGCCAACGCCTTCCTGGCGAAGGAGATCCACATCGTGGGGCGGCGCCGCTGGAACCGGCGCGGTGCGATGGTCACCGACCGCTACCAGCATGTGCGCCACCACGCCGACACGCGATCGCTGACCGCGTGGGCGGAGGCCGAGGAGCTGCCGATCATCGGGATCGACAATCTGCCGGGAGCCGTGCCGCTGGAGCGGACCGAGCTCCCCCGGCGGTGCGTGCTGCTCTTCGGCCAGGAGGGCCCGGGCCTGACCGAGGAGGCCCGCAAGCACGCCGCCATGGTCTGCTCGATCGCACAGTTCGGCTCCACCCGCTCGATCAACGCGGGCGCGGCCGCGGCGATCGCGATGCACGCATGGGTCCAGCGGTACGCGGAGATCCCGCCCCAGCTGGGCTGAGCCCAGCCCGGCCCCTACGGACAGGGCGTCCCGGCCCGCCCCGGGTGCGAAGGACCCGGGACGGACCGGCACATGTGCCGTCAGGCCTGGCGGCGAACCTCCACCACGCGGAAGCGGTTCGACACGAACGCGCCGTCGCACAGCGCGGCGTTCGCCGCCGGATTGCCGCCGGAGCCGTGGAAGTCGGAGAAGGCCGCCGTCTGGTTCACATAGACGCCGCCGGTCAGGTTCAGCGAAAGCTGCGCGGACTCCTCCAGGCAGACATCCTCGACGGCACGCTCGGTCTCCTGCGAGGTCGTGTACGCCCCGACCGTCATCGCGCCCTTGTCACGGACCGTACGGCGCAGGAGTTCCACCGCGTCCTGGGTCGAGTCGACCGCGACCGCGAACGACACCGGGCCGAAGCACTCTGACAGATAGGACGCCTCGTCGTCGGGCTTGGCGCCGTCGAGCTTCACGATCACCGGCGTACGCACCACGGCGCCGGGGAAGTCCGGGTTGGTGACCTCGCGCGAGGCCAGGGCCACCTCGCCCAGCCCGGCCGCGGCCTCCAGACGGGACTTCACATCAGGGTTGACCAGGGCGCCCAGCAGTGCGTTCGCCCGGGCGTCGTCACCCAGGAGGCCACCGACCGCGGCACCGAGGTCGGCGACGACCTCGTCGTACGACTTGTGGCCCGCGTCCGTGGTGATGCCGTCGCGCGGAATCAGCAGGTTCTGCGGAGTCGTGCACATCTGACCGCTGTACAGCGACAGGGAGAACGCCAGGTTGGACAGCATTCCCTTGTAGTTGTCGGTGGAGTCGATGACGACGGTGTTGACGCCGGCCTTCTCCGTGTAGACCTGGGCCTGGCGGGCATTGGCCTCCAGCCAGTCACCGAAGGCCGTGGAGCCCGTGTAGTCGATGATCTTGATCTCGGGACGCACGGCGAGGGTCTTCGCGATGCCCTCGCCGGGGCGCTCGACGGCCAGCGCGACCAGGTTCGGATCGAAGCCCGCCTCGCTGAGCACCTCGCGGGCGACCCGCACCGTCAGTGCCAGCGGGAGCACGGCGCGGGGGTGCGGCTTGACCAGGACCGGGTTGCCGGTGGCCAGGGAGGCGAACAGGCCCGGGTAGCCGTTCCACGTCGGGAAGGTGTTGCACCCGATCAGCAGCGAGATGCCGCGCGGGGCGGCCGTGAACGCCTTGCGCAGCTCCAGGGGGTCGCGCTTGCCCTGTGGCTTCGACCAGTCGGCCGCCGCGGGGGTGCGCATCTGCTCCTCGTACGCATACGCCACGGCCTCCAGGCCGCGGTCCTGGGCGTGCGGGCCGCCGGCCTGGAACGCCATCATGAACGCCTGGCCGCTCGTGTGCATGACGGCGTGCGCGAACTCATGGGTGCGGGCACTGATCCTGGACAGGATCTCCAGACACACCAGGGCCCGGGCCTCCGGTCCGGCCTCGCGCCAGGCCGCCATGCCCGCGCGCATCGCGGGCAGCAGGACGTCGATGTCCGGGTGGGGATACTCGATCCCCAACTCCGGGCCATAGGGGGACACTTCGCCGCCGGTCCAGCCGTCGGTGCCGGGCTGGTCCAGCTCGAAACGGGTGCCCAGCAGGGCCTGGTAGGCCGCGAGGCCATCGGCCGCACCGGTCTCGCCGTAGGCCTTGGGGTGCTCCGGGTGCGGTGACCAGTACGCCCGGGAGCGGATCGCCTCAAGGGCCTGGTCGAGCGTCGGCCGGTGGGTCTCGGTCAGCTGCATGAAAGACCAACTCCTCGTCGAGCTGGGCAGGGGAACGCGGACAGAGTTAGAGTAACCGAACGATCGGTCGGGACAAGGGGGGTCCGCAGAACCTGTGGACAACTCGTAGGGGAGGATCGCAGCCATGACCGCCACCGAGGCCGCCGCGCACGTCTCAGACGTCACGGAGGCCGCTGACGTCACCCACGCCACCGACGCGATCGAGCCGAGCAGCGCCGTCGCCGTCGTGGGCACCGGCACGATGGGCCAGGGCATCGCCCAGGTCGCACTCGTCGCCGGCCACCGGGTCCGCCTCTACGACGCCGTCCCCGGCCGGGCCCCGGAGGCCGCGGAGGCGATCGGCGCACGTCTGGACCGGCTGGTCGAGAAGGGCCGGATGGACGCCTCGGCCCGCGACGCGGCCCGCGGGCGGCTGCACCCCGCGGCGGACCTCTCCGAGCTCGCGGACTGCGCACTGGTGGTCGAGGCGGTGCTCGAGCAGCTCGACGTGAAGCAGCAGCTCTTCGGCGAGCTGGAGAAGATCGTCGCCGAGGACTGTCTCCTCGCCACCAACACGTCCTCGCTCTCCGTCACCGCCATCGCCGGCGCCCTGCGTCTGCCCGGCCGGTTCGTCGGACTGCACTTCTTCAATCCCGCTCCGCTGCTCCCGCTCGTCGAGGTCGTCAGCGGCTTCGCCACCGACGGGACCGCGGCCACCCGCGCGTACGCGACGGCGAAGGCCTGGGGCAAGACCCCGGTGCGCTGCGCCGACACCCCCGGGTTCATCGTCAACCGCGTCGCGCGCCCCTTCTACGCCGAAGCGCTGCGGGTCCATGAGGAGCGCGGCGCCGACCCGGCCACGATCGACGCTGTCCTGCGCGAGTGCGGCGGCTTCAGGATGGGCCCGTTCGAGCTCACCGATCTGATCGGCCAGGATGTCAATGAGGCCGTGACCCGCTCCGTGTGGGAGTCCTTCTTCCAGGACCCGAAGTTCACGCCTTCGCTCGCCCAGCGCCGCCTGGTCCAGTCGGGACGTCTCGGCCGCAAATCGGGCCAGGGCTGGTTCCCGTACGCGGAAGGCACCGAGCGGCCCGAGCCGCAGACCGCCTCTCCCGCGAAGGTCCCCGAGGCGATCACCGTCCGAGGTGACCTGGGGCCCGCGGAGCCGCTCGTGGCCCTCTTCGAGGAAGCCGGCATCAAGGTCCGGCGCAGGGGCGGCGGAGGGTTCATCGGACTGCCCCGAGGCGGGCGGCTGTGTCTCGCGGACGGTGAGACGTCCGTCGAGTTCTACGACCAAGAGATCATCCACTTCGATCTGGCGCTCGACTACGCCGCGGCCACCCGGATCGCCGTGTCCACCGCCGCGACGACCTCACCGGAGAGCCTCCAGGAGGCGATCGGCCTCTTCCAGGCCATCGGCAAGCGGGTGTCCGTGATCGAGGACGTACCGGGAATGATCGTCGCCCGTACGGTCGCGATGCTGGCGGACATCGCCGCGGACGCGGTCGACCGGGGCGTCGCATCGGCCGAGGACGTCGACACCGCGATGCGGCTCGGTGTGAACTACCCGGCAGGCCCCCTGGAGTGGGCCGCCGAGGTGGGGTTCCAGCGGATCTGCGACCTCCTGGGGGAGCTGCACGAGCGCTACCCCACGGGCCGGTACGCGCCGTCCCTCGGGACGGTCCGCCGCGGGTACGAGGAGAACGGGGACAGCTGATGACCACCGCCAGACGGGACACGTACACCCCGGAGACGCTGCTGTCCGTCGCGGTCAGCGTCTTCAACGAGCGCGGATACGACGGCACCTCCATGGAGCACCTGTCCAAGGCCGCCGGTATCTCCAAGTCGTCGATATACCACCATGTCGCGGGCAAGGAGGAGCTGCTTCGCCGCGCGGTGAGCCGGGCCCTCGACGGGCTCTTCGGGATCCTCGACGAGCCGGGGGCGCTGCGCGGGCGGGCCATCGAGCGGGTCGAGTACGTGACCCGGCGCACCGTGGAGGTGCTGATGGCCGAGCTTCCCTACGTCACGCTGCTGCTGCGGGTGCGTGGCAACACCAGGACCGAGCGCTGGGCCATGGAGCGGCGCCGCGATTTCGACCACAAGGTCGCCGATCTGCTCAAGGCCGCCGCCGCGGAAGGCGATCTCCGGGCCGACATGGACATGCGGCTGGCGACCCGGCTGCTCTTCGGCATGGTCAACTCCCTGGTGGAGTGGTACCGGCCGCAGGCGGGCACCGGATACGACCGGGAGCAGGTGGCCGACGCGGTCGTACGGCTCGCCTTCGACGGGCTGCGCACGGCCTCGTAGTTCGCCCCCGGTGAGCCGGAGCCCCACGGGTTCCGGCTCCTTCGGCATGCCCGTCAGCGCGCCGGATCCGGGTCCAGGTCGGTTTCCTCGAAGACCAGCAGCGTGCGCGTCGAGAGCACTTCGGGGATCGACTGGAGCTTGGTCAGCACGAGCTCACGCAGAGTGCGGTTGTCCGGGGTGTGGACCAGCAGCAGTACGTCGAAGTCGCCGCTGACCAGCGCGATGTGGGCGGCACCCGGCAGTTCCTGGAGCTGTTCGCGGACCGTCCGCCAGGAGTTCTGCACGATCTTGAGGGTGATGTAGGCGGAGGCTCCGTGCCCGGCGCGCTCGTGGTTCACACGGGCGCTGAAGCCGCGGATCACGCCGTCCTCGATGAGACGGTTGATGCGGGCGTACGCGTTGGCGCGCGAGACATGCACCCGCTCGGCGACGGAGCGTATCGAGGCGCGACCGTCCGTCTGCAGGATGCGCAGGATGTCACGGTCGATCGGATCGAGGGGACGCGGCGGCGGGCCCTGGGCGGCTCCGGGCACGGCTTCGTAGACGGTGCGGTCCTCGCCGTCGGCCATTTGTTCAGCTGCCACGTCCCCCCGCCTCTCTGTCGTGGACGACCTGTATCTATCCCAGGCTGTGGAGAACCGTTTGTCCACAGGCTGGAGGTGCCTGTAGCCAAAATGCGCCCACGACCGAACAATCGGTAGGTGAGGCGCCTCACACTCCGCGCCCTTCCACGGGTCTTTATGCCCGCTCCCACGAGGAGGTGCTCGCGTTGAAGAAGAGCAGCATGACGGTCCAGGAGCGGCCGGGTGCCGCTTACCGGCCCACCCCGCCGCCGGCGTGGAAGCCGCGCACCGACCCCGCGCCGCTGCTGCCGGACGCGGAGCCGTACCGCGTACTCGGTACGGACGCGGCGGACGGAGCCGACCCTCAGCTGCTGCTGCGGCTGTACGCCGAGCTGGTGCGCGGCCGCAGGTACAACGCGCAGGCGACCGCGCTGACCAAGCAGGGCCGGCTCGCCGTCTACCCCTCGAGCACCGGCCAGGAGGCGTGCGAGGTCGCGGCCGCGCTCGTCCTGGAGGAGCGGGACTGGCTCTTCCCCAGCTACCGGGACACCCTCGCGGCCGTCGCCCGCGGCCTCGACCCCGTCCAGGCGCTCACCCTGCTCCGCGGCGACTGGCACACCGGGTACGACCCCCGCGAGCACCGCATAGCGCCTCTGTGCACCCCGCTCGCCACTCAGCTTCCGCACGCCGTGGGCCTGGCGCACGCGGCGCGTCTCAAGGGCGACGACGTCGTCGCGCTCGCCATGGTCGGCGACGGGGGCACCAGCGAGGGCGACTTCCATGAGGCGCTCAACTTCGCCGCCGTGTGGCAGGCGCCCGTCGTCTTCTTCGTGCAGAACAACGGCTTCGCGATCTCCGTCCCGCTCGCCAAGCAGACCGCGGCGCCCTCTCTCGCCCACAAGGCGGTCGGCTACGGAATGCCGGGCCGGCTCGTCGACGGGAACGACGCGGCCGCGGTGCACGAGGTGCTGGCCGAAGCGGTCGCGCGGGCGCGGCGCGGTGGCGGTCCGACTCTCGTCGAGGCCGTCACCTACCGCATGGACGCGCACACGAACGCGGACGACGCGACCCGCTACCGGGCCGAGGGCGAGGTGGAGGCCTGGCGCGAGCACGACCCGATCCGGCTGCTGGAGCGGGAGCTGACCGGACGGGGGCTGCTCGACGACGAGACCGTACGGGCGGCAGGCGAGGCCGCGGAGACGATGGCCGCACAGCTGAGGGAGCGGATGAACGCCGATCCGGTGCTCGACCCCATGGACCTGTTCGCCCATGTCTACGCAGAACAGACCAGCCAGCTGCGGGAGCAGGCGGCGCAACTGCGCGCCGAGCTGGACGCCGAGGGCACAGAGGCAGCGCACGGCGCGGAGGGCGACGCACGATGAGCACGGCGACTGCCAGGCAGAGCAAGCCCGCCACGATGGCGCAGGCCCTCCAGCGGGCCATGCGCGACGCGATGGCGGAGGACCCGTCCGTCCATGTCATGGGTGAGGACGTCGGCACACTCGGAGGCGTCTTCCGGGTGACCGACGGGCTCGCCAAGGAATTCGGTGAGGACCGCTGTACGGACACGCCGCTCGCCGAGGCCGGCATCCTCGGGACGGCCGTCGGCATGGCGATGTACGGGCTGCGGCCCGTCGTGGAGATGCAGTTCGACGCGTTCGCCTATCCGGCGTTCGAGCAGCTGATCAGCCATGTCGCCCGCATGCGGAACCGTACGCGGGGCGCCATGCCCATGCCGATCACGGTGCGTGTGCCCTACGGCGGCGGGATCGGTGGCGTCGAGCACCACAGCGACTCCTCAGAGGCGTACTACATGGCGACTCCGGGGCTCCATGTCGTCACGCCCGCGACGGTCGAGGACGCCTACGGGCTGCTGAGGGCGGCCATCGCCTCCGACGACCCGGTGGTCTTCCTCGAGCCGAAGCGCCTGTACTGGTCGAAGGCCGACTGGTCGCCCGAAGCCCCGGCCGCCGTGGAACCGATCGGTCGCGCGCTCGTACGGCGCCAGGGGCGGAGCGCCACCCTCATCACCTACGGCCCGTCCTTGCCCGTCTGCATGGAGGCCGCCGAGGCGGCGCGGGCCGAGGGCTGGGATCTCGAGGTCGTCGATCTGCGTTCGCTCGTGCCCTTCGACGACGAGACGGTGTGTGCGTCGGTGCGGCGCACCGGCCGTGCCGTCGTCGTTCATGAGTCGAACGGCTTCGGTGGTCCCGGAGGGGAGATCGCCGCCCGGGTCACCGAGCGCTGCTTCCATCACCTGGAGGCCCCGGTGCTGCGGGTGGCCGGCTTTGACATTCCGTACCCACCGCCGATGCTGGAACGACACCATCTGCCGGGCGTGGACCGGATCCTGGACGCGGTGGCCCGGCTTCAGTGGGAGGCGGACAGCTGATGGCCCAGGTGCTCGAATTCAAGCTGCCCGACCTCGGTGAAGGACTGACCGAGGCGGAGATCGTGCGCTGGCTGGTCGCTGTGGGCGATGTCGTCGCCATCGACCAGCCGGTCGTGGAGGTCGAAACGGCCAAGGCGATGGTGGAAGTGCCGTGCCCGTACGCGGGTGTGGTCACCGCGCGCTTCGGCGAGGAGGGCGCGGAGCTGCCGGTCGGAGCGCCCCTGCTGACCGTCGCGGTGGGCGCGGCGGAACCGGCGCCCGGGGACTCCGGGGCGACGGGTGCCTCCGGTGCCACGGGTGTCTCGGGGAACGAGACCTCCGGCAATGTGCTGGTGGGATACGGAACGGGCGCCCCGGCTGCCCGCCGCCGCCGGATCAGGCCGACGGGACTGTCATCCCATGGCGGCTCCGCCTCCTACGCCGCCCACGGCGCGGCCGGCTCCGTCGGCCCCGCGAGTGCCGGATCCCGTACGGCATCCGGCAGTGCGGGAGACTCCTCGGCAGAAACCACCCGTACGGCCGGGATGCATTCCTCCGGCGGGCACACCCCGCCGGAGCCCGTGTGGGACAGCACGGTGGAGAGCCCGGCGCCCGAGGAAGTCATCGGGGAGGGGCACAGTGGTTCCGTCGGGGCCATGGCCGAGGAGCGGCCCGCCATCGCGGCCGCACCTCGCGGCGAAGGGCCCGTCGCGGTGATCTCGCCCCTGGTGCGAAAGCTGGCCAGAGAGAACGGGGTCGATCTGCGGGAGCTGCAGGGATCCGGACCCGATGGGCTGATCCTGCGGGCCGATGTGGAGCTTGCGATAGGGGCCGACACCGGCCCCGCCTCGCAGCGGCCGGCCGCGCCCGTCGTGGCGCCCACGCCGACGACCGCCCCGACGTCCGCGCCTGCGCCGGCCGCCGCGCCTGTCGCCTCTGGCGGCGAACGGATCCCGCTGCGTGGGGTGCGAGGGGCCGTCGCGGAGAAGCTGTCCCGCAGCCGACGGGAGATTCCCGACGCGACCTGCTGGGTCGACGCGGACGCGACCGAGCTCATGGCAGCACGCAAGGCGATGAACGCCGCGGGTGGGCCGAAGATCTCGCTGCTCGCGCTGCTCGCCAGGATCTGTACGGCCGCGCTCGCCCGTTACCCCGAGCTGAACTCCACTGTCGATCTGACCGCCAAGGAGATCGTGCGTCTGCCCGCGGTGCATCTCGGCTTCGCGGCCCAGACCGAGCGCGGTCTGGTCGTCCCCGTCGTGCGGGACGCCCACAACCGCACGGCCGAGTCGCTCACCGAGGAGTTCGTCCGGCTGACGGACAAGGCGCGGCAGGGCAGCCTCACACCGGCGGATCTCACCGGCGGCACGTTCACGCTGAACAACTACGGCGTGTTCGGGGTCGACGGCTCCACACCGATCATCAACCACCCGGAGGCGGCGATGCTGGGCGTAGGCCGCATCGTGCCGAAGCCCTGGGTGCACGAGGGCGAGCTGGCGGTCCGCCAGGTCGTACAGCTTTCGCTCACCTTCGACCACCGGGTGTGTGACGGCGGTACGGCGGGCGGCTTCCTCCGGTATGTGGCCGACTGCGTGGAGAGTCCGGCGGTGCTGCTGCGCACGCTGTAACCCCGGCCGGTCCGGCAGGGGTGATCACGGCCCATACTGCTGGGGTGACTGCGGATGCGGAGTACGACGCGATCGTGCTGGCCGGCGGGGCCGCCCGGCGTCTGGGCGGTGCGGACAAGCCCGGTGTGAGCGTCGGTGGCCGCGCGCTGCTCGACCGTGTGCTCACGGTCTGCCGGGGCGCCGGCCGGACCGTCGTCGTCGGTGGTCGACGGGCCACCGCGCGCCCCGTGCTGTGGGCGCGCGAGGCCCCGCCCGGCGGCGGGCCGCTGGCCGCGCTCGACGCCGGGGTACGGCTGGTGGAGGCCGAGACCGTTCTCGTGTTCTCGGCGGACCTGCCGTTCCTCGGCGATGCGACGGTGCGGCGGCTGCTCGCGGCCCTGGACACGAGCGGGCGGGAAGGCGCGCTGCTCACCGATCAGGACGGGCGGGACCAGCCGCTTGTCGCGGCCTACCGGACCGAGCCGCTGCGCCGGGAACTGGCTCTCATCGCCACCGAGTACGGCGGACTCGCCGGACTGCCGCTGCGCCTGCTCACACAGGAGCTGGAGCTCGAGCGGGCCGCCGCGGGGCCCCTCGACTCCATCGACTGCGACACCTGGGACGACATCGCCGCAGCCCGTGCCCGCATCAGGGAGCATGGGAATGTGCTGGATGAATGGATCAACGCGGTCAAGGATGAACTCGGCATCGAGCTCGACGTCGACACCGGCCTCCTGCTCGACCTCGCGCGGGACGCCGCGCACGGTGTCGCCAGGCCCGCGGCGCCGCTCACCACGTTCCTGGTCGGCTATGCGGCGGCCAGGGCAGGCGGTGACGGCGTCCAGGCAGTGGCCGAAGCGGCCCGCAAGGCGGCAGCGCTCGCCGACAGGTGGGCGGCGGAAGCCGATGGTGCCACCGACGGGGCCGGAAAAGACGAGGCCGGCACCTGATGACCGGACAGGACCACGAACTCGACGCTCCGCGCGTTGCCGGACAGAGCGGCGCCGGAGGGTCCGGTACGGGTCCGGGCGACCGCGCCCGGGCGGATGCCCCCACCGGGAGAGCCGCCGCCGACGCAGATGCTCCCGCCCTCGCTGACGCAGGGGCGGGTGCCGACGACGGCGTCGAGGACGCCCTCGCCCTGGTGGGGCGGCAGTCGGCGCACGCCGGAGCGCGTGCGCCGGGTACCCCCCACCGGGCGACGCCCTGGCCCGGAGCACGCCTGGTCGCGGCACGCGCCGGCAGCGCGACTCCGCTCCGCACCCGGCGCGCTCCTCTTGGCCAGGCCCTTGGGCAGGTGCTCGCCGAGCCGCTGACGGCCCTCACCGATCTGCCGTCCTTCGACACCTCCGCCATGGACGGCTGGGCGGTCTCCGGGCCAGGCCCCTGGACCGTGGAGAGCGGTGGCGGCATCCTCGCCGGGCACGGCGAGCAGGAGCCTCTGACCGACGGCGCGGCGGTACGCATCGCAACCGGCGCCCGGGTCCCGGCCGGTGCCACGGCCGTGGTGCGCAGCGAACACTCCCGCACCGACAGCAGCGGCCATCTGTACGCCAAGCGTCCGGTGACCCATGGTCAGGACATCAGACCCCGCGGCCAGGAATGCCGCTCCGGGGACCAACTCGTGCCCGCGGGAGGCACGGTGACACCCGCCGTGCTCGGGCTGGCCGCGGCAGCGGGCTACGACCAGTTGCTCACCGTCCGCCGACCGCGCATCGAAGTACTCGTGCTGGGTGATGAGTTGCTCACCGAGGGGCTGCCCCATGACGGGCTCATCCGTGACGCCCTCGGTCCCATGATCGGGCCGTGGCTGCGAGCTCTCGGTGCGGAGGTCCTTGCCACCCGTCGCATCGGTGACGACGCCGATGCGCTGTACGACGCCGTTGCCTCATCGGAGGCGGAGCTCGTCATCACCACCGGCGGCACTGCGGCAGGCCCCGTCGACCATGTCCATCCGGTGCTACGGAAGGCCGGAGCCGAGCTGCTGGTCGACGGCGTCGCCGTACGTCCCGGGCATCCGATGCTGCTGGCGCGGCTCGCGCACGGCCGGTATCTGGTGGGGCTGCCCGGGAATCCGCTGGCCGCCGTGTCCGGGCTTGTCACGCTTGCCGAGCCGCTGCTGCGGGGGATGTCCGGGCGCGCCGCAACCCCCGCCCCGTACCGCGCGTCACTACGGGACGAGGTGCACGGTCATCCGTATGACACGCGGCTGGTGCCGGTGGTGCGCCGTGGCGAGGTGCTCGTACCGCTGCACTACAACGGTCCGGCCATGCTGCGGGGTATCGCCGCCGCGCATGGACTTGCCGTCGTACCGCCCGGCGGGGCGGGCGCCGGTGACGAGCTGGAGGTCCTCGACCTGCCCTGGTCGCCGACCACCGAAGGGTGTTTCACGTGAAACTTCCAGGCCATGACGCGATGGCCCGGCAGGCCGATGAACAGCTGGTCACCGCGCGGGTGAGAATGCCGCGCCGTGTCGTCCAGCGTCCCCTGCGCCAGGTCAGCAAGCGGCTGCTGATGGCTCTGATGGTGCTGGCGCTGACCGTTTTCATCGTCTACGCCGACGCCGACGGCTACCACGACAACGCCGACGAGAAAGTCGACTTCCTCGACTCCGTCTACTACGCGACCGTCACCCTCTCCACCACCGGGTACGGCGACATCGTTCCGCACAGCGACAGTGCCCGGCTGGTCAATGTGCTTCTGGTGACGCCGCTGCGCGTGCTCTTTCTGATCATCCTGGTCGGTACCACTCTCGAGGTCCTCACCGAGCGGACCCGGGAGGAGTGGCGGCTGAACCGCTGGAGGGCCACCTTGCGGGACCACACCGTTGTCGTCGGCTATGGCACGAAGGGACGTTCCGCGATCCAGACCCTGTGCGCGACGGGCCTGAGGAAAGAACAGATCGTCGTGGTGGATCCGAGTTCCAAAGCCATCGAGTCGGCCACCGCGGACGGGTTCGCCGGGGTTCTCGGCGATGCGACCCGAAGCGATGTGCTGTTGCGTGCCGAGTCGCAGAAGGCGCGACAGATCGTGATCGCCGCACAGCGCGACGACACGGCGGTGCTGGTGACGCTCACCGCGCGTCAGCTCAACCGGGGGGCAAAGATCGTCGCCGCCGTACGCGAGGAGGAGAACGCACCGCTGCTGCGCCAGTCCGGAGCAGATGCGGTGATCACCAGCGCCAGTGCGGCGGGCCGACTGCTCGGGCTGTCCGTGCTCAGCCCCAGTGCGGGCACCGTGATGGAGGATCTGATCCAGCAGGGCAGTGGGCTCGATCTCATCGAACGTCCGGTGATAAAGAGCGAGGTCGGCAAGAGTGTCCGGGAGACGGACGATCTGGTCGTCAGCGTGCTGCGCGGCCACCGGCTGCTCGGCTACGACGATCCCAAGGCGAGCCCGCTGCAGTTGACGGACCGTCTGATCACCATCGTGCGGGCGACGAACGCTCCGCACATCGGTGCCGTGGAGTAACGACCGAGGCAGGCCGGAGTAGCCTCGCGGCCATGCATGCGATCACGATTCCCGAACCAGGTGGTCCCGAGGCGCTGGTGTGGGCGGAGGCGCCCGATGTCGAGCCCGGCGAGGGGGAAGTCCTCGTCGAGGTTGTCGCAAGCGCCGTCAACCGCGCGGATGTGCTGCAGCGACAGGGCTTCTACGACCCGCCGCCCGGTGCGTCACCGTACCCCGGGCTGGAGTGCTCGGGGCGCATCGTCGAGCTCGGCCCCGGGGTGTCCGGATGGAGTGTGGGCAATGAGGTGTGCGCCCTGCTGTCGGGCGGCGGCTACGCGGAGAAGGTGGCCGTGCCCGTCGGTCAGCTGCTGCCGGTACCGAAAGGTGTGGACCTGGTCACGGCCGCGGCCCTGCCCGAGGTGACGTGCACGGTGTGGTCGAACGTCTTCATGGTGGCGCATCTGCGGCCCGGCGAGACACTGCTGGCACACGGCGGTGCGAGCGGGATCGGCACGATGGCGATCCAGTTGGCCAAGGCAGTGGGCGCGAAGGTGGCGGTCACCGCGGGCGGTCCGGAGAAGCTGCGTCGCTGTGCGGAGCTGGGCGCGGACATTCTGATCGACTACCGCGAGCAGGACTTCGTGGAGGAGATCAGGAACGGCACGGAGGGTGCGGGGGCGGATGTCATCCTCGACATCATCGGAGCGAAGTATCTCGACCGGAACGTCCGGGCGTTGGCGGTGAACGGGCGGCTCGCGGTGATCGGTATGCAGGGCGGGGTGAAGGGCGAGCTGAACCTCGGAGTCCTGCTGGGCAAGCGGGGAGCAGTGACAGCGACATCGCTGCGGGGACGGCCGCTGCATGAGAAAGCGGCCATCGTGGCTGCGGTGCGGGAGCATGTGTGGCCCCTGATCGAGGCCGGGGCGGTGCGACCCGTGGTGGATCGCGTCGTGCCGATGCCCGAAGCGGCGGAGGCGCACCGGGTGCTGGAGTCGGGCGAGCATGTGGGCAAGGTGGTCCTGGTGGCGCCTGCTGCCGGCTGAGACCAGTTGTGGGCAGCTGCTTGCCGCGGGACGTCGCGTACCTGCCGCATCCACGCCGCTCGGGGTGAGTCGGGACGGTGAGTCCCGGAACGGCGCGGGCCCCGTTCCCCCTGCCGGGGAACGGGGCCCTGTCGCACGGCTCGCTAGAGGTACGGACCGCCCGAGCGGATGGCGCTGCTGGGGGATTCGTCATCGTCATGAGGGGCGCCGGGCGGGAGAGCGCGGCGCATCTGTTCGAGCTGGGCACGGGCCGCCATCTGCTGGGCGAACAGCGCGGTCTGGATGCCGTGGAAGAGGCCTTCCAGCCAGCCGACCAACTGGGCCTGTGCGATACGCAGTTCCGCCTCCGAGGGGATCGCCTCGTCGGTGAACGGCAGGGAAAGACGCTCCAGTTCCTCGACAAGCTCCGGAGCAAGGCCGTCTTCGAGCTCCTTGACCGAGCCCCTGTGGATCTCCTTGAGCCTGACACGGCTGGCCTCGTCCAGAGGTGCCGCCCGCACTTCCTCCAGCAGCTGCTTGATCATGCTGCCGATGCGCATGACCTTCGCAGGCTGTTCGACCATTTCCGTCACCGGGACCTCGCGCGACTCGTCGTCACCTTGACCGCCGCCGAGCGCCATCCCGTCCTGTCCCACGATGAAGACCTGGGGGCTCTCCTGCGACCGTTCATTCCTCGGCATCTCCATGCCGCCCATTCTCTCGCACATGTGCCTCACCACACGGTGTGCCCCCGTAGGAGGGTGATCCACCCTCCTACGGGGGCACAGACCGGGAAACAGGCCGGTCGGGTCGCCGTGGCTACCGGCAGGTAACGCCGGCCCCGGTCACGTCGCCTCGCGACGCGCCAGCGCCCCGCGGGAGCGGGTGACGAGCGCCGCGAGGACGGCCGCCCCGACCGGGACCGCGACCAGGAGGGCGGCCAGGGTCTCCCAGGGGAAGACGATCAGGATCTGCGGCGGGCTGAACCCGGCGAAGCCCGAGTCGAGCGCCTCCTCGTACCACTTCATCTGCTCGCGCCGCTCGGTCAGCCGCAGCCCCACCGCGGGCAGCACGCCGGCCGCGGAGCCCAGCACCACACCCATCGCGGCCACCACCCCGCACTGGAAGCCGCTGAGCGTGCGCCGCACCCGTGGCGGGGCGCCGACGGCCGCCAGCGTCTTGAGGTCCGCCTCGGCGTCGGCCTGGGCGAGCCCGGTGGCGATACCGGCCGCACCGATGGTGATCAGTCCGGCGAACACGGTCAGCGCCAGCAGCACGATGTTGTTCTCGCTGGTGTAGCCCTCCTCGATGTGGAGCATGGCATCCACGCCCGACTTGTCGAGCTCACCGTCGAGCTTCTGCCGCTGCTCGGTGGTCGGCGCCCGGTCGGTCGTGAAGTACGCGCCGAAGGGGACCGTGGTCAGGCCGGCCGCCTTGGCCGCCGACGGGGGAACGATCATGGACACGCCGTACGACGTGACCTTTCCTGGCACCTGGTAGGCCGGGAACGTCTTGACCGTGCCCGGCGCCTCCTTGCCCGCCTCGGACGCCTTGTCGGCCGCCTCGATGTCGGTGATCAGCTTGATCCGGATGGCGCCGCCTTTGTCGATCTTGCGCTTGTCGAACGAGACGATCTTGCCGTCGGCCAGAGCCTTCACCGCGGTCCGGTCCTCGACGGCGAGGGCTTTCAGCAGCTTCGCGTCACCCACGACCACCCCGTCCGCGGCATAGGCGGACCCGCTGTCCTCCTGGCAGCGCCAGTCCTTGGCGAGGGCCCGGCGCTGGGCCTTGGTGAACTTGTCCGCCGGATCCCCGATCCCGGGCGCGCTGGGCCACAGCGGGCACTGGTTGGGCTTCGGTACGACGACCTCGTACCGGCCGCAGCCGTCGCTGCCGCCGTAGGACATCGCGCACTGCTTCTTTCCGACGGAGATACGTTCCACATCGGCCCGGACATCGACCGGCAGATACTTCTGCACCGCAGCACGGGCCTGGGCGACGTCACGGCCGCCGGGCTCGTCGATCACCAGGGAGACCGCTCCGCGCGGCAGCTGTGCCTCGTACTCGGCCGCGCCCTGGGCGTCCCTGCTCGCCGCATACGTCGCCACGGCGACCGTGCCTGCGACCGCGGCCAGCACTGCGGCCACCGCAGGTGCCGTGCGGCCCCGGTTGCGTACGGCGTCGCGCAGCGCGAGCCTCGGCGAGAGCGGCAGCCAGCGGCCGGTCCGGCCGAAGAGGCCCACCAGCGCGGGTGTCAGAGCCACCACGCCCAGTTCGGCGATCGCGCTGCCGCCCGCGACGACGATGGAGTCATCGGTGTAGAGCGAGCCGTACAGGGCGATCGCGGCGCCGAGCCCCACCGCGACCAGGCCGACAAGGGGCAGCACCCTGCTGCTGCGGCGCACACCCCGGCGGCCCGTGAGCGACGCCAGGACGGTCTGTCTGGAGGCCGTGACGGCGGGGACGATCGCCGCCAGCAGACCGGTCATCACGGCGAGCAGCCCGATGCCGAGCAGTTCCAGCGGCCGGATGTCGAAGCTGCCGAAGCGCGAGCCGATGTACTCCTCGAGCAGTGGGCGCAGGGCGAACGTCAAGGCCAGACCGAGGGTCGTCCCCACGACAGCGGCGACGACCCCGATGACCAGACCGCCCGCCAGGACGATGGCCCGGATATGGCGGCGGTCGCCGCCGTTGGCACCGACCAGCCCGAGCTGCCGGCGGGAGCGCCGGGCGCCCACTGCGAAGGCGGGCCCGGCCAGCAGGCAGATCTCCAGCATGGCGAGGCCGACGACGGTGCCGACCGCGGCGAGTGCCGCTGCCTGCGCCCCGGTGCTCTCCTCGAAGGCGCCTCCCCACTCGTCGGACTGGTACAGGGGAACGTCCGAATCGGCGGGCGGATCGAGCTGCACGGCCCGCGAAGCCACCGTGACGCCCTTGGTGTTGGCCTCCTTGACCATGTTCCACGTGAAACCACCCGAAACGGCCAGCAGATAGGTGCTGTTCTTGTCGGCGCCGGGCAGGTTGTCCGCCTTCAGCGCTTTGTCGAGCGGGTCGAGCAGCGCGCCGGGAAGCGCGTTGACCTGGTCCGTCGTGAGTGAGTCGGGCAGCTCGTACGATCCGACGATCGTGTACTGCCGCTCGAGCCCGCGCGCCGCGACCTTGGAGCCCACGTCCAGCCCGCTGGATTCCAGGAAGTGGGTCGTCGCCGCCACTTCGCCGGCATCCTTGGGGAATCTGCCACTGACGAGCGTCATGATGCCGTCGGCCATCGGGTCGGCGGACTTGAGCTCACGGATCTCGGTGTTCAGCAGTCCGTGTGCGGTGCGCAGCTTGCCGGAACCGGTCGAGTCCTCCAGGGACTTCGCTCCGGCCGGCACGGCCTTGCTCACGTCCGTCGTGCCCTCGGGCCATGCCTTGCCGTCGAGGTTCTCGGCCGGGGCGTAGTTCTGGCCGTCGGGGGCCTGGTGGAGCGGTGCTCCGCCCAAACCGGCGTCGGAGAGCCGGGCATCGGCCGCTCCGAGCGAGCGCTCAAGGCTCTGCTCGGTGGAGAGTTCGGCGCTGCGCAGCGTCAGATCGGCGGCGCTGACTCCGAGGATCGGCAGCGCGATCATCGCCAGGACGAGGAAGCTCCGTCCCTTGAAGCGCCAGGCGTCACGGCGGGCGATGCGTATCGCGGCCCGCCAGGAGTGGTACCAGTTCGTCACCGCTCGGCCGCCTGCCCGCTCAGCAGGGAGTCCGCCTCGCTGCGGAAGGTCTGGTCGACGACCGCGCCGTCGCGCAGAAACACGACACGGTCGGCCCAGGCCGCGAAGCGCGGCTCATGGGTGACGAGAATGCCGGCGGCACCCGCGTCGCAGCGGGCGCGCAGCAGCGCGAGCACGGACTCGCCGGTCTCCGAGTCCAGGGCACCGGTGGGCTCGTCGGCGAGGACGAGACGGCGCTCGCCGACCAGGGCGCGGGCGATCGCCACCCGCTGCTGCTGGCCGCCGGACATCTCGTCCGGGAAGCGTTCGGCGAGTTGGGCCAGATCCATCTCTTCCAGGGCAGCCAGGGCCTCGGTGCGGGCCTTGCGGGCGGAGGTGCCGTCGAGTTCCCGCGGAAGGGCGATGTTCTCGGCCGCGGTGAGTGCCGGGATGAGGTTGTAGTCCTGGAAGACGTAACCGATGCTGCGGCGGCGCAGGGCGGCGAGCGTCTTGCGGTCGGCGGTGGTGATGTCGGTGTTCTCGACGATCACACTGCCGGAGCTCGGAGTGTCGAGTCCGCCGGCGATGGTGAGGAGCGTGGACTTGCCGGAGCCGGACGGGCCCATGACGGCGACGAGTTCGCCCGGGAAGACATCGAGGTCGACTCCCCGCAGGGCGTGCACCTCGGTGGCCCCGCTGCCGTGGGTGCGGGTCAGCTGCCGCAGTTGCAGCACAGGCTGCTGCGACGGTCGTTGCTGTGGATGCTGCTGGAGCTGCTGGGACTGGTCGGACATGGTGGGGGTCCCCCCCTTGGGCGTACGCGAAGGGCGTAAGCGAGCGGATGTGAAGAGATGCGGCGGGCGAGACGGGAGCCGGAGCTCAGCCTCGCCGCCCGTGGCGCTCATGAGCGCGCGCAGGAGCCGGAGCCGGGGAAGACGCAGGTGGGGGTGCGGGCTCCGGAGCCAGGGACGTCGCCGCGGAGAGGCGGATGAGCCGGGCTTCGCAGTGGTCGAGCCAGCGGGCTTCGGCCTCCGTCTGGAAGATGAGCTGCTCGAGCACGAGCAGCCAGGCGACGTCGTCACGGTTCACGAGTTCGGACTCCAGCGCCTGGGCCTTGAGGCGGGTGTAGTCCTGCATCGCCTTCACGGTGTGCCGTCGCTGGAACTGGATGACCTCGCGGATGTCGACGGTCGGGGCACCGACCGCCATGGCCAGCTTGATGGCCAGCTCGTCACGGGCCGGGCTGGTGCGGTCGACGGGCCGCCCGAACCAGGACTTCAGTTCGCCGCGCCCGGCGTCGGTGATGGCGTAGAGCGCGTGCCCGGCCTCGTCCTCCCCGTCCTGGACGACCATGCCGTCGCGCTCGAGCCGGCTGAGGGTCGTATAGACCTGGCCGACGTTGAGCGGCCAGGTGGCTCCCGTGCGGGATTCGAACTCCGTGCGGAGCTGAGAGCCGTAGCGGGGGCCGCGTTCGAGGAGGGCCAGAAGTCCGTGGCGGATCGACATACTCAGTATGTATACCGAGTATGTCGTCGCGGACAAGCGACTTGCGACGGATCCGGTCCGTAGGCCGTAGGGATGACTCAGGTACTGAGGGAGGGCATTCCGGTCGTCCTCCGGTGCGATCTCAGTAGCGGCGGAGCCGCAGCCCCATGTAGCCGAGACCTATCCCCATCAGGGCGAATCCGGTACCGAGCGTCAATATCGGAATCTTCCGCTCCAGTGGTGCGGACGACGACTGCGGGGCCGCCTTGCCGACGGCGGCAGGTGCAACGGGTGCGGTGCGAGTGGGGTGTACCGGCGGCGGAACCTGCGCGGGGGGCAGGAAAACGGGCTTGTCGCCGGTGTCACGTTGCGGCGCCTTGCTCTTGCCGGGGGTGCGTCCATGGTCGGGCGCCCGGTCCCGGTCGTTGCCGTTCTCCCGGTCGTGGGCGTGGCCACGGCCCTGGTCGCTGCCGCGGTCGTGCTCGGCTTCGCGGACGTGCCCGGACTCCGGGGGCTCCGGCGCATCGCCGAGCGGCGGTGCCGTACGGCCGGGGCGCTTGCGTCCCTCTCCGGCCTCGCGGCCCGCCAGAGAGGGGGAGGGCGGCGCGGGTTCGGCGGCCCTCGGGGCGGGCCGGAAGCCGGTGCCGGGGTTGCCCGAATCGGTTGCGGCCTCTCCGGAGCCGTAGAGCCGTACGAGTGGCGGCGGGAGAGGTCCCAAGGGGCTCCGGTGGTCGCTGTGGTTCCCGCGATCCCGGCCGTCCCCGTGGCCTCCGCGGTATCCATGGCCCCCGTGGTCTCCCCGGCCCGCGTGGTTCCCCTGCCGCCCGCGGTCCCCGCCGTCCCGCCGGCCCTCGCGTGCTTGTCCGTCCTGGCGGCCCGATCCATCGCCGGTACTCAAGCGAAACGTTTCTGTAGACCCTCGCGGGCCCTCCGCGCGTTCACCGGCGTACGCCCCGACAGGCGTGGCCAGCACCAGGGCCGCGAGAGCCGTGATGGTCGTCACGCAGTGCGTGTGGAGCTTCGGAGTCACTGGAGTGACCCCCTCCCGTGCCGAGTCGCCGATTCGCCGAGATGCCGGATGCCGAGGCGCGGGTTGCCTCGGAACCCGGATGTCCGGACGCCCGGGCGCCGGGTTTGCGGGACGCCTGCAGGGCGGGATCCGGGTAAGCGGAATGCGTGCTGCGGAAGTATCGAACTCAGCGTCACATGCACGAACATTTCCGGCATCTCGGGCATTGGGATCCGTCGCGCACATGCAGAACGGCCCGGCACGCACTCGCGCGCCAGGCCGTTCGGGACGGGTCGGGGTTCCGGCTGTCCGGGTCATCCGGGCCGTTCGTGGCGTGATCCACCGAACGGCGGAACGATGCCGGGAGGCCGCCTCAGTAGCCGGAGCCCGGGTCCCCCGTGGCGATCTTCAGCTCGAACGTCTGGTTGCCCGGGACCACGGCGGTCCCTTCGGTCGGGAACTGCTCGATGACCTGGTCCTCCGCGTACTGCGGGTGGTCCACCCGGGTTTCCTTGATCTGCCAGCCCGCGGCCTGGATGCACTGCTTGACGGAGATCAGGTCCTTGTACACGAAGCTCGGGGCCTGGACCTTCTTCGGGTCGTCGCTGTCCTCGGACGCGTCCGAACAGTCCTCGGTGTCCATCTTGCGGTTGCGCTCCGGCGGCCTGTGCTCCGCCGCCTGCCCGCCCGCCGTCGGACCGGCGTCGCCGCCCGTACCCGGGTCCTCGTCGCCGCCGCCCATGTTCAGGACGGCGATCAGGCCGCCGATCGCCAGGAGCGCGACCACGATCGAGCCGACGATGACCGGCATGTTCCGGCTGCCTCCACCGCTGCCGCCCGCGGAACCACCCGTCTGCTGAGGCGAGATGGTGTAAGGGGGCGGTGTCTGCGACTGGTAGGCCGCAGCGGGAGGCGGCGTCTGCGACTGATAGGCCGCGGCAGGCGTCTGCTGCGGGTAGCCGTAGCCCGGCGAGGGTGTCGGGGCGGGAGCCGCCGTCGGGTGTCCGTACGGGCCCGGAACCGGGGCCTGCTGCGGCCCCGGAACGGGGCCCGGCTGGTACGGCTGGTGCACGCTCGGCGGAGCCGGGATCGCCTGGTCCACCGGGGGGAACACGGCCGAGCCGACTCCCGCCCCGCTGCTGACCGGACCACCGGGCACGATCACCGGCGCGCCCGTCCGGCCGGCGTTCGCCACCCGCTCGCACTCGTCGCGCATCGCGGCGGCGTTCGGGAAGCGTTCGTTGGGGTTCTTCTTCAGCGCCCGCGCCACCAGGGCGTCCATCGCGGGGGTCAGGGAGCGGTTGACGGAGGACGGAGCGACCGGCTCCTCCTGCACATGTGCGTATGCGATGGCCAGCGGCGAGTCGGCGTCGAACGGCAGCCGGCCGGTCAGCAGCTGGAAGAGCATGATGCCCACCGAGTACAGGTCGCTGCGTGCGTCGACTCCGCGCCCGAGCGCCTGCTCCGGCGACAGGTACTGCGGCGTACCGACGACCATGCCGGTCTGCGTCATCGAGGTGACACCCGACTGCATGGCCCGCGCGATGCCGAAGTCCATGACCTTGACGACGCCGCGCTTCGTGATCATCACATTGCCGGGCTTGATGTCCCGGTGGACCAGGCTCATCTCATGGCTGGTCTCGAGCGCCGCCAGCACATCGGCCGTCACCTTGAGCGCCTTGTCGGCGGGCATCGCGCCGTACTGCCGGACGTCGGCCTGCAGCACGGAGCCGAGCGGCAGGCCCTCGACGTACTCCATGACGATGTAGGGCATCAGCGAGCCGGCGAGCTCGTCCTCACCCGTGTCGAAGACCGACACGATATTGGTGTGGGAGAGTTTGGCGACGGCCTGCGCCTCCCGCCGGAAGCGCTCGCGGAACGACTGCTCCCGCCCGAGCTCGGTGTGGAGGGTCTTGATGGCGACCTGGCGGTCCAACGCGGTGTCGTACGCCAGATATACGGACGCCATGCCGCCTTCGCCGAGCAGGTCCCGAAGCTGGTACCGGCCGCCCGCGACAGAGCCGCCCGCATAGCGGCCGCCGGCCTGTGCCCCGTCCTGGCTCATGTCGTGCTTCCCCCTAGGCGCGCCTGGCGGCGGCGATGATCCGGTTTTACGGGCCAAGTCTGCCGGAGGGCACGGACACGTCAAGCCAGGTGCCCGTTCCGTGACCGTACGCACAAGAAGCGTCTCGCAAGCGTTACAGGAAACTCATGGAATTTGCTTCGGTACAGCGGCAACGGGTTTGATGGCCGGTCCATCTCGCACCGGGGCGGTACGCGGAGCCTGTAGCGTGACGTGGCAAAGCACCCGAACGGGCCGCGCACGGCGCGTGGCGCGGCAAAGACACGACGGCGAGGACTGATGGCACCCGAACCCGAAGCAAGTGGCGGCGGAGTCTCGGATGCTGCGGAATCCTGGGGCGTCGGCGGGCTCGTCGGCGACGGCCGCTACCGCCTGACGGGCCGTCTCGGCCGCGGCGGCATGGCCGAGGTGTTCGCCGCGGAGGACGTCCGGCTCGGCCGCACCGTGGCCGTCAAGCTGCTTCGCGCCGACCTCGCGGAGGACCCCGTGTCCAAGGCCCGCTTCACGCGCGAGGCACAGTCGGTCGCCGGGCTCAACCACCACGCCATCGTCGCCGTGTACGACTCCGGCGAGGACGTCGTGAACGGCCAGTCCGTGCCGTACATCGTGATGGAGCTGGTCGAGGGCCACACCATCCGCGATCTCCTCATCAACGCCGAGGCCCCGCCGACCGAGCAGGCGCTCATCATCGTCTCCGGCGTCCTCGAGGCGCTCGCGTACTCGCACCAGCACGGCATCGTGCACCGCGACATCAAGCCCGCGAACGTCATCATCACCAACAGCGGCGCGGTCAAGGTGATGGACTTCGGCATCGCCCGCGCGCTGCACGGTGCGTCGACAA
Organism: Streptomyces sp. NPDC057445; assembly: GCF_042802855.1. Lineage (NCBI taxonomy): Bacteria > Bacillati > Actinomycetota > Actinomycetes > Kitasatosporales > Streptomycetaceae > Streptomyces > Streptomyces sp. NPDC057445. Next base: position 200,252 of record NZ_JBHVDH010000006.1, on the reverse strand, counting down.
CGATGACGCAGACCGGCATGGTCATGGGCACGCCGCAGTACCTCTCCCCCGAGCAGGCCCTCGGCAAGGCCGTCGACCACCGCTCGGACCTGTACGCCACCGGCTGTCTGCTCTACGAACTGCTGGCGCTGCGTCCGCCGTTCACCGGCGAGACCCCGCTCTCCGTGGTCTACCAGCACGTCCAGGACGCCCCCGTGCCTCCCTCGGAGGCCTCGGACGTGGCGCCGCCGGAGCTGGACGGGCTCGTCATCCGCGCCCTCGCGAAGGACCCCGACGACCGGTTCCAGAGCGCCGAGGAGATGCGCGGACTGGTGCAGTACGGGCTGCAGATGCTCCAGCAGGCGGGCAGCCACACCGGTACGTGGAACACCGGCCCGGTCGAGCTGCACGAGGGCGGCTACGCCCCCGCGATGGGGATGGCCGCGACGACCGTGATGGGGCACCCGGCCAACGGGGACACCTCGCAGGGCTCGATACTGCCGCCGCGCAATCCGGACGACGGCGGCTTCAACGGTGGTTACAACGGCGCGAGCGGCGGCGGCAAGGGCCGCGGCGGCCGCGGGAAGGTGCTGTTGTTCGTCGCGCTCGCGCTGATCGCGATCACGGCGGGTGTGGTCTTCGCACTGGACCGGGCCAAGGACACCACCACGGACCAGAAGCCTGACACGCCGACTTCCCAGACGCCCGCCACACCGAAGGACAGGACACCGACGCCGTCGGACCCGGAGACCCAGGAGAACGAGACTCCGGAACAGGGGACCGGCGGCAACGAGCAGCCCTGGACGCCGTCCGATCCTCCGGCCCAGGAGGACACGCCCTCCACCCCGCAGACCCCGAGCGGCCAGCCTTCCGACCCGGCCACCGCGACCGAGGGCACCACGGACGGGACCACGGAGGGCACGACGGAAGGCACGACCGAGGGCACGACGGAAGGCACGACCGAGGGCACCACGGAAGGCACGACGGAGGGCACGACGGAAGGTACGACGGAGGGCACCACGGAGGGGACGACCACCGGCACGGACGCCGGCGCCGCGGCCGGTGCCGACGGCGGCACCGTTCCGTAGAGCCCCGACGCTTCGTAGAGCCCCGACGCTTCGCAGGGCCCCCGTCACCGCCGGGGCGCCGCTCACCCCGCGAAGGCCTCGCACACCGCCTCGTACTCCCGTGTCCACCACACCGCCAGGGCCGACGCCGCAGGAAACTGCGGGTCGGCCCTTCGGTCGTGCAGTTGGTAGCGCCAGCGCAGTATCCAGAAGTCGTTGAGCCGCTCCCACCAGACCCGGTGCGCCGCGGCCGCCAGCTCCGCGCTGTCCGCCCCGGCCGCCCTGCGGTAGGCGCGTGCGTACGCCCGCACCTTGGGGAGTTCCAGCTCTCCGGCGGGACCCACGAAGAAGATGGCCGCGGCCCGTACGGCCTCCTCGGCACGCGGCTGCACCCCCAGCCGGTCCCAGTCGACGATCGCCGCCGGCTCGGCGCCCCGGTACAGCAGGTTCAGCGGATGGAAGTCGCCGTGCACCCAGCCGCCGCCGGCGGCCGGGGGAGGCCGCCGGTGAGCGTGCCGTGCGAGCAGGGCGCGGCGCTCCACCAGCCGGTGCTCGGCGAGCGCGTCGAAGGCGTCCCGGGGCCGGTGGGCACGCGCCAGGTCCAGCAGTTCGTCGATGAGCGCGAAGGTCTCGCCGGGGTCGGCGCTGCTGTGCTCCCGGTTGTGCTCGCCGCTGTGCGGGGACGTATCCATCACCCGTTCCAGGCCGGTGTGCACCAGGCCCAGCAGGGCGCCGAGGCGCCGGGACTCGGCGGTGGTCAGCTGGGCGCCGTCCCGGTGCCTGCCGTCCACCCAGGGATGCAGGGCGTAGCAGCGGCCGCCGATCACGGCGACGGTGTCACCGGTCGTGTCCTGGACGGGCGGGGCGACGGGGACGCCGAGGGATTGCAGGCGCTGGGTGGCGCGGTGCTGGCGGGCGATGGTGTCGCGGTCGGCGGTCGGCGCGTCCAGGTGGTGCTTGAGGAAGTAGGCGCCGCGGGTGGTGGCGAGGCGGTAGCCGCGGTTGAGGAGGCCCTGGGTGACGGGCTCGCAGGAGAGGGGCTCGCCGGGTCTTTCGTACCGGCGCAGCAGTTCACCCAGAGGAGGTGGGGCGGTAGCAGATGAGCGCGGCACCCGTCAGATGATAGATCACGCAGCGTGTCGCGCGTGTCGCCCTTCGGAATAGTCCTTTTGGCCCTGTGCTCGCGCACGGCAGGGGGCGGCCGGTGCGGTTCCGGTCGGTCCGCTCCCGTCAGTGCCGCTCCGCCTGCATCCTCGCCACGTACGCCGCGGCCTGGGAGCGGCGCTCCATGCCGAGCTTGCCGAGCAGGGTGGAGACATAGTTCTTGATCGTCTTTTCGGCGAGGTGGAGCCGCTCGCCGATCGCCCGGTTGGTCAGGCCCTCCCCGATCAGATCCAGGATCCTGCGCTCCTGCTCGGTCAGGCCGGACAGCTTGTCCTGGCCTCTGGGGCTGCCCCCGTCCCGCAGCCGTTCCAGCACCCGTGCGGTGGCGACCGGGTCGAGCAGCGACTTGCCGGCCGCCACGTCCCGTACCGCCGTCAGCAGTTCGGAGCCGCGGATCGCCTTGAGCACGTAGCCGGACGCCCCGGCCATGATCGCGTCGAAAAGCGCCTCGTCATCGGTGTACGAGGTCAGTATCAGGCATTTGATGTTCTCGTCACGGGAACGGATCTCACGGCACACCTCCACCCCGCTGCCATCCGGAAGGCGCACATCCAGAACGGCCACGTCGGGGCGGACCGCGGGAATCCTGGCGATGGCGTCCGCCGCCGTTCCCGCCTCCCCGACGACCTCGATGTCGTCCCCGAGCGTCAGCAACTCGTGCACACCGCGCCGGACGATTTCGTGGTCATCCAAGAGGAATACCCTGATTTTTCCGTCTTCGCCCACGAAATCAGTCTCACATACTCACTCTTCCCGTGTCGGGGGTGACCGGGATAACGTGCCGGTGTTCCGGCGGCCTGCAAGGCTGTGACCAGTGGATGTTCCCGCTTTTCTCGATTTACTTGGAAATCCAAGCAAAATCGCAGGTCAAATGGGGTTTCGCGGTAATGCGCCCCACTGGGTAACGTGCCTTTGGCAGGGCGCTCGCCGGGGCACCTGTCACGCCTGTTCCCGGCCGAGTCGCACCCACCCCGTGCACGCGTACGGATACAGGCGAGCCGCACTGGTACCCGGCGGACCCCGGGGACCGGACAGACGGAGGAGCAACGCACGTGACCGTGGAAAGCACTGCCGCGCGCAAACCGCGTCGCAGCAGTAAGCGCGTCAGCGCCGCGAAGAAGCCGCAGAGTTCCGAGCCCCAGCTCGTACAGCTGCTGACGCCGGAAGGCGAACGGGTCGAGCACCCGGAGTACGACATCGACCTGGGGCCCGAGGAGATCCGCGGGCTCTACCGGGACATGGTTCTGACGCGTCGCTTCGACGCCGAGGCCACCGCCCTCCAGCGCCAGGGCGAGCTGGGCCTGTGGGCGTCGCTGCTGGGCCAGGAGGCCGCGCAGATCGGCTCCGGCCGGGCCCTGCGCGACGACGACTACGTCTTCCCGACCTACCGCGAGCACGGCGTCGCCTGGTGCCGAGGGGTCGACCCGACGAATCTGCTGGGGATGTTCCGTGGTGTGAACCACGGTGGCTGGGACCCGAACAGCAACAATTTCCACCTGTACACGATCGTGATCGGCTCGCAGACGCTGCACGCGACCGGCTACGCGATGGGTGTCGCCAAGGACGGCGCGGACTCCGCGGTGATCGCGTACTTCGGTGACGGTGCCTCCAGCCAGGGCGACGTGGCGGAGTCCTTCACCTTCTCCGCGGTGTACAACGCCCCGGTCGTGTTCTTCTGCCAGAACAACCAGTGGGCGATCTCCGAGCCCACCGAGCGCCAGACCCGCGTCCCGCTCTACCAGCGCGCGCAGGGCTTCGGCTTCCCCGGTGTCCGCGTCGACGGCAACGACGTCCTCGCCTGCCTTGCGGTGACCCGCTCCGCCCTGGAGCGCGCCCGCCGCGGTGAGGGTCCGACGCTGATCGAGGCCTTCACGTACCGGATGGGTGCCCACACCACCTCCGACGACCCGACCAAGTACCGGCACGACGACGAGCGGGCGGCCTGGGAGGCCAAGGACCCGATCCTGCGTCTGCGTACGTACCTGGAGCGGGAGGTCCTCGACAAGAACGAGGCCGAGGCGTACTTCACCGCCCTGGACGAGGAGAGCGACGCGCTGGCCAAGCGTGTCCGCGAGGCCGTCCGCGCCATGCCCGACCCGGACGACATGGCCATTTTCGAGAACGTGTACGCCGACGGGCACGCGCTGGTCGACGAGGAGCGCGCGCAATTCGCCGCGTACCAGGCCTCCTTCGCCGACTCGGTCGAGGAGGGCAAGTAAGCCATGGCCACAGAGAAGATGTCCCTCGCCAAGGCGCTCAACGAGTCGCTGCGCAAGGCCCTCGACACCGACCCCAAGGTCCTCATCATGGGCGAGGACGTCGGAAAGCTCGGCGGGGTCTTCCGTATCACCGACGGACTGCAGAAGGACTTCGGCGAGGAGCGGGTCATCGACACCCCGCTCGCCGAGTCCGGCATCGTCGGCACCGCGATCGGTCTCGCACTGCGCGGCTACCGCCCGGTGGTCGAGATCCAGTTCGACGGTTTCGTCTTCCCCGCGTACGACCAGATCGTCACGCAGCTCGCCAAGATGCACGCCCGCGCGCTCGGCAAGATCAAGATGCCGGTCGTCGTCCGTATCCCGTACGGCGGCGGCATCGGCGCGGTCGAGCACCACTCCGAGTCGCCGGAGGCGCTGTTCGCGCACGTGGCGGGCCTGAAGGTGGTCTCGCCCTCGAACGCGTCGGACGGCTACTGGATGCTCCAGCAGGCCATCCAGAGCGACGACCCGGTGATCTTCTTCGAGCCGAAGCGCCGCTACTGGGACAAGGGCGAGGTCGACACCGAGTCCATCCCCGACCCGCTGCACGCCGCCCGTGTGTCACGCACCGGCACGGACATCACGCTGGCCGCGTACGGGCCGATGGTCAAGGTCTGCCTGGAGGCCGCCGCGGCCGCCCAGGAGGAGGGCAAGTCGGTGGAGGTCCTGGATCTGCGCTCGATGTCCCCGATCGACTTCGACGCCGTGCAGAAGTCCGTGGAGAAGACGGGCCGGCTCGTCGTCGTCCACGAGGCCCCGGTCTTCTACGGCTCCGGCGCGGAGATCGCCGCCCGCATCACGGAGCGGTGCTTCTACCACCTGGAGGCGCCGGTCCTGCGGGTCGGCGGGTTCCACGCTCCGTACCCGCCCGCCCGGCTGGAGGAGGAGTACCTTCCAGGCCTGGACCGGGTGCTCGACGCCGTCGACCGCTCGCTGGCGTACTGAGGAGAGGGTCTTGACGACGATGACTGACGCTTCTGCCCGCTTCCGTGAGTTCAAGATGCCCGACGTGGGCGAGGGACTCACCGAGGCCGAGATCCTCAAGTGGTACGTCCGGCCCGGCGACACCGTCACCGACGGCCAGGTCGTGTGCGAGGTGGAAACCGCGAAGGCGGCGGTGGAGCTGCCGATCCCGTACGACGGTGTCGTGCACGAGCTGCGCTTCGACGAGGGCACCACCGTGGACGTCGGTACGGCGATCATCACGGTGGACGTGGCGCCGGGCTCGGGTCCGGCGGAGGAGCCGCCGCCGGCGGCCACCGAGCCGACGCTCGCGGCCGCCGAGCCGGAGGTCCCGAAGGACAAGCCGGCCGGACGCCAGCCGGTGCTCGTCGGCTACGGCGTGGCCGAGTCCTCGACCAAGCGGCGTCCGCGCAAGGGCTCTTCGGTGCCGGAGCAGTCCCAGGCCGCCGCGGCCGTCCAGGTCGAGCTCAACGGGCACGGGACCGCGGTGTCCACCGCGCCCCGCCCGCTGGCCAAGCCTCCGGTCCGCAAGCTCGCCAAGGACCTCGGGGTGGACCTCGCGACCGTCGTGCCCAGCGGGCCCGACGGGATCATCACCCGCGAGGACGTCCACGCGGCCGTGGCCCCGGCCCAGCCGGCCGCGGCGCCCGCGCAGGCTGCGGAGTCCGAGGCACCGGCCCCGGTGGCGGCGCCCGCGGTGGCCCCCGGCGCCCGCGAGACCCGTATCCCCGTCAAGGGTGTGCGGAAGGCGACCGCGCAGGCCATGATCGGGTCGGCGTTCACCGCGCCGCACGTCACCGAGTTCGTCACGGTCGACGTGACGCGCACGATGAAGCTGGTCGAGGAACTCAAGGCCGACAAGGACATGGCCGGGCTCCGGGTGAACCCGCTGCTCCTCGTCGCCAGGGCGCTGCTGGTCGCGATCAAGCGCAACCCGGAGATCAACGCCTCCTGGGACGAGGCGAACCAGGAGATCGTTCTCAAGCACTACGTGAACCTGGGCATCGCCGCCGCGACGCCGCGCGGTCTGATCGTGCCGAACATCAAGGACGCGCACGACAAGACCCTGCCGCAGCTGGCCGAGTCCCTGAGCGAGCTGGTGGCAACTGCGCGCGAGGGCAGGACCACACCGGCGGCGATGCAGGGCGGCACGGTGACCATCACCAACGTCGGCGTCTTCGGCGTCGACACCGGTACGCCGATCCTCAACCCCGGTGAGTCCGCGATCCTGGCGGTCGGTGCGATCAAGCTCCAGCCGTGGGTCCACAAGGGCAAGGTGAAGCCCCGGCAGGTCACGACGCTGGCGCTGTCCTTCGACCACCGGCTGGTCGACGGCGAGCTCGGCTCGAAGGTCCTGGCGGACACCGCCGCGATCCTTCAGGACCCGAAGCGCCTGATCACCTGGGCGTGACGGGACGGGCCGGCGGCCCTGGCCGGACGGCACGTACGCATACGAAGAGGTCCCGTGACGCGATCGGCGTCACGGGACCTCTTCGTGCGTACGGCGCTTGCCGTATCAGTCGCGCTGAGCGCCCGGGGGCAGCGTCCGCACCTTCATGGTGCTCGCGGTGTTGGAGCCGAAGCCGTAGTCCAGCAGCTTCGCCGCGTCGGTGGTACGGGTGTTGACGCTGGAGCTGTTCAGGACCACTCCGATGTAGGTCTTGCCGTTGCGGGTGGCGGCGAAGACGAGGCACGGGCCCGCAGCCGTGCCGGTGCCGGTCTTGACGCCGGTGGCGCCGCTGTAGGAGCCCAGCAGCTTGTTGGTGTTGTACCAGGTGTACGTGCGGGTGCCGCCGGTGCTCGTGGGCGCGGTGGACTTGTACGAGGTCGACTTGACGACCGCGCGGAAGTTGACGTTGTTCATGGCGTAGCGGGCGATCTTCGCCAGGTCGCGCGGGGTGGTGACGTTGTTGCCGGTCTGCGAGATGCCGTCGAACGAGTCGAACTTGGTGTTCCTCGCCCCGAGCTCCACGGCCTTGGCGTTCATCTTCGCGATGAAGTTCTGGGCGCGGGCGGTGCGCGTGGTGCCGCTGCCGAAGGTGTCGGCGAGCGCGAACGCGGCGTCGCAGCCCGAGGGCAGCATGAGGCCGTACAGCAGCTGGCGGACGGTGAGCTTGTCGCCCGTCCGCAAGTCGGCGGTGCTGGCGCCCTGGGCCGCCACGTAGTCGCGGTAGGCCTTGTTGACGGTGACCTTGCGGTTGAGGTCGAGACCGGGGCTGGAGAGCACGACGGCAGCCGTCATGACCTTCGTGGTGCTCGCCATCTGGCGCTTGGTGTCCGCGCCCTTGGTATACACCGGCGCGCCGTTGGAGCCGAGCATCAAGTACGCGCCCTTGGCGGAGACGGTCGGCGCGGTGGCCGCCTGGGCGGACGACGCGGCCAGGGGCGACACGGTCAGCAGGACGCCGGTGGCAAGGGTGACCGCGGCGGCTCTGCGCACGCCCGTAAAGCTGGAATTCAAAGGGAACGCTCCGAGTTCGCGAATGCGCTGAAAAGGGACGTCTGTGAGGCCTGAGAGAAACGAGGGCCCAGAGACGAGACTCACGGGTGCCGCAAAAGGATGTACGCATCCCCAGAAGAAGTTCGCGTCCTGCATCGTGGACGGCACTTCGTGATGCACCCCTCTTGTATCTAAGCTGTGCGCATGACCGCCGCACCCGCTGCCGAACGTGTCTACACCCACATCAAACGGGCGGTTCTCGACCGGCGTTACGAGGGCGGAACGCTTCTTACCGAGGGGGAGCTCGCCGAGGCCGTCGGCGTGTCCCGCACCCCTGTGCGCGAGGCCCTGCTCAAGCTGGAGATGGAAGGGCTGCTCAAGCTCTACCCGAAGAAGGGCGCGCTCGTGCTCGCCGTCTCCGCCCAGGAGATATCGGACGTCATCGAAACCCGGCTGCTGGTCGAGGAGTTCGCCGTCCGCAGGGCCGTGCCGGCCCCGGCCCCGCTCGTCGAGCGGCTGCAGGACCTCGTGGACCGGCAGAAGCTGCACGCGGAAGCCGGTGACCTCGCCGCCGTCGCCGCCACCGACCGCGCCTTCCACGCCGAGATCGTCCGCAACGCAGGGAACGAGATCCTCTCCCGCCTCTACGACCAGCTCCGCGACCGTCAGCTGCGGATGGGCGTCGCCCTGATGCACGCGCAGCCCGAACGCATCACCAAGAACATCACCGAGCACGCCGAGATGCTGGAGGCCATCAGGGCAGGTGACACCGAGCGGGCGGCGGGCTGTGTGCACCAGCATCTGACCTGGGTCAAGGTGCTGGCGCGGGGTGAGGAGCGATGAGCGCCACCGCCCTGTCACTTCCCGGCGATCCGCCCGGTGGCCGCCGCGCCCGTACGGTCTGGGGCATCGGCGTCGCCGTCTACTTCGTGGCCGTCATCTTCCGGACGTCGCTGGGCGTCGCCGGACTCGATGCGGCCGACCGCTTCGACGTCAACGCCTCCGCCCTCTCCACCTTCTCCATACTCCAGCTGCTCGTGTACGCGGGCATGCAGATACCCGTCGGCCTGATGGTCGACAGGCTCGGCACCAAGAAGGTCCTCACCCTCGGCGTCGTCCTGTTCACCGCCGGACAGCTGGGCTTCGCGCTCTCCCCCTCGTACGGCACGGCCCTCGCCTCCCGCGCACTGCTCGGCTGCGGCGACGCGATGACCTTCATCAGTGTGCTGAGGCTCGGCTCCCGCTGGTTCCCCGCGCGTCGCGGCCCGCTCATCGCCCAGATCGCCGCGCTGTTCGGCATGGCGGGCAATCTCGTCTCGACCATCGTCGTCTCCCGGATGCTGCACGGGCTCGGCTGGACCGCGACGTTCGCCGGCAGTGCGCTCGCCGGAGTGATCGTCCTCGTCCTGCTGCTGCTCTTCCTGAAGGACCACCCCGAGGGACACGAGCCCGCCCCGGCCCACCACGCCGGCGCCGCCTTCGTCCGCAGGCAGATCGCCGAGTCCTGGCGCGAGCCCGGCACCCGGCTCGGTATGTGGGTGCACTTCACGACCCAGTTCCCCGCCATGGTGTTCCTGCTGCTGTGGGGGATGCCCTTCCTCGTCGAGGCACAGGACCTGTCCCGGGAGACCGCGGGCGAGCTGCTCACGCTTGTGGTGGCGGCCAACATGGTGGTGGGCCTGGTCTACGGACAGGTCATCGCCCGGCACCACGCGGCCAGGGCGCCGCTCGCGCTCGGCACGGTCGGGGCGACCGCGGCGGTGTGGGGCGCCACCCTCGCGTACCCCGGCGAACAGGCCCCGATGTGGCTGCTGATCATTCTGTGCACGGTGCTCGGCGCCTGTGGACCGGCCTCGATGATCGGCTTCGACTTCGCGCGCCCCGCGAATCCGCCCCGGCGGCAGGGCACGGCCTCCGGCATCGTCAACATGGGCGGCTTCACGGCCTCGATGGCGACGCTGCTCGCCGTGGGCATGCTGCTGGACGCGACCGGCGACAACTACCGGATCGCGTTCGCCTCCGTCTTCGTCCTGCAGGCGCTCGGCGTGTTCCAGATGCTGCGGCTGCGTGCGCGCACGGCGCGGCGTGAGCGGGATCGGCTGGTGGCGAGCCGGGTGGAGGCCGTGCACGTACCGGCGTGACGGCGGCCGACCGGCCGGGAGCCGGTCCGTCGATGCCGGGCGGGGTGCGAACGGCCCCGCCCCGCTACGGCGTGACCGCGAAGCGGTCCAGGATCGCCGCCGCCAGATCCGCGTCTCCGTCGACCTTGATCCGGTCGGCCACGGCCGCGGGCCTGACCCGCCCGGCGGCAAGCCGTACGTACGTCTCCCAGTCCAGCGCGAACGTCACCGCCGGGCCCAGCGAAGGGGCGCCGTCGATCGTCCCCCGCCCGTCCGTGTCGACGCGCACGGTCCGCAGGAACTCCAGGGGTCCGCTCACGTCGAAGACCACCGCGGAGTTCGGCGGCGCGCCCGCGTCCTTGGCGACGACCTTCGGGAGCGCCTCCAGGAACGCGTCACGCGCGACCAGCGCGCCGGGGGAGTCGAGATTGCCCGGCCTGTCGAGTGCCACACGAAGATCCTGCTCGTGCACCCAGGCGTCGAACGCCCGCATCCGGTAGGCCAGTTCCAGGGTCTGCTCCGCACCGAGCGGAGCGCGGACCATGCTGTCGGGTGCCCGGTTCTCGTTCCGCAGCTGACGGTTGCGCCGGATGATCGTGTACTCGAGCTCGGAGGTCATCTCCGGCGCGGTGTGGTGCCGGCGCACATCGACCTGCATCTCCATGTAGCGCGTGAACTCACTGCGTACGTGATAGAGGTCGCGGGGCAGCGTGTGGATCGGACGGGGGTCACCGAGCATCTCGCACTCCATGCCGATGACATGCGACACGATGTCGCGCACCGACCATCCGGGGCACGGAGTGGCGCGGTTCCACTCCCCCTCGACGAGCGGCTGCACCAGCTCGGATATCGCTTCGATGGAGTGGGTCCAGGCGTCGGCGTAGGTCTGGAGACTGGGATGGACGGTCACGGAACCCCTCGGCGGTTGTGCGCGGGCTGGGTGCTGGGCAGCGGCCGGGGGTCCTGGGGGCGGCCCCCGGGAGAGAACAGTACGCTGCCCTTGGGCACCCCGGCAGTGCTTTCGTGTGACGATCGTAGGCCCGTGTTGACGGCTCGAATGCCAGGACGGTGGTAGTGTGCGCGCCTCGCTCATCCAGATCGCAGTAGACCCGGACGAACCAGTCGATTCACGCAGGCAGCGAGCCGCGTCCCTGGTCCGCGAACAGTCCGGCGCCGATCTGGTCGTCCTCCCCGAGCTCTGGCCCGTCGGAGCCTTCGCCTACGAACTGTTCGAGACCGAGGCGGAGCCGCTCAACGGCCCCACGTACGAAGTCATGGCCAAGGCCGCCGCCGACGCGGGCGTCTGGCTGCACGCCGGCTCCATCGTCGAGCGCGCCGCGACCACGGGCGGCTCCGACGCGGCCCCCGGCCCCCTCTACAACACCTCGCTCGTCTTCTCCCCCACCGGGGAACTCGCCGGCGTCTACCGCAAGATCCACCGGTTCGGCTTCGACAAGGGCGAGGCGGTGATGATGGCCGCGGGCAGCGAGCTCGTCACCGTCCCGCTGCCGGACACCACCCTCGGCCTCGCCACCTGCTACGACCTCCGCTTCCCCGAGCTCTTCCGCGGGCTCGTCGACGCGGGCGCCGACCTCCTCGTCATCCCCGCCGGCTGGCCCGCACGCCGCCGCGCCCACTGGACCCTCCTCGCCCAGGCCCGCGCCGTCGAGAACCAGTCGTACGTCCTCGCCGTCGGCAGCGCGGGCACCCACGCGGGCGTCGAGCAGGCGGGCCACAGCATCGTCGTCGACCCCTGGGGCGAGGTCCTCGCCGAGGCGGGCGCGGAGGAGGAGATCCTCACCGTGGACCTCGACCCGGCCAAGGTCGCCGCTACCCGCGAGCAGTTCCCCGCCCTCAAGGACCGCGTGCTGGGCCTTCCGACACCCCGGTGAGACGCGGGTCCGCTGCGCGGGCGGTGCGGGTGTGGTTGTCGTGGTGGCCGGTGCGGGTCGCTGCGCGGTGCCGGGTGCGGTTGTCGGGGTTGGCCGGTGCCGTGACTGCGGCCGGTGTGTCCGTCCTCAAACTCCCCCAGACTTCGTCCGGGGGGACCCCCAACGGGCTTGGGCGGGGGCTGTGGGTGGGGGGCGGGGCCCCTCCGGGCTCGACTCCTCGGGGACGGCGGCTTACCGCCGACCTCGGAGGCGTCCGGTGGTTCCGCCGTCCCCTGCGGGGCCGACCCTGCACGGCCCCGCCCCGGTCGCGTTGCCGACTGCCGCCCGGTGGGTGGTTCACCCGACACACGGCGATCGGCCCACCACCCCCGGCCCCGAGGGGGGCCGTGGAGGGGTCGTGTCCGGGACACTAAAGCGTGATTTGTGGCGCGGCGCGGGCGTCGCCGATGTGGTGCTGGTCAGCGCGCCGTAAATCATGCCGTCCCGGATGCGAGCCCCGGAACGGCCCCCAACGCCCACCACCCGGTACCGGCCGACCCCGACAACCCAGCCCGTCCGGCGTTTGAGGACGGACACACCGGCCAACAACACGGCACCGGCCAACCCCGACAACCACACCCGCACCGCCCGCGCAGCGACCCCGCGGTCAGCCCGCGGCGCCGAAGTTCTGTACCCACCACGGGCCGTGGGCGCTGAGGTTGACGCCCACGCCGAAGTCCTTGAAGCCGCAGTCCAGGATGTTGTCGCGGTGACTGGGGCTGTTCATCCAGTCGCGCATCGCGGTGACGGGATTGTCCGGACCCCGGTGGATGTTCTCGCCCCACTTGCCGACCGGATAACCCGCGCTGCGCATACGGTCGTCGGCATGCCGCCCTTCCGGACTGGCGTGCTCGTAGTAGTTGCGGGCGGCCATGTCGTCGGCGTGCGCCTGCGCCGCGGCCTGCAGCTGCGCGTGCACCCGCAGAGGGCCGCAACCCGCCTTCGCGCGCTTGGTGTTGACCAGCGCGGCGATCCGCTCGGCGAATCGGGCCGCCTCGCCCGTGGCGCGGTCGACGCCCTCCTGCCCCCTGTCCCCGGGTGTGGGCTGTGCGGTGGGCGCCTTCTGCCCGGCAGGGTCGGTGATCCCGACCGGCGTGGTGTGCCCCGTGCCGTCGACGGGGGGCCGGGAGCCGGTGTCCGTCCCGGCGGGAGCCGCCGGAGCCGCTGCGGACGGAACAGCGACGGGCGACGCCGGGGGTATGAAGCCGGAGAGAGCAGCCCCCGGGACCCGGTCGCCGCCCGCGTCCACCGGCACCTGCTGCACGGACGCCGCGGCGTCCCCCGCGACCTCGGTCCCGCCGTCCGATCCGCTCAGCGCGAAGACCCCGCCCGCGAGCACAGCGGCGGCCGTGGCCCCCAAGGCCACGGGTATGCCGCCGACCCTCGCGCCCGGTCGGCCCGCGCCGCCCGGTCGGCCCACGCCGCCCGGTCGGCCCACGCCGCCCGGCCGGAACACCGGCTGCCGACGACGGCTGTGCCGTCCCTTCCCGGCGGCCCGCCGCCTGCCACCCCCGCCGATGCCGTTCCGGCCGGACCCGTCCTCCAGGCCCTCCAGGTACCAGATGCGATCGTCGCCGTGCTGCATCGAAGCCCCCTGTCATGCGAACGCCGGTCGGTCCGGCACATGGGAGAGCGAAGAACAGCACCCGCGATAACAGTTTTCGGCCACAAGGGTTCCGGCCGTCGCCGACAGCGCGGATCTCGTCCCGTACGAGCTGCCCGGCTCCGGAATGCGCACCCGGGTGGGTGGGGTTGGATGGAGGCATGGCTACACGTGCACGCGTCCGCGCCCCCGAGCTGATCGGCAAGGGCGGCTGGCTGAACACCGGCGGAAACGATCTGACCCTCGCTGACCTGCGAGGACGCATTGTCGTTCTCGATTTCTGGACATTTTGCTGTATCAACTGCCTGCATGTCCTGGACGAGCTCCGTGAGCTCGAGGAGAAGCACCGCGACACCCTGGTGATCATCGGTGTGCACTCGCCGAAGTTCGTGCACGAGGCCGAGCACCAGGCCGTCGTCGACGCCGTCGAGCGCTACGAGGTGCATCACCCGGTGCTGGACGATCCCGAGCTCGCGACCTGGAAGCAGTACGCAGTAAGGGCCTGGCCGACGCTCGTGGTGATCGACCCCGAGGGGTACGTCGTCGCCCAGCACGCCGGTGAGGGGCATGCGCATGCCATCGAGCGGCTGGTGGAGGAGCTGGAGGCAGAGCACGAGGCGAAGGGGACGCTGCGGCGCGGGGACGGACCGTACGTGCCGCCGGAGCCGGTCGCCACGGATCTGCGCTTTCCCGGGAAGGCCGTGCTGCTTCCTTCCGGCAACTTCCTCGTGTCCGACTCGACCCGGCATCAGCTGGTCGAGCTGGAGGCGGACGGTGAGACCGTCGTACGGCGCATCGGGGACGGTGACTTCCGGGAGCCGCAGGGGCTTGCCCTGCTGCCGTCCGGGAAGGTGATCGTCGCGGACACGGTGAACCACGCGCTGCGGACGTACGACCCCGGGACCGGGGAGATCGAGCGGGTCGCCGGGACGGGGCGGCAGTGGTGGCAGGGCTCGCCCACGTCCGGGCCCGCCCTCGAGGTGGACCTGTCCTCGCCGTGGGACGTGGCCTGGTGGCAGGGCAAGGTGTGGATCGCGATGGCCGGTGTCCACCAGCTGTGGACGTACGACCCCGAGGCCGGGACGGTCCAGGTGGCGGCCGGGACGACCAACGAAGGACTGGTCGACGGGTCCGCCGCCGAGGCGTGGTTCGCGCAGCCGTCCGGGCTCGCGGCCGCCGGGGACCGGCTGTGGATCGCCGACTCCGAGACCTCCGCGCTGCGCTGGATCGACGCCGAAGGGATCGTTCACACGGCCGTCGGTACCGGGCTGTTCGACTTCGGGCACCGCGACGGGGCCGCCGGCCAGGCGCTGCTCCAGCACCCGCTCGGCGTCACGGCGCTGCCCGACGGTTCGGTCGCCGTCAGCGACACGTACAACCACGCGCTGCGCCGCTACGACCCGGTGACGGGCGAGGTGACGACACTCGCCACCGATCTGCGGGAGCCCTCCGCGGCCGTGCTGGCCGACGAGGACATCGTGGTCGTCGAATCGGCCCGGCACCGGCTGACGCGGTTGCGGCTGCCGGAGGAGGCGGTACGGGTCGAGGCGGTCGCCCACCGGACCCGGCGGGCGGCGACCGAAGTGGCTCCGGGCAGGCTGCGGTTGGACGTGGTGTTCCAGGCCCCGGCGGGGCAGAAGCTCGACACCCGCTACGGTCCCTCCACCCGGCTGCTCGTCTCCTCGACCCCGCCGGAGCTGCTGGCCGGGGGCGAGGGAGCGGGCACCGATCTGTTCCGCGAGCTGGAGCTGAACCCTGCGGTGACGGAGGGCGTGCTGCATGTGTCGGCGATGGCCGCGTCGTGCGACGACGACCCGGAGAACGAGTACCCGGCCTGCCATGTGCACCAGCAGGACTGGGGTGTTCCGGTACGGGTGACGGCGGAGGGCACGGCGCGGCTGCCGCTCGTCCTCGCGGGAATGGACTCCTGAGCCGTCGCGCACTGCGTCAGCGCACCAGACCCTGGTGCGTGGACTGCCGGCCCGCCGCGCCGTCGACGCAGCCGGCCACCCACAACCGCTGGTTGTGGGTGGCCCTGCGGCCGCCCCGGCCCTCGGCCTCTGCCCTGGCGCATCCGCCGCTCAGCAGCGCCTTCGTCCGCTCGCCCGTCATGTCGGTCTGGCGGACGCGGTTGCCAACGATGTATCCGCCTTCGTACGCGACGTCGTCGCCCCACGGCGGGCGGTCGTTGTACTGCCGCACGAGGAGTGCGGCGAGACAGGCTCCCAGCAGCCCGGCTGCGACGAGCAAGGTGATCAACTTGGCGCGCGACGGGACCCGGTGGCGCACCAGGTCCGTCTCTCCCGTCAGAACCATGGTCAACACCGTTGCAGGGACGGTGTTTCCCGGATGTTAGCGACGACGCGGCGACGACGCGCGACGCACGCCGCCGGGCCCCGCTCACCGATCCGGACTGATCGGTACGAAAGACCCCTAGAACCCGCTCTCCGGCGGGCGTTCCCTGTCCACGTACGTCGGTGCGACCGGCGATACGACCGCCCGGCGCCGCCGCGCGATGCTGGTGAATGTGGCGACCCCGATCAGGCCGACCGCCATCATGATCAGACCGACCAGGTCGAGGTTGACGCTCGACACCTGCCAGTCGGTCGCGAACGTGAGAATCGCTCCGGCTCCGATGAGCAGGATGCAGCCTCCTAGACCCATGATTTCCGCCTCCTGAAAGCAGCGTGGCCGTTCGGGTACCCCCACCCCGAACGGCCATGCGTGTTTCTGCTTCCGCCGGGCGGAACCGGCTCACCTCAGGGGCGGACTACCTCACGTCGACGTAGTCCTCGGTGCTGCTCGAAACGAGGTGCTTCTCGTTCGGGTAGAGGTGGATGGCGGCCCAGGTGCCGTCACCGGGCGCCCGGAAGTTCTTCGTGAACGTGCCGTTCGCCTTGGACTTCACCTCGGTCATGAGGTACCACTGGTTCTCGCCCTTGGGCTTGAAGATGATCAGGACCGGCTTGCCGCCGTACGCCTGCCAGCTCGGGGTGCGGTGCAGCAGGGTGCCCCTGACCGTGATGGTGCCGCCCTTGCGGACCGGCTCGGGGGAGGCGTTGAAGTCCTTGATCCGGGTCTCGGCGCGGGCCGTGTACCGCACCTTGCTGGTGGTGCCCTGCACGGTGCCCGTGGCGCCGGAGTAGACGGCCCGGTAGTAGCCGGCCGGGTAGGTGGAGAAGGAGCCGGTGAACGTGCCGTAGATGTTGACCCTGACGGTCTTCGCCGTCTGCCACCCGTCGCGGCCGTTCCTGGACCACTGGACGACGACGTTGCGGTGCGGCTGCGGCCTTCCGGCGACGCTGAGTTCGCCGCTGAAGCTGAGCTTGCCGAACTTGTCGAGCGAGGTGGCGAAGTCGGCGATGCTGCTGACGCCGATGGTGTCGTAGACGGGCTTGACGCCGCCGGTCTTGTCGTTCACCCACATGTTCCGGGCGAACTTCACCTGGTACTTGCTGTTGTGGACGGGCATCGGCGTCTTGAAGGTGAACCGGCCGTCGGCGCCCGAAGTGGCGGCGATCTCCCCGGTCCAGAAGCTGTCGTCCGGGTCGTCGAACTCCACCGGCACGCCGGAGGCCGGCTTCCACGCGCCGTTGGACGCCTTGTACTCGGCGCGTCCGCCGACCGTGATGGCCTTGCCGAACTTCTCGCGGAAGGTCGACTTGTCGAGGACGATGCGGTTGGGCAGCTTGGTGACGGTCACCCGGGTCCACGGGGAGCCGACCGGCGAGTGGGTGCCGGGAGCCTGGTACTCGGCGTAGACCCAGCCCTCGGAACCCATGTGTCCCGCGTCGCCCGGCCGGAAGGAGTCGGCGAACCTGCCCTCGGCGTCCGTGACGACCTTGTCCGTGATGCTCTCGTAGTTGAGGGTCACCTCGGCCCCGGCCATCGGTGTCACCGCGTGTGTGACGGGCTGCCACTGGCCGAGGCGGCCGGTGCGCGTCACCACGGGGTTCTCGAGGTTCGGGTTCGCGTTGCCGACCGTGAACTCGAAGACCGGCTTCGCGGTGTAGTCGTAGGTACCCGCGTCCTCGATGACCGTGTGGTCGCCGTCGGCCTCGTCGACGACGACGTCGATGTCGTACTGGCCGGCGGCGGGGAGCTTCACCTCGTCCTTGGTGAGCCAGTCGCCGGTGCGCCCGCTGCCCTGGAGGAGTTCGAAGCCGGTGACGGTGGCCGTCACCTCGTCAGAACCCTTCGGGTGGAGCACGGCTTCGACCTTGGTGACGTCGCTGTCGGTGCTGAGGTCGTCGACGAACAGACGGCCGTGCTGCTGCCAGTGGTCGCGGGCGTCCTTGACGGTGGGCGCCTCGGCGGCCATCGCGGTGCCGGGCATCGCGAGAGAGCCCAGTGCGACGGAAGTGCACAGGGCGATGCAAAGTCTGCGGTTCAAATCTGTCCCCCCGGACAAGAAGAAAGAGGGGCGCGCGTGAATGCTGTGCTGGATGAGCACGATGAGAAAAGAGTGAACGCGCGCCGACCACCGCATTGTAAGTGGCTGGCGCGCGTTGCGCACGAGTGATTCTCCCGACAGGAGAAGCGTTACTTCACGTCGACGTTGCCCGTTACTTTCGCATTCATCAGGTGCTTGTCGTCCACATCGATGTGCAGGGCGAAGACGGTGCCGTCGCCCCGCTCCTTGAAGCTCCCCTTGAACGTGCCGTTGGCCGCGGACTTCACCT
The DNA here is from genome assembly GCF_042802855.1 of Streptomyces sp. NPDC057445. Taxonomy (NCBI): domain Bacteria; kingdom Bacillati; phylum Actinomycetota; class Actinomycetes; order Kitasatosporales; family Streptomycetaceae; genus Streptomyces; species Streptomyces sp. NPDC057445. The sequence continues at coordinate 182,045 of NZ_JBHVDH010000006.1, read as the reverse complement.
CACCCATCAGGTAGGACTCCTTGGGCTTGCCCTTGGGCGAGAAGAAGACCAGCACCTTCTTGTTCCCGTACGCCTGCCAGCTCGGCGTGCGGTGCAGCAGGGTGCCGGAGACGACGACGGAGCGGCCCTTCTTCACCGTCGGCGAGACCTTGAAGTCCTTGATACGGGTCTCGGCGCGGCCTGCGTACAGGACGGGGCTCACAACACCCCGTACGTTCGGGGAACCGTGGTACACCGCGCGGTAGTAGCCGGTCGGAGGGGCGGGGACATCCTCCCGGAAGTGGCCCCAGGTGTCCTGGAGCTTCAGCGACCTGAGCTTCCTCCAGCCGTCCTTGCCGTTCTTGGAGGTCTGGATGTCGACCGTGTTCAGCGGGCGCGGAGCCCCCTCGACCTCCAGCGACCCCGAGGCGGTGAGCCTGGAGTCGGAGCCGAGCTCGACGGTGAACCCGCTGATGGAGCTGACGCCCGTGGTGCGGAAAGTCAGCGGTGTGCTCGGCTTGTTGGAGAACCACTCGCCGTTGCTGACGGTCAGCCGGAGCTGCTCGCCCACGAAGGGGATCTTGGTCTCGGCGCTGAAGGTCCCGTCCGCGCGGGTGAAGCCCCTGCCCGCGTAGAGCCCGGACGCGTCGGTGATGTCCGCGTCGGCGTACTCGGCGGGCTTCCAGACGCCGTCCAGCTGGTACTCGACCTTGCCGGTGACCGTGACCGGTGCGTTGTACACACCGCTGAAGTCGCTCTTGTCGAGGGTGACCCGGGCCGGGAGACCCTTGGGGGCCACCGTCACCGTTTCTGACCTGACGTCATAGGCGACGCCGTACACCGGCACGGGCCGGTCCTCTGCGATGAACCACTCGGAGAAGCGGCCGTCCGCGTCGGTCTTGACGAAGTCCACGTCGGTGATGTCCGTGGAGGAGTGCAGACGGATGGAGCTGTCGGCCACGGGCTTGCGCTCGTGCGTGACCGGCTGCCACTCGACGAGCCGGCCGCTCGCGGTGACCTTCATGTCGTCCACGGTCGGCCGCGGACGGTCGACACCGAATTCCTCGAAGTACTTCTTGGCCCGGTAGTCGTACGTACCGGCGTTCTTCAGGGTCGTCTCGTCGCCGTCGGCCTCCTTGACGACCAGGTCGACGGCATAGGTGCCGGCGGCCCCGAGCCGGACCTCGCCCTTGGTCAGCCAGTCGCCCTTCTTCCGGTCGCCCGAGGCGAGCTGGAAGTCGTGGACGGTCTCCAGGGCCGCATCCTCGCCGGGCCTGTGGACCACGGCGGTGACATCGGTGATCTCACTGTCGGCCGCGAGGTCGTCGACGAAGAGGTGGCCCAACTGACGGTCATGACCGCCGACTTCGAGGGCGGTCGGCCCCTCGGCTGCGAAAGCGGTGCCCGGCACCGCGAGTACGCCCAGTGCCACGGACGTGGACAGGGCAAGGGAAATGCTGCGCTTCACGTGTGTGCGTCCCCCCGGACGATTGGAGGGGCGCGCGAGATGAGAACGAACGAAAGAGGTCGATGAGGCGCGCCCCGACTTCTGATCCTAAACGGGGCCGGGGCGCTTCATACAACGCGTTTCTCAGTCCGTGAGGAACGCCACCAGCGCGTTCGCCAGCAGATGCGGGTCGTCCGCTCCGCACAGTTCACGCGCGCTGTGCATCGACAGGATGGCCACCCCGATGTCGACGGTCCGGATCCCGTGCCGTGCGGCGGTGATGGGGCCGATCGTCGTGCCGCACGGCATCGCGTTGTTGGAGACGAAGCTCTGCCACGGCACACCGGCGCGCTCGCACGCCGCGGCGAACACGGCCCGGCCGCTGCCGTCCGTCGCGTACCGCTGGTTGACGTTGACCTTCAGGATCGGGCCGCCGTTGACGCGGGGATGGTGCGTCGGGTCGTGCCGCTCCGCGTAGTTGGGGTGCACGGCGTGGCCGGTGTCGGACGAGAGGCAGATCGTGCCGGCGAAGGCCCGGGCCCGGTCCTCGTACGTACCGCCCCGCGCGAACACCGAACGCTCCAGGACCGACCCGAGCAACGGCCCGTCCGCACCGGTGTCCGCCTGGGAGCCGTTCTCCTCGTGGTCGAAGGCGGCGAGCACCGGGATGTACGGGAGTGCGTCGCTGCCGGAAACGGCGGCGAGCGCGGCCGTGGCCGCGTGCACGGACAGCAGATTGTCCATCCGGGGCCCGGCGACGAGCTCGCGGTCGCGGCCGAGATACGCGGGTGCCTCCAGCGCGTGCGTCATCAGGTCCCAGCCGGTGACGTCCCCGGCGGGGAGACCGGACTCCTCCGCGAGGAAGGAGATCAGGTCGCCGTCGCGGACGTTGTCGCCGAGGCCCCAGATGGGCTGCATGTGCTTCTGCTTGTCGAGTTGCAGACCCTTCTCGTAGATCGAGCGGTCCATGTGGATGGCCAGTTGGGGCACGCGCAGCAGCGGGCGGTCGATGTTGACCAGCCGGGTCGTGCCGTCGCGCAGGACGAGCCGGCCGGCCAGGCCGAGGTCGCGGTCGAGCCAGGAGTTGAGCAGCGGCCCGCCGTAGATCTCCACGGCGACCTGCCGCCAGCCGTGCGCAGCCATGTCGGGCTGAGGCTTGACCCGTAGGTTCGGCGAGTCGGTGTGGGCGCCGGCGATCCGGAACGGGGTGTGCGGCGCCGCGCCCTCGGGGACGTACCAGGCGACGATCGCGCCGCCCCGCAGCACGTACTTCCCGCCGCTCGTGCCGTCCCAGGGGTCGGTCTCCTCGACCTGCCGGAAACCGGCCTTCTCCAGCCGCGCGGCGGCGTTCGCCACGGCGTGGTACGGCGTGGGGGATGCCGCCAGGAAGGACATGAGGTCGTCGGTGTGGCCGCGGTCGAAGGCGGAGGGTGCGCTGCTCATGGGCCCAGCCTAAGAGGGCTGTCCACAGTCGGTCGATCCCGGTGAGATCGATGTCCATGTCCTGGCGTCCACGAGAACGAGGTCGGGCTCCGGAACGACGCGGCGGCCCGAGTTCCACGGCGTGTGGGTCCGGCCACGGCCGCGGCACCGGAAGGGACGTGCCGCCCCCGTGCGTGCGCCGCCCCGACAACGCGGACGGCCCGCTCCTGGCAGGAGCGGGCCGTCCGTCGGCGAAGCGATGTGGTGGGGAGTGCCGGAGGCCTAGAAGGCGGCCTCGTCCAGCTCCATCAGCTCGTTGTCGACACCGTCGGCGATCTCGCGGGCGAGCGAGACGCCCGGCAGGACGTTGGCGGCGAAGAACTTCGCCGCGGCGATCTTGCCCTGGTAGAAGACCTTGTCCTTGGCGGACGCCGTCCGGAGCTTCTCGGCGGCGACGGCCGCGCCGCGCAGCAGCAGGTAGCCGACGACGACGTCGCCGGAGGCCAGCAGCAGGCGGGTGGTGTTGAGGCCGACCTTGTAGATGTTCTTGACGTCCTCGCCGGTGGCGGTGAGGTCGGTCAGCATCCGGCCGACGATCGCCTCGAGGTCGACCGCGGCCTTGGCGAGCGCGTCACGCGCGCCGGCCAGCTCGTCGCCGCCGGTGCCGACGGCGAGGAACTTCTTGATCTCCTCGGCCAGCAGGTTCAGCGAGGCGCCCTGGTCGCGGACGATCTTCCGGAAGAAGAAGTCCTGGCCCTGGATGGCCGTGGTGCCCTCGTAGAGGGTGTCGATCTTGGCGTCGCGGATGTACTGCTCGATCGGGTACTCCTGCAGGTACCCGGAGCCGCCGAAGATCTGCAGCGACTGGGCCAGCTGCTCGTACGCCTTCTCGGAGCCGTAGCCCTTCACGATCGGCAGCAGCAGGTCGTTCAGGCCGTGCAGCGTCTTGGCGTCCTCGCCCGCGGCCTCCTTGAGGGCGATCTCGTCCTGGACGGAGGCGGTGTAGAGGACGAGGGAGCGCATGCCCTCCGCGTACGCCTTCTGCGTCATCAGCGAGCGGCGCACGTCCGGGTGGTTCGTGATGGTGACCTTGGGCGCGGTCTTGTCCATGAACTGCGACAGGTCGGAGCCCTGGACGCGCTCCTTGGCGTACTCCAGCGCGTTCAGGTAACCCGTCGACAGGGTGGAGATCGCCTTCGTGCCGACCATCATGCGGGCGAACTCGATGATCATGAACATCTGGCGGATGCCGTCGTGCTTGTCGCCGATCAGCCAGCCCTTGGCGGGGTGGCGGTCGCCGAACGTCATCTCGCAGGTGTTGGACGCCTTGAGGCCCATCTTGTGCTCGACGTTCGTCGCGTAGACACCGTTGCGCTCGCCGAGCTCGCCGGTCTCCCAGTCGAAGTGGAACTTCGGCACGAGGAAGAGGGACAGGCCCTTGGTGCCGGGGCCGTGGCCCTCGGGGCGCGCCAGCACGTAGTGGAGGATGTTCTCCTCCATGTCGTGCTCACCGGAGGTGATGAAGCGCTTCACGCCCTCGATGTGCCAGGAGCCGTCCTCCTGCTGGATCGCCTTGGTGCGGCCGGCGCCGACGTCCGAGCCGGCGTCCGGCTCGGTGAGGACCATCGTGGAGCCCCACTGCTTCTCGACCGCGATCTGGGCGACCTTCTTCTGCGCCTCGTTGCCCTCCTCGAAGAGGATCCCGGCGAAGGCCGGACCGGAGGAGTACATCCATATCGCGGGGTTCGAGCCCAGCAGCAGCTCGGCGTACGACCAGACCAGGGAGCGCGGGGCGGTGGTCCCGCCGATCTCCTCGGGCAGGCCGAGCCGCCAGTACTCGGAGTCCATGAAGGCCTTGTAGCTCTTCTTGAAGCTCGCGGGGACCGGCGCGGTGTTCGTCTCGGGGTCGAAGACCGGCGGGTTGCGGTCGGCGTCTATGAAGGACTCGGCGAGGTCGTTCTCCGCGAGGCGGGCGATCTCGTCCAGGATGCTCTTGGCGGTCTCGACGTCCATCTCCGCGAACGGGCCGGTGCCGTACAGCTTGTCGCGGCCGAGCACCTCGAAGAGGTTGAACTCGATGTCGCGGAGATTCGACTTGTAGTGCCCCATGGCGACGGCTCCGTAAGGGATCGGGAGGGGTTCCTCGTGCGTCAGTACACACATCTAGCAGCTGGTACCTCCGATGATGCTACCCGTCGGTAATAAGAAGCAACCCCTACCCGGGCAACTGTGACGCGTCTCAAGTGTGGCCTTCCCGAGGGCGGGTGCGGGGGGTGCGGCCCGGCTGCCGCCGCCCCGGGGGCCGTCCGCGTCGCGCAGCGTGCGTCGGCCGTCCGCCCCCGTGGGGCGATCGAATACGGCCAGGCGGAATCCGGCCGTTCTCCTGTGAGGGTGATCACCAATGCTGTGGCCCATTGGGCCGAGTTGGTATATCTGTACTGCACATTGGTATATCTGTACTGCACGGTGGGGATCTGTGCAGTGCGCGCGCAACGGGGAGAATCGTGTCGTCGGCAGAGTCACAAAAGAATATGCAACTCGACATTCGACTGCTCGGCTCGCTGGAAATTTCCCTGGGTGACCACCGGGTGGATGTCACGGCTCCGCGACTTCAGTCCGTTTTGGGTTCTCTGTTGCTGCACGCCGGTGATGTCGTCCCGGTGTCCTATCTCGTGGAAAGCGTCTGGGAGGGCGACACTCCGGCGGATCCCGTCAATCAGGTGGCGGCCTGCGTGTCCATGCTCCGGCGCAAGTTCGCAGCGGCAGGGGCGGGTAAGAATCTCCTGGTCACCCAGGCGCCCGGGTACCGTTTCGACGCGGGCGGCGCCAGGCTGGACACCGTCACGGCGATGCGGCTGCGCGCGGCGGCGCAGGAGGCCGTCGCCCAGGGGGACCCCGGGCGCGCACTTCCCGTTCTCAAGGAGGCGCTGTCCCTGTGGCGGGGGCCCGTACTTTCCGGAACGAACCGTCGCGTGTGGCTTCCCGAGGTGCACCGCTGGGAAGAGGAATACGTCGCCCTGCGCACAATGCGCTCGGACATCCAGCTGCGTCTCGGTCTGCACGAGGAATTGATTCCGGAACTCTCGGTGTTCGTTCAGCGATATCCGTTACTGGAAAAGCTGCGCGGTGTTCTTATGCTCGCTCTCGCCCGTTCGGGACGGCAGGCCGACGCATTGCAGATGTACCGGGAAACGGCGGACCATCTACGGGAGGAACTCGGGGTCACGCCGGGCGAGGAGCTGAGCCGGCTGCACGAGCAGATCCTGAGGGGCACCCTGCCGTCGGCCCCGTCGGCCGTCCGGACGGCCGCCCCGCTGCACGCCGCGGCCACCGCTCCGCCCGCCGCTCCGTCCGAGGCGGTGCCGGCGCGCCGGCCGTCGCCCGGCCCGCCCCCCGGATTCCCGCCCGCTCCCGCTTCCGGACCCATGCCCCCGCCCGCCCCGGGCCCCGTCGCCCCCGGACCCCGGACCGGCACCGGGCCCTGCCAGCTCCCCGGCGACCTCGCCGAGTTCACCGGCCGGCAGGAGGAGGTGGCCGCCGTCCAGGAGACGCTCGTGCCGGCTTCCCGCTCGGTACCGCTCGTGCTGCTCGTCGGCCAGGGCGGCACCGGCAAGACCGCGCTCGCCCTCCACGCCGCCCACCGGCTGCGCCCCGACTTCCCGGACGGGCAGCTCTATGTGAACCTGCGCGGGATGAGCGACGACCCCGTCCCTGCCGACGAGGCCCTCGCCCGTTTCCTGCGCGAACTGGGGCTGCCGGGCCCCCTGCCCGAAACACTGGACGAACGTGCCGAGGCGTACAGGAGCCTTCTTGCCGACCGGCGCACGCTGATCGTGCTGGACGACGCGGGCGACGCCCAGCAGGTGCTGCCGCTGCTGCCCGGCACGGCGACGAGCGCCGTCATCGTCACCAGCCGGTCCCGGCTGGCCACCATCCCCAGCACCCGGGTGCTGGAACTGGAGGTGTTCCGGAAGGAGCAGGCCCTCAGCCTGCTCGCCCTGCTGATCGGCCGGGCCCGGACCGACGCGGAACCGGAGGTCGCGGCGCGGCTCGTGGAGTACTGCGGCAGGCTGCCCCTGGCGGTGCGCATCCTCGGTGCCAAGCTCGCGTCCAAGCCGCACTGGCCGTTACGCAAGGCGGCGGCGCGGCTGGCCGACGAGCGGCGCAGGCTGGACGAACTGGCCCATGAGAACCTGGAGGTGCGGGCCAGCCTCGAGCTGTCCCACCAGGGCATCAGCCCGGCGGCCCGCCGGCTGTTCCGGCGACTGGCCCTGGTGGCGGCGGCGGACTTCGCGGACTGGGTCTGCGCGCCCCTGATGGAACTCCCCCTCGTCCAGGCCGAGGACCTGCTGGAGGAGCTGCTGGACGCGCGCCTGCTGGACGTGGTCAGCCCCGAGGGCGCCGGTGAGCTGCGCTACCGGATGCACGACCTGGTCCGGCTCTACGCGCTGGAGCAGGTGAACGACCTGGAGCCGAGGGACGAGCGGCTGGCCGCCCTGACCCGGCTGGGCATGACCACGCTCGCGCTGGCCGACCGGGCCCACCGCCTCGTGTGCGGCGGGGACTTCACCGTCGTGCACAACCTGGCCCAGCCACCGTCGGTCCCCGCCGACATCCTCGAACGTGTCGGAGCCGACCCGCTCGCCTGGTACGAGGCGGACCGCTTCGCGGTCACCGCGCTCTGTCAGCAACTGGCCGAACAGGGCCAGGACGAGCTGGCCTGGGACCTGGCCGCCACCTGCCGGTGCCAGTTCAGCCTCCGCTTCCACTTCGACGAATGGAAGGCGACCCACGAGGTCGCGCTGGAGGCCGCCCGGTCGCACGGTAACGAGCGCGGTACGGCGGCCATGCTGCTCGGCCTGGGCGACCTGCATCTGACCAAGCGGAACTACGCGCGGGCGCTTCCCCTGCTGGAGGAGTCGCGGACGCTGTTCCGGAAGGTGGGCGACGACCACGGGTACGCCCTGGCCCTGCGCAAGGCCGCCTGCGCGGACCGCATCCAGGGCCGGTTCGAGCAGGCGCTGGACAGGTGGCGGGAGTGCCTGCCCATCCTGCGCGCGGCGGGCGACATCGAGGCACAGGCGCAGGTGCTGCGCTGGAGCGGCCAGACGCTGCTGGAGCTGGGAGAGCCGGACCAGGCGGAGGACCTGCTGTACGAGGCGGCGAGGATCACCGAGGGGTTCCACGGGCGCAGCACCGCCCAGGTGCGGCTCAGCCTGGGGGAACACCATCTTTCGCGAGGTGAGCTGGAGCAGGCCGAGCGGGAGTTCACCCGGGGGCTGCGGGCCACGTTCGAGAACGGGGATCTGAGCGGGCACTGCCACGCGCTGTGGGGCCTGGGCTGGATCGACGTGCAACGCGGGCGCTGCCCCGAGGCCGAGGACCGTCTTCAGCGGGCGCGTTCCCTCTCGCGGCGCATCCAGGATCCACTGCTGGAGTCGGACGTCGTCCTCGGTCTCGCGGCCGTGTGCCGGATCTCCGGGCGGACCGCCGACGCGGTCGCCCTGCTCGAAGAGGGCGCGGCACTGTGCCGCCAGATCGAAGCCCCGGCCCGTCTGGAGCGCTTCCTCAAGGCCCTGGCGGAGCTGTCCCGCCCCCGCGAGGACGCGAACGCGCAGGCCGGGTGACCGTACGGGCCGCTTCAGTCCGCGGCCGGCGCCGAGTTCGCCACCGGGGCCGTGGGAAGGGCCACCCGGTACGTCCTCGGCCCGTCCCGCAGGCGCAACAGGACGGCCGCGTCGGGCGGCCCGGTGAACTGCAGCGTCCGCTCGTCGCTCCAGCCTCGGAGTCGGAACTCCCCGCCGCCGATGTGCTCCAGGCCGCAGAACGGCCGGTCGGCCAGGACGAGTACGGGGCCGTCGTCGGCGTACGCCACCTCCGCCGGTACGAGCGCTCCCGGGGGCGCGGAGCGCAGCCGCCGGGCCTCCGCGTACAGCAGGTGCCCCGGCCGTTCCCAGTTGGCGAACGACTCGGGCAGCCGGAACCGGCGCAGGAACGCCTGCGGCTCCGGCAGCGGTACGGGCGGCCGCAGCCGCAGGGCGTGCGGCCCGGCCAGGGTTCCGCGTAGGGGCCGGGGGAACAAGGCGCTCAGATCCTTGGTCTGGTGCAGGTCGACGACCAGGTGGATCAGTTCGCGGTCACCCTGGTTGACGACCGCGTACTCGCGCCAGGCCGCGGCGAACCAGAGCGAGCCGGCGGGCCAGTGATGACGCTCGGCGAAGAACACGACCTGGGACCAAGGTCCCGACACGACCGGGATGTGTACGCGGCACAGCCCCCAGGAGGGGCCCAGCTTGGCGGAACGAAGAGTCATGTCCCTGCCGCCCGGGCCCGCCGCCCACAGCCGGGCCGCGCGGACGGGGGCCGGCAGGCCCCGCAGGATCTCCCGGAAGTACGGCAGGTGCCTCAGCCAGGGAGTGTCCTGGAAACCCGTCAGGCTCGGGCCGCCCGAATCCGTCCGGTACGGGTCTCCCGCGATGCTCCGCAGCGGCAGTACCCGCCGCCCGCTCGCCGCCGAGAACGGGCTCCCCGAGCGGGCGGTGAACGCGGCCAGGTCCGCCCGCATACGGTCCACGTCATAACGCCGTTCAAGTTCGGCGCAGTTGGGCAGCAGTGCGCAGTGCGGACCGGAGTCGGGGGAGGGTTGGCTGTCACGACCCATGGGACTCACCGGAACTGATCGACGCCGAGCTTCACGACCATCCCCGTCACGGCCACGAGGAGGACGATCCGGACGAATCCGGAACCCCGCTTGAGTGCAGTGCGGGCGCCCAGGGTCGCGCCGACGATGTTGCACACGGCCATGCATGCGCCCACCAGCCACAGCACCTGCCCCTGGAGGGCGAAGACGCACAGCGCGCCGAAGTTCGTGCCGACGTTCACCACTTTCGCCAGCGCCGAGCTCTGCAGGAACTCCAGCGACAGCAGTCCGGTGAACGCAAGGATCAGGAAGGTTCCGGTGCCGGGTCCGAAGACGCCGTCGTAGAACCCGATCCCGCAGCCCGCGAAGGCGATGACCAGCAGGCGTCGGCGCCTGGTGACGGTCTCCGCGCCCTCCACGGCACCGAACGTGGGCCGCATGGCGACGAACACAGCCACCGCCACCAGCAGGGCCATGACGACCGGCCGGAACCAGTTCGCCGGCACCTGGGACGCCGACAGGGCGCCGAAGCCGGCGGCCGGCACCGCGAGCCCCGCCGCGGGCAGCGCCACCGACCTGGGCAGCTTGGTCCGCCGGGCGTAGGTGACGGCGGCGACCGTCGTCCCGGTGATCGCCGTCAGTTTGTTGGTGCCCAGCGCCACTGCGGGCGACAGCTGCGGGAAGGCCAGCAGCAGCGCGGGAATCAGGATCAGGCCGCCACCGCCGACCACCGCGTCCACCCAGCCCGCGGCGCCGGCGACCACCATCAGGCCGCTCGCGTCGATCACATCCACGGCTGTTCCTCACGCCGTGCCGGACAGTCCTCCCGGGAGGACGCCCCGGTCAAAAGATCCCGCCGATCTGCGCGAGCTCCGGCACCACACGCGGGCGCGGCATCATCAGCTCTGCCCAGCGCGGCACCGCCCGCAGCGAGTAGCAGCGGCGCAGCCACCGGTCCGCACCGTCGTAGCGGGGCGTGAAGGAGGAACGCCCGTGCGCGGCGATGTGGTTGTCCACGATCACCAGGTCGCCCGGAGCGAGGACGACGTCCTTGCAAACCGACTCCAGCGCCCGTGTCAGGGCCGCGAGCGCCTCGGTGCCCTCCGCGTCCGAAGCGGTCGTGTTGTGCGAATTGAACCGCATGAAGAGTTCCGGGCTCTGCCCGAACAGCACCGGGTGCGGGCCGGCCGTCGGCCGGGGCCCCGGAATATTGCGCGAGAAAGAGGTCGGATAAGCACTGCTGAACCGCGCGGAACGCAGAATTCGCTGCTGCTCGTCCGTCAGCAGCGACTGCGCCTCCCGCACGGAAGCCACCCGGGTGGCGGCCACGCCGTCGTGGTCCTGGCGCAGGCACAGCAGACCCAGGAAATCCGGGCGCAGCGGGTGGTGCACATTTTCCGTGTGGAAGTCGAAAGCGACGGAACCGCTGTTCTCGATGTGCTTCTCCTCCCCCTTCACCGGGTGCACATCGTGCAGCAGAGCCCCGTTCTTCTCGTCCTCATAACCGACGAGGGAACCGATCAGGTCGGCCACCAGCTTCAACGTGCCGGACGTGGGGTGCCGGTCGAGGTCGCCTCCGCCGTGCTGGTGCGGAGTGGGCGGGAGTTCCCCGACCGTCAGGCCACGGAGCAGGACGTACCCGGACCGCGAGGTGCCCTTGGCGAACGCGAGGAGACCCTCGCGCACGGCCGTCGGCATGTCCAGCAGCAGCCCCGCCAGCTCCGACGTCTCGGCACCCGGCAGCTCGGCGGCCCGCGCGGAGAGCTCCCACATCCGCCGCGCCTCGGCGGCCGACAAATCTATTTCCGTGTCCTGCAACAGTTCCAGACTCATTGCCCGGCTCTCCCCACTGAAAGGAATTGGTCGTTTTCCTCGTGGCCAATAACCTACAGAGAGGCGATGTCACATCGGTGTCAGACTGCTGTCAGCTCCATGTTCGTCCTTTCCGGGTAATGTCATGATGCGAATACCCCTTGACGCCTGCCGTTATTCCCTCCTAATTTTCGACGAGCCGTCGGCAGTGTCCGGCGGTGGATCGATAAACAGGGGAGAAAATTCATGCGGAAGTTTACGAGGACGCTTGTCGCCGGCGCGGCGGCGACGATCGCCTTCAGCGGCCTGCCGATGGTCACCTCGGCGGCCCACGCGGACCCGTCCTGCATCGTCAGTGCCGGCGGCTCGCCCGGCCGCCAGTCCTTCACGCTGCAGGTGAGGTCCAACCCGTGCAGCCGCCAGGTCCGCGCGTACGTCGAATGCGTGAAGGAATCCGGCGGTACCTTCAACGCGTACGGCCCCACGATCACCAGGCCCGGCAGCAGCAAGGCCGACTGCGGCTTCGCGTACGTCAACAAGCACGGCCACGAGGTCAACGTCCCGGGCCAGGGGTGGACCCGGTACACCTACTGATCTCCCACCGCGCGGGCGGCGGCGGCCATGACCGGGCCGCCGCCGCCCGCGGAGCAGGGGCGGCCGAGCCCGCCTAACAGGACGCCGTCTCGCACCGGACCGTCTTGCGTCCGACGCCCGGAGTGCGCCCCGCCGCTGTGACATGGCGTCCGTCTTCCCGGTCTCGTCCCCGTCCGTGACCCCAAGGTCCCCACGGCCCCGTCCTCACCCTCGCCGCCCCCGCCTGAGCCCGCTTCGTCGACTCGATCAAGGCCGGGCGTCCCACGCCCTGAGCGGGACCTGATCCGGACCCGGTGGCCGGGCCCGGTCGGGGGCACGGCTGGGTAGGCTTGCGCCCATGTACGGCTACGACCAGACCCCCGGCGCTCAGCAGCACTACGGCGCACCGCCGCAGCAGCCGATGTCCGGCATGCCGGGTGGTGGTTACGGCGAGCAGACGGCCGGTTACGGCGGGCAGCCGCTCTACCCCGAGCCCTCGCCGCCGTCGCTCGCCGATGCGGTGCGGGCGTTCACGACGGGGTCGCTGTCCGCCGAGGACTTCCAGCAGATGTTCGCGACGTCGAAGGTGTACTGCCCGCGCGGCGACAACCCCGGGTTTCTGGCGCTCCACAACACGCAGCAGCCGGTGATCCCGATGTTCTCCTCGCTCAAGGAGCTGCGCCGGTACGCGGGCAAGGAGTCGAAGTACTTCGTGCTCACCGGGGCCGAGGTGATCGACCTGCTGCCGACCGGGTACGGGTTCGTTCTCGACATGGAGGGCGACCACCGGATGGTCTTCGACGCCAAGGCCGTGGAGCAGATGGTCGACTTCGCCATGCGCCGGATGTACGGCTAGGGCCTCTCGTTCGGATCCTGCCGGGCTCGTGTGCCCTGGCGCCGCACCTGGCTGCGTTGTCGCCGGTCGCGGATGTCCCCCGGCCGCCGCCGGGAGGTGCCCCCACCCCGTGGACTCCTTGCTCCGCCCTGCGATGCACGCCGCCGGACCCCGCTCACCGACCCCGGCCTGATCCGTACGAAAGACCCTGGACGTACGGCAGGGGCCGCGGCCTCGCAGGAAGCGACGGAAGTCGCGGCCGTCTCCGACTTCCGGCGTACGAAAACGTCTGCTCACGCCGCCTAGTGTCCGCGTATGCAGCAGATGAGTGAGTTCCTCGTGGAACAGAAGATCACCGCTTTCGTGAACCGCTACGTGGTCACCGGCCCGGACGGCCGCGGCGTTCTCGCCTTCGCCGAGCAGAAGCGGCTCAAGCTGAAGGAGCAGGTCACTCTCTGGACCGGTGAGGACCGTGCCGAGGTGCTCGCCGGCTTCAAGGCCCGCCAAGTGATCGACTTCGGGGCCACGTACGACGTGACCGGACCGGACGGCGCCCCCATAGGCAGCTTCCGCAAGGACGCCAAGGCGTCGCTGCTGCGGTCCACCTGGCATCTGGCCCAGGGGGAGGCGCCCTCGGCCAGGGGGACGGAGCGCAGCCTCGGTGTCGCGCTGGCCCGCCGGGCCGTGGAGGTGGCCGACGCGGTGCTGCCGATCCCGCTGCCGGTGCCGTTCGTGTACCACTTCGACTTCGCCCGGGGCGGGGAGCCGGTGATGTCCGTGGAGCGCAAGTGGGGAATCCGGGACCGGTACGCCGTGCGGATCGAGGACCCGGCCCTCGACCGTCGGCTCGCCCTCTGCATGGCCGTGGCGATGGACGCTCTCCAGTCCCGCTGACCTGCCGACCCGCTGACCTGCCGCCCCGCTGACCTGCCGCCCGGCCGGGTCGGCGCTCGCTGCGGGACGGGGCCGGGGAATGTCCCGTCGAATCCGGACGTTCCCATTGCAGAAAGTTCAGGATTCAACTAACCTGGACGCACAAGGAGGTCATCCCATGCCTGCAGTGACTGTCGAGAACCCGCTCACCCTGCCGCGTGTCGCCGCGCCGGTGGACGCCGTGGCGTGTCCGGTGCTCGCCGTGACCACGGCGCCCAGCGGTTTCGAGGGGGAGGGCTTCCCGGTGCGGCGGGCGTTCGCCGGGATCAACTACAAGTACCTCGACCCGTTCATCATGATGGACCAGATGGGCGAGGTGGACTACGCGGCCGGAGAGCCCAAGGGCACCCCCTGGCACCCGCACCGTGGCTTCGAGACCGTCACGTACATCATTGACGGAACGTTTGTCCATCAGGACAGCAACGGTGGCGGCGGCACCATCCGCAACGGTGACACGCAGTGGATGACCGCCGGCTCGGGGCTGCTGCACATCGAGACACCGCCGGAGTCGCTCGTCATGTCCGGCGGGCTGTTCCACGGACTTCAGCTCTGGGTCAACCTCCCGGCCGCCGACAAGATGATGGACCCGCGCTACCAGGACATCCGCGGCGGCCATGTCCAGCTGCTGACGTCCCCGGACGGCGGCGCGCTGCTGCGTGTCATCGCCGGTGAGCTCGACGGCCACGAGGGTCCCGGCATCACCCACACGCCGATCACCATGATCCACGCGACCCTGCGTCCCGGCGCGGAGGTCACCCTGCCGTGGCGGGAGGACTTCAACGGGCTCGCGTACGTCCTGGCCGGCCGTGGCGGAGTCGGCACCGACCGCAGGCCCGTCCACATGGGCCAGACCGCGGTGTTCGGCGAGGGCGGCTCGCTGACCGTGTGGGCGGACGACAAGCAGAACGGCTCGCACACCGGTGACCTGGAGATCGTGCTGCTGGGCGGCCGGCCCATCCGCGAGCCGATGGCGCACTACGGCCCGTTCGTCATGAACACCCGCGAAGAGCTGCAGCAGGCCTTCGAGGACTTCCAGAAGGGCCGCCTCGGCACCGTCCCCGCCGTCCACGGGATGTGACGCGGGCGGAAGCCCGCCGGCACGAGGACACGGGCACGGGGTACGGGCCCACGGGCACGGGCGCGGGTGTCACCTGATGAGGTGTCACCCGCCCGGCCCAGACGGACGGGACGGACAGGCGCCACTGTGATCGGGTGGGCCAATGCAGACCATGCAGACCCTGCTTCCCGAGCCCGTGAAGCGCCTCGCCGCCTGGTGCGTGGTCGCACTCCTGGTGGCCGGTGTGGCTGCCATCGCGATCTGGCTGGTCATCACCTTCAGGACCGCCGTCACGCCCGTCCTGCTCGCCCTGCTCGGTACGGCTCTGCTCGGGCCGCTGTACCGGCGCCTGGTAAGGATGAAGGTCCATCCGTCGCTCGCCGCGGGCCTCACCTGTGCCGCCGTCGTCGTGGTCGTCGGCGGGGCGGTGTACATCGTGGTCAATGCGCTGATCGAATCCGGCGACCAGATCGTGGCCTCGCTCCGGCAGGCCGCCAAGGATGTCGCGAAGTACTTCGGGGCCGCCGGTACGTCGTTCGACGATCTGGCGGCGAACTCCAAGGAACTGCTCAGCAAGTTCGGCGGTACAGCCGCCTCCGGGGTGATCTCCGGACTGGGCATCGTCGCCGAGACGACCGCCATCGCCGTACTCGCCCTGCTGTTGATCTTCTTCTTCCTCCGCGACTCCGAGCGCGCGGTCGCCGCGGTTCGCTCCCTCGTGCCCCGTTCCACGGCCGACACCGTCGAGGCGATGGGCCGCCGGGCCTTCGAGGCGGTCGAGGGCTTCATGCGCGGGACGACGTTCATCGCGCTCATCGACGCCATCTGCATCACCGTCGGACTGCTGATCCTGCGTGTGCCGGGCGCCGTAGGGCTGGGGGCGCTCGTCTTCGTCGGGGCCTACATCCCGTATCTGGGGGCGTTCATCTCCGGCGCGGTGGCCGTCCTGGTGGCGCTCGCCGACCGGGGGTTCGTGATCGCGCTCTGGGCGCTGGGCGTCGTCCTCGCCGTACAGGTGCTGGAGGGCCACGTGCTGCAGCCGGTGATCCAGAGCCGTACCGTCCAGATGCATCCGGCGATCATCCTGCTGGCGATCACGGCGGGTGCGGGCATCGCCGGGATCCTCGGAATGCTGCTGGCGGTGCCCGTGACCGCCGCCGCGTTCGGGATCTTCGGTGAGCTGCGGAGGCGCTACGAACCCGTCGGTGATCCCACAGAGGGTCCCGGCGGCACGGCCTCCGGAGCGCCGTCCGGCGGACCCGGCTCGTAGAGCTCGAACCAGATCGACTTGCCCTTGCCGCGCGGCTCCACGCCCCAGACGTCCGCGAGGATCTCCATCAGCACCAGACCGCGTCCGGACGACGCCAGCTCGCCGGGCCGCCGCATGTGCGGAAGTTCGTCGCCGCCGTCCGAGACCTCCACCCGCAGTCGGCGGCTCCCTCGCTCGCCCGCCGCCTCCGCCACCAGCAGCGCGTCGCAGTCGGTGTGCACGAGCACATTGGTGAGCATCTCGGAGAGCATCAGCACGGCGGAGTCGATCTGCTCCGGGTCCGCCCAGTCGTGCAGCAGATCACGCAGCTGCTGCCGGGCGATCGCGATGCGCTCCGGTTCTGCCTGCGCCACCGTGAGGACGGTACGGCGCGGGGCCCGGCGCGGCGGCCGGCCGTGCCGGGACAGCAGCAGGACCGCGATGTCGTCCTCGCGCCGGTCGGCGAGCCTGCCGGTCGTGTAGTGGGACGCGGGGCCGTGCACGGCCTGGACGAGCGCGTCGGCGAGCTTCTCCAGCGATTCGCCCCCGTCGCGGTGCTCCTCCAGCACGGCACGGATCCGCTCCCAGCCGCTGTCGAGGTCGTGCCCGCCGGTCTCCAGCAGCCCGTCCGTGCACATCATGATCGTCTCACCGGCCTCCAGCACCGTCCGCGTCGTCGGATAGTCGGAGTCCGGGTCGATGCCGAGAGGCAGCCCGCCCTCGGTGGACGGCATGATGACCGTCCCGTCGGCCATCCGGACCGCCGGGCCCGGGTGCCCGGCGCGCGCGATCTCGACGGTGCCGGTCGACGGGTCGCACTCCAGATACAGACACGTGGCGAAGCGCGGCCAGGCGAACTGCCCGACCGGGTCCCCGTCGTCGTACACCTCGCTCTCCGCGTAGTCGTGCAGCCCGACCAGGAACCGGGACGTGCGGGCGAGCACGGCGTCGGGGCGGTGCCCCTCGGCCGCGTACGCACGAAGCGCGATCCGCAGCTGCCCCATCAGCCCCGCCGCCCGTACGTCATGACCTTGCACATCACCGATGACCAGGGCGATCCGCCCCGTGGGCAGCGGGATCAGGTCGTACCAGTCGCCGCCGACCTGCAGTCCGCCGCCGGTCGGGACATACCGCGCAGCCACCGACATCCCGGGGATCGCCGGTCCGAGCGACGGCATCATCGAGCGCTGCAGTCCGCGCGACAGCTCCCGCTCGTTGTCGGAGACCCCGGCCCGGGCGAGGGCCTGGGCCAGCATCCGCGCGACCGTGGTGAGCACGGACCGCTCGTCGGGGGTGAAGGCGACCGCATGGCTGAAGGCCGCCATCCATGAACCCATCGTGCGGCCCGCGACGATCAGCGGGACGAACGCCCAGGACTGGCGGCCGTAGCGCTCTATCACCGGCCAGACGAGCGGATAGCGGCGCCGGTACTCGCCGCGGGACGGGATGTACAGGGCCCGGCCGGTCCGGATGACCTCGGCGGCCGGGTACTCGGTGTCCAGCGGCATGTCGGCGAAGGGCCCGCCCTCGGCCGGGTCGTACCCGTGCTGGCCGAGGACCTTCAGCCGGTCGCCCTCGATCCCGAAGACGGCGAGGCCGTCCGGGGAGAAGCCCGGCATCGACAGGGAGGCGGCGACCCGCAGCACCTCCGCGGTGGACCGGGCCTCCGCCAGCGCCCGGCCCGCGTCCAGCAGGAACGCCTCGCGGGAGCGGCGCCAGTCGCCGGTGACGGGGGTGCGCGCGGCGCTCGTGTCCGGCCGGAGCTCGGCCACCTCCTGGAGGGTGCCGATCACCGTGTAGTCGCCGCCCTCGATGACCGGCTTGAAGCGGCTGCGGACGGTACGCAGCACATGGCCCTCGCTGTCCACGACGCGCAGCCGGGCCTCGGCGAGGGTGCCCTCGGAGGCCGCGAGATTCACGATGCCGTAGATCTCGTTCCAGTCGACCGGGTGGAAACGGGAGCGCACGGCGGCCACGGTGCAGGTGCGGGTGTCGGCGGGCAGCCCGAGCAGCCGGGCGGCCTCGGCGTCGAGGGCGACGGTCCCGGATGCGTTGTCCCAGCGCCACAGGCCGGTCGCGATCGCGGTCAGGACGTCCTCGGTGCGCATTTTTCCACTCTATTGGTGTCGCGATTCGTATCGCGTATGTATCCGCCCGCGGACCGCGGCGAGAGCCCCCGGACCCCGGGTCCGGGGCCCGCGGTCGGGGCCGCCCGGGGCCCCGCGCGTAATGCGGAAAGGGGATCGTGGGCCGGACGGTAACCTGGGTGGGTCTGCCCACATCCCCATTGCGACGAAGACTGGATGAACGACGATGCATCGGTACAGGTCCCACACCTGCGGCGAGCTCCGCGCCTCTGACGTCGGCACCGACGTCCGGCTGAGCGGCTGGCTGCACAATCGCCGAGACCTGGGCGGCATCCTCTTCATCGATCTCCGCGACCACTACGGTCTGGTCCAGCTGGTCGCCCGTCCCGGCACCCCGGCCAACGAGGCACTCAGCCACATCACCAAGGAGAGCGTCGTCCGCATCGACGGCAAGGTCTCCGCCCGTGGCGCCGAGAACGTCAACCCGGAGCTGCCGACCGGCGAGATCGAGATCGAGGTCACCGACGTCGAGGTGCTCGGCGCCTCCGCCCAGGTGCCCTTCACGATCAACACGGACGACGGTGTCAACGAGGAGCGGCGCCTGGAGTACCGCTTCCTCGACCTGCGCCGCGAGCGCATGCACCGCAACATCATGCTGCGCACCGCCGTCATCTCCGCCATCCGGCACAAGATGACCGCCCTGGGCTTCAACGAGATGGCCACCCCGATCCTCACCGCGACCTCCCCCGAGGGCGCCCGTGACTTCCTGGTGCCGTCCCGTCTGAACCCCGGCAAGTTCTACGCGCTGCCGCAGGCCCCGCAGCAGTTCAAGCAGCTGCTGATGATCGCCGGCTTCGACCGCTACTTCCAGATCGCGCCCTGCTTCCGTGACGAGGACGCCCGCGCCGACCGCTCGCCCGGCGAGTTCTACCAGCTCGACGTCGAGATGAGCTTCGTCGAGCAGGAGGACGTCTTCCGGCCGATCGAGCAGCTGATGACCGAGCTCTTCGAGGAGTTCGGCGGCGGCCGCCACGTCACGTCCCCGTTCCCGCGGATCCCGTTCCGCGAGGCGATGGTCAAGTACGGCTCGGACAAGCCGGACCTGCGCGCGCAGCTGGAGCTCCTCGACGTCACCGACGTCTTCGAGGGCTCCGACTTCAAGGCCTTCGCGGGCAAGCACGTCCGCGCCCTGCCGGTGCCGGCCGTCCAGGACCAGCCGCGGAAGTTCTTCGACCAGCTCGGCGAGTACGCGATCGAGCAGGGCGCCAAGGGCCTGGCCTGGGTGCGCGTCGGCGAGGACGGGTCGCTCTCCGGCCCCATCGCGAAGTTCCTCACCGAGGAGAACGTCAAGGTCCTCACCGAGCGCCTCGGCCTCCAGGCCGGTCACGCGGTGTTCTTCGGCGCCGGCGAGTTCGAAGAGGTCTCCAAGATCATGGGTGCGGTGCGGGTCGAGGCCGCACGCCGCGCGGGCCACTTCGAGGAGAACGTCTTCCGCTTCTGCTGGATCGTCGACTTCCCGATGTACGAGAAGGACTCGGACACCGGCAAGATCGACTTCTCGCACAACCCGTTCTCCATGCCGCAGGGCGGCCTCGAGGCCCTGGAGACCCAGGACCCGCTGGACATCCTCGGCTGGCAGTACGACATCGTCTGCAACGGCGTCGAGCTGTCCTCCGGGGCGATCCGGAACCACGAGCCCGAGATCATGTTCAAGGCCTTCGAGATCGCGGGCTACGACCGGGAGACCGTGGAGCGCGAGTTCTCCGGCATGCTGCGCGCCTTCCAGTTCGGCGCGCCGCCCCACGGCGGCATCGCCCCCGGTGTCGACCGCATCGTGATGCTTCTGGCCGACGAGCCGAACATCCGCGAGACGATCGCCTTCCCGCTGAACCAGAACGCGCAGGACCTGCTGATGGGCGCGCCCGCCGAGGTCGAGGAGGCGCGGCTGCGCGAGCTGAACATCGCCCTGCGCAAGCCTCCGGCCAAGTCCGGCGAGTGATCCTGCGCGGGATCCGACGCGTGCGAGGAGTGGCCCGGCCGGTGGCCGGACACGGCCCGTCCGGCCGCTGAACCGGCGTAAGGGGCCCGGAACCGAAAGGTTCCGGGCCCCTTACGCGGTCTCGCGTAATTCGTGGCCCCTTACGAGTCGTTCGCGCCGCACGGACCGTCGCCCGGCCGCCCGGCCGGGAAGGCAGACAGGTGTACCGGTGGCGCACCACCGGCGTCGGACCACGAGAGGACACCGCGTGGTGCTCAGCACCGTACTGACCAGAGCAGCGGCGGCGCTGCTGGCTGCCGGACTGCTGGCCGGGGGCTGCGCGACGAACTCGCCGTCGCCACCCGACCAGGGCCCGCCCCCTGCCCAGCAAGCGCGAGGCCTGAACAGCCCGAACGGCCAGGAGGCGGACCTCAGGGCCCCGGTCGGGCCGGCCCGGATCCCCGGGCTCGGTCCGGACACGCATGACCTCATCCCCGACGACACCTACCAGGCCGTCGTGGTGACGGGCTACGGCCCCGACTCCAGCCACTCCACGGTCACCCTGTACGAGCGCGACCCGTCGAAGGGCTGGGGGGCCGTCTCCGGAGCGTGGCGGGCCCACAACGGCCGCAACGGCTGGACCGACGAGCACTGGGCGGGGGACGGGCGGTCCCCGAACGGGGTCTTCGGGCTGACCGACGCGGGCGGCCGGCTGCCCGACCCGGGCACGAGGCTCCCGTACCACGAGACCTCCCTGTTCACCGCGACCGGCCGCGGCGTCCTCGGGGAGCCGCTCGAGGGCTCCTTCGACTACGTCGTCGCCATCAACTACAACCGCCGGGCGGGCGGATCCCCCCTCTACAGCGACTACAGCCGACCCCTCGGCTGGGACCGTGGCGGCGGAGTCTGGTTCCACGTCGACCACGAGGGCCCCACCCAGGCGTGCGTGTCGCTGACACGGGACCGGATGCGCCAGCTGCTGCGCTGGCTGGACCCGGAGCAGGAGCCGGTGGTGGTGATGGGGGACGCGGAGTCGCTGGAGCGCTGACCGGAAGGGACGCGGTTGGCTGCGCGGTCCGGGCGGCGGCCGGGGTGTTGCTCGTGCCTGCCGCCGGCGGCGCTGCGTCGGCACGTCCTACCGGCCGCCGGCGGCGCTGCGGCGGGGACGATACCTGTGCCGCTCGGGAAACGGCCTGCGGCGTCAGGCGGCGCTGTGCGGGCACGGTCTACCGGCCGCCGGTGGTGCGGCGGCGGGGATGTGACCTGTGCCGTCGGGAAACGGCCTGCGGCGTCAGGCGGTGCTGTGCGGGCACGTCCTACCGGTGGTGCGGCGGCACGGCTGAATCCGGCGGTCGGAGGCATCGGGCAGGCCCGTGCGAGGGGCCGTACGCGGCAGCGCCCGCACGGGAAAGGGGCCCGGGGAACGTCGCGGTTCCCGGGCCCCTTCCTCGGGTGCCTTACTGCGCGGGCTTCTCCTCCAGGCGCGGGAACAGCACCGCGCCCTTCGTCACCGTCGAGCCGGCCGGGAGCCTGCCCCAGTCGGCCGCGTCCTGGACGCGCTGGTCCGCCAGGGCGCCGAGCGAGGCCTCCGCGCCCAGCGAGTCCCACAGCTTCTGCGAGGTGTCGGGCATGACCGCGTTCAGCAGGACCGCCACGGCCCGCAGGGACTCGGCCGCCGTGTAGAGGACGGTCGCGAGGCGGGCCTGGCCCTCCTCGCTTTCGTCCTTGGCGACCTTCCAGGGCTCCTGCTCCGTGATGTAGCCGTTGACCTGCTTCACGAAGTCGAAGATCGCCAGGATGCCGCCCTGGAAGTCGAGCTCGTCGCCGATCCGGCGGTCCGCCTCGGCCACGGCCTTCGCCAGACCCTCCTGGACGGCCTTCTCGGCCTCACCGGCGGCCGTCGCCTCCGGCAGCGACCTTCCGAAGTACTTGCCGACCATCGCGGCGACGCGCGACGCCAGGTTGCCGTAGTCGTTGGCGAGCTCGCTCGTGTAGCGGGCGGTGAAGTCCTCCCAGGAGAACGAGCCGTCCTGGCCGAACGCGATCGCCCGCAGGAAGTACCAGCGGTAGGCGTCCACACCGAAGTGCGAGGTCAGGTCCTGCGGCTTGATGCCGGTGAGGTTCGACTTCGACATCTTCTCGCCGCCGACCATCAGCCAGCCGTTGGCCGCGATCTTCCCGGGCACCGGCAGGCCCTGCGCCATCAGCATCGCGGGCCAGATGATCGCGTGGAAGCGGAGGATGTCCTTGCCGATGAGGTGCACGTCCGCCGGGAAGGTCTTCTCGAACTTCTCCGGGTTCTCGTTGTAGCCGACCGCCGTCGCGTAGTTCAGCAGCGCGTCGATCCACACGTAGATGACGTGCTTCTCGTCCCACGGCACCTTGACGCCCCAGTCGAACGTCGACCGGGAGATCGAGAGGTCCTGCATGCCCTGCTTGACGAAGTTCACGACCTCGTTGCGGGCGGACTCGGGCTGGATGAAGCCGGGGTTCGACTCGTAGAACTCCAGCAGCTTCGGGCCGTACTCGCTGAGCTTGAAGAAGTAGTTCTCCTCCTTGAGGATCTCCACCGGCTTCTTGTGGATCGGGCAGAGCTTCTGCCCGGCGTACTCGCCCTCGCCGTCGATCAGATCGCCGGGGAGCTTGTACTCCTCACAGCCCACGCAGTACGGGCCTTCGTACCCGCCCTTGTAGATCTCGCCCTTGTCATACAGGTCCTGCACGAACTCCTGGACACGGTCCGTGTGACGCTTCTCCGTCGTCCGGATGAAGTCGTCGTTCGCAATCTCCAGGTGCTCCCAGAGAGGCTTCCATGCCTCCTCCACGAGCTTGTCGCACCACTCCTGCGGGGTGACGCCGTTCGCCTCCGCGGTGCGCATGACCTTCTGACCGTGCTCGTCCGTGCCGGTGAGGAACCACACCTTCTCGCCGCGCTGACGGTGCCAGCGCGTGAGCACGTCGCCTGCGACGGTCGTGTAGGCGTGGCCCAGGTGAGGAGCGTCGTTGACGTAGTAGATGGGGGTCGACACATAGAAAGCCTTCACGCCTTCGCTCGCCCCCTGCTTCTCGGATCCAGTGGCCGCCATGGTCGAAATCCTATCGGCCCTCCGGAGATCGACTCACACGCATAAACGGCGGACCGCCCACCGGAGACGTTCGCGAAACATCGCGTCCGGTAGAAACACCCATCCTGGGGGAGAGGACGGCGGACGTGGGAGGGGACGAGGTCATGCGCGTACTGGTCGCCGAGGACGAGGAGACGCTCGCGGAGCTGGTCGCCACGGGGCTGCGGCGGGCCGGTTTCGCCGTCGACACCGTCTACAGGGGCGACGCCGCCCTCGACTGCCTGGGGCTGCACGACTACGACGTCATCGTCCTCGACCGCGATCTGCCGGGGGTGCACGGGGACGACGTGGCACGCGACCTGGTCGCCTCGGCGTCGCGGACCCGGATCCTGATGCTGACGGCCGCCGCGTCCATGGAGGACAAGGTGGAAGGGCTCGACCTGGGGGCGGACGACTATCTGGCCAAGCCGTTCGAGTTCCCCGAGCTGGTGTCGCGGGTGCGGGCGCTGCGGCGGCGCGGGGCGCGCCCGCCGGTACCGCCGCTGCTGGAGCGGCACGGGCTCCGGCTCGACACGGTACGCAGGACCGCGGAGCGGGACGGACGGGACCTGGATCTGTCGCCCAAGGAGTTCTCGGTACTGCAGATCCTGCTGGAGGCGGACGGGGCGGCGGTCTCGGCGGAGGAGCTTCTGGAACGGGCCTGGGACGCGCACGCGGACCCGTTCACGGGGGCGGTGCGGGTCTGTATGAGCAAGCTGCGCGGGAAGCTGGGGGAGCCGGGGCTCATCCGTACGACGCAGGGTGTGGGGTACGCGCTGTGACGCCCCAGCTCGGACCCGGCTCCACCATCCGTACGCGGATCGCGATGGTCTACGGAGCCGCCTTCCTGGTCCTCGGGACCTGCCTGCTCGGGGCCGTGAACCTGCTGTCCCGCGCCGGTACGGAGGACGAGGCGGCGGCCATCGCGGCGCGGACGGGGCCCGCACTGCCGATGAGCGAGGTCACGGTCGGCCGGCTGGCGGAGGACGTCCGTGACGCGCTGTCGGAGCAGATGCTCGTCTGGTCGGTGTTCGCCCTGCTGGGGACGGCGGTGTGCGCGGTGGTGGTGGGGTGGTGGACGGCGGGGCGTGTGCTGCGTCCCGTGCACGAGATGACCGCCAAGGCGCGGCGGCTGTCCGAGCACACCCTGGACCGGCGGCTCGCGGTGGTGGGGCCGGACGACGAGCTCAAGGAGCTCGGGGACACGATCGACGCCCTGCTGGCGCGGCTGGAGACGGCGTTCGACAGCCAGCGGAGGTTCATCGCGAACGCCTCGCACGAGCTGCGGACGCCGCTGGCGACGCAGCGGACCGCGATCCAGGTCGGCCTGGACGAGTCGGCGTCCGCCCAGGAGATCGCCCGCACGAAGCAGATGCTCCTCGACAGCAACCGGCGCAGCGAGCGGCTGATCGAAGGACTGCTGGTTCTGGCCCGCAGCGAGCGTGGCCTGGAGGAGCGGGAGGACGTCCGCCTCGGGGACGTCGTACGCGAGGAGTGCGAGCGCTACGGGATCGATGCCGAGGTGGTGTCTTCCGGAGCCGTCGTACGCGGAAACCGGCTGCTGCTCGCGCAGTTGGTGCGGAACCTGGTCGCGAACGCGGTGGCGTACAACGTGCCGGACGGGACGGTGGACGTACGGGTCGAGGACGGCGGCGGCCTGGTGGTCGCCAACACCGGCCCGACCGTGGACGCGTCGGACATCCCTGGGCTTTTCGAACCGTTCCGGCGGGGAGAGGGCCGGGACCGGATGGGGCCGGGGGCAGGGCTGGGGCTCTCCATCGTGCGGTCGATCGCCGTGGCGCACGGCGGGACGGTGACCGCGGAACCGGGTCCGGAGGGCGGGCTCGTGATGCGGGTGAGCCTGCCCTCCGGCGCCGGTGTCCCGCTCTAGGTCGTTACTTCCAGGCCGTGTTCGAGAACTCCCGCCCGGCTCGCGACTCCCCCAGTGCTTCGCCTGGGAGGTACCCCGGCACGCACCCTCGCTGCGTTGTCGGAGTCGTCCAAGTACGTCCGGTACGAGGGTGCTCTCCCCCAGCCACCGCCGGGAGGTGCCCCACCGCCTTGCGACTGCACGTAACGGACGCCACGAGCCCGCCTGCGCGCGGACGGCGTCAGTTCTCGAACACGACCCAGGGTCTTTCGTTCGGATCAGGCCGGATCAGCCGGCGGCGCCAGGGCACGCGAGCCCGGCAAGATCCGAACGAGAGGCCCTAGCCCTTGCGGCTCTTCAGCCACTCCGGGAAGCGGCCGAGCAGCCCCTGGTAGAGCTCCTCGTCCGTGAGCTCGCGGGGGTCCGGTCCCGCGTGGAACAACGCGGCGTTGTCCACGGCGCTGTCCGCGTCGATCTTGCGGAGGAAGTCGAAGCCCTTGGCCTCGTACTCGCCGAACGCCACGAACTGCCAGAACAGCGGCTTCGCCGACGCGTCCGCGAGGGCCTGCTTGGCGGGCTGCTTGGCGTCCGGAGGGCCGTCGGTCTGGAAGACGACGAGGGCGGGGACGTCCGTCCCGGACTTCTCGTAGTGCTCCATGATCTGCTCGACGGCGCGGTGGTAGCTGGTGCGTCCCATGTGGCCGAGACCGGCGTGGAGTTCGTCCACACGGCCCTCGTGGTCGGTGAGCGTCAGCTCGCCGGTGCCGTCGATGTCGGTCGAGAAGAACACCACGTGAACGTTCGCGGCCTCGTCCAGGTGGGCGGCGAGCGCGAGTACCTGCTCGCCGAGCTGCTGCGCGCTGCCGTCCTTGTAGTACGGCCGCATCGACCCGGAGCGGTCGAGCACCAGGTACACCCTGGCCCGCGCCCCGGCCGCACCGGCGTCCTCGAGCACGGTGCCGGCGGCCTTGTAGGCCCCGACGAGCCCGGCGGCCCGTGCCTTGACGCGCGCCAGCGAGTAGGCGGGCTTTCCGGCGGCGGTGGCGTCGTCCTCGGCGGTCTCCGCGTCTTCGGCGGTCGTCACCTCGGCGGCTTCCGCCTCGGCGCCGGGTGCGGACTTCTGGGTGTCGTCCTCGGCGGGTGTCGGCTCCGTCGCCTCCTGTGCGGGGACGGCCGCGGCAGCGGTGTCCGTCTGCTCGGCGGCGGCCGGTTCGGCGGCGGCCTCGGGGGCGTCCGCGTCTTCGGCGGTCCCGGCGTCGGCGGCGGGCTCGTCGACTGCGGCAGGGGCCGGCTCCGCGGTCTCGGTCCCGCTCGTGGGCGCGGACGCGATCTCCGAAGCCTCTGAGGCCTCTGAGGCCTCAGATGTGTCCGGGGTGTCCGGGTTGCTGTCCTCGGCCTGCGCGGGTGCGCTCTGCGTCTCGGCGGCCTCGGGGGCGGCCTCGGCGACGGTGGCGGGCGCCGGTTCGGGTTCCGTGGTCGTCTGCGCGGGGATCGACGCGGTGGGGACGGGGGCGGGGGCTTCGGCGGCTTCCGCCTCGGCGCCGGGTGCGGACTCCTGGGTGTCGTCCTCGGCGGGTGTCGGCTCCGTGGCCT
Organism: Streptomyces sp. NPDC057445; assembly: GCF_042802855.1. Lineage (NCBI taxonomy): Bacteria > Bacillati > Actinomycetota > Actinomycetes > Kitasatosporales > Streptomycetaceae > Streptomyces > Streptomyces sp. NPDC057445. Next base: position 155,466 of record NZ_JBHVDH010000006.1, on the reverse strand, counting down.
CCTGTGCGAGGACGGCCGCGGCGGCGGTGTCCGTCTGCTCGGCGGCGGCCGGTTCGGCGGCGGCCTCGGGGGCGTCCGCTTCTTCGGCGGTCCCGGCGTCGGCGGCAACCGTGGATTCCGGCTCCGCGGTTGCGGACCCCGTGGTCTCGTCCGCCGTAGCGGTGTCCGTAGCGGTGTCCGTAGCGGCCTCGGCGGCCTCGGCCGCCGCGACGGTCTCCGTGGCCGGTGCGCTGTCCGCCTCGTCCACCGCCTCCGCGCCGGCGGTGTCTTCCGTGGCCTTCTCGACGGAGGCCTCGGCCACCGGCGTATCCGCCTCCGCCTCCGCCTCCGCCTCCGCAGCCGCAGCCGCATCAGCGTCCGCCTGCACCGGCTCGATTGCCTCGGTGTCCGCTTTCACCCGGTCCGTATCGGCCGACGGGGTCAGCTGTTGGTCCGTCCCGGTCTCAGGGGCGGGGGACTCCGCCCGGCCCGTGTCCCCGGCCGGCTCGGCCGAGGTCGTGTCCGACGTCGTCCGCGCCGACGGGATCGTCGGTCGCGGCGGCGGGCTGTCGAAGGCCGCCGCCACCAGGTCGGCCGCGCGCTCCTCGGGGGAGGCGGACCCCGTGGGGGCCTCGGCCTGGGGCGGGACGCCAGGGGCGGTCTGGGTCGTCGTCGGGGCGGCCGAGGACGACGACTCCGTACGCTCACGTCCAAACACCTTGCGCAGCAAGCTCCGAATGCCCATGGGCGAGGCCTTTCGCGTAATTGGGTGCGATCCATGTCCGGTCCAGGCGCGGCTGCCCCGCATCCCTGGCCACGGCGGACACGTAAGGTTAGCCGCCGCCCGTTCCGCAACTCAGCAACCCCCTCCGGTGTCAAGACCACCCCGGTCGGCCCGGATTCATCCCGTGTTCACCTGCCCGCTGCCGCATTGCACACGTGTGCGCCTAGCGTCGCGGCCGGACATATTCCGACACGATGTCGGCGCAGGGGCGCCGAAGGGGATGGGGGAAGAAGTGCGCAAACTGCTGCCGCTGCTTGGCTCGAATCACGCGGGTGGACGGTCCGCTCTCACCTGTCGTTACCGCTGTGGTGACGCCTGCTTCCACGAAGTGCCGAACACCAGCGACAACGAGTACGCCGGCGACATCATCGCCAGTGCGCTGTCCCGCCGTTCCATGATGCGCGCCGCCGCCGTCGTGACCGTCGCCACCGCCGCGGGTGGAGCCGTCGTCGCGCAGAACGCCCCGGCAGCCCAGGCGGCGGCCCCTCTCGGTCACGGCAGCACCGGCGCCAACACCGGCACAGGCTCGGGCGCACGCGGTCTTCGCTTCACCCCCGTCGCGCCGAACACCGCCGACCAGGTGACGGTCCCCGCCGGTTACGCCCAGAATGTCGTCATCCGCTGGGGCGAGCCCATCCTGCGCGGCGCCCCCGCCTTCGACGCCGACAAGCAGACCGCCAAGGCGCAGGCCGGGCAGTTCGGCTACAACAACGACTTCCTGAGCCTGCTGCCGCTGGACCACGGCCGCCAGGTCCTCGTGGCCAACCACGAGTACACGGACGAAGTCCTGATGTTCAAGGGCTACGACCCGGCCAACCCGACCCGCGAGCAGGCCGAGATCGCCTGGGCGGCCCACGGCCTGTCCGTCGTCGTCGTCCAGGAGGAGCGCAAGAGCGGCAAGCTCACGCCGGTCACCCGCCACCACCTGAACCGGCGCCTGACGGCGACCTCCGAGTTCCGGCTGACCGGTCCCGCCGCGGGCAGCGCCCTGGTGAAGACCTCCGCCGACCCGACCGGCACCAAGGTCCTCGGCACGCTCAACAACTGCGCCGGCGGCACCACCCCCTGGGGCACCACGCTCCACGGCGAGGAGAACTTCAACCAGTACTTCGCCAACGGCTCCAGCCCCACCGACAAGCGTTACGGCATCGGCAGTGCCGCCACCGAGCGCAAGTGGGAGCGTTTCGACAAGCGCTTCGACGTGGCCCAGGAGCCCAACGAGCCGCACCGCTTCGGCTGGGTGGTCGAACTCGACCCGTACGACCCGGACTCCACCCCGCGCAAGCGCACCGCACTCGGCCGCTTCAAGCACGAGGCCGCGCAGCCGCGGCTCACCCGTGACGGACGCCCGGTCGTCTACATGGGCGACGACGAGCGTTTCGACTACTTCTACAAGTTCGTCTCGTCGAAGCGCATGAAGAAGGGCAACTCGCGGTCCGCCCGCGCGCACAACCTCACGCTTCTCGACGAGGGCACCCTGTACGTCGCCAAGCTCACCGGCGACAGCCCGGCCGCCGAGATCGACGGCACCGGCAAGCTCCCGAACGACGGTGAGTTCGACGGCTCCGGCGTGTGGATCCCGCTGGCCACCGGCAATGTGTCGCACGTCGAGGGCATGACCGCCGAAGAGGTGTACGTCTTCACCCGCCTGGCCGGTGACAAGGTCGGCGCCACCAAGATGGACCGCCCCGAGGACGTCGAGCCGAGCCCCCGCACCGGCCGTGTCTACATCGCGCTCACGAACAACACCGACCGCGGCAAGCCGGGCAAGGCGGCGGCGGACGAGGCGAACCCGCGCAACCTCAACAAGCACGGCCAGATCCTGGAGCTCGCCGAGCACTGGGACGACCCGGCGAGTGACGGTTTCGCATGGCGTCTCTTCCTGGTGGCGGGCGACCCGGAAGACCCGGCCACGTACTTCGCGGGCTACCCGAAGGACACCGTCAGCCCCATCTCCTGCCCGGACAACGTGGCCTTCGACCCGCACGGCAACCTGTGGATCTCCACCGACGGCAACCAGCTCGGCTCGCACGACGGTCTGTTCGGTGTGGCCACGCGGGGCGAGCGTCGCGGTGAGCTGAAGCAGTTCCTCACCGTTCCGAAGGGCGCGGAGACCTGCGGTCCGATCATCCAGGACCGTCGTGTCATCGTCGCCGTCCAGCACCCCGGGGAGATCGACGGCGCGACCGTCGAGAAGCCCGCGTCGGTGTGGCCCGACGGACCGGGCAAGATCGTCCGCCCGTCGGTCGTCGCCGTCTACCGCAAGGACGGCCGCGACATCGGCGTCTGATCCGAAGATCGGCGTCTGACCCGGAACATCCGCGTCCGATCCTGACGCGGATCCTCCGAAGACCCCGGAGAACCCTACGGGCCCGGCCGCTCCCGCCGGGCCCGTAGGGAGGGGTCGTTCCTCCCGGCCGGGCCGGTCGGAGCCCCTCGTCAGGCGGGTCGGCCGGTGAACTCCCGCCCCCGAGCCGCCCCCGAGCCGCCCTCGGGCCCCTCAGTCCAGGCCCGTCGCCTTGCGGAAGCGTACGAACTGCTCCGCCGGGTCGCCCGTGTACGACCACGGCACCCGCGACGCGCGCGTGCCCAGCATCCCGAACAGTCCGCGGGCCGGCTCCGTCTGACCCGCGTAACAGGCCGCATGGGCCAGGTAGTTGAGTTCGGGGATCTCCTCGGGGAGCACCGGCCCGTTCTCGCGGCCACCGATCCACCGCTCCCAGGTCCGCCGCACCTCCGACACCGCCAGTTCGTGCTTCCAGTGCTGGCCGAAGTCCGGAGGCGAGCCCCCGGCACGGCCCCGGCCCAGGGCGCCCTCCGCGACGTACCGGAACTCCTCCACACGTGCGATCTGCACCAGCACCGGCAACGGGGATCCGGGCGGAGCCGCGCCCGCCGCATCGCGCGCCACGTCGTACATCGCGCCGTGCGTACCGTGCCAGCGCGCCGACCAGTAGCGCAGCAACTGCACATGACCTTCGATGTTCTCGTGGTCCCGGCGGCGCAACTCCTCCCACCAGCCGCGGATTTCGCGCCGCCCGACGCCGCCCTCGTACAGCCGCGCCACCGTCAGCAGTGACACCCACGGCATGGGGTCGGCGGGCGCCGACTCCGCGGCGCCGAGGCAGGCCATCACCGCGACATCGAGCCGGTCACGGCTGATCGCGGTGCCCCGCCCCGCCGCGATGGCCTGGTCGAAGACCCGCACCACCTCGGTCGCGGCGCGCAGCACGGCCGCGTCCGGGTTGTCGGGTTCGGCGGCCCGCCAGGCCTCGACCGCGGACGAACCCGCCGCCGCGTGCGACAGCACCCGTATCCGGTGGGTGCGGCGGGGCCAGTTGGTTCCGGTGGCGTGCAGCAGATCCCGTACGCCCTGCCAGCGGCCGATCACGATGTCGTGCCGTGCCTCGGTGAGCGCGCGGTCACCGGAGTCGGGGTCGAGGACGGGCTCGAAGCGGCGGCGGGCGGCGGCCATGGGGGTGCCTGCTTTCTGGGGGTCCCCCCAACGCCGCAAGACGTAGGGGGAGATCTGCCTGCTGCGGTGGGAGGTCAGAAGTCCGTGGCCAGGGCGTCGCGGGAGTTGTCGGGGCGGGTCGACGCGGAACGCGCGTAGGGCTCCTCCGCCTCGATCGCGCGGACCGCGTCGAGCTTCGCGGGCCGGTAGTACGCGCTGCCCCGCCGCCAGTACCAGAACATCGGCACCAGGCCGGCCGCCAGACCGCCCAGGCCGATCCAGAGTGCGGCGCGGCTCAGTTCGCCGAGCGAGGCGAAGAAGGTCCAGAACATGAACACGGAGCCCAGCAGCGGCCACAGCCCCCCGAGGAGGAAGTTCCGCACGGACGTCAGCAGCATCTTGCGGTACGCGACGACGGCGGCCAGCCCGGCGAGGCCGTAGTACACCGCGATCTGCAGGGAAATGGCGCTGACCGCGTCCGAGAGGATGTCGCCCACCGTGCCGAGCGCCGTCGCGGCGACGAACATCGCGAGGGCGACCGCGCCGACGACGGCGATCGCGACCCAGGGCGTGTTCCAGCGGTGGTGCACCGTGCCGAGCGCGGAGGGCATCGTACGGTCGCGGCCCATCGCGAACAGCGAGCGCGTCACCTGGATGAGGGTGGTCTCCAGGGTGGCGACGGTCGACAGCATCACCGCGACGATCAGGAGCTTTCCGCCGACCCCGGGCCAGATCTCGTCGCCCAGCACACCGAGGACATTGCCGCTGCCCGCCTGGATCTGCTCGGAGCTGAGGATGACGTTGACCGCGATCGTGAACGCCTCGAAGAGGAGGAAGACGATGCCGACACCGATGAGCGCGGCCAGTCCGGCGGTCCTGCGGCTGTCGCGGGTCTCCTCGCTGAGATTGCTGGTGACGTCCCAGCCCCAGTAGTAGAACGCGGCGATCAGCGCGCCGGAGGCGAATCCGGTGGCCCCGTCGAAGTGGCCGAAGCCCAGCCAGGACCAGTCGAAGGCGTGCGCGGAGCCCTTGTGCAGCAGAGCGGCGACCAGGAAGAGCACGAGCACGGCGAGCTCGACGCCGGACATCAGCAGCTGGGCACGCACGGTGAGCCGGGCACCGCCGAGGACGACGAGCAGCATGATCAGGAACCAGCAGGCGCCGACCGCGGTGGCGAGCCAGGTGTTGTCGGCGAGCCCCGTGTCGAAGAGCGCGAGGGTCATCGCACCGGCCGGCAGCGAGCCGGCCACCATGAAGATCGTCGCGGAGACGACCAGGGCCCAGCCCGACAGGAAGCCGAGGAAGGGGTGGAGGGTGCGGCCCACCCAGGAGTAGCTGGCCCCGGCGTTGACGTCGATCCGGCCGAGGCGGCTGAACGCCAGGACGATGCCGAGCATGGGTATCGCGCAGTAGAGCAGCGCGGCGGGGCTCGCGAGGCCGACGGCCCCGGCCAGGACGGCGGTGGTGGCCGCGAGCGAGTACGCGGGGGCACTGCCCGCCACCGCCATCACGATCGTGTCGGACGTACCGAGGACATTGGGCTGGAGCCCTCTGCCGGAGTTGCTGCTCATCGAATGTCCTTGTGTGGCAGGGCATATGGCGATGGATCAGTGTCGTCCGCCGAGCTGAAGCGATTACTCCGCTACGGGAGACGGAGCGCATCGTAGTCGCCCCCCGTACCCTCGTTGGTATGGCGGATGACGAAGGGACCGTTGGGACGGCGGAAGGGACCGTACGGGTCGACAGCTGGATCTGGTCCGTGCGCCTCACCAAGACCCGTTCGCAGGCGGCGACGGCCTGCCGGGCCGGCCATGTCCGTGTGAACGGCGAGCGGATCAAGCCCGCGCACGCCCTGAAGGCGGGGGACGAGGTGAGGCTGTTCCACGCGGGCCGGGAGCGGGTCGTGGTCGTCTCCCGGATCATCCGCAAGCGCGTCGGCGCCCCCGCGGCGGTCCAGTGCTACGTGGACAACAGCCCACCGCCCCCGCCGCGTGAGTTCGTGGCGCCGCTGGGGGTACGGGACCGGGGAACGGGCCGCCCGACGAAGCGGGACCGGCGCGACCTGGACCGGCTGTACGGCCGCCAGGGCTGACCTGGCCGCTCACCGGTGCGCCGGGCCCGGCCGTGCTGTCCTGCCGGTCCGCGAGGGCTGAGCGCGCAGTCACGCCTGTCCGCGAGAGCCGGCTGCCCTTCCGGTCGGCCGGGCCTACCGGGCGCCCTACCGGGGCGAGGCGATCGCGCGGGCCGCCGTCACCTCCTGGCGGACGGCTTCCAGGACGCTGCGCTCGTCGCCCTGGAGAGCGGACGTCCGTGCCACATGGAGGTCCGCACCCGAGTGCAGGTCGCCGGAGAGGTCCCTCAGTTCGCGGGCGATCGCGGCGACCTCCCCCGGCTCCGGCGAGGGCGCTCCGTGGGCGACGCGCACGCGAGCAGCGGTCGTCGCGTCGGCGATGCGCTCGACGGCGACGACGAGAGGCCACCAGGCGGCGGCTCGGGCGCCGGTCGGCGGTGGTTCGGTGAGCGCCCGCTGGAACTCGGAGCGTACGGCCGAGAGCTCGCGGTAGAGACGGCGGCGCGACTGCGCCCGTACGCCCTGGTCGTCGCCGAAGGACAGCTCCAGATAGCGCGCCGCGTCCTCGACGGAGTCCGCCAGCCGGGCGCCGATGCGGGAGTGCCAGCTCTCCGGCCAGAGCAGATAGCCCGCGATCAGCACGATCGCGCAGCCGATCAGACTGTCGACGAGGCGCGGCAGCAGCAGTCCGGTGCCCTGTCGGTCGAGGAGGTCGGCGAGGAGCAGGATGACCGGGGTGATCGCCGCCGTCTGGAAGGCGTAACTCTTCGCGGAGAAGGCGGGGATGAGCGCGGCGAGCACCATCATGACGGGGACGTCCCACCAGCCGCGCGGCACCTCGGCGAGCACGGCCGCCGCCACCACCAGGCCCGCGGCGGTGCCCAGGGCCCGCAGGACCGCCCGGGAGAAGACCGAGCCGAAGTCCGGCTTGAGGACGAAGGTGACGGTGAGCCCCACCCAGTACGAGCGGTCCAGCACAACCAGGGAGACCAGGGCCTGGGCGATGCCGATGCAGAGCGCGAGCCGCAGGCCGTAGCGCCAGGAGGCCTCGGAGAGCAGCACAACGCGGGCGGCGCGGCGGGCCCGGATGCCGAGGGCCGCGGGCCGGCCGAGACGGTCGTCCACGTTGTCCGGGTCGGGGTCGCCCGCGTGGACGACGAGGGCCGCGTAGCGCACCGCGTCGTCGACGGCCCGTTCGGAGGGAGTGTGGGGATGCGGCAGGTCGAGGCCGGGGTCACCGGTGCGGTCCGCCTCGACAGCGTCCGCGAGCGTCCGCACGGCGGCGGGGATCGCCTCGGGCAGGGTGCGGGCGCGCAGATGGGCGGCGGGGGCCGCCTCGACGAGGGGAACGAGGGCGTTGAGCTGGGCGAGAAGCCGTACGAGAGACGGATTGCGGCCGTGGTCGCGGGCGCGACGGGCGAGGACCAGATCGTAGGAGGTGTTGAGCGAGGCGGTGACCGCCTGGCGGCGGGCGTCGTAGGTGCCGGAGTCGCTGCCCGCCGCCGCGAGCAGAGCCGCGACGGCGCGGTAGGTGGCGGCGACCGCCGACCGCTCCGGTACGCCGCCGCGCAGCGGCCAGCCGAGCAGCGCGAGCGCGAGGACGACCATGCCGCCGAGGGAGAGCAGGAGCGGCGCCTTCCACCAGGGGCTGGGCATCTCCAGCCCCGCGCCGACCACCGCGTTGAGCAGGAGCAGCAGCCCGGACACGGAGGCGACCGCACCGATCGACGAGATCATCCCGGAGACGAGCGCGACGAGGGTGAGCACGCCGACGGCGATCCAGCCCTCTCCGTACACGAGGGTGCCGAGGGTGACGCCGACGGCGCCGAAGAGCTGCGGCAGCGCGATGTTGAAGATCCGCATCCGATAGGCGTCGGCGGTGTCGCCGATGACCCCGGAGAGCGCGCCCATCGACACGACTGCCCCGTACGCGGGCTGGTCGACGGCGAACCCGACCGCGAGCGGGGCGGAGAGCGCGACGGAGGAGCGGGCGACGGCGGCCCACGGGATCGGCGCGGGCTGCGGACGCAGGCCGCGGACCAGCCAGGGAGGCGGGGAGAGCCGTCCGCGGTCCGTGGCCATCTCGTCACCCGCCGTGCAGTTCGAGGTCCACGAGCAGGGCCCGGTGGTCGGTGTCGGCGAAGTCGAGGAACCGGACGCCGGTGACCCCGAAGTCGCCGCTGACCAGGACATGGTCGATCTGCGCGCCGAGCGGGCGGGGTACGGTCGCGGGCCAGGTCGGGGTGCGGGACGCGCCGGCGATGCGGGCGCTGTCATGGAGGGACCCGGCGTCGAGGACGCGGCGGAAGGCGGCGTGGTCCTGGGAGGCGTTGAAGTCCCCCGCGAGGATGGTGGGCGTTCCCCTGCTGCCGGCCGCGTACGCCCGGACCCGGTCGAGCTCCCTGCGCCAGGCCCCGGTCCCGCCGGGCACCGGCGGCAGCGGATGCGCGAGCTGGAGCCGGACCGTCCGGCCCCCGATCAGCGCCTCCGCGCCCGGCATGGCCAGCTCGCCCGGGATGCCGGGGGTGACGAGGGTCAGCGGGTGCACGGAAAGGATCGCGGACCCGGCGGCGAGGCGGCGCTCCACGATGCGGCGGTAGGGATAGTCCGCGCGCGACAGCCGGGTGCCGAGGGCCTCGGCACAGGCGGGGGAGCATTCCTGCACGAACACCAGGTCCGGCTTCTCACGCCGCACGGCCTCGATGAGGTCCGGCGTGGCCCGGCCGAACTCCACGTTCGACGTGAGCACCCGGAGTGGGGCGACGACCGGGCCGCGCGCGTGCGTCGACGCGGCGCCGTAAGGCTGTACGTACCAGCCCGTCACCGCCAGGACGAGGAAGGCGAGGACGACGAGCGCGCGGTGCCGGGCGAGTGCGGCGAGGAGCAGACCGAGCCCCGCGGGGATCAGCAGCCACGGCAGGAACGCGAGGAGCTGCGGCACGGGGGTGTATCCGTCCACGTCGGCGACCCGGCAGCCGACGATCACGGCGACCCCGCAGACGAGCAGCCCGGCGGCCCAGGTGTTGATCCGGTGCCGTGGCGAGGGCCACGGCCCGGAGGCGGGCGGCACGGCGGACCCGGGTGCGTCCACGCACCGGGGTGCTCCGCCGCGGGGGCTGCGATCGGGCTCCATGCCAGGCAAACGGACAGAGGTACCGAAGAGTTCGCCTGCGTGTGCGCCACCGGCGGCATGCGCCGGCCGGCCGGCTCGGGGGCAGGCGAGCTGCCTCGTGGGGGGATGTGCGCGGATACGGGTGCGTCGGCGCCGGAGGCCGGCGGGCCCGAGTTCCTCAACGAGCCCTGCCGGCACCGTCAGTGCCGCACCGCCTGGCCGATCTCGGCCTTCGGAGTGCCCGACAGGTCGCGGTTGCTGCGGGCATCGGCCGACTTCGAGCCGCCCGCCGGGACATCGTTGATCGTGACGACGGTGGCGTCGAGCAGGTTGCCGTCGGAATCCTTGTAGTTGACCGTGATCGTGTAGTCCGCGGCGCTGGTGGTGCTGTTGGTCGCCGTGATCTCGGCGACGGCCTTGCCGTCCTTGATCTCGGTGGACCCCGCCTTCACATCCCCCTTGGCGTTGATCGCGCCCTTGATGTCGGACAGCTTGTCCGTCGCGGACGCGGCGGCTTCGCTCGCCTTGGATGCCAGAGAGTCGGGCGTCTCGCCGGTGTCCGAGCAGCCGGTGATCGCCGCTGCGATCAGAGCGGCGGCTACGAGGGCACAACGGGCGCGACGGGCGTTGCGGGTGCCAGGGGTGTCACGGGCCGTTCTCATACGCCCCAGAGTGCGCCCGAGCAACGGATTCGGCCACTTGGCGGACAACCGTCACGACTGTTCGGACACCGGCTGCTGTTGGGACACCGGCTGCGCGGCTGCCCCGGGCCGCGCCTGATGCACGGGCGCAAGTCTGCGCAGCGCGTCGACGAGGAGCTCGACGCCGAAGGCGAATTCCGCTTCGTGGTCGTTCACCGCGAGGATCGGCGCGACCTTCGCCACGGCGGGGAAGCCCGAGCCCGCGAAGTACGCGGTCCGGGTCTGCTCAACCGCCTCGTTGTCACGGTCGGCGGCGGTCGGTGGCGTGTGGAACTCCCGCAGCAGGGAGCCGACCTGGAAGGCGACGAACAGCCGCAGCGCGTGCACGGCCGTCGCCTCGTCGAAGCCGTGGTCGAGCATCATCGCGAGCATCGTGTCCACCGGAGCGAGCGCGGTCGGGGTCGACAGCTGGCGCATCAGGACCAGTTCACCCGCGCGCGGGTGACGCAGCGCCGCCTGCCGGAAGGCGTACGCGATCGACCGGATGCCGTCTTCCCAGCCACCGGTCATACGGTGTGGCATGCGCATGTCCGTGGTGATGAACTCGGTGACACCGTCGAGAATGTCCGCCTTGCTCTGCACATGGTTGTAGAGGGACATCGCCTGCACGCCGAGGCGTGCCGCGATCCTCCGCATGGACAGCGCTTCCACGCCCTCCTCGTCGATGATCAGCAGTGCCGCTCCGACGATCCGCTCCCGGGTCAACGGTTCGCGGGGGCTGCGGAGTTCACGGCGCGATCCGTGGGCCATGGGTGGCGGCTCCTCTTTCGGGTGGCTACGCGCGGTAACGCTTGACGGCTTACAGCGTAAGTGCTTCGCTCCTGTCTCGTACTTACGGTGTAAGTGGCGCAACTGCAGTGGAGGCAAGGCGAAATGCAGCCATCCACATCAGCACGGCCACCATCCTCTCCCAGCCCGGCGTCACGCCGGGTCTCCCCCTGGAAGCAGGAGGCACAGATGTCTGTGCGTACCACCCCCGCCCCCCAGCGGCGCTCCTCCCTGACGGTCCACCACCTGGACTGCGCCCCCATGCGCCCCCTCGGCTGCGGCCCACTCGTCTCGCACTGTCTGCTGATAGCGACCGGCAGCGGGCTGGTCCTCGTCGACACCGGCCTGGGTGCGGCGGAGGTCTCCGACCCTCGGCGGCTCGGTGCGCTCTTCCGCCGCACGATGCGGCCCGAGCTCGATCTGTCGCGTACGGCGGCCCATCAGGTGCGGGCGCTCGGCTACGACCCGTACGACGTGCAGGACATCGTCCTCACCCATCTCGACCTCGACCACGCGGGCGGCCTGGCCGAATTCCCGCAGGCCAGGGTGCATGTGATGGCCGACGAGTACCGCTCGGCGATGCGCCGCGACACCCGCCTCGAGGCGAGCCGCTATCTACCGGCCCAATGGGCGCACGGCGTCGACTGGGTCGTCCACGACACCGCCGACTCCGACTGGCTCGGCTTCCCGGCGTCCAGGGTGCTGCGTGCCCCCGACATCCTGCTGGTGCCGCTGCCCGGTCACACCCGCGGCCACAGTGCGGTCGCCGTCCAGGAGCCGGACCGCTGGCTGCTGCACGCGGGCGACGCGTACTTCTTCCACGGCGAGCTCGACCTCCGCCGCCCGCGCTGCCCCCGCCCGCTCGCGCTCCACCAGCGGATGGTCGCGGACGACCACGAGCAGAGGCTGAGCGAGCTGGAGCGGCTGAGGTGGCTGCGCCGGCAACATCCGCGGCTGGTGCGCATCTTCTCGTCGCACGACGCTCAGGAGTTCAACCTGCTGGCGAACGGCGATTGACGGCGAGGGGCGGCGGCTGACGAGGACGGGCAGCGGCTGACGGCGGCCGACGGCGACGGAGGCTGTCAGGGGGCGACGCCCCAGGGGCCCGAGGCCGGCCGCCCGCGCGGCTGACGAGGGCTCCCTCCGCGGCCGGGCGGCGCGGGGCGCGGCGGACAGCTCGAACCCCCGCCGCAGGGACAGGGCGGGGGTTCGAGGAGGGCCGGCGGGGCCGTCCGGGGACGGCCGCTGCCCCGGGCGGTCAGACGCCGGCGTAGGACTTGTCGCTCGCCAGCGCCCAGATCACGAAGACCGAGATCGCCATCGAGCAGATCGCCCATACCGGCTGGTAGGGCAGGAACAGGAACTGGGCGATGATGTTGAGCGACGCCAGCGTGATACCGGCGATCCTGGCCCACTCGGCGCCCTTGAGGATCCCCCAGCCCGTGACGGCGAGGACGACCCCGAGGATCAGATGGATCCAGCCCCATCCGGTGAGGCTGAACGAGAAGACGTAGTCACCGACGCGGGTGTAGACGTCGTCCTTGGCGATGGCGGAGATGCCCTCGATGATGCCGGTGATGCCGACGATCATCATCAGGACACCGGCGAAGAGCGTGCCACCGGCTGCCCAGCCGCCGCCGACGCCCGGTTCGGTCCGGCGGGTTGACGTTTTCGGTGCTGTGTTCTGGCTCATGGCGCCAGCATGCGGCGAATGGCTGCAAATCGGATATTTCAGTTAGGCCATTCGGGGGACGCCCGCAGCGCCGCGCCCATCTCCTCCGGCGGCTTCCGCGACGCTCCCGCCGATCGCGGAAAGCCCGCCTGATCCACTTGCCACACCGGTGATGCGGGTGTCCGCTGGTGGATGGAGTAGTGGACGGAGCGGAAGGAGCTCGGTCATGGCTGCACATGCGGCGGTGCCGGCGCGGCACCACGGCTCTCTCGGGTGGGCACTGCCCCTCGCCATCGGAGTGATCTACGGCTTCTACACGTCCTTCATGGCACGTGAGGCGAGTGAGCCCGTGGGCGGGCAGCTCGTGATCGGCTTCGTCTCCGGGGCGGTGCTGGCAGGGCTGTGCTTCGCGCTCGGCCGTTTCCAGGAGGCGCTGCCGCGCGAGCTGCGGGCAGCGGCGTATGCGGCGCTGATGGGCATCTCGGTGGGCTATCTGTACAGCCTGAGCGGGCGCAGCATCCTCACGGTGATCGCGCTGGCACTGGTCCTCGCGGTCTCCACGTTCCTCGTCACGTTCTACGTCTTCTATACGCACGAGGACTGATACCGGCCCTACAGGACACACACACCGCGCGGCCGCCGGATCCTGTCCGGCGGCCGCGCGGTGCCGTCTCGCGTCTGCTCTGGTGAGTGCCTCCCGCCGTATCCAGGCGCGCGCCGCCGCGGATGAGGGCCCCCGGCGATGGCCCGGGCCGGCGCGGTCGACGGGCGCGGATCATGCGGACTCTGCGCGGTCGGGCAATCACGTTCGGTTTCATGGGGCCGTGTGCGGTGAGTTTGTGCGACGGGATCGGTCTGAACCTCCTGCCGGACCGTTTACGGCTTGGACAAGGACCAGGACCGGGCGGTGGGGCCTGATGCCCGACCGGCTCGACCGGTGGGCTCCCGCCCTCCGCGAGGCCCGCGCGACCTGCCCGTACAACCGCTGCTGCGAAGGAACCGAAGGAACCGACATGAGTAGTACAGATCTGGCCATCGAGACGACGGGCCTGGTGAAACTGTTCGGTGAGAACCGGGCGGTCGACGGCGTCGATCTCCGGGTGCCGGCCGGCACCGTGTACGGCCTGCTCGGCCCGAACGGCGCGGGCAAGACGACCACGGTGAAGGTGCTGGCCACCCTGCTCAGGCCGGACGGCGGCGAGGCACGGATCTTCGGCCACGACGTGCTGGCGGACGCCGACGCGGTGCGCGGCCGGGTCAGCCTCACCGGGCAGTACGCCTCGGTCGACGAGGACCTGACCGGCACCGAGAATCTCCTGTTGCTCGCGCGGCTCCTCGGGCACGGCAAGGCCGCCGCCCGGGAGCGGGCCGCGCAGCTGCTGGACGCGTTCGGGCTCGCTGAGGCCGCCGAACGTCAGGTGAAGAACTACTCGGGCGGTATGCGGCGCCGTATCGACATCGCCGCCTCCATCCTCAACACCCCGGACCTGCTGTTCCTGGACGAGCCGACGACCGGTCTCGACCCGCGCAGCCGCAATCAGGTCTGGGACATCGTGCGGGCCGTCGTGTCGCAGGGCACCACGGTGCTGCTGACCACGCAGTATCTCGACGAGGCCGACCGGCTGGCGTCCCGGATCGCCGTCATCGACCACGGCAAGGTGGTCGCAGAGGGCACGAAGGGCGAGCTGAAGGCGTCCGTCGGCTCCGGCGCCGTCCATCTGCGGCTGCGCGACGCCGACCAGCGCCCGGACGCCGAGCGCGTCCTCGCCCTCGCCCTCGGCGCGGCCGTGCAGCTGGACCCGGACCCCCTCGCCCTTACGGCCAGGGTCGACGGCCACGGTACGGAGCTGGGCGCTGCCGAGCAGGCGGCGCGGGCGCTGTCCGAGCTGGCCAGGGCGGGCATCACCGTCGACAACTTCGCGCTGGGCCAGCCCAGCCTGGACGAGGTCTTCCTCGCCCTCACCGACAAGAAGGCCACCACGGTGGCGGAGACGAAGGAGACCGTGGCATGAGCACCGTCGCCACCAAGGAAACCGACGACCTCACGCTCGTCGCCCCCAAGGCCGAGGACCTGGCGGCCCTGCTCGTCGCCAGGGACCGTCCGCCGCGGCCGAGCGCCCTGTCCGCGTCGCTCACCTTCGGCTGGCGGGCCATGCTCAAGATCAAGCATGTGCCGGAGCAGCTGTTCGACGTGACCGCCTTCCCGGTCATGATGGTGCTGATGTACACGTACCTCTTCGGAGGGGCGCTGGCCGGCTCGGCCGAGGCGTACATCCAGTTCCTGCTGCCGGGCATCCTGGTGATGAGCGTCGTGATGATCACGATGTACACGGGCGTGGCGGTCAACACCGACATCGAGAAGGGTGTCTTCGACCGCTTCCGCACCCTGCCGATGTGGCGGCCCGCCCCGATGGTCGGCTATCTCCTGGGCGATCTCGTGCGGTACTTCATCGCCTCGGTGGTGATGCTGACCGTCGGCGTGATCATCGGCTACCGCCCGGACGGCGGCGTGGTGGGCATCGTGCTCGGCATCGCCCTGCTGATGGTCTTCTCCTTCGCCTTCTCCTGGATCTGGACGATGTTCGGGCTGCTGCTGCGCTCCGAGAAGTCGGTGATGGGCGTCAGCATGATGGTGATCTTCCCGCTGACCTTCCTCAGTAATGTCTTCGTCGACCCGAAGACCATGCCCGGCTGGCTCCAGGCCTTCGTCAACAACAGCCCCGTCACCCATCTCGCCACTGCCGTCAGGGAGTTGATGGGGGGCGACTGGCCGGCCGCGGACATCGGCTGGACGCTGGGCTGGTCGGCCGTCTTCGTGGCCGTCTTCGGCGCGGTCACCATGCGCCTCTACAACCGCAAGTGAGGGACGGCGGCCCGTGGCGCCGACGGGGAGTCGCGGGCCACGCGCTCCCCGGCGTCGCTCACTCCTCGCCGGTCGTGCCCCGCACCACGACCACGGGGCACGGCGCGTGGTGGGTCACATGGATTCCGACCGATCCCAGCATCGCCGCCCGGAAGCCGCTGTGGCCGCGGGCGCCGACGACCAGGAGCGAGGCGCCCTCGGCCCGGTCCAGGAGGGTCTGGGCCGCGTTGCCGACCAGGACCGTGCGGGTGACGGCGCCTGCGGCGTCGGGGCCGAGGACCCGTTCCAGGGACTCCTCCTGGATCTGCCTGGCCAGCTTCTCCGGGTCGAACTCGGTGGGCATGCCGGGCACCATCGAGGCCCAGCCCGTCGCCGGGTAGTCCCAGGTCGTGACGGCCTCGAGCGAGTCGCCGGTCAGCTGCGCCTGGCGTGCGGCCCAGCCCAGGGCTTCCAGCGAGCCGTCCGAGCCGTCCACCCCGACCACGATCCTGCCCATGTCCGCCTCCCGTTCGGTGGGATCCCCGGCCTGACGCCAACCCTACGCACACCGATCCGCTCGAGCCCGACTCGGCGGAGCCTGGTCCAGCGGCCCTGGTCCAGCGGCCCTGACTCGGTCGAGCCTGACTCAGTCGAGCCCGAGATCCGCGAGCTGCCGCTCGAAAGCCACGACCCCTTCCTCGTCGAACCCGTCGTACCCGTCGTCGTTGCTCCCTTCCGGCCCGCGGGCCGGTCGGGCGGCCATCAGCCCGGCCAGCTCGCTGCCGGCCCTCCGGATCCGGGCGGGGAGGCCTTCGGTGTACTCGTCGCCGCCCGAGCCCCAGTCCTCCGAGGCCGCGTACACGGCGGTCGGTACGACCAGGGCCCGCAGATAGGCGAACAGCGGGCGCAGTGCGTGGTCGAGGACGAGCGAGTGGCGGGCGGTGCCGCCGGTCGCCGCGATCAGCACCGGCTTGCCGGTCAGCGCCTGCGGGTCGAGCAGGTCGAAGAACGACTTGAACAGCCCGCTGTACGAGGCCGTGAAGACCGGTGTCACCGCGATGATGCCGTCCGCCCCCGTCACCGCGTCGACCGCGGCGGCCAGCGAGGGCGGCGGAAAGCCGGTGACCAGGTTGTTGGCGATGGGTACGGCGAGGTCGCGCAGTTCGACGACCTGGACCTCGACCTTGCGGTCCTGCTCGGCGAGTTCGCCCTGCACCGCCTCGGCCAGCCGGTCGGCGAGGAGCCGGGTGGAGGAGGGGCTGCTCAGTCCTGCCGATACGGCGACGAGCTTCAGCTGCTCCATGGTCAGGCCTCCTTGTCGGTGGTGCGG
Organism: Streptomyces sp. NPDC057445; assembly: GCF_042802855.1. NCBI lineage: Bacteria > Bacillati > Actinomycetota > Actinomycetes > Kitasatosporales > Streptomycetaceae > Streptomyces > Streptomyces sp. NPDC057445. The sequence goes on along the minus strand of NZ_JBHVDH010000006.1, from coordinate 138,753 downwards.
CGGGCGGTGACGGCGGGGTGGAGCGGTGCGTCCGGGACCCCGGCGGGCCGCAGGTTCGCGAACTCCTTGCGCAGGACGGGCACGACTTCCTCGCCGAGGAGGTCGAGCTGCTCCAGCACGGTCTTCAGCGGCAGGCCCGCGTGGTCCATCAGGAACAGCTGGCGCTGGTAGTCGCCGACGGACTCACGGAAGGACAGCGTCCGCTCGATGACCTGCTGCGGGGAGCCGACGGTCAGCGGCGTCTGCTCGGTGAAGTCCTCCAGGGACGGGCCGTGCCCGTAGACCGGCGCGTTGTCGAAGTACGGGCGGAACTCCCTGACGGCCTCCTGCGAGTTCTTCCGCATGAACACCTGTCCGCCGAGACCCACGACGGCCTGCTCGGGGGTGCCGTGCCCGTAGTGCGCGTACCGCTTCCGGTACAGCTCGACCATGCGCCTGGTGTGCTCCGCGGGCCAGAAGATGTTGTTGTGGAAGAAGCCGTCGCCGTAGTACGCGGCCTGCTCGGCGATCTCCGGCGAGCGGATGGAGCCGTGCCAGACGAACGGCGGGACGCCGTCCAGGGGTCGCGGGGTGGAGGTGAAGCCCTGCAGCGGCGTGCGGAACTTGCCCTCCCAGTCCACGACGTCCTCCCTCCACAGCTTGTGGAGAAGGGCGTAGTTCTCGATGGCGAGCGGGATGCCCTGGCGGATGTCCTGCCCGAACCACGGATAGACCGGTCCGGTGTTGCCGCGGCCCATCATCAGGTCGACGCGGCCGTCGGCGAGGTGCTGCAGCATCGCGTAGTCCTCGGCGATCTTCACCGGGTCGTTGGTGGTGATCAGCGTCGTGGACGTGGACAGGATCAGGTTCTCGGTGCGCGCGGCGATGTGGCCCAGCATCGTGGTCGGCGAGGACGGCACGAACGGCGGGTTGTGGTGCTCGCCGGTCGCGAAGACGTCGAGCCCGACCTCCTCGGCCTTCAGCGCGATCGCGACCATCGCCTTGATCCGCTCGTGCTCGGTCGGGGTGCGGCCGTCGGTCGGGTCGGTGGTGAGGTCACCGACGGTGAAGATCCCGAACTGCATCGCGCTCGCCTCCAGGGTTCCAGTTGGTTGAATCTTAAACTGTCACCTGGAACGGACGCCGCCCCGCATCTATTCCGCCCGACACGAGACTGATCGTCCGCCGTGGTCCGGCGATGCATGTCCGCTGATCGGCCGGGCGCCGGGGGCGACCGTCTGTGTGCGCGCGTACGCCCGGAAGTGATCGCCCCGGGGGTGACGTCTCCCGGCGGGGAGGTGGGAACGCGCGTGCGGAGTGGGGAACAGTAAAGTTCCGGCCGTGAGCTCCGACCCCCGCCCGACCCGGCCCCCCGTCACCGTTGCCGGGATCGGCGCCGACGGCTGGAAGGGGCTCCCTGAAGCGACCAGGACCGCCCTGCGCGACGCCGACGTCCTCATCGGCGGCGAGCGCCAGCTCGACCTTCTGCCCGGGGAGTGCCGGGGCGAACGCGTGCCCTGGCCGTCCCCGCTGCGGCCCGCCGTGCCGGGACTGCTCGCCGCGCACGCGGGGCGGCGGGTGGCCGTCCTCGCGAGCGGCGACCCCATGTTCTACGGGATCGGCCGGGCCCTGGCGGAGGAGCTCGGCGTGGAAGCCCTGCGCGTGCTGCCGCATCCGTCGTCCGTGTCGTACGCCTGCGCCCGCCTCGGCTGGCCGCTGGAGGACACCGGGACCGTGACCCTGGTGGGCAGGCCCCTGGCCTCGCTCGGGGCCGCGCTGCACGACGGGCGGCGGCTGCTGGTGCTGAGCGCGGGCGCGGCGACCCCCGGCGAGGTGGCAGGGCTGCTGCGGGAGCGCGGATACGGGCCGAGCCGGATGCATGTGCTGGAACAGCTGGGTTCGGAGCGGGAGGCCCATGTCACGGGCACCGCGGACGGGTGGGAGCACCCGCCGGGCGACCCGCTCAATCTCGTCGCCGTCGAGTGCGTACGCGCGCAGGACGCGCTGCGGCTGGCCGCCGTGCCCGGCCTGCCGGACGAGGCGTACGAGAACGACGGCCAGCTCACCAAGCGCCACGTCCGCGCCGCGACGCTCGCGGCGCTCGCGCCCGCGCCCGGGGAGCTGCTGTGGGACATCGGCGGGGGATCGGGTTCGATCGCGATCGAGTGGATGCGTACGCACCGCTCGTGCCGCGCGATCACGGTCGAGCGGGACGCGGTACGGGCGCAGCGCATCGCCGGAAACGCGGAGGCGCTCGGCGTGCCCGGGCTGCGGGTCGTCGGCGGCGCCGCGCCGGCCGCCCTGGCCGGGCTCCCCGTACCCGACGCGGTGTTCATCGGCGGCGGGCTCACCGCGTCCGGCCTGCTGGATGCCTGCTGGGCCGCCCTCCCGGCCGGCGGACGGCTCGTCGCCAACACGGTGACGCTGGAGTCCGAGGCGCTGCTGGCCGAGCGGTACCGCCGTCACGGGGGCGAGCTGGTCCGGCTCGCGGTGGCGCACGCCGTTCCGGTCGGCGCCTTCACCGGCTGGCGCCAGGCGATGCCCGTCACCCAATGGTCCGTCACCAAGCCAGGAGAAGATCCCTCATGACCGTCCACTTCATCGGTGCCGGGCCCGGCGCGGCCGACCTGATCACGGTCCGGGGTGCGCGGACGCTCGCCTCGTGCCAGGTCTGTCTGTACGCGGGCTCACTCGTCCCGCGCGAACTGCTGGCCGAGTGCCCGCCGGACGCACGCCTCGTCGACACGGCCCGGCTCGACCTGGACCGGATCGTCGCAGAAATGGTCCGCGCCCATGAGGAGGGCCACGACGTGGCCCGGCTGCACTCCGGCGATCCCTCGGTCTTCAGCGCCGTCGCGGAACAGATGCGGCGGCTGGACGCGGTGGGCATCCCCTACGAGGTCGTGCCCGGGGTGCCCGCGTTCGCGGCGGCCGCGGCGGCGCTGAAGCGTGAGCTGACCGTCCCGACGGTCGGCCAGACGGTCATCCTGACGCGCATCGCCCAGCAGGCGACGCCCATGCCGCCCGGCGAGGACCTGGCCACCCTGGGCCGCAGCGGCGCGTTGCTCGTACTGCACCTCGCGGCCCGCTATGTCGACCGTGTCGTCGGTGAGCTGCTGCCGCACTACGGCGCCGACTGCCCGGCAGCGGTCGTCGCCATGGCCAGCCGCCCGGACGAGGTGGTGCTGCGGGGCACGCTGGACGACATCGCCGGGCAGACGAAGGCGGCGGGCATCACCAGGACGGCGGTGATCATCGTCGGCCGCACCCTGGCGGCGTCGCAGTTCCGGGACAGCCACCTCTACGACCCGGCGCGCGAGCGCCACGTCTGCTGACGGGGTGCCCCTGGTCCGGAGCGGGGCACCTCACACCCGCGCCGCCACCCAGGCCACCGCCTCCTCCGCGGTCTCCGCCACCGGCACCCCCTCCGGTGCCGGCGGTCGGCGGACGACCACCACCGGGATGCCGGCCTCGCGGGCCGCGGCCAGTTTCGGGGCGGTCGCGGCGGCGCCGCTGTCCTTGGTCACCAGCACGTCGACCCGGTGGCGGCGCAGCAGTTCCCGTTCGCCGTCCAGGGTGAAGGGGCCCCGGTCCAGGACGGTCTCCATACGGGGCGGGTGCGGCGGCTCCGGTCCGTCCACCGAGCGGACCAGGAACCACAGCTCGTCGAGGTGGGCGAAGGCCGCGAGGCCCATGCGGCCCGTGGTCAGGAAGACCCGGCTGCCGAGCCCGGGAAGGGCACGCGACGCCTCCTCCAAGGAGTCGACCAGGTGCCAGTCGTCGCCCGGTGAGGGGGCCCACCCGGGACGCCGCAGCGCCAGCAGAGGAACATGGGCGAGGTCCGCGGCGTGCGCCGCGTTGAAACTGATCGTCCCGGCGAAAGGATGGGTGGCGTCGATGAGCACGTCCACGTGCTGCCCGCGCAGCCACTCGGCGAGGCCCTCCGCCCCGCCGAAGCCCCCGATGCGCACCTCGCCGCCGCGCGGCAGCCTCGGGGCGGCGACCCGGCCGGCGAGCGACGTCGTCACCCGGTACCCGCGCGCGTGCAGCGCCTCGGCGAGCGTACGGGCCTCGGTCGTACCGCCGAGGACGAGGATGTGCATGGGGGGCCTTCCATGAGCGAGGCCGTCGGTGGACGTGCCGCCCAACTGAAGCACACGGGCCTGCGCCCCGGGTGGACGACCGGCGCCTGCGCGACCGCGGCGACGACCGCCGCGTACACCGCACTGCTCACCGGGGAGTTCCCCGACCCCGTGACGATCACACTGCCGAAGGGCCAGACCCCGGCCTTCGCACTGGCCGCGGAGGAACTGTCGGACGACCACGCCATGGCCGGGGTCGTGAAGGACGCGGGCGACGACCCGGACGTCACCCACGGCGCGCTGGTCCGTGCCACGGTACGGATCCTGCCGCCCGGCTCCGGCGTCGTCTTCCGTGCCGGGCCCGGCGTCGGCACGGTCACCCGTCCCGGGCTGCCGCTGGACGTGGGCGAGCCCGCGATCAACCCCGTTCCGCGCCGGATGATGAGCGACCACATCGCGCAGGTCGCCGGGCGCCACCGGGGCACCGGCGATGTCGAGATCACCGTCTCCGTCGACCACGGCGAGGAGATCGCCCGTTCCACGTGGAACCCGCGCCTCGGGATCCTGGGCGGGCTGTCCATCCTGGGCACGACCGGGGTCGTGGTCCCGTACTCCTGCTCGGCGTGGATCGACTCGATCCGCCGTGGCGTGGACGTGGCCCGTGCGGCGGGCCGTACGCATCTCGCGGGCTGTACGGGCTCGACGTCCGAGAAGACCGTCGTCTCGCTCTACGACCTCCCCGAGGACGCGCTGCTCGACATGGGCGACTTCGCGGGCGCCGTCCTCAAGTACGTACGCCGGCATCCGGTGGAGCGCCTCACCGTCTGCGGCGGCTTCGCCAAGCTCTCGAAGCTCGCCGCCGGACATCTGGATCTGCACTCCGCCAGGTCCCAGGTGGACAAGGGCTTCCTGGCGGAGCTGGCGCGCGAGGGCGGCGCCGACGAGGACCTGGCGGCCCGGGTGGCGTCCGCCAACACCGGCCTCGACGCCCTCCAGTTGTGCGCCGCCCGTGGTGTACCCCTGGGCGATCTGGTGGCCGCGACCGCCCGTGACCAGGCCCTCGGAGTACTCAGGGGAGCGCCGGTCACGGTGGACGTGGTGTGCATCGACCGCGCGGGGACGGTGGTGGGCCGTTCGTCCGCGAAGGGGCCGCGGGACTGACCGGGTGTCAGGGAAGGTTCCCTGGCCCGGCTGAATCTCAGCGGCAGCGGGGGACCTCCCGGGCCCGGCCCGGGGTCTCCCGGACCGGGCGGGCAGTCCCTACCCGGGGTACGTGCGCGGGGTCCAGACGATCTGCTCGCCCGAGCCCCGCACGACCGTGCGCGTCTGCGAGGACCCGACCAGCAGCAGCGTCCTCATGTCGACCACCGCCGGGTCGAGTTCGGCGAGGCGGACGATCCGTACGCTCTCCTCAGGGCCGCCCACGTCCCGGGCCACGACCACGGGCGTGTCCGGCGCGCGGTGCCCCAGCAGCAGCTCGCGGGCCTTGGCCACCTGCCAGGTGCGGCTGCGCGAACCCGGGTTGTAGAGGGCCAGTACGAGATCGGCGGCGGCCGCCGCCGCCAGGCGTTCGGCGATGACCTCCCACGGCTTGAGCCGGTCGGAGAGCGAGATCGTCGCGTAGTCATGGCCCAGCGGCGCACCGGCGCGGGCCGCCGCCGCGTTCGCCGCGGTCACGCCGGGCAGGACGCGCACGGGCACGTCCGCGTAGATCTCCTGGGACGCGACGTCCAGCACCGCCGTGGCCATCGCGAAGACTCCCGGGTCGCCGCCGGAGACGACGGCCACGCGACGCCCGCGCCGTGCGAGGTCCAGCGCGAACTCGGCGCGCTCCGACTCCACTTTGTTGTCGGAGCCGTGGCGGAGCTGGCCCGGGCGAACCGGCACCCGGTCCAGGTAGGTGGTGTAGCCGACCAGGTCGTCGGCGGCGGCGAGGGCCCCGCGCGTCTCCGGTGTCAGCCACAGCGGCCCGGCAGGTCCGGTGCCCACGACGACGACCTCGCCCTCGGGGCGGCCGGCCGGCGGCACCTCGTCGACACGGCTCGGCAGCACCGCCACCGAGAAGTACGGCACCGTTTCCGGGTCCACGTCGGCCAGCCGGTCCGTGCGCTCGCCCTCCATCGTGGCCCGCTCCACGTACCGCGCGTCGTCCAGCCGTCCCGCGCGTTCCAGCGCACGGCGGACGGCGGGGAACGTACGCCCCAGCTTCATCACCACCGCCGAGTCGGTGGCGGCGAGACGAGCCGTCAGCTCCTCCTCCGGCAGTGTGCCCGGAATGATCGTCAGCACCTCCTCGGCCTCGCACAGCGGCTCTCCGAGGCGTGCGGCGGCCGCGCTCACCGAGGTGACCCCGGGGATCACCTCGGTCGGATAGCGGTGGGCCAGCCGCTTGTGCATGTGCTGGTACGAGCCGTAGAAGAGCGGATCGCCCTCCGCCAGCACGGCCACGGTCCGCCCCGCGTCGAGATGCGCCGCGAGCCGCTCCGCGGCCTCCTCGTAGAAGTCGTTGAGCGCGCCCCGGTAGCCGCCGGGGTGGTCCGTCGTCTCGACCGTGATCGGGTACATCAGCCGCTCTTCGATGTGGTCGGAGCGCAGATGCTTCGCCACGATGGAGCGCGCGATGGAACGGCCGTGCCGGGCGCTGTGGTACGCCACGACGTCCGCCTCCGCGATGACCTCGACCGCCCGCAGGGTCATCAGGGACGGGTCGCCGGGACCGAGTCCCACTCCGTACAGTCGGCCGGCCTGCTGCGTGCTCACTCTGCCTCACTCGCTATCGCGTTGATCGCTGCCGCGGCCATGGCGCTGCCGCCCCGCCGCCCACGTACCACCAGGTGCTCGACGCCGCTGCCGTGTGCGGCGAGCGCGTCCTTGGACTCGGCGGCGCCTATGAAGCCCACCGGGATGCCGATGACGGCCGCCGGGCGGGGCGCGCCCTCCTCGATCATCTCCAGGAGGCGGAAGAGCGCGGTGGGCGCGTTGCCGACGGCGACGACCGCGCCGTCGAGGCGGTCGCGCCACAGTTCCAGTGCGGCGGCGCTGCGGGTGGTGCCCAGGTCGGCGGCGAGCGCCGGTACGGACGGGTCGGAGAGCGTGCAGATCACGTCGTTGTCCGCGGGCAGCCGCTTGCGCGTGACGCCGCTCGCGACCATCTGCGCGTCGCACAGGATCGGCGCGCCCGCGCGCAGCGCCGCGCGGGCACGGGACACCACGGCGGGCGAGTACGCAAGATCGCGGACGAGGTCGACCATGCCGCAGGCGTGGATCATCCGCACCGCGACCTGGCTGATGTCGGCCGGAAGCGCGGCGAGGTCGGCCTCTGCGCGGATGGTGGCAAAGGACTGGCGGTAGATCTCCGCGCCGTCCTTCTCGTAGTCGAACACTCTGCTCCTGCTCATTTCGTCGTCGTGCGGGTTCGGACGGTGGCGATGGTGTCGGCGAGCTGCGCGCGCGACGGTACGGGTACGGCGGCGCCGTGCACGGTCACCCGGTACGCGCCGTCCGCGGTGGCCACGACGTCCACGTACTCCCCCTGCGGACGACCGCACCGCCGCTCGCAGCCCGACCAGTACACGGGCAGCCCGCCCCGGCCCGGTGTCGCGTCGGCCCGTACGTCGGCCAGGGACTTGGCGCACCCGGGCCGGCCGGTGCAGGCGCCGACGCCGTACCAGGGGGAGTCAGGGCCGGTGATCAGCCCCGCGTCGTCGAGCTGCGTGAGCCGCGTCCCGGCCGCCGCCCGGTCCGCGAAGCCGGGCACGACGACCCCGCGCCAGGGGGTGAGGCGTACGTCGCCCTCGGGCGCGGGAAGCAGCGCGCGCGCCTGCGCCGCCGTGAGCCGCCCGAGCGGGGCGGCGACGGAAAGGGCCCAGGCGGCGGGGCCTTGAACGATCCCGGGCGGCGGACCGGCCCGATGTGTGCCCGGCAGCGGCGGACGGGCAGCGCTGTCGGCAGTCGTTCGCCCTACGGGTTCGATGCCCGCACCCCGCAGATACGCGTCCACCGCCATGTCCTGCCCGGCGGGTAGCTCCCGTACCCGCCACGCCCCGGTGCCCGCCGCCTCTGCCGCGGCGAGGAACGCCTCTGCGGCCGCGACGGCCGCCCGCGGGGCGTCGGCGGCGCGGACGGGAAAGGTCCCCGGTCCGATCCGTACGACGGCGGTACCGCCCGGCTCTGCGAGCAAGGTCACATCCGCGCCCAGACCCGCCACATCGCCCCGCCCGTCGTCCAGGGCGAACAGGAAGCGGCCGGAGAGTCCCGCCGCCCGCTCGCTCGCGCACAGCAGCTCGTCCAGCTCCCGCGCCCACAACTGCACGTCGGCGCAGCCGAGTCCGTCGAGTCCGGCGAGAGGCGAGGCCATGACGTTGCGCACCCGCTCATGGGTGTCGGAGGGGAGCAGCCCGGCCTCCCGGAGCAGCGCCGCGAGCCGTGCCCCGCATCCCTCGCCGAGGCCGCGCAGCTCCACGTTCCCACGGGAGGTGATGCTCAGCGCACCGTCGCCCAGCCGCTCCGCCGCGTCGACCAGCACAGATACCTGATGAGTCGTCAAAGTGCCCGCAGGCAGGCGGAGTCGGGCCAGGTGCCCGTCGTCCGCCGCATGCAGCCGCAGTGCGCCGGGGCAGGCGTCGTCCCGGTCCCGTATGCGAGGTTCGCCCGGGTCCGGGGGTGTTGTCGGTGTGGGCGGCATGGCGGCGAGCATACCGACGTCCTTCCAGGTGGCCGCCCTGCAGCCGGGCGGCAGCCTCTACTATGCAAACGGCACAGGGTCCCAGGACCCTAGGGAGGAAGCCCGGTGCGAATCCGGCGCGGTCCCGCCACTGTCAGCCAGGCCTCACCCCGAGGTCCGGTGAGCCAGGAACTCCCGCCGTCCTCACGACCACCCGGGGCGCGGACACCCCGAGGAAGGCCTGCGCACGCGATGACGCACGCGACGATCCTGCTGCTGTCGACCTCCGACACCGACCTGCTCAGCGCACGCGCGGCTGCGGGTCCGGTCGGGTACCGCTTCGCCAACCCCTCCCGCCTCCCGCTCGAGGACCTCCCCGGCCTGCTGGACGGCGCCGACCTCGTGGTCGTACGCCTCCTCGGCGGCATCCGCGCCTGGCAGGAGGGCCTCGACATCCTGCTCGCCCAGCAGAAGCCCGTCGTGGTCCTCACCGGTGAACAGGCCCCCGACGCCCAGCTGATGGAGGCGTCCACCGTCCCCATCGGCATCGCCGCAGAGGCGCACGCCTACCTCGCGCACGGCGGCCCGGACAATCTGGAACAGCTCGCCCGGTTCCTGTCCGACACGGTCCTGCTGACGGGTCACGGCTTCGAGCCCCCGGCCCCCGCGCCCACATGGGGCCACCTGGACCGCGAGGCGAGGAGCACCGACGGACCGACCGTCGCCGTGCTCTACTACCGCGCCCACCACATGAGCGGCAACACCGCGTTCGTCGGCACCCTCTGCGACGCCGTCGAGGACGCGGGCGCCCGGGCGCTCCCCCTCTACGTCGCCTCCCTGCGCGCCCCCGAGCCCGAACTCCTCGACCGGCTCCGCGGCGCCGACGCCGTCGTCACCACCGTCCTCGCCGCCGGCGGCACCCGGCCCGCAGAGGCACAGGCCGGCGGCGACGACGAGTCCTGGGACGCGGGCGCGCTCGCCGGGCTCGACGTACCTGTGCTCCAGGCCCTGTGCCTGACCGGATCGCGCAGCTCCTGGGAGGAGAACGACGAGGGACTGTCCCCGCTGGACGCCGCCAGCCAGGTCGCCGTGCCCGAGTTCGACGGGCGCCTCATCACCGTCCCGTTCTCCTTCAAGGAGATCGACGAGGACGGACTCCCGGCGTACGTCGCGGACCCCGAGCGTGCCGCCCGCGTCGCGGGGATCGCCGTGCGCCACGCCCGGCTGCGCCACATCCCGAACGCCGACAAGCGCCTCGCGCTCGTCCTGTCCGCGTACCCGACCAAGCACTCCCGGATCGGCAACGCCGTGGGCCTGGACACCCCCGCGTCCGCCGTCTCCCTCCTGCGCCGCCTGCGGTCGGAAGGCTACGACTTCGGTACGGAGGAGGTCCCGGGTCTCGAGTCCGGCGACGGCGACGAGCTGATCTACGCGCTCATCGAGGCGGGCGGCCACGACCAGGACTGGCTCACCGAGGAGCAGCTCGCCCGCAATCCGGTCCGCATCCCGGCGGCCGACTACAGGCGCTGGTACGCGACCCTGCCCGCCGAGCTGCGCGAGCACGTCGAGGAGCACTGGGGCCCGGCGCCCGGCGAGATGTTCCTGGACCGCTCCCGCAATCCCGAGGGCGACATCGTGCTCGCCGCCCTGCGCCGCGGAAACCTGGTCATCGTCATCCAGCCCCCGCGCGGCTTCGGCGAGAACCCGATCGCGATCTACCACGATCCCGATCTGCCGCCCTCCCACCACTATCTCGCCGCCTACCGCTGGATCGCGGCCCCGCAGACGACTGGGGGTACCTCCCAGGCCGAAGGCTCTGGGGGAGGCTTCGGCGCCGACGCGATGATCCACCTCGGCAAGCACGGCAACCTGGAGTGGCTGCCCGGCAAGAACGCCGGCCTGTCCGCCGCCTGCGCCCCGGACGCGGCGCTCGGCGATCTGCCGCTGATCTACCCGTTCCTGGTCAACGACCCGGGCGAGGGCACCCAGGCCAAGCGCCGTGTGCACGCCACCCTCATCGACCATCTCGTCCCGCCGATGGCCCGCGCCGACTCCTACGGCGACATCGCGCGCCTGGAGCAGCTGCTCGACGAGTACGCGCAGATCTCCTCCATGGACCCGGCGAAGCTCCCGGCCATCCGCGCCCAGATCTGGACCCTGATCCAGGCCGCGAAGCTCGACCACGACCTGGGGCTCGACGACCGCCCCGACGACGACGGCTTCGACGACTTCCTGCTCCATGTCGACGGCTGGCTGTGCGAGGTCAAGGACGCCCAGATCCGCGACGGTCTGCATGTCCTCGGCGGCGCGCCGACCGGCCCCGAGCGGGTCAACCTCGTCCTGTCGATCCTGCGTGCCCGCCAGATCTGGGGCGGCACCACCGCCCTGCCCGGGCTGCGCGAGGCCCTCGGCCTCGACGAGTCCGCCGCCACCCGCACCACCGCCGACGAGGCGGAGGCAGCGGCCCGCACCCTGGTCGAGGCGATGGAGGCCGCCGACTGGGACCCGGCCGCCGTCGCGTCCGTGGCGGAGGGACACGGGCAGGCCGTCGCCGACATCCTCGACTTCGCCGCCCGCGAGGTCGTCCCGCGCCTGTCCGCCACGACCGACGAACTCGACCACGCGGTCCACGCGCTCAATGGCGGCTTCGTCCCCGCGGGCCCCTCCGGCTCCCCCCTGCGCGGCCTCGTCAACGTCCTGCCGACCGGCCGCAACTTCTACTCCGTCGACCCCAAGGCCGTCCCCTCGCGGCTCGCCTGGGAGACCGGCCAGGCCCTCGCCGACTCGCTGCTGACCCGCTACCGCACGGACAACGGCGACTGGCCCACCTCCGTCGGCCTCTCGCTGTGGGGTACGAGCGCGATGCGCACCGCGGGCGACGACGTCGCAGAGGCGCTCGCGCTGCTCGGTGTCCGCCCGGTCTGGGACGAGGCGTCACGTCGCGTCACCGGTCTGGAGGCCGTCCCTGCCGAGGAGCTGGGCCGCCCGCGCATCGACGTCACCCTCCGTATCTCCGGCTTCTTCCGGGACGCGTTCCCGCATGTCATCGGGCTGCTCGACGACGCCGTACGGCTCGCCGCCTCGCTGGACGAGCCCGCCGACGTCAACCACGTACGGGCGCATGCCCAGGCCGATCTGGCCGAGCACGGCGACGAGCGGCGCGCCACCACCCGTATCTTCGGCTCGCGCCCGGGCACGTACGGCGCGGGTCTGCTCCAGCTGATCGACTCCCGCGACTGGCGTACCGACGCCGACCTCGCCGAGGTCTACACGGTGTGGGGCGGTTACGCCTACGGCCGCGGTCTCGAAGGCCGCCCGGCTCGCGAGGAGATGGAGACGGCGTACAAGCGGATCGCGGTCGCGGCGAAGAACACCGACACCCGCGAGCACGACATCGCCGACTCCGACGACTACTTCCAGTACCACGGAGGCATGGTCGCCACCGTCCGTGCGCTGCGCGGCACGGCCCCCGAGGCCTACATCGGCGACTCGACCCGCCCCGAGACGGTCCGCACCCGCACCCTCGTCGAGGAGACCTCCCGCGTGTTCCGCGCCCGGGTCGTCAACCCCAGGTGGATCGAGGCGATGCGCCGCCACGGCTACAAGGGCGCCTTCGAACTCGCGGCGACCGTGGACTACTTGTTCGGCTACGACGCCACCACCGGCGTCATCGCCGACTGGATGTACGACAAGCTCACGGAGACCTACGTCCTGGACCCGGAGAACCGCGAGTTCCTCCAGCAGGCCAACCCCTGGGCCCTGCACGGCATCGCCGAGCGCCTGCTGGAGGCGGAGTCGCGTGGCATGTGGGAGAAGCCCGATCCCGCGGTCATCGAGGCCCTGCGCCAGGTGTTCCTGGAGACGGAGGGCGACCTGGAGGGCGGGGACGAGTAGCTCGGGAGCCTCGCCCGTGGGGCCGGCGTCCCGTGCCAGGGACGCCGGCCCTCCGGCTCACAGCTCCTTGCGCAGGTACACGTCCGCGTGCCCGCCCGGCATGCCCTCGACGCGGTGCGTCTCCACGTACCCGAGCCGTTCGTAGAACGGCGGCGCCTGGAAGGTGTACGAGGAAAGGAACATCCGTGTGCACCCCCGCGCCCGTGCCTCCTCCTCGGCCGCGTGCAGCAGCTTGCCGCCCCACCCTTCGTGACGGTGCCCGGCGTCCACCCACAGCATGTCGACGAAGCCGCACTCGCCCCACGTCGATCCGGTCAGCCCGCCGATGAGCTCACCGTCGTCGCCCGTGACGCGCGCGGAGAACTCACGCACCTCGGCGCCGCTCGCCCGCGCGTTGAAGTCGTCCAGCTCGTTGCCCAGGCGCTCCTCGAGCGCGTCGTCCTCTTCTCCTACATGCACGGTCATCCCCCGAACCTACTGCGCCGGGGCGCTCCGCCGACGTAAGCATTTCGTCACCGGCCGCAGCGCCCGCGGGCGCTCCGGCCGGGCTTCAATGGACGCATGAGGACGTCACGTGTGCGGAAGAAGCCGGTGGTCGCCATCACCCTTGCAGTGCTGGCGGTGGCCCTGGCCGTGGGGCTGTACTGGTTCGAGCCGTGGAAGCTGTTCGTCGACGAGACGGTACGGGACGAACTCCCGGAGGCCGTGCCCACGGCCCCTGCCGACGCATCGGCGAACGCCTCGCCCGCCGCGCTCAGGACCCTCGCCACCGGCACCTTCATCAGCCATGAGCACGCCACAGAGGGCAAGGTCAGGATCGTCGAGCTCCCCGACGGCAGCCGCATCCTCCGGCTCGAGGGCCTGAGCACCAGCAACGGCCCCGCCCTGCGGGTCTGGCTCACCGACGCACCGGTGAAGGAGGGCGCCGCCGGCTGGCACGTCTTCGACGACGGCGCATACGTCAGCCTCGGCAAGCTCAAGGGCAACAAGGGCGACCAGAACTACGCGCTGCCCGCCGGCGTCGACCTGGCGAAGTACTCCAGCGTCAGCATCTGGTGCGACCGCTTCGACGTCTCCTTCGGCGCGGCGGAGCTCTCGAAGGCGGCCGCGTAGCCTGAGAGCACGATGAACATCTTCACCACGTCATGGGGCGACCTCGGACTCACCCGCTGGCCCGAGGACCCCCGTGACCAGCTCCGCGCCTGGGACGCCTCCGACGAGTACCTGCTGCGCCACCTGGAGGGCCAGGATCTGTCCGGCACCGTCGTGGTCCTCGGTGACCGCTGGGGTGCCCTGGTCACCGCGCTCGCCGGGCACCGCCCCGCGCAGATCACCGACTCCTGGCTGGCCCAGCAGGCGACCCGCGCCAATCTGGCCCGCAACCGGAAGCCCGCAGAGGCCGGGGCGGTCCGGCTGCTGTCGACGCAGGACACGCCACCGGACCGGGTCGACGTCCTGCTGGTACGCGTCCCCAAGAGCCTCGCGCTCCTCGAGGACCAGCTGCGGCGCCTCGCGCCGCACCTGCACGCGGACACACTCGTCGTCGGTACGGGCATGGTGACCGAGATCCACACCTCCACGCTCGGGCTCTTCGAGCGGACCATCGGCCCCACCACCACCTCCCTGGCGGCGAAGAAGGCCCGGCTGATCTTCTGCACCCCGGACCCCGGGCTGCTCGGCTCCGCCCCCGCCGATGACCCCTGGCCGCGCGGCTACGACCTGCCAGAGGACATCGGAGTGATGTCCGGCCGTCCCGTCACCAATCACGCGGGCATCTTCTGCGCCGAGCGTCTCGACATCGGCACCCGCTTCTTCCTCCAGCATCTGCCCCGCCGCCGCGGCCCGGTCCGCGTCGTCGACCTGGGCTGCGGAAACGGTGTGGTCGGCACGGCGATGGCGGTCGCCGACCCGGAGGCCGACGTGGTCTTCACGGACGAGTCGTTCCAGGCGGTGGCATCGGCCGAGGCGACGTTCCGGGCGAACGCGGGCCCGGCCGCCAAGGCCGAGTTCCTGGTCGGCGACGGACTGTCCGGCATGGAGCGGGAGTCCGTCGACCTCGTGCTGAACAATCCGCCGTTCCACAGTCACCGCGCCCTGACCGACAGCACGTCCTGGCGCATGTTCACCGGCTCACGCGCCGCGCTGCGACCGGGCGGCGAGCTGTGGGTGATCGGCAACCGTCACCTCGGCTACCACGTCAGGCTGCGCCGGCTCTTCGGCAACTGCGAAACGGTGGCGAGCAACCCCAAGTTCGTCGTCCTGCGCGCGGTGAAGAAGCACTGAGCCGGTCCGGCCGGCCGGCCGGTCGCCCGCCCGCCCTCCCGGCGGCGGCGCCCGGCGCCGGGCCGTCACGGGTAGCCCGATCGGCCGAGCGCACCCGCTGTGTGCCTCGTGTGCCTCCGGCTTTCGCACCAAGAGGCGCGGAGGTACGGGATATTGGGGGCATGACGGAGCACAAGGGCCGTTGGGAACGGCAGAGGCTGATTCCGGCAAGCCGGAAAGAGCCGGGCGAACGGTCGGCGGAGCCCATCTACGCGGCACTCATGGCCCGGTGGTCCGCCGAGGGCAGGACCCTCCCCGGCCGTCCCGACCGCGAGTGGACGGCGCTCGTCTCCAAGTCCTGCTGGCCGCGCTGGTAGGCGCGGGGGTACCGCCGGGACGACGGCGCGCTCGCGCCCGGCGCCCCACCACGCGTCCCACGGATCCCGCCCGGATCATACGAATCGGACGGAATGACAATCGGCGACTGTGCGCCCATTCGTGCGGGCCATTCGGGTGAACGGGGGAAACCAAAACCCGGATGCCGAGTTGAACCGTCGCGCGGACACGCTCGCCGATGAGGAGGAAAGGACTCGGAGAACACCCGGGTCCCGATCCGAAACGGCGCGGAAAACAGCCGGCTCCGCGCAATTCACGGGAACGGACCAATGGGGCCCGGTGCGAACGGGCCCAATTGAATGGCTGAAGGGTTTCTTCGTCGGTAGCTGCTCGTTGGTAGTGCGTCAGTGGCGTTGCCACGGCATCCACATGATCCAAGGAGAAGGAATCCAAGTGAAGTACAGGAAGACTGCCACGCTTTTCGCCGGGGCCATGCTGGCCATGGGCATGGCCGCTCCCGCCTTCGCGGACACCGGGGCCACCGGTGCGGCGGCCGATTCCCCGGGTGTGCTCTCCGGGAACGTCATCCAGGTTCCCGTGCACGTGCCGCTGAACGCATGCGGCAACTCCATCGGCCTCATTGCCCTGCTGAACCCGGCGATGGGCAACGCCTGCGTCAACGGCTGACGGAAGCCCTCGTGACGCAGCCCTGAAGGGTCGTTTTCCGCCGGTCCTGGGGGCGCATCTCCGGATGCGCCCCAGGACCGGCTCTCGAACCAAGAGCGGGAAAGACAACGAGATGCGACAGGTCATCAGCAAGGGAATCCTGACGGCCGCGGCGGCCACCAGCATTCTGTCCCTGAACAGTGCGTACGCCAGCGCGGACTCCCACGCCGACGGGGAGGCCGCGAACTCCCCCGGCGCGCTGTCGGGCAACACGGTCCAGGCGCCCGTGGACGTTCCGGTCAACGTGTGCGGCAACACCGTGAACGCCGTAGGGCTGCTCAACCCGGCGTCCGGCAGCGCCTGCGCCAACACGTCGGACTCGGGGTCGGCCGCCGGCTCCGAGGCCGAGGGCGACGCGGTGGGCTCCCCGGGGTTGCTCTCCGGCAACAACGTCAAGGTCCCGGTGCACGCCCCGGTGAACCTGTGCGGCAACACTGTCGACGTCGTCGGTGTGCTGAATCCGGCTTCCGGCAGCGCCTGCACGAACGGTACGGAGCAGCCGCCCGGTGCCGAGGAGGTCGTCCCGCCGACGCCGCTCACCCCGGTCGGCGAAGTGGTCCCTAACCCCGCGGCGCCCGCCGAGAACACCCCGGTCGACGAGGAGGTCGCGGCGGTCGCCCACTCCCCGCAGCTGGCCGAGACCGGCTTCGGCGCCGGGTCGCTGGCCGCCGCGGCCGCCGCGGTGGGCCTGCTGGCCGGCGGTGGCGTGCTGTACCGGCGGGGTGCGGCCGGCGCGCGGCGCTGACGCCTCCACGATCCCGCACCGCCCGTGTGACTCCCGGCCGGGAGAGTCTCCCCTCGACTCTCCCGGCCGGTGCTGTGCGCAGGCCCCCGTCGCCGTCGCCGGCGCGGCCGGCGCTCAGCGGCCGACGGGCTCCCTGCAGCCCGGCCTGACGCCCACCAGATCCCGGTACACGTCCGCGACCGCGTCCGCGGTCTGCCGTACGTCGTGCGTGGCGAGGACGTGCTGGTGGCCCTGGCGGCCCAGAGTGGCGCGCAATGGCGCGTTGAGCAGCAGGTCCCCGACGGCCGTGGCCAGTGCGTAAGGGTCCTGAGGCGGTGTCAGGCTGAACAGCGCGTGCCCGGGCGGCAGGCTCTCGCGTGCCCCGTCGACATCGGTGACCACGACGGGCCGGCCGCAGGCCATGGCCTCCAGGGGCGTCAGCGCCATGCCTTCCCAGCGGGAGGGCACGACGACCAGATCGGCGGCCCGGTACCAGGGCGCCGCATCCCGTACGGAACCGGCGAAGCGTACGGACACGGGGGCGGACGCGCGCAGCGAATCGGCCTCCGGGCCGTCGCCGACGAGGACGAGACAGGCGTTGGGGAGCCTGCGCAGGACCTGTTCCCAGGCCGCGAGCAGTACGTCCTGGCCCTTCTGCCGGCACAGCCGCCCCACGCACACCACGAGCGGCGCCGACTCGGGCAGATCGGCGACGAGCGGCGGAAGGGCCCTCGGCCGCTCCTCGCAGGGCGGCCTGAAGTGTCCGGTGTCCACACCGTTCGGGACGACGGCCCAGCGCGCACGGACACCGGCCTGTTCTCCCGTGCGCTGCTCCGCCTCGCT
Organism: Streptomyces sp. NPDC057445; assembly: GCF_042802855.1. Classification (NCBI taxonomy): domain Bacteria; kingdom Bacillati; phylum Actinomycetota; class Actinomycetes; order Kitasatosporales; family Streptomycetaceae; genus Streptomyces; species Streptomyces sp. NPDC057445. Next base: position 121,244 of record NZ_JBHVDH010000006.1, on the reverse strand, counting down.
GACGCACACGACCCGGTCCGCCCAGCGGGCCCCGTACCGCTCCCAGCGGCGGGCCAGCCGTGCGGTGGCACCGCCGACCGCCTCGAACGACCAGGCGTGCGGCTGGAATACGGTCGGGATCCTGCCCCGCACGGCGAGCCGCGCGGCCAGCCCGGCCTTGCCGCTGTGGGCGTGCACGATGCGCGGGCGCACCCGCGCCACCAGCCGGGCGAGCTGCCCGACCTCCGGCAGCAGCAGTGGGCCGGACCCACGCCCGGCCCGCCAGCGGTGGACCTCGGCGCCGGCCCCGCGGACGGCGGCTGCCAGGGCGCCTCCTTCAGGACAGGCCACGGCCACCCGCAGACCGGTGCGGATCTGGTCGGTCACCAGATCGGTGACGACCCTGGCGGCCCCGCCGTCGACGGGCTGCACGATATGGAGCACGGCCGGGGGACGACCGGGCGGAAGGGAATGCGGCAGCACGCGCAGATCTCCGCTCGTGAACTGGCTGGGTTTTCTGGTAACAGGTACGGGCGCCGGACGGAAGGTGACGCCACCCTTTCGTGCCGGACCCGGATGAAGATGCCGTAGCTATGTCCGCGTATTCATATGAGCTGGTCGCGGCAGCGGGCGTGGCGCACCGAGGTATTCGCCGCGGAATCGGCCGGCGCGTCGAATCGAGGGAATCGGAGGGAAGAGGGCAGCCCTGTTCATGTGTTGCGTGGGGCGGGTGGAGATTCTAACGGCTTTTCTTTCGCGGGCCGCGCAGGATGACATGCAGCGGATTAGTCCTTTTGGGATTCGTCCGTATCCCGGGATCGGTGCCGTCGTTGAGGCTTGTGCCCCCATCGGTTACCCGAAAGGAAGAAATGATGAAGCGAATCGCCAAGTCTGTCGTGCTGGCGGGCGCCGGCGCCGCCCTCGTCGTCGGCGGCGCGGGCATGGCTGCGGCCGACAGCGGTGCGACCGGCGCGGCGCAGGGTTCGCCCGGCGTCCTGTCCGGCAACGCCGTCCAGGCCCCGGTCCACGTGCCGGTCGGCGTCTGCGGCAACACCGTCAGCGTGATCGGTCTGCTGAACCCGGCTTCCGGCAGCGCCTGCCAGAACGCCTGACGCAGTCGCAGTGGTCCCGGCAGTTCCCCGCTGCCGGGCCCTGACATTTCGTATTGACCGACCGGTTTTCACCCTTTTGGCCGCACAACCTGGCGGCCGCCGCTTCCGTTGAGGCATTGGCCGGGCAGTAGCGCCCGGCCACTGAAACACATGACCAAGGAGTGCTTCTCCATGTCGCGTACCGCGAAGGCCCTTGTCCTTTCCACCCTTGCTGCCGCCGCCGTTGCGGGCTCTGCCGGTATCGCCACCGCCGACAGCGGTGCGCAGGGTGCTGCGGCGGGTTCGCCGGGCGTTGTCTCGGGCAATGTGGCCCAGGTTCCGGTCCACGTCCCGGTCGGCGCCTGCGGCAACACCGTCGATGTGATCGGTCTGCTGAACCCGGCGTTCGGCAACGCCTGCGTCAACGGCTGATCGCCCTTCAGAGCGTTCTCCCGGGCCGCTCTTCCCGCCACGGCGGGGAGGGCGGCCTTTTTGTTGCGGTCACTTCGTCCCGGACGCAATACGAGAATTTCCGGACTTCGGAGTTTCTGGCGCGCCGAGGGATCGTTGTACAGGGCAAAGCAGCACAACAGGCGGGCACGGGGCGGACGCGTGTCCGCAAGCATCCGCACTGTGCCCGAACCGTATGAGACGTGCGCGCGCGACACGCGCCGCCGAAGGAGAGATTCACTGATGAAGCCCATGAAGGTCGCTGCGATCATCGCCGGTTCCCTGATGGCCGCGGGTGCCGCGACCCCGGCTTTCGCCGCGGACCTCGCGCCCGGGAGCCTCAACGAGGGGCTGGGTGTCGTGGCGGACCGGTCCGCGGCCGCGGCGCAGCCGCTGGCGGTGGGGACGCTGGACACGGAGCAGAAGGGTTCGCTGCTCGGCAAGGTCAGTGGCACCACCGATGAGCTGAACCAGGCCGGCCAGGGTGCTCCGGGCGCACTCATGGGTGGACTTCCCGTCGGCTCCTGAGCACCGCACGGCGGATCACCCGGACGGCCGGGAGTGGGCCGGACCCCTTCGGGGTAATCGGCGCCGGGGCTCCCCCGCGCAGGTGACATGAGCGTCCGGGAGCCCGCATCGAGTCGCTAGGGTCCGACGGTGACCTCAGCTTTCGGCGCCGTACGCGCCTTCCGCCCCGCCCAGTTGGGCACCGTGGCCGTCATCGCGTGGAGTGGCGAACATCCCGACGACGTGGGTGAGATGCCCTTTCTGCTCGCCTGCTCCCTCGGGGACGGCGACGGGGGCCCCGAAGGCGCGCAGGCCGCGGCCCGGCAGCTGCTGGAGGACGTGGGTCTGCCGGTCGGAAGCGACTACGTGGACGCCGTGGAGGCCCACGGGCCACCTGTCGGGCTCCTTGTCGAGGCGGGCCAGGCGGTCCTGACGATGGCTCATCTGACGGTCCGATGCACCGCGCCGCCCCAGTGGTCCGACTCGGTACGGGAGCGGGGACATGCCTACTTCCTCTTCGCCACCCGCCCGTGGCCTCAGGCGGCTCCCGGGCTGCGGGTCACGGAGGAGGAGCTGCGGGCCTTCGTCGGCGACGAGGCGATGCTGTCCACGGCGGCTCACTGCCTGCTGCCGGTCGGCCGGCTCCGGGACTGACCGGGGCCGGACACACGAAAGGGCCCGGCGGGCGGTTTCAAGACCACCTGCCGGGCCGTGATTAAGCCTTGCGGATCACAGGTCCAGGTTTGCGCTCGCCGAGCAGGTGGCCGCGGGGTGCGCGACCGCCCGGGTGACCCCGGCGAGCCTGAGTGGTATTTCGGTGGTCAGGGCGGCGGCGGCCGCCAGGTGGCGAAGCGTCAGCTTCATGATCGAGCTCCTCGATGCAAGGTCAGGGACACCCGCGACGCTAATCGGAATCTGACGATCCGTCGCGTCGAGCGAGGTCGCCATTACTGCGTGCGCGCATCGGCCCAGGTGGGCGGAGCCCGGGGAAACGACCTTCCCGGGCCGGGCTGCGGCCCTGCGTCATGGACGAGAGGAACACAGGGACACGGACATGGAGACACACGTACGCACGGGCGTTCCCCGCCCCGCGCAGGCGCCGGACGACGCCCCGTCAGATGCGGCAGGCGGAAGCCGCGGGCTCGCCTGGCTGCTCATCGTCACGGGCGCGGCGGGACTGCTCGCCTCGTGGGTCATCACGATCGACAAGTTCCGGCTGCTCGAGGACCCCGGGTTCACCCCGGGCTGCAGCCTCAACCCGGTCGTCTCCTGCGGCAGCATCATGAAGAGCGACCAGGCAGCGGCCTTCGGCTTCCCCAACCCGATGCTCGGTCTGGTCTCGTACGCCGTCGTCATCTGCGTCGGTGCCGGGCTCCTCGCGGGCGCCCGCTACCGCCGCTGGTTCTGGCTCGCCCTCGACGCGGGCGCCCTCTTCGGCGTGGCGTTCTGCACCTGGCTCCAGTTCCAGTCGCTGTACCGCATCGGCGCGCTGTGCCTCTGGTGTTCCCTGGCCTGGGTCGCGACGATCTTCCTTTTCTGCGCGGTGACCCGCCACACCGTCGAGCACCGGATGCTTCCCGCGCCAGCGGGTCTGAGGAGCGGACTGCGCGAGTTCGGCTGGGTGGCTCCCGTGCTGTGGACGGGGATCATCGGGATGCTGGTCCTGACCCGGTGGTGGGACTTCTGGACGGGCTGAGCCCCGTCAGTCCACGGGAATCCCGCCGAACCGGCTCGCGATGTGCAGATCGGCCTCGATGTCGGCGGCGGTGGCCCGGAGTTGGGGGAGGACGCCGGTCAGGCACTCCGCCGTGGTCCGGCGACTGCTGTGCATGGCCACGTTGAGGGCGGCGACCGCACGGCCCCCTCGGTCGTGCACGGGTACGGCGAGGGAGCGCAGCCCCTCCTCCAGTTCCTCGTCGACCAGGGCGTACCCGTCGCTGCGCACGCGGTCGAGGAGCGGGCCAAGCACGGCCGGGTCGGTGACCGTGCGCGGGGTGAGCGGGCGGGCGCCGGTGCCGGGCAGCCGGACCGCCCGCTCCCCCGGAGGGAGGCCGGCGAGAAGGACGCGGCCCATGGACGTCGCGTACGCCGGGAAGCGGGTGCCGATGGTGATGTTGACGCTCATGATGCGTTCCGTGGCGACGCGGGCGGTGTAGCGGATGTCGTCGCCCTCGAGCACGGCCAGCGACGCCGAGTCGTGCACCCGCCGGACCAGCCCGGCCATGTGCGGTACGGCGATCTCGCGGAGCGTGGTCCGGGAGAGCGGGGCATGGCCGAGGTCGAGCACGCGCGGGGTGATCCGGAACGTCCGCTCGTGCACGGTCACGTATCCGAGGTGTTCCAGCGTGATGAGGGCGCGCCGGGCGGTGGCCCGGGCGAGCCCGGTGGCCTCGGCGATCGCGGTGAGCGGAAGTTCCGCGCGCCCTTCGTCGAAGGAGGTCAGCACGGTCAGTCCGCGCGCCAGCGACTGGACGAACCCCGCGCCCAGTTCCTGCTTGGACGCTCCGGTCCGGTGGGCGAGGCCGGCGGCGGGCGGTGGCGCCGTGGTCGGAGCGGTCCGCCGCAGTTCCCCCTCCATCGCGACCGCCGTCTCCCGTACCCGGGGCAGAACCGCGCGCCGCAGTGAGCCGGCGCTGTGGCGGCTGGTGTGGCTGACGACGCTCACGGCGCACACCCGCTGTCCGAGCGGGTCGTGCACGGGGACGGCGAGCGCGATCAGGCCGGGCTCGATCAGCTGGTCGTCGAGCGCCCAGCCCTCTTCGCGGGCGCGCGCGGTCCGCTCCTCGAAGTCCCTCGCGGACGATTCCCGCCCGCGCCGGTCCGCCCACCGTCGCGCCGGCCAGTCCGCCGCGAACAGGGGCCCGGGGGCGCTGCGTTCGAGGGGCAGGAGATCGCCGATGCGGAGGTTCAGGGACATGGCGCGCCGCCGGGTGGTCTGGTGCACGAAGCGGATGCCGTCGCCGTCGGGCACGGCGAGCGACACCGACTCGTCGAGCTCATCGGCGAGCCGCTCGGCGAGCGGGCCGAGCGGCCCCGGCAGACGGACGGCGGCGAGATAGGCGTTGCCCAGTTCCATGAGGCGGGGAGCGAGCGCGGCCTCATGGCCCTGCAGCCGTACGTAGCCCATGCGCGCGAGCGTCGCGGCGATCCGGTCGACGGTGGAGCGGGCAAGCCCGGTCGAGCGGACGAGTTCACCGAGGGCCGTACGGCCGCCCGCGTCGCTGAGCTCGCGCAGGACCGCGATACCGCGCATCAGCGGAGCCACGGCCTCGGCGGGGGGAGCGGCCGGCATCGGTCCTCCAGGCGTTGACATGCATGTCTGGTGCACGCAGACTCTTCGCGAGTCGTGGATGAACTCCAGTTCACCTGGCGAACAGATCGAACGGAAGCGTCCATGGACAAGGTCAGGCGCTCCGCCGCCGGCACGGTCGACGGCGCTGCGGGCGCCGCGTCGTCCGCCGTCGGCGACGGCTCCGGCCGTACCCGTGCCGACCGCGACCGTGGGCGTGCCCGGGAGCGGCGGGCCGAGCGCCGTTCCGGGCGACCGGGCCGGCGCGGACTGCGGCGGCCTCGGCAGTCTCTTCGCCTGGAACCGCACCGCAGCCGTCATCGGCTCGTACCGTCCGCCCGTGCCGGAACAAGGAGTTCGCCCGCCGGTACCCCGGCGACGGCCCGGAGCGCGAGGCCGTCCTCCGGGCAGGTCCCCCCGACCGGCCGCGCGCCCGGGGCCGCAGAATCCGGCTCCCTTGGCCACCGGCCGGAGCCGGCCCCCGGTGAACCGAGGCCAACTGCACTCACGGGCAGGGCCGGCGGACAGCGCGACATCACCGGCCCCGGAGTGCCCGGCGTGGCCGCCGGCGGGCCGACCGGTCGCGGCCTCCCGGCCGAACCCGGCGTCACGCCCCACGCGATACGAGCGAAGACCGCCGCGCCCGTGAAGGACGCGCCTATGAAGGAGCTGACATGACCGACCGCCTCCGTGACGTGTACGTCGTCGACGCCGTCCGTACGCCCATCGGCAAGTACGGCGGCGCGCTGTCCGGAGTCCGGCCCGACGATCTCGCCGCGGGAGTCCTCGGCGCTCTCGTGTCGCGCACTCCCGACCTCGACCCCGCCCGTGTCGACGACGTCTTCTTCGGGGACGCCAACGGCGCGGGCGAGGACAACCGTGACGTCGCCCGCATGGCCGTGCTGCTCGCCGGCCTGCCCGTCACCGTCCCGGGCACGACGGTGAACCGGCTCTGCGGCTCCGGCATGGAGGCCGTCATCCAGGCCGCCCGCGCCATCGCCGTCGGCGACGCGTCCATCGCCGTCGCGGGCGGCGTCGAGTCGATGAGCCGTGCACCCTGGGTGGTGCAGAAGCCGGAGCGCGGATTCCCCGCGGGCCACCAGCAGATGTACTCGACCACCCTCGGCTGGCGGATGGTCAACCCGCGGATGCCCGAGGAGTGGACCGTCGGCCTCGGCGAGGGCGCCGAGCTGCTCGCCGAGCGGTACGGCATCGGGCGCGAGGAGCAGGACGCCTTTGCCCTCACCAGCCACCGGAACGCGGCGCGGGCCTGGTCGGAAGGGCTCTACGACGGTGAGGTCGTCCCCGTCGACGGCGTGGAGCTCACACGCGACGAGTGCATCCGCGACAGCACGTCGGCCGAGGCGCTGGCCAAGCTGAAGCCGGTGTTCCGCAAGGACGGGACCGTCACCGCGGGCAACTCCTCCCCCCTCAACGACGGCGCCGCGGCGCTGCTGCTCGTGGACGAGGACGGGCTGCGCGCCACCGGCCGCGAACCCCTCGCCCGCATCGGGGCGTCGGCCGTCACCGGCATCGAGCCGCAGTACTTCGGGGCGGGACCGGTCGAGGCCGTCCGCCGTGCCCTGAAGAAGGCGGGCCGCGAGCTCGGCGACCTGCACACCGTCGAGCTCAACGAGGCCTTCGCCGCGCAGGCGCTGGCCTGTCTGCGCCAGTGGCCGGGACTCGACCCGGCCGTCCTCAACCCGCGCGGCGGCGCCATCGCCATCGGCCACCCGCTCGGCGCCTCCGGCGCCAGGCTCACCGGTGCGGTCGCCCATCAGCTCGCCGCGGCAGGCTCCGGAACCGGTCTCGCCACGCTGTGCATCGGCGTCGGACAGGGCCTTGCCCTGGTGCTGGAGAGGTGACGGGCCCGGGAACGCCGGCAGCGTCGGCCGGCGCCGGGCGGAACCTGGCGGCGCCGGGCCGCGGGCCGTGTCCGTAAGGCCGCGCCTGCCCGCGACTCCCCAGAGCTGTGCCGGGGAGTTGTCCCCGACGGGTGGGGCCTCGGTGACCCGCAGCGCCGGAAGCTCAGGCCCTGCCCTTCGGCGGACGGCAGCCCCCATCGACGAGGCAGAGGCAGCGGACCGGACGTAGCGGGACGGGATCGGCCGTGCCCGCGCCTTCCGAGCGGGCGAGCTCCGCAGGCAGCGACGCCCGGAACCGCTCGGCGCTTCGCAGAAGGTACGGCGGCAGCGCCCGTCGCAGGCCCGCGGCAATCGCCCGGAGGCCGTGCACATTCGGGATCCGTCGGCCCGTACGGCAGGGCCGCGCGTCAGGACCACGCTCAGGAGATCCTCGGCGTCGGTCAGGGGCGCAATGCGGTGAGGTACGAGGGCCTTTCTCTCGCCGGGCGTGGATGTCGCGATCCACACCGGGCCGGAAGGCCCTCATCCTTTTCAGGATCGGCCGAGACCTGCCTCACCCGTCCCCGACATCCCGGGGCAGAACCCCTGGGGTCTTTGGTTCGGATCAGGCAGGCCGGATCGGCGAGCGGGGTCCGGGCACGTGAGCCCGGCAAGATCCGAACGAGAGGCCCTAAGGCTCCTGCGGGGTCAGATGGCGTGTGAACCAGTCCATGGCGAGCTCCGAGACCTCGTCCAGCGCGCCGGGCTCCTCGAAGAGATGCGTCGCTCCGGGGACGATCTCCAGGCGGTTCTCGCAGCGCAGGGCGGCCTGGGCCTGCCGGTTGAGGTCGAGGACCGTCGTGTCGCGACCGCCGACGATCAGCAGCGTCGGCGCGCGTACGCCGGGGAGCCGGGAGCCGGCCAGGTCCGGCCGGCCGCCCCGCGACACGACGGCCCCGACGTCCGTACCCGCGCTCGCCGCCGCCCACAGCGCCGCCGCTGCACCCGTGGACGCCCCGAAGTACCCGATCGGGACGGGCGTACGGGTACGCAGCCATTGCGTGGCGCCGGCGAGCCTGCGGGCGAGGATCTCGATGTCGAAGACGTTCGCCCGGTCGTCGGCCTCCGCGGGCGTGAGCAGGTCGAAGAGCAGAGTGCCGAGGCCCGCGCGGTTCAGTGCGGCGGCGACCGAGCGGTTGCGGGGGCTGCGACGGCTGCTGCCGGAGCCGTGGGCGAACATCACGACCGCGGCGGCCCCGTCCGGCACGGTCAGCTCGCCCCCCAGCAGTACACCGCGGGCATCGATCTCGACGTCCTCCGACTTCCCGGGACCGGACCGGGCGTCGGACCGTGACGGGTCCGACTGCGCCGGGTCGGACCCGGCCGGATCGGACGACGCGCTCCTCGCGGCCTGGTCCAGCAGCTCGACGACCTCTTCGTCGGCGGTCTGTGAGAAGTCCCGGTACCACTCCCCGACGGCCGAGAAGGCGCGCGGCGTCGACAGACACACCACCTCGTCCGCCTCTGTCCTCAGCCACGCCACCGCGTCGGGCGGGGCCACCGGCGCGGCCAGCACCACCCGCGCCGCCCCCTGCGCCCTTACGACCTCGCACGCCGCCGCGGCGGTGGACCCGGTGGCGATTCCGTCGTCCACGACGATCACCGTCCGCCCCGCGATGCCGACACGCTCGCGGCCGGCCCGGAACCGCCTTGCCTGCCGCACGAGTTCGGCCTCCTCGGCATGCTCCACCGACTCGACGTCCTTGCGGGACACATGCCCGCGGCGCACGATGTCGTCGCTGATGACCCGCACCCCGCCCTCCCCGATCGCCCCGAACCCCAGCTCCCGGTGGTAAGGCACCCCCAGCTTCCGGACGACGATCACATCGAGCGGCGCCCCCAGCTCCCGCGCCACCTGGAAAGCCACCGGCACCCCGCCCCGCGGCAGCCCCAGCACCACGGGATCCTCCTCCCGCAGATGCCTCAGCGCTTCGGCGAGACGCTGCCCGGCGTCGACACGATCGGTGAACAGCACGGTGGCTCACCCCCATAGGGGATCTCCTTCGAAACAACCCCATGGCGAGCCGCCCCGCAACTCGGGACGGGATCGGCCGTGCCCGCGCCTTCCGAGCGGGCGAGCTCCGCGGGCAGCGACGCCCGGAACCGCTCGGCGCTTCGCAGAAGGTACGGCGCAGCGGCTGCCGCAGGGCACGCGACAATCGCCCGGAGGTCGTGTGCACACTCGGGATCCGTCGCCCGTACGGCAGGTCCGCGCGTCAGGACCACGCTCGGCAGATCCTCGTCGTGCCAGCCGCCGTCGCGCTGCGCGGGCAGCGTGTCCCGAAGGATCCTGAGGGCCAGGGGCAGCAGGAAGAGCAGCCCGACGTACTGTCCGACGGGCCGCGTCAGGTCGTCCACGGTCAGTGACCCGACCGGCCGTTCCCGCAAGGCGGGCACGGCCAGGACGAGGCCGGTGGCGCCGTCGCGGGTGGGCGGTGGCCGGGGGTTGTTCTCGAGCTCTTCGAGCGTGCGGGAGAGAGGCACGGGGCGAGGCATCGGAGAAGTGTCCCGCGTCCCGCCCGGCCTCGTGACGGCCACGGCCTCAGTCGGGCTCCAGGCAGAGCACCGGCACCCGCTGGACCAGGTTGTTGCCGAAGCCGCCCCGGTTCCACGGCTGGGCGAGGGGCTGGGTGCGGTCCTCGGCGTCCGTGGCGCGGGCGCTGAGGACATGGGTGCCGGGCGTGGCCGTCCACGTCGTACGCCAGTGACGCCAGGCCCAGGGGTGTTCGGTGTCCGGTGCGGCGAGGTCGGCGTCGTGCCAGGTCAGGCCGTCGTCCGTGCTGACCTCCACGCGCACGACCGGGGCGTACCCGGACCAGGCCCGGCCCTCCAGCTCCACCGTGCCGGGGCGCACGGCCCGGGCGCGCGACATGAAGTCGGGGAAGCCGGGCGGGATCATCAGGGCGCGGGGTGCGATACGGGTGACGGGCTCGCCGGGGTCGTCCCGCGACTGTCCGTACCGGTACGCGACCGTCTGCTGGAAGCCCGTGAACGCAGTGGCGGTGAGCGTGATGTCCCGCAGCCACTTCACCTGTGCCATGCCGTACCAGCCGGGCACGACCAGCCGCACGGGCCGGCCGTGCTGCGGCGGCAGGGGAGAGCCGTTCATCGCGTAGGCGACCAGTACCTCCGGGTCGTGCCCCGAGGCGACCGCCAGCGGAAGACTGCGCCGGTAGTCCTGCTCGACGCCCCGCTCGACGCCGTGGTCGACGCCGGTGAACACCGCTTCGACGGCATCCGCCGCCACCCCGGCCTCCGCGAGCAGCACCTGCAGCGGTACACCGGTCCACTCCGCCGTGCCGACCGCCTCCACCAGCCACGGCTGACTGACCGGGCGCGGGCTGAGGCGGGCCCGGCCGTTGCCCGCGCACTCCATCGTGACGCGACGGGTGACCGGCTCGTAGGACCGCAGCGCCGCCAGGTCCAGCGTCAGCGGCGTACGCACCCGGCCCCGTACGGTGAGCCGCCACCCCTCGGCCTCAACGGCGGGGATGTCGTAGTGGACGAGGACGTAGTGCAGCCCCGGGGGTGTCACGTCGTAGCGCAACGCCTCCAGCGGCAGGCCGTGGTTGCGGGCCGCGAGCGCCAGTTCGTCCAGGCCGATGCCCTCGCCGGGTCCGGCGAGGCGCCCGGGTGCGCTGATCCGCCCGAGAGGCGCGTCCTGCGTGCCTTCCGCGTCCTCCATGCCTTCAATGGTGCGCCGCTCGGCCGGACGACGCGGCCCGGCGCCTGCAGGTGTTCGGGGTCCGGGTGGCGGAACCGGCAGCCGGCGTCCCACGCCCCCTACTGGCCGATGCGTACGAGCGTGAGCGTGATGTTGTCGGGGCCTCCCGCCTCGATCGCGGCCTTCCACAGCTCGAAGGCCGCCCGGCCGTCCTCGTGCACCCGCAGCAGGTTCTCCAGCTCGTCGTCCGGTACCGGGTCGGTCAGCCCGTCGCTGCACACCAGGTAGCGATCGCCCGGGGACACCGCGCAGGCCGTCACATGCGCCGTGACGGGGCTGAAGGTGAGACCGCCCCCCAGCGTCTGTGTGACGGCCGATGTGGTGCGCCGGCCGGGCGCCCGCGGCGGACTGTCGTCCACGCTCACCTGGCGGAGCCCGTCCCGGCCCACTTCGTACACCTTGCTGTCGCCGACGTTGAACGCCAGAAGCGACTCCGGCAGCACGACCACCCCCGCGACGGTGGTGCCCATGGTGGCCAGCTCGGGGTCGCCGTCCGCCGCCGCGTACACCGAGTGATTGCACAGGTCCAGGGCGTCACGGAGTGCCTTTTCGTCGCCCAGCGAGGGGCCGAGCGAGGCGAGCCGGCGGACGACCAGCGAACTCGCCACCTCTCCGGCGGGCTGTCCGCCGAGTCCGTCCGCGACCGCGACCACCAGCGGAGTGCCGACGGGGAACAGCAGTGTCTGGGGGTTCTCGGTCACGGTGCCGCACAGCGTCCACGGGCCGACGGCAAGGCTGTCCTCGTTGTGGTCGCGGATCAGCCCGACGTCGCTCAGCGCGGTCACGGCTATGTACGGCACTGCGAATCCCCGCCTCTCCCGTTACGGCAGGCGCGTCCCTCCCGACCATTCTGCGCGCCGTGACGATCGCGTACAACGCGGTCGGGACCGCTCGGCCCTGAGCGCAGGTCCGGTGGGCGCCCCTCGTGCCCGTGTTCAGAATCTGAACGGACAACTACCCAGCAGGGCGCAGGAGTTGGCTCTGTATCACGTTTGGTGTGAAGTCTTGACGCCACCGGGCCGCGCCAGTTGACTCACGCCCCGTGAAGTAAAGACGGCGTCGTCCCCGGAGGTAGCCTCATGCACCAGGCAAGACCCCGGTTCGGAAGAACCGCCATGCTCGTGTCCGCATGCGTCCTCACCGGACTGCTCCCCCTCGCCCCCGCCGCCTCGGCCGCGGCCGAGGATCCGCCCCCGGTCCCGGTCGACCGCTTCGAAGGCGAGATCCCCTTTGCCGGCCCGCCCGCGGAAGGCATCTTCACCTGGGGAAGCGACGCCGACGACCATCCCCGACTGAGCCTCGAGGAACGCTCCGACGCCCCCGAGGGCGCCGAAGTCCTCAGGGGCTCCTACGACATCAGCGGCTGGGGCGGGTTCACCCATGACTTCGCCTTCGACAAGCCCGCCCATGACTGGACCGCCCACCAGGGCATCCGTTTCTGGTGGTACGGACAGAACACCGCGCCCCTGCCACCCGGTTCGGGCAAGCGCGTCAACTTCGAGATCAAGGACGGCGGCGCCAACGGTGAGGCGTCCGAACTGTGGACGACGTCCTTCACCGACGACTGGCAGGGCTGGCACCTCGTCGAGATCCCCTTCTCCCGCTTCGAGTACCGCACCGACTACCAGCCCGTCGGCGGCATCGACCAGGTGCTCGGCCTGAACGAGATCTGGGGTTACGCCCTCACCCTCCCGGCCGGCCAGAAGGGGGAGTTCGCCCTCGACGGCGTGGAACTGTACGGCAAGGCCGATCCGGTGCTCACCGCCGGAGTCGTCACCGACGCCGCCGTTCACCCGGTACGGGAAGGCGGCGCCGCCGACATACGGATCACCGTCGCGACCACCGGCTCCGCTCCCCTGGGCGAGCCGGTGACGGTCGACTACGCCACCGGGGGCGGCACCGCCACCGCCGGCAAGGACTACGGATCCGTGACCGGGACGTTCACCTTCCCCGCGGGCACACCGTCCGGTGCCTCCCGCACCGTCTCCGTCCCCACCCTGAAGGACGGCTCGCCCGAATCCGCCGAGACCGTTCCCCTGAAGCTGACGGTGACCGGAGCGAAGGCGCCCGCGGAGAACCCGCAGGTCGTCATCGACGCCCACGGTCTGCCCTATCTGGACGCGCGCCTGCCCGTGCAGAAGCGCGTGGCCGACCTGCTCTCCCGGATGACCCTGGCCGAGAAGGCCGGCCAGATGACCCAGGCCGAGCGCAACGCCCTGAAGACGCAAGGGGACATCGCGTCGTACGACCTCGGTTCGCTGCTCTCCGGCGGCGGATCCGTGCCCACACCGAACACCCCGGAGGCGTGGGCGAAGATGATCGACGCCTACCAGCTGCGCTCCCGGGCCACCCGCTTCCAGATCCCGCTGATCTACGGCGTGGACGCCGTCCACGGCCACAACAACGTTGTCGGATCCACGATCATGCCCCACAACATCGGCATCGGGGCCGGCCGGGACCCCGGGCTCGCCGAGCGGACCGGCGCCGTCACCGCCGCCGAGGTGCGTGCCACCGGCATCCCCTGGGACTTCGCCCCCTGTCTGTGCGTGACACGCGACGAGCGGTGGGGCCGTTCGTACGAGGCGTTCGGCGAGGATCCGGCGCTGGTCACCGCCATGGAGACGGTCATCAGGGGAATGCAGGGCGGGAGAGACGGCAAGGACCTCGACCGTCCGGACAAGGTACTGGCCACGGCGAAGCACTTCGCCGGTGACGGGGGCACGGGGTTCGGCTCGTCCACGACCGGCTCGTACACGATCGACCAAGGCGTCACGAAGGTCACGCGTGAGGAACTGGAGGCCGTCCATCTCGCGCCGTTCAGGGACGCGGTGAAGCGCGGCGTGGGCACGGTCATGCCCTCGTACTCGTCCGTCGACATCGTCGGCGACGACGCGGGACCGGTGAAGATGCACGCCAACGCCGAGCTGATCAACGGCGTCCTGAAGGACCGCATGGGCTTCAAGGGCTTCGTCATCAGCGACTGGCAGGCCATCGACCAGATCCCGGGCGACTACGCGAGCGATGTGCGGACCTCGGTCAACGCCGGTCTCGACATGATCATGGTGCCGACGGCGTATCAGGACTTCCACCGCACGCTCGTCGCGGAGGTCGAGGCAGGGCGTGTTCCCGAGGCCCGGGTCGACGACGCGGTCTCCCGCATCCTGGAGCAGAAGTTCAGGCTCGGCCTCTTCGAGAAGCCCTACTCCGACACCTCGGGCCTGGCGAAGGTCGGCTCTGCCGCGCACCGGGCGGTCGCAAGGGAGGCGGCGGCCAAGTCCCAGGTGCTTCTGAAGAACGCGGGTGGCGTCCTCCCGCTGAAGAGTTCCCAGAAGGTGTACGTGGCGGGGTCCAACGCCGACGACCTGGGCAACCAGGCAGGAGGCTGGACGATCAGCTGGCAGGGCTCGTCGGGCAGGAACACCGAGGGCACCACGATCCTGGACGCGATGAAGAAGGCGGCACCCGGCGCCGTCACCTGGTCCAAGGACGCGTCCGCGCCCCTCGGCGGCCATGACGTGGGCGTCGTCGTCGTCGGCGAAACCCCGTACGCCGAAGGCATCGGCGATGTCGGCAACGGTCACGACCTGGAGCTGTCGGCCGCCGACAAGGCCTCCGTCGACAAGGTCTGCGCCGCCATGAAGTGCGCGGTCCTCGTCGTCTCCGGCCGTCCCCAGCTCATCGGCGACCGCCTGGGCGACATCGACGCCCTCGTCGCCTCCTGGCTGCCGGGCACCGAGGGCGACGGCGTGGCCGACGTGCTCTACGGCAGACGCGCCTTCACCGGCCAACTCCCCGTCACCTGGCCGCGGTCGGAGGCCCAGCTCCCGGTCAACGTCGGCGACACGGCGTACGATCCGCAGTTCCCGTACGGCTGGGGTCTGACGACGCTCGGCCGTGTCCCGGCCGGTGGCGAGCACACCCTCAAGGCCCTGGCGGCCGCGGCCAGGATCGTCGAGAAGGCGGGCGGGGCACGCTCGGAGGCGGGCCGTGCCATCGCCGCCAAGGCCCGCGAGATCACCCAGCACCGGATCGGCCAGGACATCACCGCCGCGGTGGCGAAACCGTTCGCGGAGGCCGACCACCTGCTGCTGACGGGTGACCTCACGGGTGCGGTCGACCGGCTGACCGCGGCCTACCGGGCGGCAGCCGAGGACTGACCCGTCCCCGCGGGCGGCCCCTGGGTGCCGTCTCCGGGCACGGCAGCCGGGCATGGCAGCCGGGCAGGGCCTCCCCGACCGCTCGACCGGGCAACCGGCGGCGGTCGGGGCAGGGCCGGGCAGCGCCCTCCGGGGTTCGCCACAGCCGCACCGGCTACAGCAGCAGCACGATGATCGCTCCGATACCGCCGGCCAACAGGGCGAAGAGCGCAGGGCCCCAGCCGCCGTCGCGCCAGGGGAAGAAGCGGTCGAGCGCGAGGCTGCCGGGGCCTGTGGCGGCGACGGCGAGTACGACGACGGCAATGGTCATGGGGAGCTCGATGCCGCCGTTCTCGGCCCACAGGCCGTGGTCGGCGCCCACCGCCATGGCGTTGATCATGACGCCGAACACCGCCGCGGAGGCGAGCGGGGTGAGCAGACCGAGGGCCAGCCCCAGGCCGCCCAGGAGCTCGGAGACGCCCGTGAGTCCGGCGAAGAAGACGCCTGGTTCGTACCCGAGGGCCGCGAACCCCTTCCCCGTGGCGTCGAGACCCGGTCCGCCGAACATGCCGAACAGTTTCTGGGCGCCATGGCCTGCCATGACCAGGCCGACGGTCAGCCGCAGCAGAAGCAGTCCGGCGTCGGCGGCGCCCACCCGCGGCGGGGAGAGTCCCGTGCCGCTGGCGGTGGAGTGCCGAGGACCCTCGGTGTGTATGTGCATCTGGAGTCACCTCCTGCACCGTCACCGATGCGGGCGCGCACGGTGCGCCCGTTGCGGCGGTGCCGTCGGGTGGAGCGGTTGTCAGGGCTTGTGCCGCGTGGGGGCCGGGGGTGATCGGGCACCCGCGAGCCCGTGTCCGACCGGGTGCTCGTCCGCCCCGCTTTCCTGCGGGCTCCCGGCGGATCAGCTGTGCCGGGGAACGGTCCTGACCGCTCCCGTTCCAGGGAGGCGGCGCCGGTCACCGGTCGCACGGCCCCCTCACACCCGATACTGCGCTTTCCCGGCAGGTGGCGTCCAGGACCGGTCCTGTGGTGGCGGACCGGAACTCCTGTGGTGCCGGTGTTCGTAGGAACTGAGGGGCCTCGTGAGCGATGGAGTTCATGACGTGCACATGAAGGCACCGTGTGCCGGACGCCGTGCCGTCATCTCCCGCTTCCACGCTCACCCGGGAAGTCGTCACGATCCCGACATGGAGGAGCACACATCGTGAGCAGGCCCCGTCCCGCCCTGCCGACCACCGCCGTTCTGGGCATGGCCCTCGTGGCGCTCGGCGCGGCCGTACCGGCCGAGGCGCGTACCCCCGCACTGCCCGGCGTCACACCCCGGGCCGAGACGCCCACGCTGTACGACGACGAGGCGGGCGGGAACGCCAACGCCGACGACCCGGCGATCTGGCGCAACGCCGCGCACCCGGGAAGCAGCCTGGTGATCGCCACGGCCAAGGAAGGCGGCCTGCGGGTCTACGACCTCGACGCACGGCAGGTCCAGGCCGTCCCGGCGCCTCCGGCGGCCGGGCCGGGCGACGCCCCGGGACGGTTCAACAACGTGGATCTGGTCCAGGGGCTGCGGCTGCCGTCGGGGCGGGCCGACCTCGCCGTGACCAGCGACCGGGGCCACGACCGGCTGCGGATCTACCGCATCGACCCCACGCGCCGGGGCGGCCCGCTCACCGATGTCACCGACCCCGCGGCCCCGCCGGTCTTCTCCACGAACCAGGACGAGATCAACGACCAGAGGACCGCCTACGGTCTGGCCACCTGGACCGACAAGGCGAGCGGCCGCTCCTACGCGCTCGTCAGCCGCCGCAACCGCACCGGCATCGCCCTGCTGGAGATCCGTGCCACCTCCGAAGGCAGGGTCACCTATCGCAAGATCCGCACCCTGGAACTGCCGTCCTCGTTCCGGCTGCCGAACGGCAGGTCCTGGGCGCCGTGCGCCGAGCCCGACGAGCTGCCCCAGGTCGAGGGCATGGTCGTCGACCCGGCCAACGGCATGCTCTACGCCGGGCAGGAGGACGTCGGCATGTGGCGCATGCGCGCCGACCTCAGCGGCAAGCCCGAACTCGTCGACAAGGTCCGGGAGTTCGGCGTCCCGGGTACGTACGACGAGAAGACGGAGGAATGCGTCGCGGGCGCCGACCCGGGCTACGGCGGCTCGCGCCTCGCGGCCGACGTCGAGGGGCTGACGCTGCTGACCGAGCCCGACGGCGACGGCTACGTGCTGGCCTCCAGCCAGGGCGACAACACCTTCGCCCTGTACGACCGTGAGCTGAAGGACGACAACGAGTACGAGGGCGGCTTCCGCGTCCCGGCCGCCTCACCGGACCTGGACGGCTCCGAGGAGTGCGACGGCGCCGCGGTGCTCAACGCTCCTCTCGGTGCGAAGTATCCGCACGGCCTGCTCGTCGTCCAGGACGGACACGACACACCCGGTGACGGCGAACGAGAGGCCACCGGCTTCAAGTTCGTGGACCTCGGCGACGTCATGAACCGCATCGACGACTGAGCACCCGCCGCCTGGCCACCCCGTCCGCCTCCGCCCCCCGTCAGCCGGGGGGCGGGGGCCTTCACCGGAGCTCACCTCACCGGAGCTCACCCCACCCGTGCCCGCTCCACCGGTGGAACGACCGGAGCGGGGACGCTCACCGTGGTGGGCATCCCCGCTCCGGGGTTCGGGACCGGGGCCTCCGGCCGTTCCGCGTGCCGCTTACGGATCGCGGATCACGGATGCAGGATGACCTTCGTGTAGCCCTCGATCCGCTTGTCGAACTTGTCGTACGCCGACGGCGCCTGGTCCAGGGGCAGTTCGTGCGAGACCACGAAGCTCGGCTTCGCCCGCCCCTCGATGATCATGTCGCGCAGGTACCGGTTGTAGCGCTTGACGTTGCACTGCCCCGTACCCATCCGCAGGCCCTTCTCGAAGGCCTTGCCGATCGAGACCAGGAGCATGCCGCGCTTGGCCTGCTCGTCGGGGCCTCCGGGGTCGGACGGGACGTAGAGGCCCGGTATGCCGAGCGCTCCGGTGGCCCGGACCGTGCCGATGAGCGAGTTCAGGACGGTCGCGGGTTCTTCGCGGTCGGTGCCGTGCCCCATCGCCTGGTAGCCGACGGCGTCCACGCCCTTGTCCGTCCCGATGCCCTCGGTCTGGTCCTTGATCTGCTGCACCGGGTCGCCCTCGGCGAAGTTGATCGGGATCGCACCGATCTCCTCCGCTTTCTGCAGCCGCTCGGGGACCCGGTCCACGACGTACACCTTCTTCGCCCCGCGAATCAGGGCCGAGTAGGCGGCCATGAGGCCGACGGGGCCGCCGCCGTACACCGCGACGCTCTCGCCCGGGCGTACCTGGGCGAGTTCACAGCCGTGGTATCCGGTGGGGAATATGTCGGCGAGCAGTATGAAGTCGCTCTCGTGCTCCTTTCCCGTCGGCAACTTCAGGCAGTTGAAGTCGGCGTAGGGTACGCGAAGGTGCTCCGCCTGACCGCCCTTCCAGGGCCCCATGGCGACATAGCCGTAAGCGCCGCCCGCGAAGCCCGGGTTGACGGTCAGACAGAATCCGGTGTACCCCTCGTTGCAATTCATGCAGAACCCGCAGGCCACGTTGAACGGCATGACGACGCGGTCGCCCTGCTTGAGAGAGGTGACACCCTGGCCGATTTCCTCGATGACGCCCATGTTCTCGTGGCCGAAGACGATGCCGGGCTCGGCCGCGGTGCGGCCCTCGTACATGTGCAGGTCGGAGCCGCATATCGCGGTGGAGGTGACCCGTACGATCACATCGTTCGGATGCTGGATGCTGGGCTTTTCAACATCTTCGACCGCTACGGTGAACGGTCCCTTGTAGACGACGGCTTTCATTTGCTGCCACCTTCCGCTCGGTAAGAGCGCGCGTGATTCCCCCCGCTTGTTTCGTGTTCGTGACCCATCTCTCATGATTCTCCGACCTACCGAATGGGACAAGCCGGTAATCTCGGGAGCTATATCCGCTCCGGTACCGCACAGGCGCCGAGGAACGAGAGAAGGAGGGCGAAAAGTGGCAGCACAGCGACTCGGAACCCTGCTGGTCCCCGTACCCGGGCTGTCCGGCACCACCTACCCGCCGGGAACGACGGTGACTGTCCGCGGTCGCGGCGCGACTGTCGACGCATTCATCAACGGCGACTGGCTTCCTTTGTCGTGGTGGGAATTCTCCGACGGTCTCCGTGAGGACGTCGTCGACCGCTGAGCACCGAGCGGCCGGGGTCCGGCCGCCTGCTACGGAGCGTCGTCGCCGAACACTCCCCGTGAGGCCGTGCGACTTCCCCGTGGGTGTGCTCTGCTCGATGTAGTGGACGGCCCGTGGCACTGCCACGGGCCGCGACATCGGTCCTGCCCCACAGCATGTCTCC
Source organism: Streptomyces sp. NPDC057445 (assembly GCF_042802855.1). Lineage (NCBI taxonomy): Bacteria > Bacillati > Actinomycetota > Actinomycetes > Kitasatosporales > Streptomycetaceae > Streptomyces > Streptomyces sp. NPDC057445. Next base: position 101,779 of record NZ_JBHVDH010000006.1, on the reverse strand, counting down.
CCCGCAGCGCGCGGACGTGCTGTGCTGTGAGAAGAGGAGCAGCAATGTCACGCACGACGAAAGCGGCCCGGCACGTGCGCGGTCTGCGCAACGCACGCTACGGCGAGGTTCTCCTCGTGTCACCGGGCGAGGACGGCGGGCTCAAGGCGGCCGTCTACAACACTCTCGGTGTCAACGACTGTCCCCTCGAGCAGTGGAACGCGCTTGACGCCGGTTCGCTGGCGGAGGAGTTCCGGGTACCGATGGTGTACCTGAACGGGCCCCGCTACTGGGCCATCGACGAACTCACGACATGGGACCCGAAAAGGGAGACGGTGACGTTCGGCGGGCTGCAGGCCCAACTGGTGGCCGAGGTCCGCATCCCCGCGGAGGTGGATCCGGACGGGGACAGGAAGTTCTACGTCGACACCACCGTCGAGCGTGACACGGAATACATCCTGGCCGGCGGCAGGCCGGTCCACGCACTGCATGCACCCGGCGACCGGACCTATGTCCTTCAGGCGTACTCGCACATCGTGGACGAGAGCCTGACCATGGACTCCCTGGCCACGCTGGGGGAACGGCTGCGGCTGCCGCAGGGCTGGCGCTACCGGGTGCACACCCCGGCAGAGGACGTGTCGGTGCGTACGACCGGGGGAGAGGCGCACGTCGTGCAGGACGAGCTGCAGAACACCTACATGCTGCTCGACCCGGCGGGCGGCTCCTCACTCACGGGCTGACTACCGCCGCGAGCGCGCAGTGATCGATGCCGCTCCCTTTCGACGGGTCGCTTCCGTTCAACGGGTCGTTCCGGCCTTCTTCGCGGCGATCCCCCGGGCCAGGTCGAACGCGGCGACAGGGTCGCCCTTCTTGTTCCACGGTGCCGCCCCGCACCAGGGGCCGATGCGGCGGAACTGATCCAGCGCCGCGTCGTGGAGACCGGCCTTGCCCAGGCGGAAGGCCAGCTTGTGCCGCAGGCGCGGCAGGCGCTCGTCGTCGTCCGGGACCTGATTCAGGGAGTGGGCCACCGTCTCCAGCAGTGCCTTGCCCTTGCGGGGTGAACGCTCGCCCTGCGACCGGTTGTCGAGCTCGTCCAGCGCGTGCAGATGCATGCCCGCGAGGGGGCTGCCGGCCGGGGCGTACCGTACGGCGCGCTCGGCGAACTCCAGCATCAGCCTGTCGGAGCCGAACCACTTGGCGCACCAGTACTGAAGAGCCTGCCAGTGGCCGGCGTAGTGATAGGGGGCGCGCTCGACGAGCCCCTCCCACAGCGGGCGGAACTGGGCGCCGGAGTACTGGACTCCACGAGCGGCGGTGACCATGACGACCCAGGGACCGGGATTCTGCGGATCGAGTTCGGCGGCCTGCTTCGCGGCGGTGATGGAAGCGGGAAGGAGTTCCCGGAACTCGTTCATCCGCTCCGTCGGCACCTTGTGCGCGTACTCGCTGCCGCGGATCGCCCACGCGCGGTGCAGCAGCAGCTGGGCGTGGAGGGTGGCAGCGTCGCAGTTGTCCGGCTGGGCCTCGCGCCAGCCGGCCGCCCAGGCGTCCGACTCGTCGGCGATCTCCTGCAGGAACTCCATCCGGGACCAGCGCTCGTCCCAGTCCTGGCCCGCGGCCTCCACATACGCGGCCGCCGCCCGCCAGTCGCCCTCCCAGGCCGCGTCCGCGACAGCCTGCATCTCCTTGTACCGGTGGACGGCCATGGGTGGCCCGGCCCGCCGGGGATCGAGCTGCTCCCGTGGTACGAGTCCGTACTCGGCCGGTACGAACCGGTTGCGGGCCCAGCCCTCAAGACGCGCACGACCGAGGAAGATTCCGCCCAGCCAGGCGAACAGAGCGCCGGTGATGACGGCGAAGACTATGGTCACGGCCGAGATCATCTCTGGCGTAGGCACACAGAGCAACATCTTTGGCCATGAGCCGGGATCCGTCCGCGGTCAGGGGTCGCTGCCGCGCCGCTCCGCCTGCGTCCGCACCCGTGAAGCCCGCTGACGCATGGTCGGTCGGACGGGTGCTTCAGAACTGGTCGGCCACACGATCCAAGTGCGGAAGGTCGTGGCCCATGCGTTCCCGCTTGGTCCGCAGATAGAAGATGTTCTCCTCGCGCGGCTGTGTCAGCAGCGGAACCTGCTCGGAGATCATGATGCCGTGCCGCAGCAACGCCGCGCGCTTGAGCGGGTTGTTCGACAGCAGCCGCACGGATCGCACGGACAGGTCGTGCAGGATCTCCGCCGCCACCCGGTAGTCGCGGGCATCGGCCGGGAGTCCGAGCGCGAGGTTCGCCTCGACGGTGTCCATCCCCTCCGCCTGGAGCTGCATCGCCTGAAGCTTCGCCAGCAGCCCGATCCCGCGGCCTTCATGGCCCCGGAGGTAGACGAGGACGCCGCGCCCTTCACTCGCGATGGCACGCAGAGCCGCCGACAGCTGGTCACCGCACTCACAGTGCTTGGACCCGAACGCGTCCCCGGTCAGGCACTCCGAATGCAGGCGGGTAAGCGCTCCGTCGCCCTCCACGTCGCCGTATACCAGCGCGATTTGTTCTTCTCCGCGATCCCGGTCCAGGTAACCGACGGCAAGGAAATCGCCATGCTCGGTGGACAGCCGGACATTTGCCACGCGTTCGACGCCTGATGAGTGCGCACTGCCGGGGTGAGCGTCATCGATATCTATCATGGCCAGATCATATCGGGTAACCTCTGGCTACGGGCCGGAAATCAGCGAGAAGGTGTCAACCGACGTGTTGGTCCATGAACTTCGACCAATGTGTCCACCAAGCTCGCACAACCTGCTCTCATGGGTGTGTGCTGAACTCCCTTCCAGGCACGCCCAATTAGGGCTGCCAGGGGCGGCCGCATCCCGGGATACGAAGAAAGAAAGGGTCGGGAAACATGAGTGGCCCGCAACCGCGACTGCCGGCATTCGGACTGTTGCCGCTGGACACGACGACGGAGGACGTGAGGGCGGGTCGGGCCGGCACGGCCGTCCTTCCCATCGGCAGCTTCGAGCAACACGGGCCGTATCTTCCCCTGATGACCGACACGGTCATAGCCTGCGCGATCGCCCGTGAGGTCGCCGCCGCGTACCCGGTCCACTGCCTCCCTCCCGTGACGGTCTCCTGCTCCCACGAGCACGCCGCATGGCCCGGGACCGTCAGCATTTCCGCCGCGACGCTCTATGCCGTGGTACGGGACATCGCGGAATCACTGCGCCGGTCCGGAATCAATAACCTGGTTCTGATCAATGGTCACGGCGGAAACTACGTGCTGCGCAACGTTGTTCAGGAGTCCGCGGGCACCGGAACTCGTATGGCCCTTTTCCCCGGCCCGGCCGACTGGAGTGCGGCGCGGGACAGAGCGGGTGTGCAGACGTCGTCGTCCACCGATATGCATGCGGGAGAAGTGGAGACCTCCATCCTGCTGCACGACCATCCGGAACTGATTCGCCCGGGTTATGAAACCGCCGATTGCCTTGCGGACGACCGGGAGCATCTGCTCACGCTCGGTATGCGCGCCTATACGGAGACCGGCGTGATCGGACGGCCTTCCCTGGCGTCGGCCGACAAGGGTAAGGAATTGCTGGCCGGCCTCGTGGATTCCTTCGCCGAATACCTCTCGCTTCTCTCCGCGCCGGAGTTCCCGGCAGCGGCCGGGTACCGGCCCGTACCGTCCGGCACCGCGGAGCCGGCGGATGCCGCGGAGCCGCGCGAGTCCGCCGGCGCGATGCGGGGGACGCGGTGACCGGCCGCGCCGCCGGACACCGCGGCGGCACGCTCGACGCAGCGGGAGCCTGGGAACGGCTGCTCGGTGTCCGGTCCGAGGCGGACGCCGAGGCCGCCGGCCTGGTCCGGGACCAGGACGGCCGGCGCCGCTGGCGGGACGCCTCGCCCGAGGCTGACGTCCTCGCCGAGCGCTATCTGCCGCTGTGCCTGGCCGGACCGCACTTCACGTTCGCGCAACTGGGGCAGAGCCTCGACGGTTTCATCGCGACCCGCACGGGCGACGCCGACTACGTCACCGGCGAGGAGGACCGCGAGCATCTGCACCGGCTGCGCGCGCTCGCCGACGCGGTGGTCGTCGGCGCGGGCACCGCCGTCGCCGACGATCCCCGGCTGACGGTCCGCGCGTGCGCCGGCGTGAACCCGGTGCGTGTCGTCCTCGATCCGCGCGGCCGGGTGCCGCTCGGACACCGTGTGTTCAGCGACGGGGCGGCGCCGACCCTGTGGGTCGTGGGCGCCGACAGCGAGCCCGGGCGGGCGGCTGCGGCCGTCGAAGTCGGCAAGTCGGACGGGGCCGGTGGGGGCAGGGACGGGTACGACCGCCTTGACGGCGTCGATGTGCTGGTCCTGCCCGACCGTGACGCGTTCGCGCCCCGGCGTCTGGTACGGGAGCTCGCGCGACGCGGCCTGGGCCGCGTACTCGTCGAGGGCGGTGGCGTCACCGTGTCGCGTTTCCTCCACACGGGCGTGCTTCACCGGCTCTACGTCACCGTGGCGCCGGTCCTGATCGGCGACGGCATCCCCGGGCTCGGTTTCCCCGGCCCTGAGTTGATGCGCGACGCCCTCCGTCCGCCGGTGCGGCGCGCTGCCCTCGGCGAGGACACCCTCTTCGAACTCGACCTGCGGACGCCGCAACCCGGCGAGCCACTGGGCGACGAGCACGCCGATGCCGGGCAGGCTCGCGACGAAGGTGAGCAGTCCGTACACCACGGCGACGGTCAGCCCCTGGGATGACCCGAGGCCCGCGGCGCCGAAGGCCCAGGCGGTGACTCCTTCCCTGGGCCCCCAGCCGCCGACGTTCAGCGGGAGCGCCATGGCGAGCAGCGCCAGCACCATCAGCGGCAGCAACTCGGCCGCGGACGCGGTCGATCCGGCGACCCGGGCGGCGAGAAGGAACATGCCGAGATGCCCCGCGAGCACCGCCACGGAGGAGATCAGCACACCCGGCCAGCTGCGGTGGGCGAACAGCCCGAGGCGCGCCTCGGACAGCGTGGCGCGCACCGCGCGGCGCCACCGAGGTGTGTCCTGCTTCCGGCGGAGCCGTACGGCGCCCAGGATCACCAGTGCGCACAACAGGGCGAGGGCCGGCAGGGCGACCGGAGTGGCGGCGAGATGCCCCGCGAAGCGCCCCGCCTGCGCCACGGCCGGGGAGGACTGCGTGAACAGCAGCGCCACACCGACCGCGATCAGCACCGCCTGGCCCGCGACCCGTTCGAGTACCACCGCGCGGACACCCCGGCCGATGTCGCCCGCGCTCTGCCCGTGCCGCACCGCGCGGTGCACGTCGCCGAGGACTCCGCCGGGCAGCGCCGCGTTCAGGAACAGCGCGCGGTAGTAGTCGGACACGGCCCGGCCCAGCGGCAGCCGGATGCTCAGCCCCCGGGCGACCACGCACCAGCGCCACGCGCTGAACACGGTGGTGAGCAGGCCGAGACCGAGAGCGGCCAGGAGGGCGGGGCCGTCGATCCCGTGCAGTCCGTCCAGGATGGCGCCGGTGCCCTGCCACCACAGCATCGCCGCGAGAATGGCCGCCCCCACGAGCATGCCGAGGCGTGCCCGGACCGCCTGACCCGCCCGGGCGGCCCGCCCGTTCATGAGGCGCCGCCCGCGAGCCCGGGCAGGGCCAGAACATCGCTGTGGTGCACCACCACCCGCAACTCGCCCGCCTCGCAGGCCGCCAGGCGGCGCCGCAGGTACGCGTCGGCATGCGGCGCGAGATCGGGCCGCTGGTCACAGGCGGCGCCGACCCATCCCCGCAGCCACTCCGCCGTCAGCGCGGAATCGATCGCCGAGTCGACGGCCGAGTCGACGGACGAGCCGACGGCCGCACCGGTCGCGCCACCGGTCGCGCCACCGGCCGCGGGACGGAGCCCGGGAGCGGAACCGAGCCGCCACGGGCTGGGTTGCACCCGTACGTCGAGTCCCTGGCGTGCGAAGGCCACCGAGGCCGCCGCGACGGCGTCGGGGCCGAGCAGCAGCCGGTCGTGATCGACCCTGCGCTGATGGGCGTTGAACGCCTCCGCGACCTCGTCGTCCAGCGGATCGGCCGGGGCGAGTTCCACCCGGCCCACCACGGACAGGGCCAGCAGCGCAGGGCAGCCGGCCCCGGCGCAGGCCGCTGCGAGTGCGGCCAGCTCTTCGCGGGTGAGCAGGTCCAGCAGCGCGGACGCGGTCACCAGCGAGGTCCCCGAGAGGACGTCCGCGGTCAGGCGGGCGATGTCGCCGCGCTCCGTCGTGACCGTGACCGGGCTGCCGTCGGCGGCCGTACGGGGCATCCGCGCGGCGGCGAGCTCCAGGAGATCGGGGTCGTGGTCGTGCAGGATCCAGTGCTGAGGACCGTTCAGCCGGGGCGCGAGCCAGCGCCCCATGGAACCGGTCCCGCAGCCGAGGTCGCGGATCACCAGGCTTCCGTCCCGGCGGTCGGCCGGCTGCGCGGCGTCCGGCGCACGGTCCGGTGCGGCGGCGTTCGACCGCTCCGTCAGGTGCCGCCGCAGCGGGTCGAGGAGTTCGGGCGCTCGGGCGGCGGCGTCGGCGCCCTCCCGCAGTGCCAGCCACTCGGGGGCGAAACGAGGTGCGTCGGTCGTGGTCATGTGGTCCTCCGCGGTTCCTGCCGGAGTTGCTCCAGCACCCTGGCCAGATTCCGCGAGGTCGTCTCCCAGCCGGCCAGCGCGGTGCGCCGTCCTCGCGCGGCCACCTTCGAACGGTGGCGTTCGCCGGGCTCACCGAGCCAGTGGCGCAACGCCGCAGTGAGTGCCGCAGGGTCCTGCGGCGGTACGAGGGCGCCCGGCACGCTGCCGTCCGGCGCCCGGCCGACCGCCTCCGGCAGTCCGCCGACGGCCGTCGCCAGTACGGGTACGCCGCGTGCGAGCGCCTCGGTCACGGCCATTCCGTACGTCTCGGCGTGCGAGGCGAGCACCAGAAGGTCGGCGGCGGCGTAGCTCGCGTTCAGCTCGGCGCCGGTACGGGGGCCCGTGAGCCGGATCCGGTCGCCGAGGCCGTACTCCCCGATCAGTGCCCGGAGCCGGGTGACATAGCGGGGATCCTGGCCGAGCCCGCCGACGAAGTCGCAGGCCCACGGCAGATCGGCGACGGACGCGAGGGCCTCCACCAGCAGGTGCTGGCCCTTGCGCGGGGTCACAGAGGCGACGCACAGCAGACGTGGCACGCTGCCGGTGCCGGTGCCGGTGCCGGTGCCGGTGCCGGTGCCGGTGCCGGTGCCGGATGCCGTGCCGGATGCCGTGCCGGGCGCCAGGGGGGCTGTGTCGGCCCCGGGGGCGGCGGCATGGACCCGGGCAGGATCGAGCCCGTGGTGCTCCACGAGCCTTCCGGCCGCCCAGTCGCTGGTCGCGACGACCGCCGCCACGGCGCGCAGGGTCCTGCGTTCCGCGGTGTCAAGAGCCGCCGCGACGTCGGGGTCGAGCCCCGTCTCGTCGCCCAGCGGCAGATGCACCAGCACCACGAGCCGCAGCCGTTCCGCCTCGGGGACGACGATGTCGGGCACCCCACAGGCCACGAGCCCGTCGAGGAGAACGAGGGCGCCGTCCGGCGTCTCCCGCAGTATTCGGGCCAGTTCCGCGCATGCGGCGGCTCCGGGCCGCGGCCAGTCACCGGCGACCACGTGCTCGTGGACCTGCCAGCCGACCTGGGGCAGGTCCCGGCACACCCTGCGGTCATAGGTGTTGCCACCGCTCGGCGCCCCAGGATCGTCGACGCCGCCGGGCATCACCACGCGCACCGAACGATCGGGTGCGGTGGTACCGGCGGCGAGGTTCACCGAGCGGGCTTTCACCGAGCGGGCTTTCACCGAGCCCGCTCTCACAGAGCCCGCTCGTAGGAGGCCCACGCGATGTGCGACTCATGCAGGGTGACCGAGATCCCGGTCAGACCGCGGGCACCCTCGCCCAGCGCCCCGGCGTGCACCCGGTCCGCCAGACGGTCGGCGATGACCTTGGCCAGGAACTCCGTCGAGGTGTTGATGCCGGCGAACTCGGACTCGTCGTCGAGATTGCGGTAGTTGAACGCACCCACCACGCTGCCCAGTTCCGTGGTGGCGAGTCCGATGTCGACGACGATGTTGTCGGCGTCCAACTCTGCGCGGCGGAATGTGGCATCAACAAGGTAGGTCGCTCCGTGCAGACGCTGCGCGGGTCCGAAGACCTCGCCGCGGAAGCTGTGAGCGATCATGAGGTGCTCGCGGACGGTGACGCTGAACAACGGCTGTGACCTCCCGGTCGGACGTGACAGGCCGCTGGCGGCCCATGCCCTTCAGTACGGCCGGAGCGTACTCAGCGTTCAAAGCCCCAGGTCGTTCAGAGTCCGGCGGGGCTCCGCGGCGCCGTGAAGCCGTCGAGCGCCGTGTCGTACACCACGCGGTGGCACATCCCGGGAAGTTCACCGGAGGCGATCCTGGGCATCACCGACGGCAGTTCCTCGAAGGCGCACTCGCCGGTGATCAGTGCGTCGAAGGCGGGGTCGGCGAGCAGTTCGAGCGAGAGCGCGAGCCGGTCGGCGTAGGTCCGCCGGGACCGCCGGGCCTCGGACACCCTCCCCACCTGGCTGCCCCGCAGGACGAGCCGGCCGGAGTGGAAGGCCTCGCCGAGCGGCACGCTGATCCGCCGGTCGCCGTACCAGCTCAGCTCCAGGACGGTTCCCTCCGGGGCCAGGAGTTCCAGTGAGCGTGTCAGTCCGGCCTCGGTGGCGCTCGCGTGCACGACCAGGTCGCAGCCGCCCAGCGCGTCCTCGGGGAGCGCGAAGCCGACGCCCAGAGCCTCGGCGACGGAGGCACGCGCCGGATCGGCGTCGACCAGCTGGACGCGGACGCCGGGGAACCGGGCGAGAAGAGCGGCGACCGAGCAGCCGATCATGCCTGCTCCGACGACGGCGATCCGGTCGCCGACCAGCGGTGCGGCGTCCCAGAGCGCGTTCACCGCGGTCTCCACCGTCCCGGCCAGCACGGCCCGCCCGGCGGGGACGGTGTCCGGCACCGGGGTCACGGCAGTCGCCGGGACGACGTACCGGCTCTGGTGCGGGTAGAGGCAGAAGACCGTGCGGCCGACGAGGTGCCGCGGTCCTTCCTCGACGAGGCCGACACTCAGATAGCCGTACTTCACGGGCCCCGGGAAGTCGCCGTCCTGGAACGGCGCGCGCATCGCGGTGTGCTGGCTCTCCGGTACGCCGCCCCGGAAGACGAGGCTCTCCGTGCCGCGGCTGACGCCGGAACACAGCGCGCGCACCACGACGTCGTCGCCCGTCGGCTCCGGAAGGGGAACCTCGCGTATCTCGCCGTGGCCCGGCGAGCGGAGCCAGAAGGCGTGTGCGGCTGGCTCCATTCGCGTCCTCCTGCTGAACGCTCGGGTGACTCTTTACGTTCTGATGTTCACGAGGCCGCGCACACGGTACGCGGCATTCATCGACTCTGTCACACGACCGAAGGGTGGTGCGCGGTGGCCCTGAGCGCCCCATACGACACGAGGCTGCTGCGTCCGGAAACGGCCACGGGGGCGGGCGCGCAGACCCTGCTGCTGGTCCTGCTCGCCGGGGCCACGGGGCTCGGGCCCGCGGGGTGGCTGGCGGGCGCGGTGTTCACGGTCGCCACGTGGGCCGTGCTGACACGGGCGCTGCGCCGGTCATGGCCCAGGCGGCCGTTCGGTCCCGCCAACGGCGTCACCCTGGCCCGCGCGACGCTCGTCGGGGGTGTGACCGCGCTGGTCGCGGACTCCTTCGTCGACCGGCCGCCGGTCGCGGTCCTGGTCGCCCTCACCACCGTGGCACTCGTGCTCGACGCGGTCGACGGCCAGGTGGCGCGGCGCACCGGTACGGAATCCGCCCTGGGCGCACGCTTCGACATGGAGGTCGACGCCTTCCTCATCCTGGTGCTCAGCGTCTACGTCGCCATGTCACTGGGCGCCTGGGTGCTGCTGATCGGCGCCATGCGCTACGTCTTCGTCGCGGCGGCCCGGGTGCTGCCCTGGCTGAACGGACCGCTGCCTCCGAGCATGGCCCGCAAGACGGTGGCCGCGCTGCAGGGGATCGTCCTTCTCGTCGCCGCCGCCGGGATCGTCCCCGTCCTGCCCGCATACGCCGCGGTCCTCGGCGCGCTGGCGCTGCTGGTCTGGTCCTTCGCTCGTGACATCAGGTGGCTGTGGCGGGTCAGGATCCGTGGGAGCGCGGTGGTGGTACGGGAGTTGAGGCACGAGAAGGTCTGAACGAACGGTCCCGACCGGGACGCCGGTGCACGATGTCAGGCGGTACGCCGACTCGTTCACCGGCTCCTCGCGTTTCAGGGGACATCGGTTTCGCGTGACGTGTCACGGGGACGGCCCTTCTGTGCCACCGGGACCATGTCCTCGGTCGGTGAGGTCAGTGGCCCGACCGGGCCCGACCGGGACCGCCCGTCGGGTCACCGGGCCCGACCGTGACTGTCCGTCGGGTCACCGGGCCCGTGTCCTCGGGCTCCGGCGCGTCACCGGGACGACGTGGACGGGGACGGGGACGGGGACGGGGACGGGGACGGAACAGGGCCGCCGGCCCCAGGCCCGTAGGCCGTCAGGAACCGGTCGCGGAAGGTGTTCATCCGCCAGACCGGGGCCTTCGGCCCGGGCTTCAGGCCGTCCTGCCAGCCCCAGCCGGAGATCCGGTCGAGCACGGACCGGTCGTGCGCGACGATCGCTATCGGTACGTCACGGCCGAGGTTGCCGCCGGTGACGGTCGAGACGGGCTGGTGGTCGCCGAGGAAGACGAGCACGGTGTTGTCGTTGCCGTACTTCTCCACGTACGAGATGAGACTGCTCAGCGAGTACTCGATGGAACGCCGGTACTCGGTGCGCACCTGGGCGGAGTCCTTCCACACTTCCTTCGGGTCCTTGCCCTCCTCCTCGACGGCGTCGTAGACCGAGCCGTCACCGACCTCGTCCCAGCCCGTCATCCTGGGTATGGGGGCCCAGGGAGTGTGGCTGGAGGTGAGAATGATCTCCGCCATCATGGGCCCCCGGCCCTTCCTGCCGTGCTCCAGGCGCTCGAAGGCCGACAGGCTGTACTGGTCGGGAACGGGCGACCAGCTGAACTTCGGTCCGTGGTAACCGAGCTGACGGGAGTCGTAGACGTTGTCGAGGCCGTAGAACTTCCCCTCCGGCCAGGACCGGGTGACGCCCGGCATGATGCCGACCGTCCGCCAGGCGCCCGTACGCCGGAACGCGCCGGTGAGGGTCAGGCGGTCGCCCGACGTGAGCGTCTCGTAGCGCTGCTGGTTCTTTATCCACAGGCCCGAGTTGAAGGTCGAATGGGCGAGCCAGCTGCCGCCGCCGTACGTCGGGGAGGTGAGGAACGCGCTGCGTGAGGAGAAGCCCGCCGCGCGCAGCCGTTCGGTCCCGTCCGCGAGCACCGCGCCGACCTGCGACGCCATCGCCGGGTCCTGCACCGCGCTGCGCCCGTAGCTCTCGATGAAGGTGAAGATGACGTCCTTGCCGCGCAGCCCGGTCAGCAACTGGTCCGCCGGGGTGCCGCGGAAGGCGTCGACGGCGGACTCCTCCGCGAACGCCTTCTTGTCGTCCAGGCTTTCCTTGACCTGGAGCGCGCGGTTCTGGAGGAACCGGGCCGTGGTCCTGGAGGCGACCGGCACGCCTGCGATCTGCAGGCCGAGTGCCGCGCAGGTGATCCAGACGGTCCCGAGGACGAGGGTGCTCCGGGTCGTCACGGCGCGGTGCCTGACCAGGAGGTCGCTGAGCCGGACGACCGCCTGCGCCATGAGGGCGAGCAGCGCGAGGACGACGAGGACGAGCACGATCACCGCGGCGATCGCACCTGCCCGGCCGACGGAGTCGCTGAGGAAGGACTGGGCGTCATCGAGCAGGGTCCAGTCGAAGACCAGGTCGAACGGCCGGTCGAGCGTCGAGTAGAAGCCCATGTCGAGGCACTTCAGGACGGTCACCAGGCCCAGAACGGCCCCGGCGGCCGTCGCCGCCACCCGCCTCGCCCTTGGCCGCAGGACGAGCAGCACCGCGGCACCGAACAGGCCCTCCACCGGGATGCGTACGAAGGCTCCCGGGGTGAGCCGTGCGGGCTCGTTCGGCATGAGCAGGGCGAAGAGCACCAACAGGGCGGCCGGCACGGTGGTCCCGTGGGCCAGGACCAGTGCGACGGCGGGGTGCCTGTCCCTCCGACCGCCCGCGACGGCTTCGTCCGGGTCGGCGACGGCCTCACCCGGGTCGGCGACGGCCTCACCCGGGTCGGCGACGGTTTCGTCCGGGTCGGCACCGGCTTCGTCCGGATCGTGCCCGGAGGGGCCGTCATCCGGCTTCCGGGCCTCCTCCACGGCCGCATCGTCCGGATCGGGCAGCTGACGAGAACGCGTCCAGAGCGACACCAAAGGTCCTTCCGTGCGAGGCCCGGTCATGCACGGCAGCCCGGACCCGGGCCCGGGGCTCGGGACCGCCGTTCATCTGTACGGCTCGCCGGCGGCTTTGATTCAAGCACCGGGCCCGGGGAGCGGGGACAACCCGGGTGGGTATGAGGGAACTGGTTCTCGACACCTGGGTGATCGACGGGAAGTTGTGCCAACGGAGCGTGGGTGACAGTGTGTTGAGGATCACTTACACAGAGAGAGCAGAGGGCACATGCGACGCTCAACCACACTGACTGCCACGCTCGTTGCAGCAGCTGCGGCCATAGCGACTCTCGCCACACCGGCCCGGTCCGCCGACAAGAGCTTCACCCTGGAGTGCGAGGACAGGGCGGGGAGTTTCCGTGCCGGAGCCACCTTCAGCGGGAGCGGGGCCCCCACCGCCCGGTACGAGATCCGGATCTGGGCCATCGACAGGATGGACGACGGGCACGCCCCGAGGATCCGGCTGCGGTCCTCCAACAAGGACGGGTCGTTCACCGACTACTCGTGGCGCACAGGTGACCAGGGTCAGAACGTCCTGACCGGCTGGGACACCCACCTTCAGCAGCCCAAGGGGCTGGCCAGGGTGTATCTGGAGGCGTACACCGTCGACGGGGACGTGAACTACCGCTGCGGGGACCACTTCCCGAAGTAGCCGATGTCGCTGTCGCTCCGGCCCGGACAGGGCCCGACCGGGAAGTGCACGGCACCCCCGGGCCTGCACGGCGGCCCCGGACCGCCTGCCACCGTCCGTATCAGGATCGGCCGACCACGCCGCTGCCGCTCGGCTTCCCGCCCGGCTCGCGCTCAGCCCTCGTCCGCCTGTGGGTCGTCGTGCCGCGCGGACTGGCTGCTCACCAGCCATGACCGCGCCGGCTCTGCCGCATGTGCGGTGTCCACCGTGAGATGGAGACGGGTGCCGCCGTCGCCCCCGGCGGGGTAGCTGCGCTGTTCCGTGGCGGCGAAGCAGCGGCGCAGCACTTCCGCGACCTTACGGGCGGCCTCGGGCGTCGCAGCGACGACACGGACCTCGGCGTAGCCGGCGGCGGGCAACTGCGTCTCGGGTTCCATGGCGGACCTCCTCGGTCACGGCGGCGGCGCGGGCACCGGCCGTCGTACGTGCGTGTTCCCGGAGGCCCCGGGCGGGCGACGTTAACCGTAGCCCTGGACAGTGTTCACATGGCCCACGGCTCAAAGCCTTCTTCTCCCAGGGCCCTGCGCCTCGGTGAACAGGGGCACGTGTCCACCGTATGCCCGGGCGATGTGCTCAGGCGGCGGCCCCGGGGCAAGGGAAACGGGCGCGTACACGCCCTTGATCCCGCCCGGCGGGCTCTTCCCCGGCATTTCACGCGGCGGAGTGGGATCCCCGCACATTGTCATGGTGCGAACCGTTTCGGGAATTCTGCCGCCGTGCAATCTTCGGCTGGGACGGCATCGTCTGGCTGTAGCGTGAAATAAGGGAGAATCCGCTTCAGCGGTGTGAAAATCCGAACAGGAGGAAATGCGGAAGGCCCCGCGCTTCGAAGAAGCACGGGACCTGCCACATGGTGCCGCTGTGCGGCGGCCTGCGAGATGTCAGGCGGGGATGATGTTCTCGGCCTGCGGGCCCTTCGGGCCCTGCGTGACGTCGAAGGTCACCTTCTGGCCCTCCTGCAGCTCGCGGAAGCCCTGAGTGGCGATGTTCGAGTAGTGGGCGAAGACGTCGGCGCCGCCGCCGTCCTGCTGGATGAACCCGAATCCCTTTTCCGCGTTGAACCACTTAACGGTGCCAGTAGCCATGATGTTCTCCTCAAATGGGGGCAGTCATAGGAATCCGCACTGCGCGGATTCCTTGTCGCCGCAATGACCCCATCCGGAGACACCGGAAACGAAAATGCACCTGAAGGTCACATCCCGTCAGGTGCACAAGTTCATGGGTACCAAAACTGCAACGACTCCACCCTAACACGGCCCTCTCTGCCGCGTCGGATTTCCCGCAAGAATTTTGACCGTCCGTGTTGCTCACGGTGTGTCCCGGAGCGTAATTCCGTCCGAGCCTGCCCGGTGCCGGCACATGCGCCACGCGGCTCGACGGCCGCCTGTCCGACGGCTGCCTGTGCCGGTGGAGGTCGGAACAAGGCGGGGCACGCGAGCCCGGGAAGATCCGGAGAGGCCCTAGATGCGGGCGAACCGCTCACTGTGGTCGGCGAACTCCTGGGTCATGGTGCTGCTCACCGTGGGTCGGGTCCCGCGGATCGTGTTCAGGTAGTCGTCCGTGGTGGGCCGGGCCCGGGTCCCCGTGTCGAAAGTGCGCTCGAACTGGGCCTGGGAGACGGTGCGCGCGACATGCGCGATGTCGGCGGGGGTGAACCCCTCACTGGCGGACGCGAGTCCCTCGCTGTCGGCCTCCGCGCCCGCCCGCTCCAGGTAGCTCTCCCACAGCGCGACCCGGGCGCTGTGATCGGGGGGACCGATGGGCAGTACGTAGTCGAAGCGACCGTGCCGCAGGAAGGCCGGGTCCAGCGTGGTCACGTTGTTGGTGGCACAGACGAGCAGCCGTCCGTCCTGGCTCCGGAACCGGACGATGGCCTTGAGCAGCTCGTTGACGACCCCGACCGCGGTCGCGTCCGCGCCGCTGCGTGCGCTGGCGACCTCCTCCACCTCGTCGATGAAGACCAGCACGTGGTGGAGCTGGGCGATCTCGTCGAAGCGTCGGTTCAGCCCGGTCGCCAGCCCGTACTCGGCGGCGAGACGCGCGGGGAACAGCTCGAGGAAGGGCCACGCCAGGCGACTGGCGATCGCGTGGGCGAAGGTGCTCTTGCCTGTTCCTGGCGGGCCGAACAGCATGACCGCGCGCGGCGGCTCCACCCCGTGCTGGGACGCCAGTTCGGGATAGGCCAGCGGCAGGACCAGGCGGCGCTCGATGAGCGCTTTCTCCCGTTGCATGCCGGCGACCTTCTGCCACAGACCACCGGCCGGCAGCTCCGCTCCGAGCGAGGACAGCATGCCGACGGCCTGGGGAGTCACCCGTCCGCGCTTCTCGAAGAACACCAGGCCCGACCGGTCGTCGAAGTCGCAGTTGCGCAGCGCCGCGGCTCCGGTCTCGCCCTCGGGCAGCGCCGCGTGCACCGTGCGGACGCCACCGGCGAAGAGCCGGTGCTCGAGCGCCGTGATCAGGGCAGTGCCCAGCCCCATGTTCCGCCAGTCGGGCGACATGCAGATACGCAGGATCCACGCCCTGTCGCCTTCCACGCTGCTCACCGCGGCCCCGATCATCACCTCGTCCGCCACGGCCACCACGGCCGGATGGGGAGCCTGCAAGGCGGCCACGGCCTCGGAGAGCTGGAACAGCGGAGGCTCGCCGGTCGTGCTGCTCTCCGTGGCGATGCGGACGACCGCCTCGAGATCGTCCTGGGAGTAGTCCCTGATCAGCCAACCCGTCATGATCAGCTCCGAATGAGCGCCGTCTGTGTGGCCGTACTCCCATCATCGGCCGCCACCTGCGGAGCGACGACCGGACCGGCGCGCACCCCGCCGCCCCATGGGAAACCGGCCACGTGCACCTCCGGACATCCGGGTGGGCCGGCCACGCCCCGAGAAGCGACGCGAGGTCCCGGCGGACGCCCTCCTCGTCGTCCGGCGCACGGGCTGCGCGCACCCCGTCCAGCCGGGTTCCGGGCTCAGAAAGTGATGCATGGTCAGGACGGCCTGTGTGCGACGGGGCTGGGCCCCGCCGCCCGGCCGGTCCCGGTGCACCGCGGCAGAGGTAACCCTCCTCGCCCGGCGTGGCGCGGCGCGTCGCAGGCCGGTCCGGCCGTCGCAAGGCGGACGATCGGGGAGATTTCGTCGTCGTCCGGACACAGAAGGGATTCACCGTGGCCACCACGCGCACCGCTCACACCGAGTGGGAAGGCGAACTGATCAAGGGATTCGGAGAGGTCACGCTCGACTCGTCGGGAGTCGGCCACTTCCCCGTGACCTGGGCTTCTCGCGCCGAGGAGCCTCACGGCAAGACCAGTCCCGAGGAGCTGATCGCCGCCGCCCACTCCAGCTGCTTCTCCATGGCCCTGGCCAACATCCTCACCAAGGCCGGAAACCCCCCGACGCTGCTCACCACCAAGGCCGCGGTCACCTTCGAACCGGGCACCGGCATCACCGGAATCCACCTCACGGTGGTGGGCCAGGTGCCGGGCGTCGAGGAGGCGGCCTTCAAGGCCGCGGCCGAGGACGCGAAGGCCAATTGTCCGGTGAGCCAGGCCCTCACGGGCACGACGATCGCGCTCACTTCCACCCTGTCCTGACACCGCGGACGTGGGTCGCCGTCGCCTGCCGGTACGGGCGGCGGCGACATCGCCGACGGACCGGACGCGCTGTGCGCACATGGCGAAGCTCCAGGTCACGGCCGGGGCGTTCGTTCTACCCGCGGGTGCCACCGCTGCGTGGGCCACCGTGACTCCGGCGCGGTCCGTCGAGCGCGTCAGGAGGCCGCCGACGTGCAAGGCTGAAGGGTGGCGTCCCATACACCGGTGCACTCAGCACTCTCGGTGGTGGAGGAGGCAGACGTTGTACACGCGCCTGGACGGGTCCTGGAAGACGAGACTGGCCCCCCTCGTGCTGGTGGCCGGCTTCGTGGTCTGGCTGACCGTCGTCGTGGTTGCCATCAGCAACGAGCCTCCGGGAGGTGCGCCTTCGGTCAGTGCTTTGCGGAGCGGGGTGCATGAGACGTTGCGGGACCAGGACGCGGATGGGCTGCAGCGTCTTTTCGTCTCGGACACCGTCGGGGACGGCTATGCCGGGACGTTCATCGACCACTTGCGGCAGGCGCAGCCCGACGGCGAGGTCACCACGCGACTGGAAGAGGCGAACGGCTCACGCTATCTCGTCCTCAAAGGCTCCAGCGCGAGCGGTGCACTCTGCACGGCGTGGCCGACGGTGCAGAAGGACGGCCGCTGGTACCTGGACGGTTCGCCTCCTGTCACCAGCACCCCGTGCAACCGCTGAGCAGAATCATCGCCGAGAGGGATCGATGCCCGGACGCGGGTTCAGGGCGTGTCGAGACTTGCGAGAGCGTGACGGATCGCCGCGAGGGCTTCCTCGTTGGTGGCATTGAGCTGCCTCGCCGCAACCGCGTAACTGCTTGCCTGTTCGGCGAGCTTCAGTTTGATGTCGACGGGGGTCGCCGGGGCGACGACCCGGGTGCCGGAGCCCCGGCGGCTCTTGACGAGCCCCGCGGCCTCCAGTTCGCGGTACGCCCGCACCACGGTGTTGTTGGCCAGCCCGAGGTCGGAGGCGAGCTGGCGAACGGACGGCAGTCTGTCCCCGTCAGACAGCCGACCGACCGAGATCAGGACGGCCAGTTGCGAGCGGAGCTGCTCGTAAGGAGGGACAGGCGAAGCGGGGTTGACGGTGATGCCGTGTGCTGTCACGGCCGCTCCTTGACGTAGGCCTGCGGCAGCAGAAGGACGCCCAGACAGTGACACGCGGTCACTGCCGAGATGAGGACCGTGACAGCCAGAGCCCCCAAGGCCGTGGCTTTCATCCCGCCCGCGCAGGAAAGGCTCAGCACCGCGATGGTCATTGTCAAGGAGACAGCGAAAAGAGGGGCGGTCACCAGCACTCCCCATGCGCCGATCGCCGCCCGGACCCGCAGGCGGCGTTGGTCGTCACTCCCGGACCGCGCGGTGATACGGCGGAGGAGCAGTGCACAGGCAAGGGTGCCGAGGGCGAGACCGCCGATGGTCGGCCAGGCGTAGTAGGGACCGGGCCAGGGGGTCAGAAGTTGGGCTCCCGCCGGGCAGGCGACGGACAGTGCACGTCCTGAACGGCCGTCAGCGTCCGCCGAGGCCGTGGTGGCGGCGATGCTCAGGAGGGTCACCAGGACGACGGCCTGCGCGGCCAATGCGGTGGTCAGGGGCTGTGGCAGGTAGTCCCGGATCCGGCGGGGTCTCACTTGGGCCACTCGTGGTCGGCCACGACTCGGGCGCGCGATCAGATCTGCTGTGAAGACGCCGGCCATGACACACAGACCGAACACGGGGAATCCGTAAAGCACATCCACGTCGGGCTCAGGGCTGAAGGACACCAGCGCGTTGACGACGAGACCGGTCGCCGCACCGGCCCAGCGCACGAGGGTGTCGAGACCTGTCCGCCAGGTGCCTTCCGTTTCTGCTTCAGCAGACATCGTGATGCCTTTCCCTCCCCTAGGGTGTATTAACTCCATGACACAGTTACCTACGGACCTAAGTGTGTCAAGTGTCTGACACACTTGGGGTCGGTGGGACGCGGCGGCGGTGCGCGTCGTCAAAGAGACCCAGGGCGTGGTCGGCTCGGTGCCGACCGCTACATGGGGGCGGTCCCGCGCCCCGGTGCTCCGTTTCGGGCTCGGCGGCCTACCTCAGTTCGGTACGCCGAGGTCGCGGCGCACGGCGCGGCGGAGGTCGGCCGGAGCGGCGTCGAAAGTCCGTGGGAGCAAGTACGGCCAGTTGGTCACGTAGTTCGTACGCGCCCGGAGCCAGGAGCAGCTCGGCCGGCGCGCTCCCGGCGCCAGTTGAGTCGGTCGGCAATCAGTGGCGAACAGATTCCGGACGATCAGCCGAGGCACACAATGACCAGGCACACCTGCGTCGGCGACGACGGCTCTGCCGGTGGTGTTGTCGGCAACAGGCTCTCGGCCGGTGTGCCCGGGCCGGGACGTTCGGTGGAAGCGGGCGGGGGCGTCGCAGGGGCAGGAGCCGGGGCGTTGCCGGCGTGCCTCTGCTCGGCAGACCCGGGTGGGGTGTGCGGCGTTGTGCTCGGGGGCGCCGGGGGCGTGGCCGTGACGACGGCTTTCGGCTGCCGGACCGTCGGCGCAGTGTGAGGCGCGGCGACGGTGGTGTTCTGCTGCCGACTGGCTGTTGTGCGCGGGGGAGTGCGACGCTGCGAAACCCGGGCGTCCGGCTGCTCCGACGGCGCGTCCGCGGGCGCTGTCCGGGGCATGGCCGTGGTCACCGACTCCGGTACCGGCTCCGGCTCCGGCGGTGAGGCTGCGTGCGCGTGGTTCGTGGCAGGCTTGGCGGCCGGCAGCACGGCAATGGTCAGGCCGCCGCCGACCAGCGCGACCGCCGTCGCCGCCATGGCCCGACGCCGGTTCTTCTTCCAGCGCGCCAGTTGCCGACGCCGGGCCGCCCGGCCCTGCGCGGGCGGGGTGGCCGCCTCGAAGACACTGGACGATCCAGTGCCCGCTGCGTCCGCCACCGAGTCCTCGGACGCGCCGCTACCGGCCGGCGCGGTGTCGAAGTCCCGTGCGGTGTCGAAGTCCCGTGCGGCTTCGAAGCGCTGAGTGCCGGGGTCGGACCCCGGAGCGCGGACCTCCTGCGCTCCCCACGCCTGCCGCGTCGGGACAGAGGGGCTTTCGCTGTGGAGGCGATGGGCAGGCGGCGCGATGTCCGGAGCGTATGCGCCGCACCCTGGGCACACGAGTGCCCCATTGAGATTTCTGCGGCACGAGAAACAATAGTCCATCTGCGATCTTTCTGTGCTGACTGCGCCGCCAGGGACGCCGGCGACCTGATCAAGTTCGCACGCGGGATCGAGCGGGCCCATAACGCTAACGGCGTTTCCCGAAGGCGACGCGCAGCAGTTGTGATGCTGATGCAAAGATTTGCCGACGATGATTTCTCGTACTCCCGGACATGTCATCACGAATGCGGGGATGAGAGGTGGGTTTGGCGGCATTCCGCTCATTGAGGCGTCGCGAGGTGACCATGACGTCGCGACGTGAGGCCCGTGACCTTCTGCGTGTGCTTCCGATCGCGGACCTCACCGAAAAACGCGGCACACCCGACTTGCTCGGCGTGGTCGATCCGGCCGACCTGGACCCGTCAGAGCCGGCGCAGCCTCGCCGCGATCCCATGGCCGAGCAGCAGGTAGATCACGGCCGGAAGACCGTGATTGAGGAAGACCCGCAGGCCTTCGCTCTCCATGGTGAAGATGTCCTGGGACCAGGCGGCGAGCCAGTCGGCCATGTCGTGCACAAAGCCGACGAAGACGTTTCCCTGGTTGGCCTCGAGCAGGTACAGCAGGATCCACAGACCAAGAAATGCTGCGGCTATGTCCGCGATCGTATGGATGGCCAAGGCTGCCCGGTTTGCTCCGAGGCTGTCGCGCTGAGGGGGGTATGAGTTGTAGGGCTCGTTCATGGGCATGGGTTCATGGGGATTGCTCATGCCCTGCTTGCTTGCCTCGCGCGAGTGCGCGAAACCCTTTTCAAACCTGCGATTGCATATCGTTCTTGCGCTCGACCGGTGCCGCGATCCGTGCTTTGAACGCCGAAATACCGACTACCGGCCACAATTGCGGACCTGCCCCGGGCCGAACAGCTGTGAACGCGGCTGATCACGAGCGGAACTTCATTCACGGCCGCGGCTGTTGGCGCTGCGCGGGGCGGGCGAGCAGCCAAGCGGTGAGACCGAGGAGTCCGGCCAGCGGACCCAGGAACGGCGCGGGCGTGGTGTGGAAGATCGTGCTGCCGAGCACACCGATGAGCTGCCAGATCGCGCCGAGAACCGCCAGGACGGAGAGCCAGTGCCACCGGTCCCGGCGCGCCACGACGAACGGCAGCAGGCAGACGGCGGCGGTCTGGACCGCGAATCCGACCACGAAGTAGCTGTCGTGGAAGGCGTTCCACCACGGTGCGGTGTTGTCGGCGAGGTCCGCGACGTACTCGGCGCGGTACTCGAGGAACGTGGGGTCGGGATAGTCGGACGGCCACCAGGGCAGGACGTAGAGCCCCAGCACGGTGAGGACCGTGGCGATCGCCGCCAGCCAGTACGCGGCGACCGTCCTTCCTTCGGACACGTGACCTGTGGAGACGGTCATACGTGGACCTTGGTGCTGCACGGGTGCGGCGACGGTGCCATCACTGCATCAGCTCCCTTCGGCAGAATCGGTCTGCGTTCGAGCAACCCTGCCGTACACGCAGTGCGGCAGGATCCGTGGAACTACGTATGCGCTTACGGGAGTTCACCTCGAGGAACGGCTGCTGCCGCTGCGCAGGTCCAGGCGGGCCGCGGCCGGGATCGGGCTCCCTGTCGGGATCGGGCTCCCTGTCGGGAGGGGGGCGGGAGCCGGCCCGCGGTCGGCGGGCGATGGACCGGCGGGCGATGGACCGGCGAGTGAAGGACCGGCGTGCGAGGACCGCGAGTGAAGGACCGGAGAGCGAGGACCGGCCAGAACCGCATGCTTCCCGACAATTGTCTCCTGGCAGGACCATAGGGTGCCGTCGGAAGACATGATCGACGCACAGGACGCAAAGGGTGTCCATGAGGCAGGACGGGACGTGGCCATGCTGGTCGGCAGATCCGCGGAACTGGAGCGGCTCGACTCCGTGATCGCCGGCCTTGGGCAGGGCGGCGCTCCCGCGGTCGTCGACATCGCCGGGGAAGCCGGCATCGGGAAGAGCCGGCTGCTGAGCGAACTGTGTTCGCGGGCCAGGCGGAGCGGGTTGACGGTGCTGCGGGGCAGGGCCACGGAGTACGAGCAGCACACCGCGTACCAGACGTTCGCCGACGCGTTCGCCGACGTCGACCCCGGGTTGCTGGACGCCGATCCCGCGCTCGCGGAGGCGGCTCCGGTGCTCTTCGGCGCACGGGGCGCGGCGCCAAGTGCGGGCACTCCCAACCGCTTCGGCCTCCATCGCGCGATCGCGGGGCTGCTGGCGCGGCTCGGTGACGGCGGGCTGGTGATGGCCCTGGACGATCTTCACTGGGCCGACCCCGCGTCCCTGGAACTTCTGGATCATCTGATCCGGCACCCGGTTCGCGGCCGGGTGCTTCTCGCCGTGGCGCGCCGTGACCGTCAGACGCCGACCTCCCTCACCTCGGCGCTCACACGCGGCGCCGACAGCGGCGCCGTGCTGGGCATGGCGCTGGAGCCGCTCGCTGAGCAGGAGTCCGTCAAGGCGCTGGCCTCCGACCTTCCTCCGGACCACGCCAAAGAGCTCTACGTGGCCAGTGAGGGCAATCCGCTCTACCTCCTCTCCCTGCTGCACGCATACCGGCACGGGGCGTCGTTGCGCGGCATCACCGCCCCGGGCTCGCGCGACAGCCGGCGCGACAGCGACGCGATCGGAGTCCCGAGCGGACTGGCGGCCCTGCTGCTGGACGAACTGACGACGCTGCCCGAACCGCAGCGCCGTGTCGTCGAAGCCGTGGCGGTCCTCGGCGACCACGCGACGCCCGCCATGCTGACCCTCTCGACCGGCCACTCCACGTCCGAACTCGACGACTGCACACGTGACCTGGCGCAGCGCGATCTCCTGCGCATCGGGTCGGGCGACCGGTGGGCGCTGCGCCACCCGCTGCTGCGGGCGCTGGTGTACGAGAACACCGCCGCCCGGCGACGTACCGAGCTCCACCGTCGTGCGGCGGACGAACTGGCAAGGACCGGCGCCTCCGTCGCCGAGCGGGCCCATCACGTCGAGAGGTCGCTGACCGGCTGGGATCCGGAGGCGGCCGCCGTGCTGAGCGAGGCGGCCGCCCAGCTCGCCCACACCGCGCCGGCTACCGCCGCTCACCTGCTGGAAGTTGTTCTCCGGCTCCTGCCGGACACGGCCGAACATGCCAAGTGGCGCGGCGAACTGATGCTGTCGAGAGCCCGGGCGCTCGGCGTCTGCGGCGATCTGCGCGAGAGCCGCAGCCTGCTGCACGCGCTGATCAGCACATCAGGTGCGGACGACCCCTCGCTGCGTGCGAACGCCATCGCACAGTGCGCCGTGATGGAACGGCACCTCGGACACTCTCCGGAGGCCACCGCCCTCCTTCACCGGGAGCTGTCCCGTCGTCCCGGCCCCCCGCCCGGCCAGGTGGTCTCCCTCGGGCTGGCCCTGGGGATGTCCGCCCTGGTGACCGTCTCCTACCCCGACGTGCGCGCGGACGTCGCACGGACCCTTGCCGTCGCCCGTTCCCACGGTGACCACACCGGTGAGGCCTGTGCACTGGCGCTGGCATCCCTGGGCGAGGCATACGAGGGCAGGACCGAGGCGGCCGGGAGTTTCGCCGATGCCGCCGCGAGGCTCACGGACGGACTGACCGACCCCAACCTCACCGAACTGTGCGAGTCGCTGGTGTGGCTGGCCTGGGCCGAAGCACTGCTGGAGCGTCATGGTGACGCGGAACGGCACGTCGAGCGCGGCCTGGACATCGCCCGTGGCAGTGGTCAGCTCTATGTCCTGCCGCACCTGCTGACGAGCAGAGCGTTCGTGCACCTGAACACCTGCCGGCTGCCGTCCGCCCTGGAGTCCGCCGAGGAGGCCGAATCCGTCGCACGGGCGATCGGCAGCAGTGAACTCCTGGCATTCACACTGGCCTTCAAATCGCTGATCCTGCTCCTGGCCTGCCCCTGGGGCGACCCCAAGGCCCTGGCGACCGCCGAGGAAGCCGTCGCGACGGTCGGCAGCAGCGACAGCTGGTGGGCCTCACTGGCCTGGTCCATGCTCGGCCACTGTACGTATGTGAGCGGTGACCCGCAGCGTGCGCAGGACGCCATCCTGCATGCCGGAGCCGGCCACGAACTGCGGCGGGTACAGCCTTCGATACGCCCGGCCCAACTGGAGACGCTCGTCGGCACCGCCATGGCCACCGGCCGGCTCGACCAGGCCGGACGCTGGGCCGCACAGGCCGTTGAGGAGGCGGATCGGCTGGGCCTGCGGGGCCAGCGTGCGGCCGCACTCCGCGCCATGGCCGCGCTCGCCGAGCACCGGGGTGACACCGGCGAAGCCGCACGCCTCTTCGACGAGGCCGCCCAGGAGTACGCGCGCTCCGGCATGACGCTCTGGGAGGCGTACTCCCTGCTGCGGGCAGCTCCCTTGGTGAAGGCCGCCGGGGAGGGCTCACGCGCGGTGGACATGTGGCACCGCGCCCACCGGCTCGCCGACGGCGGTGGCGCGCGTCTGCTGTCCGACCTGGCCGAGATGATCCGTCCGCAGGTCCTGGAAAGCGCCCGACGAGTTCCCGCGCAGCCGGCCGGACTGACGGCACGAGAACTCGAGGTGGCCGAACTGGTCGCGGAGGGACTGAGCAACCAGGCCATCGCGACCAAGCTCTACCTCAGCCGCCGTACGGTCGAGACCCATCTGTCCGCGATCTACCGGAAGACCGCCGTACCGTCCCGCTCGGCCCTGGCGAGCCTCATGACGCGCACCGCACTCGAGGGACTCGCCTGATCCGGCGCCGCGTACCCCGGGCCGCTCATGCGCGGCGGCCCGGAAGGCGGACCGAGGGCCGCGACCGGGAGCGTCGCGCTCACCGTTCGGTCCTGAGGCGTCGGCGGACGCCGCGATGATGTCCTGCCGAAATCTGCTGCAACAGCTCGCCCATGTCGCGCACTCCGCGGTCGGGTTCCCCGGCGCGCGGCGCCGCCTATCAAACTGTCGCCCGCCGCGGAGGGGCGCGCGTTTGTCGGCCCACGTGGGTTACGGGGTGGGCTCCGACCAGCGCGGCGGCAGCACGCCTCGCCCGTGCCTCGAGGTCGGTGTGCAGCTTCACGGGCTGCTCGAAAGTCCTCTCCGCCGTAGGGAGGTTCATGGTCGACGGCGACGGCGACGGCGACGGCGATGGCGAGGCGCGGGTCAGGATGTTCTCGTCGCGGCATCACCGGTGCGGTCGGGGCTTGACGGTTGATTCCTGCGGCGGATGTGGAGCCTGCAGTCGGGCAGGTTCCTCGCCCGGCCGCCGGGCGGGCAACCGGACAGCTCCCGGACTTCTGTCTCCGCGCACTCGATGCGACACGCTCCGCGCTTCAGCCGACCGTATGAGCCTGGACGGTCTCAGTGGGAGCTGTCGTCCTGTGCGGCTGCGGCGCGGCGGAACTCTGCGTTGATGCGCTGAGCTTCCTCGAGCTGGTCTTCGAGGATGACGATGCGGCAGGCGGCCTCGACCGGCATGCCCTGGTCGACGAGTTCGCGGGCGCGGGCGGCGATCCGCAACTGGTAGCGGGAGTACCTGCGGTGCCCGCCCTCGGAGCGCAGCGGGGTGATGAGGCGGGCCTCGCCGATGGCGCGGAGGAATCCGGGTGTGGTGCCGAGCATCTCGGCGGCCCGTCCCATGGTGTACGCGGGGTAGTCGTCGTCGTCCAGACGGCCACTGAGCGGAGTGTCTGCTGTCATTCTCACCTCTTGTGCAACGCGTCGAGGGGGCCCTGGTGCCGTACGGCACCAGGGCCCCGAAGGAAATTCAACACCATCTGTCGGCGCTAACGCTGTGCCGACCTTCTGTTTCCGCTACCTCCGCCCGGGAGAGGGCGGGGGCGCGGGGATCGCGGATGCGTGACCGGGGACCACCTTCCATTCCGGGGTCGTCGGTACCCGGGCCGGATCTTCCTTGCCCGGGCGATCCTGATGGCGTCTGCTTCCTCCGTTCTTCCGCTGTGTCAACCACGTGCCAAACCGATGTCGCTTGTACTGCTACCCACCGCTTCGTCTCTGGCGGGTTTCGTTCGACCATGTCTCCGAGACAGACATTAGCGATGGGACCACCGAATGTCTACTCTGGCGAGAGTAGATTTTGAGGTTCTTGAGGTAGAGGTAATGTGCTGCACGCAACGGCGGTCGTGACCTCGCGCCGCGCGCCTCAGGGCCTCTGCACCCGAAGCGCCACCTTGCGATCCCCGCGACAGGCGGATGCACCGTGTCGCGATCAAGGATGTGAGCGGCCGGACCGTCGGTGACTTCGGCTGCTTCCGACGACCGACCCACCGCTGCTGAACCGCCGGCCCCGCCGGAGAACGTGGCCGTGTGTACCGGACGCCGGAACGCGATGAGGGCCCGACCGGCGCGCCGGTCGGGCCCTCATGCTGTCCTGGTCTTGGTGTTCGCCTGTTCCGTCGGTTACACGGGCGCGGGGGAGCCGAGCAGTGCCGACGCCTCCTGGATCGGAGTGAGGGTGCCCGCGGGGGGTGAGGCATCGGGGAGGGGGTGGCAGGTGAAGCCGAGACTGGTCATGGCCCTGGTGACTTCGCCGGCGGTGAAGTCCCGGCGGTCCTGCCGGGTGATGATTTCGCCCACTTGCTTGACGGGGTACTGGCGGCGGCCGATGGTCACGGACTCACCGGTGACCGGCTCGGGCTTGATGCCCTTCATCGACGCCAGCACGTCGCTCTTGGACAGGTCGAACGGGAAACGGGCGATGATGCAGCGCATGGTGCCTCGCAGGTTGAGGGGGAGAGGTCGGCCGGAGAGCGGCGGATCAGCGTGAGAAGGCGAGAACGCCGACGGCGCAGCCGTGCTGATCGACGACGGGCAAGTTGCGGACGAAAGGCCCTGGCGTCCGGCACCGCATCGCGTGTTCAGCTGCGACCGGTGTGGTCAGGGGGGAGGTGAACGGTCCGCTGTCGCCGACGACGTCCCGCAGGCGGATCCGATCCGTGTAGGCGGAGCTGTCGCGTACGGCGGTGAGCTGGGCCTGAGTGATCAGGCCTGTGCACAGGCCGTCCGCGTCACAGACGAGCAGGTGCCCGGCACGCGCACTGGCCATGACGGACAAGGCCACCTCTACGGTCATGTCGTCCCAGACCTGCGGTCCGGGCGCGTCCATGGCGTCGACCACGGTCCTGATGGCGGAGTCCGCCGGACGTGGCTGCATCTGGACCAGCGTCAAAAGGTACCTCCTGCAGACATGGGCGATCTTCCGGTCACGAGCGTTCCGCGCCGCCGCCGAGCACGGACTGCCGCTGAGCCGTGCGGCGCACCGCCTGGCCCGTGCGGCGCTCCTGAGCGGTACGGCCGCGCCGGCCGCGAGAGGCGGAGGCACCGCGCTCGGGGCGTCCGGGCGCCGGTGCCGTGATGACGACCGGGATGCCCGACGGGGTTTGCGCGCCGGTGATGCGGTTCAGTTCGGCCTCGCCCGAGCGGATCGGGGTGGTCTGCGGGTGGATCCCTGCGTCCGCCATGAGACGGACCATGCCACGGCGCTGGTCGGGTGTGACCAGGGTGACGACGACGCCCGACTCGCCGGCGCGGGCCGTGCGGCCGCCCCGGTGCAGGTAGTCCTTGTGGTCGCTGGGCGGGTCCACGTTGACCACCAGGTCGAGATTGTCGATGTGGATCCCGCGCGCCGCGACATTGGTCGCGACCAGCACCGTCACATGCCCCGCCTTGAACTGGGCCAGGGTCCGGGTGCGCTGCGGCTGCGACTTCCCACCGTGCAGGGCGGCGGCCCGTACACCGCTGTTCAGCAGGTGGCCGGTGAGCCGGTCGACGGCGTGCTTGGTGTCCAGGAACATGATCACCCGGCCCTCTCGCGCCGCGATCTCGGTCGTCGCCCGATGCTTGTCCGCGCCGTGCACATGGAGCACGTGGTGCTCCATCGTGGTGACCGCACCCGCCGACGGGTCGACGGAGTGGACCACCGGGTCGGTCAGGTACCGGCGGACCAGAAGGTCGACGTTGCGGTCCAAGGTGGCCGAGAACAGCATCCGCTGCCCCTCCGGGCGCATCTGATCCAGCAGCGCCGTGACCTGCGGCATGAAGCCCATGTCGGCCATCTGGTCGGCCTCGTCCAGGACGGTGATGCGGACCTGGTCGAGGTGGCAGTCGCCCCGCTCGATGAGGTCTTTCAGCCGGCCCGGCGTTGCGACGACGACTTCTGCCCCACTGCGCAGCGCACCGGCCTGCCTGCCGATCGACATCCCGCCGACCACTGTGGCCAGCCGCAGACGCACAGAGCGGGCGTACGGAGTGAGCGCATCCGTCACCTGCTGTGCCAGCTCCCGAGTGGGTACCAGCACCAGGGCCAGCGGCTGCCGGGGCTCGGCTCGCCGGCCCGCCGTACGGGCCAGCAGCGCGAGGCCGAAGGCGAGGGTCTTGCCGGACCCGGTGCGCCCGCGGCCGAGTACGTCGCGACCCGCGAGGGAGTTCGGCAGGGTCGCGGCCTGGATCGGGAACGGTACCGTCACGCCTTCGGCGACGAGCGCGGCCAGCAACGGCCCGGGCATGTCGAGGTCGGCGAACGCCGCGGCGGCGGGGAGTGCGGCGGTGATCGTTGTCGGCAGGGCGAACTCCCCCTGCAGCGCAGCGGGCCGGCGTCCGTAGCCACCCGAACGGCTCGGGGCACCGGAGCGGCCGGAAGCCGCAGCGCCGGCGCGGGCGCCACCCTTTCCGAAGGCGGAATTGCCGGGACGGCTACGGGTACGGGCGAAACGGTCGTTCGTACGTGTGCGGTTCATGCAGAACCTTCCTGGAGGCGGCACCTGTCAAGGAATTCCTGCAGTAAAGAGCAACGCAGAGAGTCGCAAGAGGGCCAGAGCAAATGCGCGAGCGGATCTGGTCGGCGGGAGAATCCCATGGACCGAGGCGGGCGCTGAACGGGTGGCGCGATCCGGGGCGGAGGATCGGGGCGTCGAGCGTGGGAAGCTCTGACGGACGCCGTCCGGGCCTGGATGGAGCATCCTCCAGGCGGTGGGACTGCGGACCCCGGATCATGCCGGCGCTGGAATCGCCGCGACGTGGAGGCCGTGCCCAGAAACGCAACGAGCTGGGGCTCGCACCCCGAAGTGCGGGCCCCAGCTGCGAACTGCGCGCGTCAGCGTCAGGCAGGAACGATGTTCTCCGCCGTCGGGCCCTTCTGGCCCTGCGCGATGTCGAAGCTCACCTTCTGGCCTTCCAGCAGCTCACGGAAACCCTGGGCGGCGATGTTCGAGTAGTGGGCGAACACGTCAGCGCCGCCACCATCCTGCTCGATAAAGCCGAAACCCTTTTCCGCGTTGAACCACTTCACGGTGCCAGTAGCCATCTTGAATCTCCTTCGGGGGCCATGCTGGGAGTCCGCACTGTGCTGACTCCGTGTCGCCGCGATGATTGCCCCGTCCGGAAAGTGTCCGGAAGTGTAAAAGCGCTCCCATTGGCGCACTCCGATTGGCGTGCAAATCCAGTGGGGGCACTTGACGTTCCTGGGAACCACAACTGCAACTGAGTCGACAGTAGCACGGTGCGATCGACTGTGCGCGATAAGCAATTTCATTCGGTCTGCTGCACCAGAAACTCTCATCGCGCGTTGCGTCGATATCTCACTTCACGGCCGCAGATATTGGTTCGCCCGGAACACAGCGTTTCCGCGGAGAAGGCGGGCGTCAGGGCGATGGGCGGCGTGGTCGGCCGGCGGCGCGAGGTGGTGCCGAGCGACGCACGGTGGTCGGCGACCAAACGTTCCTTCAGTCGGCGGGCGATGTCGCGGTCGAGGGCAGGGCCCTCGACGCCGGTTGAGGTGATGAGTGCCCACGTCGGGTCGTTGACGGAGTTCACCGGGTGCGTTTGTCGGTGGCCCCCGCTAGTCTGCGGACAACCGACCGTCTGCTTCGTTTCAGGGGGTTTTCATGGCCTCGCGTCTCAACCCGTATCTCAGCTTCGGCGGTGACGCCAGGCAGGCGTTGGAGTTCTACGAGGAGGTTTTCGGCGGCACGCTGGCGCTGAACACCTACGGTGAGTCCGGCCAGGCCGCCACACCGGACGCCGACAGGATCATGCACGGCATGCTGGAGACTCCGAGCGGCTTCACCCTCATGGGCGCGGACTCCCCGCCGGGGATGGAGCACACGCCGGGCAACAACTTCTCGGTGAGCCTCAGCGGCGACGACGCCGCCGAACTGCGTGGCTACTGGGAGAAACTGTCCGCCGGCGGCTCCGTGGCCGTGCCCCTGGAGAAGCAGATGTGGGGCGACGTGTTCGGCATGTGCACGGACCGGTTCGGTATCCCCTGGATGGTCAACATCAGCGAGCCGCAGGGCTGAGCGACAGCTCCACCGCCCCGAAGGCAACCTCCGCCACCTCGACGCGGCCCAGGCCGTTGACGTCCGTTTCGCCGCCGGAGAGGACAGCGAGGACTGCGACTGACCCTTCTGCCGTCCTTGACGCTGTCCTGTGGCCGGTCCCGTGACAGCCTGTGGGCGGGCCGACCCTGCTGGTCCAGCCGCAGAGTTCATCGCGGTTCTCGGCGAGGGCCGCGAACTCAGCCTGGGCGACCGTGACGACCTCCTGCGCGAAGACTCGGTACGCGCCGTCGTCGTGACCCCGCCGAGTGGGTGCGGCGGCGTGTACGACAGGAGGCCGACGTCCGTCCTAGGCTGAATCTCGCATGTGATGGACAGGAGGCTTGAGGTGGCCGGGACGACGCTGCCCGAGACGACGGTGGCCGAGGTGATGGCCGAGCTGGCCGAGCTCGAGGACCCGAAGACACGCGCGGTGAACGAGAAACACGGTGACGATCACGGTGTGAACCTCAGCAAGCTGCGCGCGCTCGCGAAGCGGCTGAAGACGCAGCAGGAACTCGCGTGCCGGCTCTGGGAGACGGATGACACCGCGGCGAGACTGCTGGCGATCCTGATCTGCCGCCCGAAGGCGTTCGAGCGTGACGAGTTGGACGTCATGTTGCGCGAGGCGCGCACACCCAAGGTGCACGACTGGCTCGTGAACTACGTGGTGAAGAAGAACCCGCACTCCGAAGAGCTGCGCCTGGCCTGGTCCGCCGATCCGGATCCGGTGGTCGCGAGTGCCGGTTGGGCGCTGACCACCGAACGCGTGGCGAAGAAGCCCGAGGGCCTCGACCTCGCAGGACTGCTCGATGTCATCGAGGCGCAGATGAAGGAATCCCCGGATCGCCTGCAGTGGGCGATGAACCACTGCCTGGCTCAGATCGGGATCGAGCACGCCGAGTACCGCACCCGTGCACTCGACATCGGTGAGCGCCTGGAGGTGCTCAAGGACTACCCGACTTCCCCGGGCTGCACGTCTCCGTTCGCGCCCATCTGGATCACCGAGATGGTGCGCCGACAGCACGACACGTAGGAAGGTTCGCGCTCACGCTCGTGCCGCTGCTCCCTCAGAACGCGGCACCCCCAGGCGTACTCACTGCGGTCGGAACAGCGATCGGGTCTGCTGTCTCGGGGAGTGGCGCCCGCAACCAGGCGGAGCCCGGCCGTCGGGGCAGTCGGGCATACGACATCGGGCCCGAGGCGAAAGCGCCGGGCCCGATGCCTTACTGAGTAGCGGGGACAGGATTTGAACCTGCGACCTCTGGGTTATGAGCCCAGCGAGCTACCGAGCTGCTCCACCCCGCGTCGGTGAACACAACCCTACGGCACGAACAGCCTGTGCCGAACCAGTTTTTCGCGCGGAGGAAGTCGCTCCACTGGTATTGCGGGTCTGACCTGCGTAAACGTGGCCCCCGGCACCCGGCACGAAGCATTCGCATGGCACGAGGAGCGTCTCCCCCAGGGGACACTGTCGGCTTCATCGAGCCCGTGTTCCTGCTCCGCGAGACGGACGGATGAATCCAGCACCGATGCGACCGGTGCGGACTTCACCTCGCGCCGGGTGAGCGACCGCCTCACCCGGGTTCATGACGTCCCAGGCAGCCCGATGCCAAGAGCGGTTTGCTGCTGGTCAGCTTTGGGTGCGGCGCAGTCCCGGTGGGCGCGGGCCGTCCGGCCGGGTGGATCGCGAGGTCGGGTTGGAGCCGGTGGCCCGTCGCCGGAAGTCGGCCGCGTGGTCGGCGAAGGCGTCCGGATGACGCAGGGCCAGCTCGCGCTGCCGCGCTGCCGCGCCGTTGCTCGGCTTCCCGGTGATGACCCGCGGCGCCGCATGACTCTATGGCTGCACCGCTTATGCGCGTCTCCCGCCACCACCGCAACCTACCGGCCGGCGGCGTCAGGCGCTTTACGGCTCGTTCGTCTCCTCGGTGGCCGCGGCCCGGGTACGACGGCGGCCCAGTAGGGCGCTTCCCGCGATCACCACGCCGATGGCGACGACCTTGGCGGCCTGGTAGTAGCCGGTCGACAGGTTCTCCGGGGCGCCGGGCAACCGGAGGAAGACCCACGCTGCCGCGAGACCACCGAAGATGATCAGTGCGACGGCGCCCAGCGTCCCGAGCTCCGTCCACCAGGGGCCTGTGCCGTAATCCCGCTCGTCGGAGTGCTCAGCGTCCTTGTCGGTCACGGTGCGTTCTCCTGTGCGTGTGGTGGCGGTCGCGAGGGAGGACGCGGGCCACGGTGCGTGGTGCTACCGAGCCGTTCCCCGCTGGGAGCCGACATCCTGCCAGTCGGCGAAATCACGCCACTCACCCGGCCCCTTCGAGCGGGGCCATGGATGACTCCCGCCGGGGTGCCGACAGGACCAGCATCAGAATTGCCACGACCTGGACCGCTCGTCCGCGCAGCCCACACAGAGCTCTTTGGTACCGACCGCACAGGTATGAGGGCCACGAACCCACGGGCCCCTCAGCAGACTTGAAAATCCGCGAACCGCTGGTTCTGACCTACCCGTGGTGCTTAGCTCCGAACGGCTACGCCACCCGCCGCCCGCCGCCAGCTCCACGCCCGCGGCATACGACCCGGCGGTCAGCGGGTCGTGGCGCAGGTGATGCGCCGCTCCCGCCATCGCAAGGCGGGTGTGGTGGTCGCCTACCTCTACCGCCTCGACCGGGCCGAGCCCGTGCGGCCCATGACCGCAGGGAAGTCGGCCGCGCTCGCCAAGGCGATGCAAGCCCGCCGGACGTGTCACGCCTGCCGGACAGACGCCGGATACGTCATCCCGACCTCTGCGGTCACCGCGGTTGCTGTATCCGCTGCTGTACAGCGGGGCCGCTCACCACGGGCCCTTCAAGTCCGCCAGCGGTGCCAGAGCAACCATTTCGCGTGCTGCGACAGGTGATGGCGCCAGAGCCAGAGAGGCAAGCGCCGGTGCGGGACAAACGTCCAAAGGTCGTCGTCGGCTTCGTTCCCCCTGGGCCGGGTCCGCAAAAGGGCCAGGCACTCGGCATCGACCGTGTGGTGAAGACGTGCATCGTGCGCGAGCGCGACCGTGCCCTGCCGGCGCAGCTCTTCCGAGTCCGAGCACAGAGCGCGGGCGATCCGGGGAAGGATGACCCCGGGGTCGGAGTGATCGAGGGCAAGGCCGATCACTGCCACTCCGACATGAGGCTCCTCGCGCTCAAATGCCGCGTCTATTTCCTCCGGCCGGTCCATCCCGAGCAGGCCTGTGCCGTCCGCCCAGTTGTAGGCCCGGTCAGGCCTCAGCGCTGCTGTGACCGTCGTGCCCCGTGAGTCCCCGCCGCTTCCCGTCGGATCGGGCACGCAGCGGGCACGGCCTCTTCGTCCCGACCTGAGTCGGATGGTCTGTGACCTGCGAGGACTGTCCGCGAGAGTCCGTGGTTGTACGCCTCACTGCGGTGCCGTCGTAGCGTAGTTAGACACCCAATCGGTGCCCGGCACAGTTGCTTCCAGTTCGTAAGTCCGGCAAGCCGACGTCCTGTGGGTCGTGGGCATCTTCCTCGGCCTGGTGATCGCGATCAACGTTGCGGCCAAGGGCATCGACTCCCCTGCCCTGGGGGTGTTGCGGTTCACTGTGACTGTCATCGTCATCATGATCGCGTGCCGCTGGCTGATGGCTCTGGGCTTGCTCGGATACGCCAGGCACCTGGGCGAACATCGCGTCACGGTCGACCGATCAGGGATCGGCACTGTGTCCGAGCGTCATACGAACCACACAGGTTGGGAGTTCTACGGGCGCTGCGTCGAGAGTCGCCGGGTCTTCGTGCTACTCACCCCAGATATATGGGGCGCCGGAGTGCTGATACTGCCCAAGCGCGGCTTGAGCGCGCCACAGGACACGGAACGCATGCGGGAATTGCTCGCCGCCGCGCTGATCGACCAGCACTCAGTCCGGGCCGCGCGGAAGAAGGGCGCTGACCAGACGGGAGAGGGGTCAAGTGGTGCGGAAGTGGTGCGCGGAGTTTAGAAGGGTCTAGACAACATAAAGGCCTGGGTCGGGGATCACGTCCCTGGCCCGGGCCTTCAAGTATGGAGCGGGTGACGGGAAACGAACCCGCGCTCTGAGCTTGGAAATCACCGCTTTCTGGGCTTCGTTGATGCCTTGACCAGCGGCAACGGGTGCCAGGGCGAACCGTAGGGCTTTTCCGGGCACCCGCTGCTGACCGTGGCTTACCGACCTGGCGGGCACGGATCGGGCACGCCATGACATGTGACTTCTTCGTCCCGAAGCAATTTGGGTGTGGACTCTGCCTTGGACCGGTGTGTCTCTCACCTGCGCTGATGGTCCGCAGACGTTCGCGCTCGTCCGCCGCTGTTCGTCGGCGTTGTCACGCAGTTGGACACTCACCGCTCAACGGCCAAGCACCTATAAGGCTGTTGTCAGTGCCGGCCTTTAGGGTCTCAAGCGCGCGGTCGGCTTCCGGGGGTTCCAGCTCTGAAGGGAATGGTTGCATCCCCGGCCTGTCTGGGGGCGGCCCGGAGAATCGTCCGGGACCTAACCGATGGTCGGGCTTCGTCGATGGCCAGCAGATGACCTGCCAGAGCCGACCGCGCACCATCCCCTCTCGTGGGCATCACCTGATCCGTAGCTCTAGCCGGATCGGCCAGTGACGGTCATTCCGGCCGCTACCAGGCCCCGGAAGGACGCTACCGGGCGCGGCCGATTGCTGTCCGCGAGCATGGCCGGGGCGCGGACACCACCTCCTTCCCTCGCGAGGACCACGCGGGTCGGCCTCGGGCAGGACTGGCACGAAGCCTGCGGGGAAGGGCCGCATCTCATCGCCCTGCATTGCGAAGAACACGGGCCGGAGAGCATGTGGCCGCAGCCACTCATGCTCATGCTCCCGGAGGGGTTCGATCCCCCGCTGAGCGACGCGCAACTGGCCTGGGTACGGGGGGAGGACGGCGCTGTCTAGGCGTGATCCGAAAGAGACGGCCCAGGTCCGCGGCATTGGCGCATCGGGTCCCCAGCGATCTTGAAAACCGTCGTGGCGGCGACGTCACCGTCGGTTCAAATCCCACACCCACCGCAGGCGAACGGCCCCTGACCAGCCAACTCGGTCAGGGGTCGTCGGCATGTCCAGCCACTGTGATCGCCTGGTGTTCCCCGTGATTCCCCGCTGGCTCGGGCACGCATGGGGCACGGCGATTCAACGCTTCTGGGCTCTGCACCGCTTGAGAAGTCCGGCGCAGATCTTCGACTCGTTTCCCAGGCCTGCTCCACCAGACGATCACGCAGACGAAGAAGGCAGCAGTGCCCACGCCCAAGCGCGGGCTACGGGTGGAGTGCTCGGCGCAGCGCTTCGGTGGCCAGCGTGCGTGCGACAACGGTCGCTTTGGAGTCGCGGAGGCTGTCGAGCATGAGGAAATCATGGACCATCCCCAGCACTCGTACCGCTGTGACGTCCACTCCCGCCTCGCGCAGCTTGGACGCGTACGCCTCGCCTTCGTCACGCAGCACATCGGCCTCATCGGTGATGACCAAGGTGGGGGGAAGACCGCGGAGTTGCTCGATGTCGGCGCGCAGTGGCGAGGCATAGATTTCGGCGCGCTGCTCGGGGTCGGTGGTGTAGGCGTCCCAAAACCACTTCATCCCGTCGCGAGTGAGGTAGTAGCCGTCGGCGAACTGCTGGTACGAAGAGGTGTCGAAGTTGGCGTCGGTGACCGGGTACAGCAGCACCTGTGCGGCCAGGCGAACATCGCCGCGTTCCTTGGCCATCAGCGCGAAGACTGCGGACATGTTGCCGCCGACCGAATCGCCGCATACCGCGATCCGGGAGGCATCGAGGTTCCGCTCCTCGCCGTTCTCGATGATCCACTTACCGACCGCGTAGTTCTGCTCGATCTGAGTGGGATACTTCGCCTCGGGGGCCAGGTCGTAGACCGGGAAGACCACCGCGGCGTCCGTTCCGGTCGCCACTTCCCGGACCAGTCGGTCATGAGTTTTCTCGTCGCCGAACACCCATCCGGCGCCGTGGATGTACAAAACCACCGGGAGGGTTTTCGTCGCCCCCTGGGGACGGATGATTCGGGCTCGGACCTGGCCGTACTGGCCTGCGTCGACGCTCACCCATTCCTCGTCCACCGTGGGCTTGGCCACC
The DNA here is from genome assembly GCF_042802855.1 of Streptomyces sp. NPDC057445. NCBI lineage: Bacteria > Bacillati > Actinomycetota > Actinomycetes > Kitasatosporales > Streptomycetaceae > Streptomyces > Streptomyces sp. NPDC057445. The sequence goes on along the minus strand of NZ_JBHVDH010000006.1, from coordinate 65,550 downwards.
CCTTTGCCCGCCTGCAGATCATCAAGGATCTCTCGGCCGTTCTCCGGTGGGACTTCGTAGAGGCGCGGGTGCGGCTTGGTGGAATCCGCCAGTTCCTGGGCCGCGGGCTCCAGGACCGGCGTCGGGAGCAACGAAGAAGTAGCCATGGTGTGCCTCCTGCGTCAGAATTCGGTCGCGACGGCCAGGCCCAACCGTCTCCCATCGTCTCTCAGCAGCGCATTGGCGCAACTTTGGCCAAGGCGCTGGAGCGTGCGCCACTGGTGATCGGCTCATGCAAACTCGCAGCTTGCGCGGGCTAGGAGTCGCCACCGACCCGGTGCCTCCTGAACGCTGCCAGTACGTCGGCGAACGCTGCGAGAACGGCCGGCCGATAGGACGGCGCGGTGCCAAGGAGTACGACGATCAAGGAGTACGAGGATCGAGAGTCACACCCCGCAGCTAAGGATGCCGAGGGTCACATGTGAGGTCGGCGGAGTCTCAATGATTCAGTCAAGCGCTGCAGCGGGGGGCCAAGAGCACCAGTTCGGAAGACGCCGTATGCGGATGCCTGCTGAGCTGGGAAGTCGCTGACCTGCGGGGGAGCTGCCGACTGTCCGCTCTTCACCGTGGTTCCCTGCTCCTCTCCGGCTGATCGGGCACGCGAGGGGCACGTGGCTGGCTCACGGCCGGAGAGCCCTGTGAGCGGGGCAGGGCTTAGTCTCCTCGGATGGACGAGTCCCCTTGCTTCTGCCTCCTCTGCGCACCGACCGAATGGGGCGGACCGGTGTCGGAGGAACGCGATCACCACATCGCGAAGAACGTCGCGGACTACGGGTGGCACGTCATGGGCGTGGCCGGCGGTGATGCCCCTGGCGACTGGGGCTACTCAATCGGCCTCTGGCACACACTGCGCAGTCCAGAGGTCAGCGTGTTCGGCCTGCCCTCGCAGACCGCGATGAAAGTGGCGAACGCCGCCGGGGCGGCGATACGAGACGGCAGCCCACTCGAGCCCGACCAGCGCCGGGGCGACGTTCTCAATGGCTACGACGTGGCCGTCCGGCCTGTCCATCCCAGCTGGTACCACGACTTCTTCGGCGCGGGTATCGACTTCTACCAGACCCCGCCACTGCCGATCACTCAGCTGTTCTGGCCGGACAAGGCTGGTCGGTTTCCCTGGGACGAAGGAGTGAATGAGCACTGCCGCATGAGCCAACCACTGCTCTGGGCGCCCAAGGACGAGACCACCGGCCCGTGGGCGGAGATCACCTGAGGTCGGCGGAGTATTAATGGCCGAGTCAAGGCTTTGCCGACTGTCGGTGCGGTCAGGCGTCGGTGTCGGCGGCCTCGGCGAGCAGGTCCAGGGCGTCGTTGTGGAACCGGCGTTCAGCGTCACGGCATGGGGCGCTGAAGATGGCTCGCTGGGCTTCGGCAAGATCGCAGCTCAACAGGCCCATGGTGACGAAGACGGCTTCCACTCCATGGCACCCGTTGTCCTTGAGGAACTGCTGGAGGGCGTTCGTGTCGCCGGTTGCCTCCCAGGTGGGCCGGGCGGTTTCCTGCATTGCGGCGATGCGTGCTGATCGTTCTGCGTCGAAGCCCACTGGACCTGCCTCTCTGCTCGTCCTGGAAGCGGTCGAAGCCGGCGTCCCGTATAGGCGGATCGCTGAGCTGACGAGCATCTCGCGTGCCACTGTGGCCCGTTGGAACAAGGCCGAACCCGTCGAGATGTAAGGCAAGTTGCCATGGGCCGCACCCGATGATTGGGGGCGCGGACCCAATCGATCCGAAGGGGTCGAAGCCATGTCGAATCGGTCCAGCTCCATCCTCGCAGGAGCCGTGTGTGCGACCTGTCTCAGAACCCTCTTCGTCCACGACGATGGTTCTGTGACTGGGACACCTGACACGCCCATCCCCTGTGACTGCACCGCGCCATGTCCACCTGTGAAAGGCAGGGACGCCTGTACGGACTGTGGGTGATCGATTCCGCGCTCGAGTGGTATGGAGAAGGCTGGCGCACTTGCTGCACATGCAAGGACGACGGTAATAAGCCGGGCCGGCAGGGGTGCCGCGAGGCTTGGTGCCTGCGCCCGCAAGCCGAACCATCAAACATCGGGCACGGAACGGGCACGCGACGCCTGATCCGGTCTAGACAACAACAAAGCCCCGGACCTTTGGCCTGGGGCTTCTGTCTGGAGCGGGTGACGAGAATCGAACTCGCGCTCTGAGCTTGGGAAGCTCATGTTCTACCATTAAACTACACCCGCGCAGCGGGCCCGTTGATCGGTACCGCATCGTCGCACACTGTACCCCATTGAAGCCCCCCGGTGTATTGAGCCGCGGGGCCTTCGACCTTTATGGGGCCTGTGCGGTGCCTGGGGGGCGTCCGTCCGGTGGTGGCCGGGCTCGCCGAGGGGGTGTGTCGGCGCGGTCGCCGATCGGGGCGGAGCCGGTCGTGGGGCATGTGCCGAAATGGTGGATGCGGGGGTGTCGTGGTCGCGTCGGGGCGTACCTTTGGTGGGCGGAGTGCCGCGTGGAGTGGTGTCCTGTTGATCCCCTAATGTGGCTATCTCGTCCAGGTGTTGGGGAAGGGACTTGATGGACCCGATGGACTCGATCGACTCGATGCAGCGCACCGTCGTCCGCTGTGCCGAAGGGCACGTATTCACCACCTCGTCGTTCCCGATGCAGCAGCTCGGTGCCGACCGGATCGGGCCCGGGCGGCTCATCCGGTGTCCGAGGTGCGCGCGGCTGCGGCATGCCGTGCCTGTGTCTGTGCCCGTACCGGTGCAGGCGGTGGAGCCGGCGAAGGGTTAGGGCTTTTCGTTCGGATCAGGCCGGATCAGTGAGCGGCGCCAGGGCACGCGAGCCCGGCAGGATCCGGACGGGAGACCTGGCGGTTCAGGCGCGCGGGACCCGGCCGATTGGGGCGGGCCCGCGCGCTCTGCGTATCCTCGGGGCGTGCTTCTCTCAGACAAGGACATCCGGGCCGAGATCGACGCGGGACGGGTGCGCATCGACCCGTTCGACGAATCGATGGTGCAGCCCTCGAGCATCGACGTGCGGCTCGACCGCTATTTCCGGGTGTTCGAGAACCACCGCTATCCGCACATCGACCCCGCCGTCGAGCAGGCGGACCTGACGCGGCTGGTCGAGCCGGAAGGGGACGAGGCGTTCATCCTCCACCCCGGTGAGTTCGTGCTCGCATCAACGTACGAAGTCATCACGCTGCCCGACGACATCGCGTCCCGGCTGGAGGGGAAGAGCTCCCTCGGCCGGCTCGGGCTGGTGACCCACTCGACGGCCGGCTTCATCGACCCCGGTTTCTCCGGGCACGTCACGCTGGAGCTGTCGAATCTGGCCACTCTGCCGATCAAGCTGTGGCCAGGGATGAAGATCGGGCAGCTGTGCATGTTCCGGCTGAGTTCGCCGGCGGAGCACCCGTACGGCAGCGAGCGGTACGGGTCCCGGTACCAGGGGCAGCGGGGGCCGACGGCCTCGCGGTCGTTCATGAACTTCCATCGGACGCAGGTGTGAGGGCCGGTACGCGATGAGTGAGGCACGCGAGAACCTGACGTACGAGAGGTTCGGCGGGGCGATCCGCGAGCTTGCGCAGGCCATCGCCGACGACGGGTACGAGCCGGACATCGTGCTGTCCATCGCGCGGGGCGGTGTCTTTGTCGCGGGCGGGCTGGCGTATGCGCTGGACTGCAAGAACATCCACCTGGTCAACGTGGAGTTCTACACCGGTGTCGGGACCACTCTCGAGATGCCGGTCATGCTCGCGCCGGTGCCCAACGCGATCGACTTCTCCGACAAGAAGGTCCTCATCGCCGACGATGTCGCCGACACGGGGAAGACCCTGAAGCTCGTCCACGACTTCTGTGTCGATCATGTCGCCGAGGTCCGCAGTGCCGTGGTCTACGAGAAGTCGCACTCCCTCGTGAAGTGCGAGTACGTCTGGAAGCGCACCGACGAGTGGATCAACTTTCCCTGGAGCGTCCTGCCTCCGGTACGTAAGCCGGGCGAGGCGGTCACGCCCTCCAAGGAGGCCCTGTAGACCCGGGCGCCTACCCGTCCCTCCGGGTGGCTCCGGGGAGCTGTCGGGAATCGTCAGCAACATGACTGTGAGTTCCGGCAGCTGTCGCCGACTCATCGTCCTGCTTGGTTTCAAGTGGGTTCTGGCCGGCAGTCCGGTCGCCTGACCTGCGCGTTCGACGCCTCACGCACGCGCCGGGCAACGCTCTGGCACGCGCCGGGCAGCCCTCTGGCCCACAGGGGCCAGATCTTCAGCATCTGTGTCGATGGTGCCGCCGCGCGGGAACGGCCCTCACGTCCGTAGCCGCGACGGCAAGCAACTGGTCCCAGCACCGGGGACAGAGCTGACCTCAGGCTCGGTCTGTCGCGCTCCCGTGCGATCATTGCCGCATCTTTGTCATGCGCCGCACCAGACCCACGAGCGCGGCCATGTCCTTACCGTCCCGGGGGGAACGGATTGTCACGCCATCCGCGTGCGATGAGCGCCAGACCTGCGCCGCGCACCGCACTCCTGTTCATGCTGCCCGCCTTGTTGTCCGTCCTGCTGACCACGCTGCTTCCGGCGGGAGCAGCGTGGGCGCGAGGCATCACACCCACCGCCGCCGACGCCGCCGGCGGCAACTGCACCGTTCTGCCGCTCACCTCGTTCGGGGACCCGGCCGACGCGGCCGGCAAGGCGACGATCGCCGGCCACGGCGGCAGCGTCTGCTTCGGCTTCACCGCTGAGAAGGCCGGGTTGCACCGCGTCGTGCTCGGCAAGGTCCATACCGGGACCTACGCCGAGGTCTACGACGGCACCGCACCACTGGACTGCAGCCGGACCGAGCGGAGCGACGCGGGCTGGTGCGACCTGCCGCGCGCCGGCTCCTACACCCTGAAGGTGGTCAATCAGGGGTGGCAGAACCTGATCGACACCCCTGTCGCCGTCGTGCCGCTGAACACCGCCGACCACTGTGCCCCGGAGGCCGGGACGGCCTGGGACGCCCCCGTCGTGAAGGGCTCCGCCCCCGGCCCGGTGGCGATCATGTGCCAGCCCTTCACCGGGAAGGCCGGTGAGCGCATCACGGTCGACCTTCGCACCGACAAGAACTCCGGCGACAGCCAGTACTGGATCACCGACGCGTCCGGCGCCAGGATCTGCCCGCGCTCCGACAACGACAGCGAAGGCTGCGTCCTGCCCGGCGGCGGCCCCTATCGGGTCCTCGCCCGCATCGGCGACGTGGAGGGCGGCTTCCCCGCCGCGTACACGCTGAAGATCCGCCGCCTCTCCGCCCCGGCCGGCTGCGCGCACGTCCCGCTCAACGCGTACGGCGCGGCACCCACCACCGCGGATCCGGCCTCCCGTTGCAAGGTCTTCACCGCACCCGCCGCAGGGCGCTACGACGTGTACGGGGTCCACGACGGGAGCCGCTCGCGGCTGAACGTGTACGACCACACCGGCAGGACCGTCTGCACGTCGGGCGGCATCTGCACCCTGCCGTCGGCCGGTGACCACACCGTACTCACCGACGACGCCACCCTGATCCTCGACCGGTCCGCCACCACCGGCTGTCAGGCCGTCGAACTCGGCACGCACCAGGGCACCCTCACCCACGGCGGAGAGGTCGACTGCCTGACCCTGCCGCTGCCCAAGGGCTCCGCCATGGCCGCGCTGAAGAGCGTGAGCGGCCAGATCCCGCGGATCGACGTCACCGTCGCCGACGCGACCGGCGCCCAACTGTGCGACTGGACCGCCCTCAACGCGGGTTCCTGCGGGCTGAACGGCACGGCTCCGTTCCGTGTCCTGGTGTCCGCCGTCGACCAGGCCACGCCGACCGGTTCCTACCGCCTCGCCCTGTACCGCACGGGTGCGCCGAACGACTGCCAGGTGCTCCCGGCGGGCGACTTCACCTCCGACAGCGCCCACGCACGCTTCAGCACAGGCGGCGGGGTCTTCTCGCACTGCCTGGCCGTCCCCGCCGACGACCACAGCACGGTGGAGAGTTTCCAGTTCCAGGCCGACCCCGGTACGACGGCCCGGGTGACCTTCTCGGTCCTGGACAGGAACGGCATGCCGGTCTGCCGGGTCCCCGCCTTGCCGGCCGCCCGGATCACCTGCAAGCTCGTCCCGGGCGTCGCGCACACCGTCCTGATCAACGGAAGCGACACGACCGGCACGTACACCATGACCCGCCGGGACGTCACCGCCACCGCCAAGGGCTGCACAGCCAATCCCGCGACCGCGGTCGGCGGACCGTCAGCGGGCGGCACCCTCTCCGGGCCGGGCACGGTGCTCTGCCGCCAGGTCACCACCGCCGATGCCAAGGACACCCTGCACCTCGACGTCCGCGACGCGCTCGGCACCGCGAACCTCCAGGCCTTCGGCGAGGACGGCACGGTTGCCTGCGGCTCCACCGACAAGGCCTGCGCGGTGACCGGATCCACCCGCTACCAGGTCCTCGTCACCGTGCCGACGAGCCAGAAGGCCGACGACCCCTATCACTTCGACGCCCTGCGGATCGCCACCGCCGCAGGCCCGGCCCGGGAGTGCACGGCCGTCCCCAACGTCAGCTACGGGTACGGTCCGATCACCGGCACCCTGGACGAGCAGCACACCGCCGTCTGCGCGGTACTGCCGACCGCTGCCGGTGACCGTTTCGACATGGCGGTCAGTGACACCACGGGAGCCACGGACACCGCCGTGCCCGCGCTGCACGACAGGAGCCTCGACAACGGCTGCACACCGGTGGTGCCGACCGGCTACGGATGCTCCGTCGACGAGCCGGACACCAGGGGGGCCAGCCCCAGCATCATGGTGCTGAGCCTGCCCGAGAAGGCCTCGCACAGCTCCTACCGGGCGGAACTCACCTGCTCCTCCGTCATCTGCGGCACGCAGAGGGTCGGCGTCCACTCGGTGACCCCGACCACCGCCGAGAGCGGCACGAAGGCCACCGTGCGCGTGATCGGTACCGCCCTGCACAAGGACGACAAGGTGGTGCTCAGCCGGCTCGACAGCCGGGTGGAGTCGACCACCGTGTCGGTGTCGGCCGACCGCAGGACCCTGACGGCCGTCCTGGACCTGACCGGGGCCGCCCCGGGCGACTGGAACCTCGGCGTCATCACCCACAACGCGGGGGAGTACGCCAACGGCACCTTCACCGTCACCCCGCCCCAGGTGACCAACACCGCGGCTCCCGCCATCGACGGCACGGCCCAGGTCGGCGCCATCCTCACCGCGGACCCGGGCAGTTGGACGCCCACCCCGGCGTCGTTCGGCTACCGGTGGAAGGCGGACGGCGAGGCGATCGCCGGGGCGACGGCGTCCACGTACACCGTGCCCGCCTCACTGCTGGGCAGGAAGCTCACCGTCACCGTCACTGCCCGCCTCCTCGGTGGAGAAACCGCCGTCACCTCGGCGGCCGTCACGGTCGCCAAGGGCGCCGCCCCCAGGGCGACCACGGCCCCGAGGATCAGCGGCACGGCGAAGGTCGGGGCGAAGCTCGGCCTCACGCAGGGCATCTGGACTCCGGCCGCCACGTCCTACGGCTACCAGTGGAAGGCGGACGGCGAGGCGATCGCCGGGGCGACGGCGTCCACGTACACCGTGCCCGCCTCGCTGCTCGGCAGGAAGCTGACCGTCACCGTCACCGCCCACCGCACGGGCCATGCCGACGGCACCGCCACGACCGCCACGGTCACGGCCGCCAAGGGCAACGCCCCGACGGTCACCAGGGCGCCCACGATCTCGGGCACCGCCAGGGCCGGCTACACGCTCAAGGCCGCCCCGGGCACCTGGACACCCACACCGTCCTCGTACGCGTACCAGTGGTACGCGGACGGCCGGGCGATCAGGGGCGCCACCGGGTCCTCGCTGAAACTGGTCTCCGCACAGCGCGGCCAGAAGATCACGGTGAAGGTGACCGCCCGCCGCACCGGGCACATCGACGGCACCGCCACCAGCAAGCCGACGGCGAAGGTCGCTCGCTGAGCACGCCTCACGGGGTGGGCCCCGCCGGTCGTCCGGCGGGGCCCACCCCTTTCGCGTGCTGCGTCTTAGCCGGCGATGACCGACAGCCCTTCAGGGAAGGTTCGCGCAGGAGCGGCCGGTGGACGTCGGGAGGTCGATCCCGCACGGGGATCACCATGTCTGAGCGTCGAGAAGCCTGTCGTGCGCCGCGAGCCGAGAGACGAGGGCCCCGGCGCAATGCCGGGGCCCTCTCGCCGTTCCTGGCCGTTCCTGGCCGTTCTCAGATCGTGCCGAGCTTGATGATCGACAGCAGTGCGATCAGCTGGATCGCCGACGCCCCCAGCGCCTTCGGCCACGGCAGATCGTGCGACTTGCTCACCATCGAGGTGAAGAGCGCGCCGGCAGCCAGCCACGTCACCCAGCCCACGACCTGCACCAGCGAGTTCTCGCCGCCCAGGAAGAGCGCGAAGACGAGCCGTGGGGCGTCGGTCATAGACATGATCAGCATGGAGAGGCCGATCGTGGGCTGCCAGGCGCCGTCGCCGCCGAGCTGACGGGCCAGGGTGTGGGTGACCGCGCCCAGGATCAGACCGCCGATGACGAAGGCCACGCCCGTGATGAACACCGAGCCGAGCGCGGTCGCGAACGGCGCCTTGATCGCCTCCTCGCGCGTCTGGTCGAAGCCGAAGATCGCGAGCAGGCCGTAGAGGAACGTGACGACGAGGGCCGGGCCCCAGACGGGGTAGTCCCGCATCTGCAGGAACGTCGGCCCGGGCCGCAGCACGATGCCGCTCAGCAGTTCTTTCCAGTGCAGGCGGGGGCCCGAGGGGGCGGCAGGGGCGGTGCCTGCGCGGTACGTGGCGCCGTCGCCGTACGGGTCGTCGCCCACGCTGAAGGCCCGGGTGTGCCCGGGGTTGTCGGCGTAGGGGTCACCCGCGGCGTACCCGCCCTGCCCCTGCTGCTGGTGGTACGGGTCGCCGAAGTACTCCGGCTCGCCGTACGGCGCCTGCTGCGCGTGCGGTGCGTGCCCGCCGCCCGTCGGGGGCCACTGCTGCTGCGGGGGGTGCGAGGGCGCCGCCTGACCTCCCCCGTGCCGGCCGTACGACTGTCCGTACGGCGGTGGGGGCGCCTGCTGCGGTTGCTGTTGCGGGGGGCGGTTGTTCGCCCGGCCGCGTCCGATCCTGAATCCAGCCACGCATTCGAACGTACCTGTTCCCGCTGTGTCCGGTGTCATGGCCAGGGGAACAAGGGCGCCTTTGCTGCCGACCTGTGACATCCCGTAGGGGAACCCTGACGGGGCCGCAGGAGCGGGCCGGGACGTCCCCGGGAAGGGCGCGAGGAGGTCAGGCGGAGTCCGGCTGGAGGAAGATCGACGTGCTGAAGGTGACCGACGGCCCGGCCGCGCCGCCCGCCGTGTGGACCGCGATGACGTCGGCGTTCTCGCCCCGGTGCGTACGCGTCACCACATCCGCCCGCTTGTCGCCGTCGTAGTCCGCGTAACGCAGCAGCTCCGTGACGGCGCCGGCTTCGCCGGAGGGGAGCGGGGGCGCGGGCGGGATGCGTACGGCCTTGAAGGTGTACGGGCCGCCGGGGCGGCCCGGGCCGTCGGGTCCGCCCAGCAGCAGAGCGGCCTCGGCCGCCTCGCCGGGGGTGCGGGCCCGCGCCGCGTAGGCCAGGTCGTCGTAGCCGTCGCCGTTGGCGTCGGCCTTGGGTTCCGGGGCCGCCAGCACGGGGCCCGCGCCGGGGATCGGGGCGTCGGCGCCCCGCGGGGCGCCCGTACGGGTGAACGGGCCCCGCAGGAAGCTCACCTGGCCGGCGCTCGCCGTGACCGCGAGGTCCTGGGCGCCGTCGCCGTCGAAGTCGCCGCACACGGGGTGGTCGGGCCACTCGTTGCCGTACCGCGCCTGCTCCGGGATCCGGAGCACGACAGCGGTGCCGCTCAGGCCCGAGGGGCCGCCGAACAACAGCTGGAGGGGGACGGGCGGGCGGCCGATGCCGTTGTACGGGGGGTCCGTGGCCACGATCAGGTCGCTGAAGCCGTCCTTGTCGAGGTCACAGGCCGCCGCGGCGTCAAATGCGGCGGGAAGCACGCCGGCGACCCGGGCGCCGTTCGCGCGGGCAGTGAGCAGCTGGCGCACGGCGGGGCCCGGTGAGCCCTTGGAGGTGCCGTAGGCGATGCCGATGCCCGCGTCGTCGTCGTTGCCCGCGCCGGGGGCCTTGACGAGGTCGTTGAGGACGAGATCGCGGTGCCCGTCGCCGTTGAAGTCCTCCGGGACACGGCTGCCGTCGCCGCGCGGTACGGGGAGGGCGGGCGTGGCCGCCTTGCCGGCGAGAGCGGAGGCGCCGGGGGCCCGGGCGGAGGCCGAGGCGGGGTGGCGGGGTTCGGCGGCCGGTTGGGTGATGAGCCCGCAGCCGGCCAGCAGCAGCGCGCTCTGCAGCACGCCCGTGCCGACAAGGGCGGCGTTGCGTGTTCGACGCCTCAAGTCTCGGCCTTCCCATCTCTCTCTCCGGAACCGGCCGCATCATCATGCTCCTGCCAGCCGCTCTGGCCAATGGTTGGGCGGTGGGTAATGGCTCACTTGCTACCCGTGCCGTTTTGATTGAACTTGTGGTGATTACACCGTTGAGTCGAAGTTTGGTGCTGGTCGTTACCTTTCCGATGGATGGCCCACACATGCCGCTCGTAGCTTCGGCGTCGTCGGCCCGAATCACCGAGATCACCGAGATCACCGAGGTGCCGCAGCACCGAGGTGCGGATTCACCGAGGCCCGCCGACCGACCGAGGCAGGAGAGCCATCACATGCGCACCACCCGACGTTCCGTCCGAACCGCCGTCGTCGCCGCCGGCGCCCTCGCCACCGGAGCCGCCGTGGCCCTGGCCCTCCCGGCCGGGGCGGCATTCGCCGACAGTCCCGCGGGAGCCGTTGCGGCCGCGCCCGGTGCGAGCAGTACGGGCAGGACGGCCAAGCTCGCCGACGGCTCCGTCGCCCGCATCCACAAGCTCGGCCCGCACCACTACAAGGCCGAGATCCGGTCCGGTGGCACCGTCCGGGCCAGGCTCGTGACCACCGGATCCCCGGTGTTCGTCCAGAGCAAGGGCCTGCACGTCGTCCTGAGGCCCGACGGCAACGTCGTCTCCTGGCTCGAGGGCAGGAAGCAGGCAGCGGCCCATGCCGCCGCCCTCGGGTCCTCCAGGATCACCACGCCCGACGGGCGCATCGCCAGGCTCGTCAAGGGCAGGGACGGCGGTGATCCCCGCGCCGAGGTCTCCATGAAGAGCGGCAAGCGCATCGGCACGCTCACCGCCGAGTACCCCTCCGCCCGTCACGCCGGCTGGACGTACAAGCTCGTCCCGAACGGCAGGCACCCCGAGTTCGTCGTCATCGACGGCGAGCGGGGCGGCAGCACCTGGGTCTACGACTTCGACGGCGAGCTGCTCGAGACGTACAGGGGCCCGCGCGGGCAGGGATGAGGGCGGCGGATGCCCACGCCGGCACGAGCCGACGCAGAAGCGGCCGGTCCTGCCCCCGAGGCAGGTCCGGCCGCTCACTGGTTCGGTACGCGTACGAAGACGCCTACTTCACGGGTTCCGGTTCCGTCTCTTCGGCCGGCTCCGCCGCGCCCTCTCCCGGGTCGGCGGGGGTCCGCACGGAGTCGAGCAGAAGCTGGGCGACGTCCACGACCTGCAGGCTCTCCTTGGCCTTGCCGTCGTTCTTCTTGCCGTTGACCGAGTCGGTCAGCATCACCAGGCAGAACGGGCAGGCGGTGGAGACGATGTCCGGGTTGAGGGAGAGGGCCTCGTCGACGCGCTCGGTGTTGATGCGCTTGCCGATCCGCTCCTCCATCCACATCCGGGCGCCGCCGGCGCCGCAGCAGAAGCCGCGTTCCTTGTGGCGGTGCATCTCCTCGTTCCGCAGGCCCGGCACCTTGGCGATGATCTCGCGCGGCGGTGAGTAGACCTTGTTGTGGCGGCCCAGGTAGCACGGGTCGTGGTAGGTGATCAGGCCCTCGACCGGGGTGACGGGGACGAGCCTGCCCTCGTCGACGAGGTGCTGCAGCAGCTGGGTGTGGTGGATGACCTCGTACTCGCCGCCCAGCTGCGGGTACTCGTTGGCGATGGTGTTGAAGCAGTGCGGGCAGGTCGCGACGATCTTCTTCGCCGACTTCGGCTTCTTCGTCGACTCGTCCACCTCGCCCTCCTCGTCGAGGGACTCGCCGAAGGCCATGTTCAGCATGGCCACGTTCTCCTGGCCGAGCTGCTGGAACAGGAACTCGTTGCCCAGGCGGCGCGGCGAGTCACCGGTGCACTTCTCCTCGCCGCCCATGATCGCGAACTTGACGCCCGCGATGTGCAGCAGCTCCGCGAAGGCCTTGGTGGTCTTCTTCGCGCGGTCCTCCAGGGCACCGGCGCAACCGACCCAGTACAGGTAGTCGACCTCGGAGAGGTCCTCGACGTCCTTGCCGACGACCGGGACCTCGAAGTCGACCTCCTTCGTCCACTCCAGGCGCTGCTTCTTGGCCAGGCCCCAGGGGTTGCCCTTCTTCTCCAGGTTCTTGAGCATCGTGCCCGCCTCGGACGGGAAGGCGCTCTCGATCATCACCTGGTAGCGGCGCATGTCGACGATGTGGTCGATGTGCTCGATGTCGACCGGGCACTGCTCCACGCACGCACCGCAGGTGGTGCAGGACCACAGCACGTCGGGGTCGATGACGCCGTTCTCCTCGGCGGTGCCGATGAGCGGCCGCTCGGCCTCGGCGAGGGCCGCGGCGGGAACGTCCTTGAGCTGCTCCGCGGAGGCCTTCTCCTCGCCCTCCATGGTCTTGCCGCCGCCGGCCAGCAGGTACGGCGCCTTGGCGTGCGCGTGGTCACGCAGCGACATGATCAGCAGCTTCGGCGACAGCGGCTTACCGGTGTTCCACGCGGGGCACTGCGACTGGCAACGGCCGCACTCGGTGCACGTGGAGAAGTCGAGGATGCCCTTCCAGGAGAACTGCTCCACCTGGGAGACGCCGAAGACGTCGTCGTCGCCCGGGTCCTCGAAGTCGATCGGCCTGCCTCCGCTGGTCATCGGCTGGAGCGCGCCCAGCGCGGTCTCGCCGGTGGCGTTCCGCTTGAACCAGATGTTCGGGAAACCGAGGAAGCGGTGCCACGCCACACCCATGTTGGTGTTCAGCGAGACCGTGATCATCCAGATCAGCGAGGTGCCGATCTTGATCATCGCGACGAGGTAGATCAGCGTCTGGAGGCTGGGGACGCTCAGGCCCTTGAAGGCCAGGACCAGCGGATACGAGACGAAGTACGCCGGCTCGTAGTGGTCCACGTGGTGGATCGCGCCCTCGAGGCCGCGCAGGGCCACGATCGCGAGGCCGATGGTGAGGATGACGTACTCGACGAAGTACGCCTGCCAGGCCTTGGAGCCCGCGAAGCGCGACTTGCGGCCGGCCCGGGAGGGCAGGTTCAGCAGCCGGATCGCCATCAGCACCAGGATGCCGAGGACCGTCATGATGCCGATGAACTCGATGTACATCTCGAACGGCAGGAAGCCGCCCAGCACCGGCAGGGTCCAGTCGGCCTGGAAGAGCTGGCCGTACGCCTGGGCGAGCGTCGGCGGCAGCGTCAGGAAGCCGATCGCGACGAACCAGTGGGCGAAGCCCACGATCCCCCAGCGGTTCATCCGGGTGTGGCCGAGGAACTCCTTGACCAGCGTGACCGTGCGCGCCTTGGGGTTGTCGGTGCGGCTGCCCGCGGGCACCGGCTGACCGAGCTTCACGAACCGGTAGATCTGCGTGACGGCTCGGGCGATGAGCGCAACGCCGACCACGGTCAGGACCATCGACACGATGATCGCGGCGAGTTGCATGGGGGCTCCTCGGGCCTGCGAGGTGGGGAATCAGCACTTACTAAGCGGTAACTTATTCAGTCCGTGCTGAGACTACCCAGATATTCGTTCGCACTGTAGTTGGGCAAGCGGTGATCTGCGTCGCTCAGGTCACCCTGAGTGCCGGACGTCCCGGGGGTGGGTCGTCCTGGGGGCGGCGCGGCCGGCGCATTGCCGGAAGCGTGCGCAGCAGAACCGCCAGATCCAGTCCGATCCAATGGTGCTCCACGTAGTGCTGATCCAGTATCGCGGGCTCGTCCCAGGGCATCGTGGAGTGACGGGCGAGCTGGGCCGGGCCGGTCAGACCCGGCTTGACGCTCTGCCGCCAGGGGGCGGCGGCACGCGGGTTTCCGGGAGCCAGGGCGGCCGGTCCGACCAGGGACATCCGGCCCCGTACGACATGGGGCAGCCTGGACAGCAGGTCCAGCCGGAAGCGGCGGGTGCGCAGGGAGCGGACCGTGAAGGGGCGGCCGTGGAGGCCGGCCTTCCTCTCGAGGACGAACGCGCCACCGGGTTTCCGGCGCAGCATCGCCGAGCAGACGGCCAGAGCGAGCAGCGGCGCCACGAGAACCAGCAGGGCGGTGCCGACAGTCAGATCGAGAAGACGCTTCGACCGCACGGTGTGCACGATCCTCACCTGACCGTTCTGTTGTTCTCTGTCATCTTCTGGCGCGTCTGTGAGCCTTTCGCGTGCTTTGTAGAACGATGGCATGGTGGGGGCGGGGGAGGCCAGAGGCCGCGCCGAGCGTCGTCTGCCGGGGCACGCACCATAGTTGAGCCTGCTCGACTCAGGTCTGTTGACGCGATGGTGCGAGTGATGCATCCTTGAGCGTGTCTCGCTCAGGTTTGTCTCCGGAAGGCCTGAGCGGGTGTCCCGGTCCATGCGTCCTTTCCGGCTGGGGCCCGGGGGCACGCGGCGAAGCCGCTCCTGACAGAGCCCTCGGAAGATTGCAGTACTCAAGTCCACTGGAGGAATCGAAATGGCACGTGCGGTCGGCATCGACCTGGGCACGACTAACTCCGTCGTCAGCGTTCTGGAGGGCGGCGAGCCCACCGTCATCACCAACGCCGAGGGCGCCAGGACCACGCCGTCCGTCGTCGCCTTCGCCAAGAACGGTGAGGTGCTCGTCGGAGAGGTCGCGAAGCGTCAGGCGGTCACCAACGTGGACCGGACCATCCGGTCCGTGAAGCGTCACATGGGCACCGATTGGAAGATCGAGCTCGACGGGAAGACCTTCAACCCGCAGCAGATGAGCGCCTTCATCCTGCAGAAGCTGAAGCGCGACGCGGAGTCGTACCTCGGCGAGAAGGTCACGGACGCGGTCATCACCGTCCCGGCGTACTTCAACGACTCCGAGCGCCAGGCCACCAAGGAGGCCGGCGAGATCGCGGGTCTCAACGTCCTGCGCATCGTCAACGAGCCGACCGCGGCCGCCCTGGCGTACGGCCTCGACAAGGACGACCAGACCATCCTGGTCTTCGACCTCGGTGGCGGTACCTTCGACGTCTCGCTCCTGGAGATCGGCGACGGTGTCGTCGAGGTGAAGGCCACCAACGGTGACAACCACCTCGGTGGTGACGACTGGGACCAGCGCGTCGTCGACTACCTGGTGAAGCAGTTCGCGAGCGGCCACGGCGTCGACCTGTCCAAGGACAAGATGGCTCTCCAGCGTCTCCGCGAGGCCGCGGAGAAGGCGAAGATCGAGCTGTCGTCCTCGACCGAGACGACGATCAACCTGCCCTACATCACGGCGTCCGCCGAGGGCCCGCTGCACCTGGACGAGAAGCTCACGCGCGCCCAGTTCCAGCAGCTCACCGCAGACCTGCTGGAGCGCTGCAAGACTCCGTTCCACAACGTCATCAAGGACGCGGGCATCCAGCTCTCCGAGATCGACCACGTCGTTCTCGTGGGTGGCTCGACCCGTATGCCGGCCGTCGCCGAGCTCGTCAAGGAGCTGACCGGCGGCAAGGAGGCCAACAAGGGTGTGAACCCGGACGAGGTCGTCGCCATCGGCGCCACGCTCCAGGCCGGTGTCCTCAAGGGTGAGGTCAAGGACGTCCTGCTCCTCGACGTGACCCCGCTGTCCCTCGGTATCGAGACCAAGGGCGGCATCATGACCAAGCTCATCGAGCGCAACACCACGATCCCGACGAAGCGCTCCGAGATCTTCACGACGGCCGAGGACAACCAGCCGTCCGTGCAGATCCAGGTCTACCAGGGCGAGCGCGAGATCGCGGCGTACAACAAGAAGCTCGGCATGTTCGAGCTGACCGGCCTTCCGCCGGCCCCGCGCGGCGTCCCGCAGATCGAGGTCTCCTTCGACATCGACGCCAACGGCATCATGCACGTGACCGCGAAGGACCTGGGCACGGGCAAGGAGCAGAAGATGACCGTCACCGGCGGTTCTTCGCTCGCCAAGGACGAGGTCGACCGGATGCGCCAGGAGGCCGAGCAGTACGCGGAGGAGGACCACCGCCGCCGCGAGGCCGCCGAGACCCGCAACCAGGCCGAGCAGCTCGTCTACCAGACGGAGAAGTTCCTCAAGGACAACGAGGACAAGGTCCCCGGTGAGGTCAAGACCGAGGTGGAGACCGCGGTCGAGGAGCTCAAGGAGAAGCTGAAGAGCGAGTCCGCAGAGGGCGACAACACTGCGGAGATCCGCACCGCGACCGAGAAGGTCGCGGCCGTCTCCCAGAAGCTCGGCCAGGCGATGTACGCCGACGCGCAGGCCGCACAGGCCGCGGGTGGTGCGGGCGACGCCGGGGCCGGCCAGCCCTCCGACAACGCTGACGATGTCGTCGACGCCGAGATCGTCGACGACGAGAAGGACCAGAAGGGCGGCGCTGCCTGATGACGGAGGAGACCCCGGGCTTCGACGAGCAGCCCGACGTCCCCTCCGGCGCCACTCCCGAAGAAGCGGCGCAGGCCGCCTCCCCCTCCGCGGAGGAGGGGGCGGCCACGGCCGGGGACGCAGCACAGAACGCGGCTCAGGCCGCGCAGTCGGCGCAGACCGCGGGACTGACGGCGCAGCTGGACCAGGTCCGTACGGCGCTCAACGAGCGCACGATGGACCTCCAGCGGCTCCAGGCCGAGTACCAGAACTACCGACGCCGCGTGGAGCGGGACCGGATCACGGTCAAGGAGATCGCCGTCGCGCAGCTCCTGACCGAGCTCCTGCCCGTCCTCGACGACATCGGCCGCGCCCGTGAGCACGGTGAACTGGTGGGCGGCTTCAAGTCGGTGGCGGAATCGCTGGAGACCGTCGCCGCCAAGATGGGCTTGCAGCAGTTCGGCAAGGAGGGCGAGCCCTTCGACCCGACGATCCACGAAGCCCTGATGCACTCGTACGCGCCGGACGTCACGGAGACGACCTGCGTCGCGATCCTGCAGCCGGGCTACCGGATCGGCGAACGGACCATCCGCCCCGCGCGGGTCGCGGTGGCCGAGCCCCAGCCGGGCGCGGCCCCCGCGGCGCCGAAGGAGGAGCGGCCGGCCGACGAGGAGAACGGTGGCCCGGACGAGGGCTGACGTGACCGGTTGCACATTGGTCCGGAAGGAGGGACGTCGATGAGCACGAAGGACTTCGTGGAGAAGGACTACTACAAGGTTCTCGGCGTCCCCAAGGACGCCACAGAGGCGGAGATCAAGAAGGCGTACCGGAAGCTCGCCCGCGAGTTCCACCCGGACGCCAACAAGGGCGACACCAAGGCCGAGGAGCGCTTCAAGGAGATCTCCGAGGCCAACGACGTGCTCGGTGACGCCAAGCGGCGCAAGGAGTACGACGAGGCGCGCGCCCTCTTCGGCAACGGCGGCTTCCGAGCCGGTCCCGGCGGCCCCGGCGGCACGTTCAACTTCGACCTGGGTGACCTCTTCGGGGGTACCACCCAGGCCGGAGGCGCCGGTGCCGGCGGCTTCGGCGGCGGTCTCGGAGACGTCTTCGGGGGACTGTTCAACCGCGGGGCCGGGACGGGCACGCGTACGCAGCCCCGCCGCGGCCAGGACATCGAGTCCGAGGTGACGCTCAGCTTCACCGAGGCGGTGGACGGGGCCACGGTCCCGCTGCGGATGTCCAGCCAGCAGCCCTGCAAGGCCTGTTCGGGCACCGGCGACAAGAACGGCACACCGCGCGTGTGCCCGACCTGTGTCGGCACCGGCCAGGTCTCGCGCGGCGGCAGCGGCTCGTTCTCGCTGACCGACCCGTGCGTGGACTGCAAGGGCCGCGGGCTCATCGCCCAGGATCCCTGCGAGGTCTGCAACGGCAGCGGCCGTGCCAGGTCCTCGCGCACCATGCAGGTCCGCATCCCGGCGGGAGTCTCCGACGGGCAGCGGATCCGGCTGCGCGGCAAGGGCGCGCCGGGCGAGCGCGGCGGCCCGGCCGGTGACCTGTACGTCGTCGTCCATGTCGACGCGCACCCGGTCTTCGGCCGCAAGGGCGACAACCTCACCGTCACGGTGCCGGTCTCCTTCACGGAGGCGGCGCTCGGCGGCGAGGTGAAGGTGCCGACGCTCGGCGGCCCCCCGGTCACGCTGAAACTGCCCTCCGGCACGCCCAACGGCCGTACGATGCGGGCCCGCGGCAAGGGCGCCGTCCGCAAGGACGGCACCCGAGGCGACCTTCTGGTCACCGTGGAGGTCGCGGTGCCGACCGAACTCGCCGACGAGGCGCGGGAGGCACTGGAGGCTTACCGGAAGGCGACTGCGAGCGAGGATCCGCGGGCAGAACTGTTCCAGGCTGCGAAGGGAGCGTGACCCATGGAGAGGGACGGCCGACGGCGTAATCCGTATCAGCTGACGGACGAGACCCCGGTGTACGTCATCTCGGTGGCGGCACAGCTCTCCGGCCTGCACCCACAGACCCTGCGGCAGTACGACCGCCTCGGCCTGGTCTCCCCGGACCGCACGGCGGGGCGCGGCCGGCGCTACTCGGCGCGCGACATCGACCTGCTGCGCCAGGTGCAGA
Source organism: Streptomyces sp. NPDC057445 (assembly GCF_042802855.1). Lineage (NCBI taxonomy): Bacteria > Bacillati > Actinomycetota > Actinomycetes > Kitasatosporales > Streptomycetaceae > Streptomyces > Streptomyces sp. NPDC057445. The sequence continues at coordinate 46,750 of NZ_JBHVDH010000006.1, read as the reverse complement.
CGTTGTCGCAGGACGAGGGAATCAACCTCGCCGGCATCAAGCGCATCATCGAGCTGGAGAACCAGGTCGCGGCGCTCCAGGCCCACGTGGCCGAGCTCTCGTCGGCGGTCGAGGGCGCGGCGGCGGCGATGCAGCAGCGCGAGGCGCAGGTGCACGCGTCGTACCGGCGCGATCTGGTGCCTTATCAGGATGTGCAGCAGGCGAGCGCGCTGGTGGTGTGGCGGCCGAAGCCGAAGCCGAAGGCGGGCGGCTGACACCACGCCAGGAGAACGCGAAGGGGCCGGGAGAGCGAGCAGCTCTCCCGGCCCCTTCGACGTCGTGGCGGTCGTGCAGCCGGACGTCAGCCGTCGTCCCCCGCGTCCGTCGCCGCGGCAGGCGCCGATTCGGTGCCGTCCGCGTGGACCGCGGTCACCCGGTAGTGGTGCGCGACACCCCAAGGGGTGTTCGTGTCCGCGTAGAAGCGGTCCGTGGCGCTCAGCGGTTCGTCGGTCAGCCGGTCGTACGACCCGTTGTCCCCGTCCCAGCGGTAGACATGGAAGCCGGTCGCGCCTTCGCAGTCCTCGGCATGGCAGCTCCATGTGAGATCGGTCTGCCAGCTGTTGATCGTTTGCGCGGTCAGCTGCAGTGGCGCACCCGGTGGGGTCGGCTCCGTGGGAGTCCACAGGTCGACTTCCGTCACGGTGACGTAGGAGAAGGCCTCACCGTTGTCGAAGCGGGAGTTTCCGGACTCGTCGACGGCGACTACCGCGTAGCGCACGGTCTCGCCGTTCGCGGTGGCTTCGTCGAAGTGGAACAGGTCGTACCTGCCGACCTCCTCGACCAGGTGGTAGTCCCAGGTGCCCGCCGCGTACTTACCCCTGTAGACCCGGTACTTCTGGGTGCCGTCGCCCTCGTTCGGCCGCCACTCGACCGCGACGCCTTCCGCCTGCGGGGTGGCCTTCAGCCCCGTCACCGGAGCCGGTGCGAGGTCGTCGGGCGGGGCGACGGCGGAGGCGGTGCCGGACCTCACCGACTCGTTGCCGCTGTAGTCCACTGCGGTGACCGCGTAGTCGTACGTCTTGCCGTGGCGTACGTACGGGTCGGTGAATGTGGTGGTCCGCGCGTCGTCCTCGACGACCCGGCCGTTCCTGTAGACCTTGTAGCGGCGCAGGTCCTCGCTGTCCGAGGCGTTCCACTTCAGCACGATGCCGGTGCCGGGCACGGGCGTGGCCCTGAGACCGAGAGGCGGGAGCGGCGGATGGTTGCCGCGGGTGACCTCCCGTGCAGTTGAACGCGAGGAGACATTGCCTGCCGCGTCCACGGCCGCGACACGGTAGTTGTGGCTCAGCTGTTCCCGGGCGGTGGTGTCGGTCCAGGAGGTCGAGGTGACCGTGGCGACCTTGCGGTGGACCAGGGCCGAGTCGTCGTCCATGATCCGGCTCGCCCGGTAGACGTAGTAGCGCGCGGCACCCGTTGCCGGTTTCCATGCCAGCGCGATCCCGGGCGGGCCGTCGCTGACGGTGAGACCGGTGGGTGCGGCGGGCGGTGTCCGGTCGGTGCTGGTGACCGACCGGGCGGCCGAGCCGGGGGACTCGTTGCCCGCCTTGTCGACGGCGCGTACGACGTACTGGTACGCGGCACCGGTGGCGGGCGGGCTGTCGGTGTACGACGTCGTGGTGGGTGTGCCGATGCGGGTCCAGGTGCCGCTGCTGCCGACGCGGCGCAGGACGCGATAGCCGGCGAGGTCCATTTCCTTGCTGCGGGTCCAGGACAGTGCGGTCCGCTCGTTCGCGTACGAGGCGCGCAGACCGCCGGGCGCGAGGGGGGCCACCTTGTCCACGGCCGCCGTGGTGCGGGGCGTGTAGGCGAATGCGACGTTGGCGTTGCCGGTCCAGGCGGCGAAGTCGACGCGGAGGGTGTGGCGGCCCTGGGGGACCGAGACGTCGACGGTCCTCTTCTGCGTGGTGCTGACGTTGCGCCAGGCGTCGATCCTACGGACGCCGTCGACGTAGACGCGGATGCCGTCCTGCATGGTGGCGGTGAGGACGAAGGGCCCGCCGGAGCCGAAGTCCCGGGTCGTGGTCCAGCGGACGGAGAAGTTGTCCTTGGGGAGCGTGGCTCCGGCAGGGGCCCCGGTGCCGTAGTTCTCGCTGACGGCCGCGTCGCACGTGGTCAGCCTGGGCGTGCCCGTCAGGGTCGTGTTGGCGTGGTACGCCGCCTTCCACACGCCGTCCGCGCAGGAGACGGTGGCGGCTCGGGCGGTGGCCGGCAGGGCCAGTCCGGCTGCGGCTGCGCCCACGGCGGCGGCCGCGGCGCAGACAGCGCGAAAACGATGGTGCATGGGTATCGGTGGGTCGCTCTCGGTCGTGGGGAGCGTGGGGGGCGGCACCGGGCCGTGGGGGCTGCCGGTCGTGATGATCGCACGCCTGTGCGCGCCTGTCAGCCCTGTTCCGCGGCGCCGACCGCGCCCTGGTGCCGTGCTCCGTTCGCCGGGAGCCGTCCCGGGTGTGCCCGGGCGGTGGAGGCCCTCATTGCTCCCGGTCCAGGATCCCGGACCGGGCGATCAGATAGCCGAGTTGCGCCCGCGAACCGCTGCCGAGCGAGGAGGCCAGTTTCGCGATGTGGGCGCGGCAGGTGCGGACGTTCATTCCGAGGCGGCGCGCGATGGCCTCGTCGACATGACCCTCCACGAGGAGCCTGGCTATGGCCCGTTGGACCCCGCTGATGCCGTTGACGTTGGGTTCGTACGTCACCGGGTCGTCGAGCGGTATCGCCTGCATCCAGAACTGGTCGAAGACGCCGACGAGATACTCGACGAGGCCCGGGTGGTGCAGCTCCAGCGCGACCTGGCGGTCCCGGCTGGCCGGGACGAAGGCGACCTTGCGGTCCACGATGATCAGCCGGTCGATGATCTCCTCCAGCGTGCGCACCTCGACCGCGGGGCCTATGCGTTCGAGGTAGGCGAGGGTGATCGGCTGGTGGCGCGCGGTGTGCTGGTAGAGCGTGCGCATCCGCACGCCCCGGCTGAGGAGTGGTCTCACCCGGCGCAGTGCCTCGCCGAAGGTCGCCGCGCTTCGTCCGCTGCCGGGCTGGACGGTCAGCAACTCGGTGCTGCATTCGGCCACGACGCGGTCGAGGCTGGCGTTGATCCGCGCGAGCCCTTCGAGGACGGTGATCGCGTGGGTGGTCGAGGGGTCCTGGGCGCTGATGGTCATGAATGGCTCGAACGCGTCGGACAGTTGGACCGTGAGGCGTCTACGCTCCTGGATTTCGCTCTCGATCGGCAGCAGCAGCTGGGCCAGGGCGGCGGAGGGGGGAACCGGGCGGAGCCACTGCACGTCGTCGGGGTCGGGACGCAGCAGGTCCAGGTCGATCAGGCAGGGCGCACACGTCACCTCCGTCCGCGATATCCGCCCGCTCCGAAGGGCGTTCGCGTAGAGCCGGGAGCCGGCCTCGCACAGTTCGGCATGTGTGTGAGGGTGCCCCCGATTGTCCAGTTCCGACCCCATGTGTACACCCCCAGGCTTTTGCAATACAGGAACATGATGCATTGGGTCAGTGGTGGAAACGTGGAGAGTGAGCCATCGTCATGGCTGCGGGGGAGCCGTAGGAATCACCTTCAAGTGAGGTTGCTCGGTCATGGCCAAGAAGCTCATACGCACCGTAGTCGGTGTCGCGCTCTTCGCTGCTGCGGCGGTGGGAGTGTCGGCGTCGGCCGAGGGCCCCGGGTGGGGACTGGGTTCGCAGGTGACCTCAGCGGCGCCTGACCCGGGCTGGGAGGTCGCTCCGGCCGTGGTTGCGGACCCCGGTTGGGAAGTTGCTCCGGCGGCTGTCCCCGATCCGGGCTGGGAGGTCGCGCCGGCGGCGGACCCCGGTTGGGAAGTGGCTCCGGCCGCTGATCCCGGTTGGGAGTCCGTGAGGGCATGACGGTTCCCGAGGATCCCCGCTTCCGGCGGGAGATGGCGACCGCGTACCGCTCCGGGTGGCATTTCATCGACCTCGTCACGGCGGTGCCGCATCGTGGCGATTCGTTGATGGTCACCCTCTTCGGCGAACCGGTCGTGATCAACCGTGGCGACGACGAGGAGATCCGCGCGTACCGGTGCCTGAGGAGGCCCCGTGGTGCTCCGCAACCCGTTCGCTGTGCCATCAGGTACGGCATGATTTTCGTCAATCTCGACCAGCGCGACCATCAGCTGGTCGAACCGCAAACCACCACCGCCACCCCCCGCAGTGCCTGAGCGGTTCCCCCGTCGTTCAAGATCGCTCAGGTGCTTCCCCCACACAGCGGCGCCATCGTGGACCTGAAACACGATGGCGCCGCTGTGCTGTGCGCGTACGCCCCGGCCACGTGACACACCCCGGGCGCGCGTGCGGCGGGCCCTGCTAGGCCCGCCCCATCGCCCGCGTCAGGGCGATCTCGATGACCACCCGGTCCGGGTTCGGGGCCGGTGTGCGTCCGTACCGCTCCGCGTAGCGCGCCACCGCTTCCGCTACCGCCTCGGGCTCCGTACGGACCCTGGCGAGCCCCTCCAGCGTCGCCCAGCGCCCCCTGTCCACCTGGCAGACCGCGACCGGGACCGGTCCGGGGCCCCCGGCGAGGACGTTGGCGACCTTGCGGCTGTGCCTGTTGGTGATGATGCGGGCGATGCCCTTGTCGCCGCCCTCCGGGTCGTAGGTGACGCCCACGGCGACGACGTGCGGTGTGCCGTCCGGCCGCGGGGTCGTCAGTGTGCAGATGTGGTTCTCGCGCCAGAAGCCGAGATACGGCGCGCCGGGGTTCCGTGGGTCGATGGCCATGTCCCGGAACCTACCCGCGGGTCCCGATGTTCCCTTGCCTTGAGCGGAATTGACTCAACTTTGTGTAGGTTGGAAGGGTCATGGGCGGACCGACGCCGCAAAGACCGGAGCCGAGGAGGAGAAACCGCACGTGGACGCCGAGCTGACCAACAGGAGCCGGGACGCGCTCAACGCCGCTTCCAGCCGAGCCGTGTCCGAGGGGCACCCCGATCTGACCCCCGCTCATCTCCTGCTCGCACTGCTCGCGGGCCAGGACAACGAGAACATCACCGACCTGCTGGCCGCCACCGAGGCGGACCAGGCCGCGGTACGGTCCGGGGCGGAGCGGGTGCTCGCCGACCTGCCCAGCGTGACCGGGTCCACCGTGGCGCCGCCGCAGGCCAGTCGCGAGATGCTTGCCGTGATCGCCGACGCGTCGGCGCGCGCGAAGGAGCTCGGCGACGAGTACATCTCCACGGAGCACCTGCTCATCGGCGTCGCGGCCAAGGGCGGGCGGGCCGGCGAGGTGCTGTCCGGGCAGCGGGCCACGGCGAAGAGGCTGCTGGAAGCGTTCGAGGCCGCGAGAGGAGGGCGCCGGGTGACGACCCCCGACCCCGAGGGTCAGTACAAGGCCCTGGAGAAGTTCGGTACGGACTTCACGGCCGCGGCGAGGGACGGGAAGCTCGACCCCGTCATCGGCCGCGACCAGGAGATCCGTCGCGTCGTGCAGGTGCTGTCGCGCCGCACCAAGAACAACCCCGTGCTGATCGGTGAGCCGGGCGTCGGCAAGACCGCCGTCGTCGAGGGCCTCGCCCAGCGGATCGTGAAGGGTGACGTTCCCGAGTCGCTCCGCGACAAGCGGCTGGTCGCGCTCGATCTCGGCGCGATGGTTGCGGGCGCGAAGTACCGGGGCGAGTTCGAGGAGCGTCTGAAGACCGTCCTCTCCGAGATCAAGGCGAGCGAGGGCCGGATCATCACGTTCATCGACGAGCTGCACACGGTCGTGGGCGCGGGCGCCGGCGGTGACTCCGCGATGGACGCGGGCAACATGCTGAAGCCGATGCTGGCGCGCGGCGAGCTGCGGATGGTCGGTGCGACGACGCTCGACGAGTACCGCGAGCGGATCGAGAAGGACCCGGCGCTGGAGCGCCGCTTCCAGCAGGTGCTGGTGGCCGAGCCGACGGTCGAGGACACCATCGCGATCCTGCGCGGGCTCAAGGGCCGGTACGAGGCGCACCACAAGGTGCAGATCGCGGACAGCGCGCTGGTGGCCGCGGCGACCCTCTCCGACCGGTACATCACCTCGCGCTTCCTGCCCGACAAGGCCATCGACCTCGTCGACGAGTCGGCCTCCCGGCTGCGGATGGAGATCGACTCCTCGCCGGTCGAGATCGACGAGCTGCAGCGCTCTGTCGACCGGCTGCGGATGGAGGAGCTCGCGCTCAAGAACGAGTCCGACGAGGCGAGCAAGCTGCGCCTGGACAAGCTCCGGCGCGACCTCGCGGACCGCGAGGAGGAGCTGCGCGGACTCACCGCCCGCTGGGAGAAGGAGAAGCAGGCCCTCAACCGCGTGGGCGCGCTCAAGGAGAAGCTCGACGAACTGCGCGGACTGGCGGAGCGGGCACAGCGCGACGGCGACTTCGACACCGCCTCCAAGCTGCTGTACGGGGAGATCCCCGGGCTGGAGCGGGAGCTCGCGGAGGCCACGGAGGCGGAGGCCCGCCAGGAGGCGGCCAAGGACACGATGGTCAAGGAGGAGGTCGGCCCGGACGACATCGCGGACGTGGTCGCCTCCTGGACCGGTATCCCGGCGGGCCGGCTGCTGGAGGGCGAGACACAGAAGCTCCTGCGGATGGAGTCCGAGCTGGGCAAGCGTCTCATCGGCCAGAGCGAGGCGGTCCGGGCGGTCTCGGACGCGGTGCGCCGCTCCAGGGCGGGCATCGCGGACCCCGACCGTCCCACGGGCTCGTTCCTCTTCCTCGGCCCGACCGGCGTCGGCAAGACGGAGCTGGCGAAGGCACTCGCGGACTTCCTCTTCGACGACGAGCGGGCGATGATCCGCATCGACATGTCGGAGTACGGCGAGAAGCACAGCGTCGCGCGCCTGGTCGGGGCCCCGCCCGGATACGTCGGTTACGAGGAGGGCGGCCAGCTGACCGAGTCGGTGCGCCGGCGCCCCTACAGCGTGGTCCTGCTGGACGAGGTGGAGAAGGCCCACCCCGAGGTCTTCGACATCCTGCTCCAGGTTCTCGACGACGGCAGGCTCACCGACGGCCAGGGCCGGACGGTCGACTTCCGCAACACCATCCTGATCCTGACCTCCAACCTCGGCAGCCAGTTCCTCGTCGAACCGCTGACCGGCGAGGAGCAGAAGAAACAGCAGGTCCTGGAGGTCGTGAGGGCCTCGTTCAAGCCGGAGTTCCTCAACCGGCTGGACGACATCGTCGTCTTCTCGGCCCTGTCGAAGGACGAGCTGGCCCATATCGCGCAGCTCCAGATCGGCCGCCTCGCCAAGCGGCTCGCCGAGCGGCGGCTGTCCCTGGACGTCACCCCGGCGGCACTGGAATGGCTTGCCGACGAGGGCAACGACCCGGCCTACGGAGCCCGGCCGCTGCGCCGTCTCATCCAGACGGCGATCGGCGACCGCCTCGCCACGGAGATCCTCTCTGGCGAGATCATGGACGGCGACACGGTGCGCGTCGACCGCTTCGAGGACGGCCTGATCGTGGGGCCCGCGCGGTAGTCGGGGCGGGGGTCCGGGGTTGTCCCCGGGCTCCGTGTGCCGGTCAGGGATGGCGTGCGCGTCGACCGCTTCGAGGACGGCCTGATCGTGGGGCCCGCGCGGTAGTCGGGGCGGGGGTCCGGGGTTGTCCCCGGGCTCCGTGTGCCCGGGCGCTGCCCCGCCGGGCCACGCTCCGTTTCGGACACGTCCGGCGGAAGGACCGGTGGGGGTTGCCACCCCCCGCCCGGGATGGGGGAGGATGGCCGCATCCGTACGAAGGGAATCACCCCGTGAGCATCGACCCGTCCTCGATTCCGAATTTCGGGGGCCAGCCCCAGCCTCAGGCCGCAGGACCGGCGGGCCCTGTCGTGCCCGACCAGGACCTGGTCAAGCAGCTCCTCGACCAGATGGAACTGAAGTACGTCGTCGACGACGAGGGTGACCTCGCGGCGCCGTGGGAGGAGTTCCGCACGTACTTCATGTTCCGCGGCGAGGACGAGCAGCAGGTCTTCTCGGTGCGCACGTTCTACGACCGTCCGCACGCCATCGAGGACCGGCCGAAGGTCCTCGACGCGATCGACGACTGGAACCGCCGCACCCTGTGGCCCAAGGTCTACACGCACACCCACGAGGAGGAGGGCGAGCCCCAGTCGCTCCGTCTCATCGGTGAGGCGCAGATGCTGATCGGCACCGGTGTCAGCCTCGAGCACTTCGTGTCCTCGACGGTCAGCTGGGTGCGCGCCTCCATCGAGTTCGACAAGTGGCTGGTGGAGCAGTTCGGCCTGGAGGAGTCCGCGGGCGGCGAGGACGAGAAGCCCGCCGACGACGAGGCCTGACCGGCAGCGCTCATAGCGCCAGCGGGGCGAGCGTCAGCAGGTACGTCCCGTAGCCGAACGACAGCACGGCCAGGGCGGCGATCACCGTGATCGCCGCCCTCGGCCGTGCTTTCTTCAGGGCGCACGCCAGCGGCAGCAGCAGCGGGAACGCGGGCAGCAGAAAGCGCGGCTTGGACTCGAAGAAGCCCGAGCCGCCGACCGTGATCAGCACGAGGACCCCGGTGTACACGAGCAGCGGCAGCGGGGGCCGGTCCAGCACGAAGAGCACGAAGAGCAGCACACCCGCGCCGACGATCACCAGGGCCATGGGGAAGCCGAAGGACACCGGCGTGGTCACCATGGACCGCACCACCCGCAGCGAGCCCGCGCCCAGGTCGAACCGTGACGTCCAGCCGCTCTGCACGGCGAAGTAGCCGCCGACCGGATCGCCCGTGCGCAGCCCCACCCAGAGCAGATAGCCGGCCCAGCCGGACGGCGCCAGCAGGGCCGCGGCCCACAGGCGTCCTCCGTCCCTCCCTCTGCGCCGCCACAGTTCGTGCGCCGCCACCGCGCACACCGCCGCCGCGACCGCGATCCCGTTGGGCCGGGTCAGTCCGGCCAGCGCCGCCAGCGAGCCCGCCCAGAGCCAGCGGCGGGTCAGCAGCGCGTACAGCGACCAGGCCGCCAGCGCGGTCAGCAGCGGCTCCGTGTACGCCATGGACAGCACGATCGAGTGCGGCAGCAGTCCCCACAGCAGGACGAGAACGGTGGCGACGGTCCGGTCGTACAGCCGGTCGACGACGGCGTGGATGCCCCAGGCCGCGGCGCCCGCCGCCGCCCACGAGAGCACCAGCCCCGCGGTGCCGCCCGCCACCGGCAGCACGGCCGTCGTGGCCCGTACGAGTCCGGGGTAGACGGGGAAGAACGCCAGATCGGACTGGACGACGCCGTCCGGCCAGTAGAGCGTGCGGCCGTAGCCGTGCGCGGCGATACGGGCGTACCAGGCGGAGTCCCACGAGGTGGCGAGCAGGGCCCGCGGGGACCTGCCGATGTGCCAGGCCCACAGGGCCATCAGCGCCATTCCGGTGAGCCGGGCCGCCGCGAACAGTCCGAGTGCGGGGGCCGCCCGGTGGAGGGCGGTGCGCCACCGAGGAACCGGCCTGGCATCGACTGACGCCTTGTGAAACGTCTCGGCGAACAGGGGACACCTCCGTGCGCGCGTGATCGGTCAGTCAACCCGACCTTCATCGGCGCACGGATGCGGCGCGAGTGCTGGGCGGCCATCCGGGGGACCGGCTCCCCGGGAGCCTTACGGTGCGGGACCGTGCCATGCGGTCGAGACGCGGGCCCCGGTCAGCTCCCCGCGAGCCCCTTCAGCCGTGAGACGGCTTCCGTGAGGACGTCCTCCCGCTTGCAGAACGCGAACCGCACGAAGGGCGCGCCCTGTTCGCGGTGGTCGTAGAAGACGGCGTTCGGGATCGCGACGACCCCGGCGCGCTCCGGCAGCGCCCGGCAGAACGCGAAGCCGTCGTGCTCGCCGAGCGGGCGGATGTCGGTGGTGACGAAGTACGTCCCGGCCGGGCGGTACACCTCGAAGCCGGCCGCCGTGAGCCCCGAGCTCAGCAGATCCCGCTTGGCGCGCAGTTCGTCCCTGATCCCGTCGAAGTACTCCTCCGGCAGCGCGAGCGCCTCGGCCACCGCGTACTGGAAGGGGCCCGCGGAGACGTACGTCAGGAACTGCTTGGCCGAGCGGACGGCCGTGACCAGCTCCGGCGTGGCCGTCACCCAGCCGACCTTCCAGCCGGTGAACGAGAACGTCTTCCCGGCCGAGCCGATGGTGACCGTCCGCTCGCGCATCCCCGGGAAGGACGCGATCGGGGTGTGCTCGCCGTCGAAGACCAGGTGCTCGTACACCTCGTCGGTCACGACCAGCAGGTCCCGTTCGACGGCGAGTGCGGCGACCGCCGCCAGCTCCTCGCGGGTCAGGACGGTGCCGGTCGGGTTGTGCGGGGTGTTGAGCAGAATCAGCCGGGTGCGCTCGGTGACGGCGTCCCGCAGTTCGTCCAGGTCCAGCTGGAAGCGCCGGCCCCCGGCCTCGCCGCCGGGGCCCTCCGTGGGGCGGAGTGTGACAGGTACGCGTCGCCCGCCCGCCATGGCGATGCACGCGGCGTAGGAGTCGTAGTACGGCTCCAGCGCGACCACCTCGTCGCCCGGCTCGACGAGCGCGAGCAGGGCGGCGGCGATCGCCTCGGTCGCACCGGCCGTGACCAGCACCTCGGTGTCCGGGTCGTACGCGAGTCCGTACCGCTGCCGCTGGTGGACGGAGATCGCGGTGCGCAGCTCGGGGACGCCGGGGCCGGGCGGGTACTGGTTGCCGCGGCCGTCGCGTAGCGCCCGTACCGCCGCCTCCCGGATCTCCTCGGGGCCGTCGGTGTCGGGGAAGCCCTGGCCGAGGTTGATCGCGCCGGTGCGCACGGCGAGCGCGGACATCTCGGCGAAGATCGTCGTCCCGAATGCGGCAAGGCTGCGGTTCAGCAGGGGCCGCTCGCTGGAGGTCATGGCGGCCATCCTGCGCGGAACCTCTGGACTTGCTCAAGTCTGCTTTGGGCCTTCGGAGCGTCGGGCATCCCCCTCACACGCACGAAGCGGTGCGTCACAAGCTCAGGACCGATGCACGCGAGACGTGCAGCTGAGACAACGGGGAGGGTGAGGACGATGTTCGATACTTTGGGAGCCGTTTTCATTCTGGTGGTGGTCGTCGCGATGGTGATCGGGGTGGCCGCCGTGAGTTCGCGGCTCGGGGGCCGGAGGCGGTCGCGCAGCGGCGGTGGTGGCAGTGGTGGCAGTGGTGGCGGTTGGTGGGCCAGCGGCGGTGACGGCGGCTCGTCGTGCGGAGGGGGCTCGTCGTGCGGCGGCTCGTCCTCCTGCGGAGGCGGAGGCGGAGGCGGGGGCGGAGGCTGCGGCGGCGGGAGCAGCTGACACGGGGCAGCGGCTGACACGGGGCAGCTGATGTGCCGCGAAAGAGAGGACGCCCGGGCGGGAGACGAACTCCCCCCGGGCGTCGTTCTGTTGACGCACTCTGCGCGTATCCGGCTGTCTCGGGCGCGTCCGGGATGGATTTCTGTTGAACAGTTGAACCGTAAGGCCCCCGGGGGGATGGAAAGCACGTCAACTTGGGTAAAGAGCCTATGAGCGGCGCGCACTTCGTGATTCCCTCGCTGTTGAGAACATCCAGCCCTCGGACCCTGATGTGGAGCCCGAGCAGGCGGTCCCCCCTCCTCTGTGGTTCCTCCGGGGCGCACCGGACCGCCTCTTCATCCCGTTACGCGTGTTTTGCGGAGCCGACCCATGCTCACGACCCTGAAGACGTCCTACACCGACACCCGCGCGGCCGATCTGGCCTGGGCGCTGGGTCGGGACCCGCTGCCCGCCCTCGCCGAGCTCGACCTCGAACTTTCGGGTGCGAAGCTGCAGTTGAGGCTGCTGGGCGCGTCCCATCAGGTGCTCCTCGAGGAGGCTGAGGGTGTCTGCTCCGAGACCGTGGCCTGCATCCCTGGGAGCAGCACCCCGCTGCCGCTGGGTGTGGCCAAGCGGATCGGCGCGTGGGAATACCAGTTCGCGGCGCGTGTCGAGACGTTGTCGAAGGGCTCGTTCGCGGGGCGCGCGCAGGAGCTTCTCGCGCTGGTGGCGGACCATCCGAACGGGCTCGCGGGTACGTTCCCCGGCTCGCCGCACGCGTTCACGGCGATGGTCGCGCAGCGCTTCGAGGGGCAGGTGCGATGGCGCACCTGGCATGCGTACCCGCAGGAAGGGCAGCTTGTGGTGACCCGTACGAGGGTCGGCGAGCGCATGCCCGCGGCGCGCTGAATCCACACATCACGGCGGCATTTCGAGGCAATTGCACCCGTGTGGGTGACGTGATGCCATGGGCGAGTGACGTAGCGTTACGGCATGATCGACCCGCCTGCGTCAACGCCCCTCAAGGCCGGGGCGCGACAACTCCGGGGCGGGGAGCGGCTGCCCGTCCGTCCGGGCGCGGGCCGGTACGTCGTCCTCCTCGTGGTCTTCGTGTGCGCCGCCTGCGGTCTTGTGTACGAACTCGAACTCGTCGCGCTCGCCTCCTACTTGATCGGTGACTCGGTCACCCAGGCATCCGTCGTCCTCTCCGTCATGGTGTTCGCGATGGGCGTCGGCTCACTGCTCGCGAAGCGGATGCGCTGCCACGCCGCCGTCGGCTTCGGTCTGGTGGAGGCGGCGCTCGCGCTGATCGGGGGCTGCTCGGCGCTCGTGCTGTACGCCGCGTTCGCCTGGCTCGGCGAGGCGCGGTACGCGCTGGTGGGGTTCTCGCTCGCGATCGGGGTGCTGATCGGTGCGGAGATCCCGCTGCTGATGGCTCTGATCCAGCGTGCCTCCCGGCGGGAGGAGCAGGACGCGGCGGGCACGGTCGCGGATCTGTTCGCGGCCGACTACGTGGGTGCCCTGGTGGGCGGGCTCGCCTTTCCGTTCCTGCTGCTGCCCTGGCTGGGCCAGCTCACGGGGGCGCTGCTGACCGGCGCGGTGAACGCGGTGGCGGGCGGGGCGCTGGTGCTGTGGCTGTTCAGGACGGATCTCTCGGCGCGGGCCCGCTGGTGGCTGCTCGCGGCGAACGTGACCGTGCTGCTGGTGCTCGGCACGGCGACGGCGCTGGTGGGGGACTTCGAGTCGGCGGCGAGGCGGGCGGTGTACGGGGAGCCGGTGCGGGTGGCCGTGCGCACCGGGATGCAGGAGGTCGTGCTGACCGGGGAGAGGCACGGGCCGGTGGGCCTCTTCCTGGACGGGCGCCTGAAGGTGAGCGGCCGCGAAGAGGCGCGCTACCAGGAGGCGATGGTCCGTGCCGCCATGCGGGGGCCGCACGCGCGTGTGCTGATCCTCGGCGGCGGTGACGGGCTCGTGGCACGCGAGGTGCTCAAGCACCCGGGCGTGAGCTCGGTGACCCTCGTCGAGCGCGACCCGGGCATGGTTCGGCTGGCGCGGACGGACCCGGGGCTGGCGGCGCTGAACGGGCATGTGTACCGCGATCCGCGGCTGCGCGTGGCGTACGCGGACGCGTTCGTCTGGCTCCGGTCGGCACGGGGCGAGTACGACGTGGTCGTCTCTGACCTCCCCGAGCCATGGACGACGCCCGGCGCGAAGCTCTACTCGCAGGAGTTCTACGGCCTCACCGCGGGTGCCCTCGCCGAGGGCGGGCGGGTGGCCGTGCACACGGGGCCCATCGCGGCGCGCCCGGAGGTGTACTGGACGGTCGAGGCGACGATGCGTTCGGCGGGCCTCGCGACGGTGCCGTACCGGGCGGCTGCACGGTCGGGGCGGGGATTCGTGCTGGCGACGGCGGGCGGGGCGAGGCCGGCGCAGGGACCGGAGGCCCTGAGCGTGGAGAGCGAGCGTCCCAAGGACCTGCCCCCCTCGACGCTGCTGCATCCGCGGTACGGGGAGTGAGCCGGCGCCGGGCGGGCCGGGTGACGCCCCGCCCCGGGGCGGGAGATCTGCAGGGCGTCCGGGCGGGCCGCCTGCGGGGTGGGGACGCGGGGCACCGGGAAGGCCACCGAATACCCGCACGGGCCCCAGCGCCTGTGCGCGGCGCGTGAACTGCCGGGACGGGGCCCTGAACTGTGCCGGTTCTGCGCAGATCGGCTCCGTGCGGTCCGAGGCTGAGTAGGCTCGGCCCATGGAGCATGAGGTGTTCGTTCCGGTTCCGGCAGAGACCGTCCGGCAGACGCTGACCGACCCCGGGCGCGTCGCGCGCTGCGTCCCCGGACTCCAACGGGACGCCGATGCCTCGGCGGGCCCCCTGGCGGGCCGCCTGAAATTCCGGGTGGGCGGCCACACGATCACTTACCGGGGCGCGCTGCGGATCACCGAGCAGGACGGCGGCTTCGCTGTCGAGGGCGAGGGCACGGAGGCCCGCGGCCCGGGCGCGGCGAAGCTCACGCTCACTCTTCGCCTCACCCCGGCCGAGGGCGGCACGACCATCAGCTTCAGCGGCACGTCGCACGCCGAGGGCCGGCTGGCCGAGCTCCCCCCTGAGACGACGGCCCAGGCCGCCACCCGCCTGCTGGACCGTTTCGCCGCGTCGATGGCCTCCCTGGTGACGCAGGAACGGACGCCCGGGAGCGCCGAGCAGGCGGACTCCGGGCCCACGGCGGGTCCCGCGGCCGAGGAGGGCCGGGCCGACGGGGACGCGCGCACCGGCGGCGAGGCCGACGGAAGGGAGTCCGCCCCCGTGGGGGCCGGCGCGGAGCCGGAGCCCGGCGCGGCGCCGGATTCGGCGCCCGCAGGCAAGGCGGAGCAGGACGCGGAGGACGAGGCTGCCGACGGCGAAGTCCTCGATCTGCCGGCACAGCACGACGCCGGTGCCGGGGACGCCGCCACAGGCCCGGGTGCCGAGTCCGGCGAGGCGGACGGCGCCTCCGCCCGGGCGGACGAAGCCGTCGAGGAGGCGTCCGCCCGCGAAGCCGAGGGGTACGCCCACGCCGCCGACGGGGACGACGGCAGGTCCGTGTTCGACGTCGACGTGCCGCCCTCCGCGCTGGACCCGATGGACGGGGAGGAGTTCGACGAGGACGAGGAGCCTCCGGCCGAGGCCGCGCACGCGCGGCGAACCATGATCGGGCGGAGTGCGGAGGAGGTCGACCACGCACCGCCGCGCGGGCGGTACGCGCCCGTGCCCGCGCCGCAGGCAACCTCGGCAGGCGGCACCCTGCGCTGGATCGCGCCCGCCGCCGCGCTCGCCATCGCATCCGCCGTGGTTGTCGGACGTGCCCTGCGGCGCCGCAGGTAGTCCGCCAGTAATGTCGGGGTGTGAGTAGCCAAGAGAGCGTCCGGCTCACTGCCGGCGATGTCGAGCTGACCGTGAACCCGGCGAACGGCTGCCGGATCAGTAGCCTCCGGATCGGAGGGACCGAGCTCCTCCGCCAGGGCGAGCGCTACGGGTGCTTTCCCATGGTCCCGTGGTGCGGCAGGACCGAGAAGGGCCGGTTCGTCAACGGCGGCGTTCCGCACCAGCTGCCCGTCAACGCCCCGCCCCATGCGATCCACGGCACCGGCCGCGACACCGCCTGGCGACCCGCCCACACCACCGGCCCGGCCACCGCCGCGTTCACGTACGAACTCGGTGAGCCCTGGCCGTACACCGGAGTGGTCACGCAGACGTTCGAGCTGACCGAGGACTCCCTCACCCTTCAGCTCGGCGTCGAGACATACGACGTGTCGTTCCCCGCCCAGGCCGGCTGGCACCCGTGGTTCCTGCGCAACGCCTTCCCCGGCGGCAAGGACGCCCAGCTCGCGTTCACCCCCGACTGGCAGGAGGAGCGCGGCCCGGACCACCTCCCCACCGGCCGCCGTATCGGCCCCACCCCCGGCCCCTGGGACGACTGCTTCGGCATGGAGGACGGTGTCGATGTCACCGTCACCTGGCCGGAGCACCTGGAACTCCAGGTGAAGAGCCCTTCGGAGTGGGTCGTCGTCTACGACGAGCAGCCCGAGGCGGTCTGTGTCGAGCCCCAGTCCGGCCCGCCCAACGGCCTCAACACCCACCCGCGCCTGGTCACCCCCATCGACCCGCTCGAAATGTCCGCGACCTGGAGCTGGCGGCGACTCGGCTAGGTTTCCGGCCGCCGGACCGGCCCAGGGCCCTGTCCGGCCTGATCAGCCGGGCAGGACCTAAGCTGCTGAGCATGACTGACGTACGTGCTGAGCTCCTCCAGCAGATCAAGGACAAGGCCGTGGTGCACGGCAGGGTGACCCTCTCCTCGGGTCGTGAGGCCGACTACTACATCGACCTGCGCCGGATCACGCTGGACGGCGAGGCCGCGCCGCTGGTCGGTCAGGTCATGCTCGATCTGACCAAGGAGCTGGACTTCGACTGCGTCGGCGGTCTGACACTGGGCGCGGACCCCGTCGCGACCTCGATGCTGCACGCGTCCGCCGCGCGCGGTGAACGCCTGGACGCCTTCGTCGTACGCAAGGCCCAGAAGGCGCACGGCATGCAGCGCCGTATCGAGGGGACCGACGTCAAGGGCCGCCGTTGCCTCGTCGTCGAGGACACCTCGACGACGGGCGGCTCGCCGCTCACCGCCGTCGAGGCGGTGCGTGAGGCGGGTGGCGAGGTCGTTGCGGTTGCCACGATCGTGGACCGTGGGGCCGCGGGTGCCATCGCGGACGCCGGGCTGCCGTACCTCACCGGGTACCAGCTCTCGGACCTCGACCTCGCCTGACCGGGGGCGCATCAGATCTGACCTGGGTTTTTGCCGAGATGGTGAGGGTTTCACGTGAAACCCTCGCCCCTCGGGCCGGGAGACGCCATGGGCGTCTGGAAAGATAGGTGCGACGATGTCGTCGCCCCCAGGTCAGGGCCAAGCAACGCAAACCGCACATCACAAGGAGCGGACAGATGCCCATCGCAACCCCCGAGGTCTACAACGAGATGCTCGACCGGGCGAAGGCAGGCAAGTTCGCCTACCCGGCCATCAATGTCACCTCGTCCCAGACCCTGCACGCTGCGCTGCGCGGCTTCGCGGAGGCCCAGAGCGACGGCATCGTCCAGATCTCCACCGGTGGTGCGGAGTTCCTGGGCGGCCAGTACAAGAAGGACATGGTGACCGGCGCGGTCGCCCTCGCCGAGTTCGCGCACATCGTTGCCGCCAAGTACGACGTCACCATCGCGCTGCACACCGACCACTGCCCGAAGGACAAGCTGGACGGCTATGTGCGTCCGCTGCTCGCGGTCTCCGCCGAGCGCGTCGCCAACGGCCAGAACCCGCTGTTCCAGTCCCACATGTGGGACGGCTCCGCCGAGACCCTCGCCGACAACCTGGCCATCGGCCAGGAGCTGCTGGCCCAGGCCGCCGCCGCGAAGATCATCCTCGAGGTCGAGATCACCCCGACCGGCGGTGAGGAGGACGGCGTCACCCACGAGATCAACGACGAGCTGTACACCACCGTCGAGGACGCCATCCGCACCGCCGAGGCCCTCGGCCTGGGTGAGAAGGGCCGCTACCTGCTGGCCGCGTCCTTCGGCAACGTTCACGGTGTGTACAAGCCGGGCAACGTCGTGCTCCGTCCCGAGCTGCTGAAGGACCTGCAGGCGGGCGTCGCCGCGAAGTTCGGCAAGTCCGACCCGTTCGACTTCGTCTTCCACGGCGGCTCCGGCTCCACGGCCGAGGAGATCGCCACCGCGCTGGAGAACGGCGTCGTGAAGATGAACCTCGACACCGACACGCAGTACGCCTTCACCCGCCCCGTCGCGGACCACATGTTCAAGAACTACGACGGTGTGCTGAAGGTCGACGGCGAGGTCGGCTCGAAGAAGCTGTACGACCCGCGCAGCTGGGGCAAGTCGGCCGAGGCGGGTATGGCGAAGCGCGTGTCCGAGGCGTGTGAGGCGCTGCGCTCCGCGGGCAACAAGCTCAAGTAGGCGAGACCAAGCGAGACGCGAGGCCCGGCACCGTGAGGTGCCGGGCCTTCGTCCTGTCCGAAGGGCGCACGATGACGACGTACGACTTCGACAAGCCCGTCGACCGCCGGGGCACCGCGTGTGTGCAGTGGGACGGCGTGGCGGCCCGCTTCGGGGTGGACGGGCTGCTCCCGTTCACCATCTCCGACATGGATTTCCCCTCGCCGCCGCAGGTGCTGGACGCCCTGCGGGAGCGGATCGAGCACGGGGTGTTCGGGTACACCGACTGGCGGCTCGGTGAGTTCCGCGCGGCGATATGCGAGTGGCACGCCACCCGGTACGGGACCGAGCTCGACCCGGAACGGATCGTGTACGCGCCTTCCGTGCTCAGCCAGCTGTCCCAGCTGCTGCAGATGTGGACGGAGCCGGGGGACGCGGTGGTCGTCCACACACCGACGTACGACGGCTTCCGCAAGGCGGTCACCGGCCTCGGGCGGGAGCTGCGCGGGGTGCCGGTGGGGGACGCCGCGGGTCTTGAGCGCGAGCTGGCCCGGCCCGACAGCCGGATCCTGCTGCTGTGCTCGCCGCACAACCCGACGGGCCGGGTCTGGACCGAGGACGAGCTCGGCGCAATGGCACGGCTCGCGGAGGCCCACGGCGTCGCGGTGATCAGCGACGAGATACACGCGGACCTGGTGCACGACGGGCGACGGCATCTGCCGTGGACGCGGTTCGCAGGGGAGCGGGGACGGTGGGCACTGATCACGTCCGGTTCGAAGTCCTTCAACTTTCCCGCGCTGACCGGTTCGTACGGGATCGTGGGGGATCCGCAGGAGCGCGCGGCATTCATCGGGAGGATGGAAACGGGTGAGGGCCTTGCCTCGCCCTCTGCGCTCTCCCTGACGGCCCACATCGCCGCGTACCGGGAGGCCGGTCCCTGGCTCGACGCGCTGCGTAGCTATGTCGCCGGGAACCTGTCGATGATCGCGGACCGTCTGAACGGGGCGTTTCCCGTACTGGACTGGACCCCGCCGGGAGCCGGCTATCTCGCGTGGATCGACCTCCGCCCGCTGGGAGTCGCGGACGAGGCGCTCCAGCGCGAGCTGATCGAACGGGAGGGGGTCGCGGTCATGCAGGGCGGGGTGTACGGCGCCCCGGGCTTCGTCCGCCTGAACGTGGGATGTCCGCGGGCGAAGGCGGAGGCCGGCGCGGACGCCCTGGTCCGGGCCCTGACCCGACTCGTCTGACCTGCCGTTGGTCGGCCTGCCCCGGGCCCGGCCTGCCCTCCGGTCCGCCCCGCCCCGCATCCACCGGCGACCGCAGCCCCCGTCCCCCGCCCGGGCAGTCCTGGCCGAGGAATGGCCTCGGGCGGGGCGAGCGGGGATGATCGGCCTATGGACATCAGGCTGGCGTCGAGTACCGGTCGGTGGGTGGTGCTGACGACCGTCCTCGGGTCCGGCATGGCGATGCTCGACTCCACCGTCGTCAATGTGGCGCTGCCGCACATCGGCGACGACCTCGATGCCGATCTGGCCGCGCTGCAGTGGACCATCAACGCGTACACGCTGACGCTCGCCGGGCTGATCCTGCTGGGCGGAGCGCTCGGGGACCGGTACGGGCGGCGGCGGGTGTTCGTCATCGGTGCCGTCTGGTTCGCCCTGGCCTCGCTGGCCTGCGGACTGGCGCCCAACGCGACCGCGCTGATCATCGCCCGTGCCCTGCAGGGGGTCGGCGGGGCGCTGCTCACCCCGGGGTCGCTCGCGCTGATCCAGGCGAGCTTCCATCCGGACGACCGGGCCCGGGCCGTGGGCCTGTGGTCGGGCTTCGGCGGGGTGGGCGCGGCCGTGGGACCGTTCGTCGGGGGCTGGCTGGTCGACGGGCCCGGCTGGCGGTGGGTGTTCCTGCTCAATGTGCCGCTGGCCGCGCTGTGCGTCCCCGTGGCGATACGGCACGTTCCCGAGTCCCGGGACCCGGCCGCACACGGGCGGTTCGACGTCCTGGGCGCGGTGCTGGGCGCGGTGAGCCTCGCGCTGGTGACGTACGCGCTCATCGAAGTCTCGTGGTGGGCCGGTCTGGCGGGCGTGGTCGCGGGGGTGGCGTTCGTGCTCCTCGAGCGGCGGAGGGCCGAGCCCATGCTGCCGCCGTCGATCTTCGCCTCGCGCCAGTTCACCGCGGTCAATCTGGTGACGCTGTGTGTGTACGCCGCGTTCAGCGGGTTCTTCTTCCTGACCGCCCTGCAGCTCCAGGTCGTGTCCGGCTACTCGGCGCTCGCCGCCGGTACCGCCCTTCTCCCCACCACCGTGCTGATGCTTCTGTTCTCCGCCCGCTCGGGCGAGCTGGCGCAGCGGATCGGCCCCCGCATCCCGCTCACCGTCGGCCCGCTCCTGTGCGCGGCCGGGATGCTCCTGATGCTGCGGGTCGGCGCGGACGCCTCCTACCTCAAGGACGTCCTGCCCGCCCTGCTGCTGCTGGGCCTCGGCATGGTCACCCTCGTCGCCCCGCTGACGGCGACCGTTCTCGCCTCCGTCTCCACCGCGCGGGCGGGCCTGGCGAGCGGCATCAACAACGCCGCAGCCCGCGCGGCAGGCCTCCTCGCGGTGGCCGCGCTGCCGCTGTTGGCCGGGATGGGACCGGAGGTGTACCACGATCCTGACCAGTTCGCGGCGGCCTTCCGGCTGGCGATGCCGATGCTCGCGGGTGTGCTGGTGCTGGGCGCGGTGATCGCCTGGACGACGGTGCGGCGGCCGACGGAGAAGGTCTGCCGGCCCGAGTGCAGGGTGCAGTGCGGGGTCGGGGCCCCCACCCTGGAACGCGTCGTCGAGCCGGAGCACGGCAGCGCGGACGAGCCGGGAAGGGCCGCCGGGTGAGGCCGCCCCACGGGGCTTCTGTGAAACTGAAGCCATGTCCATCCACGGAAACCTGCTCGGGGGGCCGCCCCCCACCCACCTGCCCGACGACCCGGAGCCCCGGGAGCTGCTCGCCAACGGCACCGCCCCCGCCGACGTGGCCGCGAAGTACCCGACCTCGTCGCTGGCCTGGGCACAGCTCGCGGACGAGGCGTTCGAGGCGGGCCGCGTCGTCGAGTCGTACGCCTACGCCCGCACCGGCTACCACCGGGGCCTCGACGCGCTGCGCCGCAGCGGCTGGAAGGGCCATGGCCCGGTGCCCTGGGAGCACGAGCCGAACCGCGGCTTCCTGCGCGCCCTGCACGCCCTCGCCCGCGCCGCTCAGGCCATCGGCGAGCAGGAGGAGTACGAGCGCTGCAGCACGTTCCTGCGCGACTCCTCGGAGACGGCCGCCGAGACTCTCGGCTGACGCCCTCCGTCCGGGGCGGCAGGGGCCGGGCGACCGGCCCGGCCCCTCCGCACGGGCGGCCTTTATGATGCCCGCAGGGGACCGGAGCTCCGACACCACCAACGGAAAGGGGCGGACCGCTACCCGGACACTTGTGTCAGGAGACAGCGATGTCGCAGTATCCCGATGCCTCCGGAGCCGGTTCGGACACCCCGAACCTCGACTTCGCGGGCACGACCCCGTACGAGGACTATGTCCAGGCGGACGTCCTCACCCACCTCCAGCACCCTCTCTCCGACGATCCCGGAGAGATGGTCTTCCTGGTCACGACGCAGGTGATGGAGCTGTGGTTCACCGTCATCGTCCATGAGTGGGAGACCGCGTCCGACGCCCTGCGCCGTGACGATCTGCCCGTCGCGATGGACGCGCTCAAGCGCTCCGTGCGGGAGCTGGAGGCGCTGAACGCCTCCTGGCGGCCTCTCGCGGGCCTCACTCCGGTGCAGTTCAACTCCTACCGCAGCGCCCTCGGCGAGGGCTCCGGTTTCCAGTCGGCGATGTACCGGCGCATGGAGTTCCTGCTCGGCGACAAGTCCGCGTCGATGCTCGTGCCGCACCGCGGTGCCCCGCGTGTCCACGCCGAGCTGGAGAAGGCGCTCCAGCAGCCGAGCCTGTACGACGAGGTCCTCAGGCTGCTCGCGCGCCGCGGGCTGCCGGTCCCGCAGGCGGTCCTCGACCGCGATCTGTCGCAGCGCTACGAGCCGACGCCCGAGGTGGAGCAGGTGTGGGCGGCCGTGTACGCGGACGACGACCAGCACACCGAGCTGGTACGCCTCGGCGAGGCGCTGACCGACGTCGCCGAGCTGGTCTGGCGCTGGCGCAACGACCATCTCACCGCCACCCGCCGTGCGATGGGTTCCAAGACCGGTACCGGCGGCTCCGCGGGCGTCGCCTGGCTGGAGAAGCGGGCGACGAAGAACGTGTTCCCCGAGCTGTGGACGGCGCGCAGCCATGTCTGATCTCTCGACGGACCTCATGGAGAAGGCGGCGGCGCTGGACGCCGCGGACGAACTGGCCAAGAGGCGGGAGCTGTTCGCGCTCGAGGACTCCGCCGTCTACCTCGACGGGAACTCGCTGGGCGCCCTGCCGCGCCATGTCCCCGCCCGCATGGCCGACGTCATCACCCGCGAGTGGGGCGAGCTGCGCATCCGCTCCTGGGACGAGAGCGGCTGGTGGAGCGCGCCGGAGCGGATCGGCGACCGGATCGCCCCGCTCGTCGGCGCGGCCCCCGGGCAGATCGTGGTCGGTGACTCCACCAGCGTGAACGTGTTCAAGGCGCTGGTCGCGGCCGTCCGTATGGCCGGCGACGGCCGGGACGAGATCGTCGTCGACGCGACGACCTTCCCCACGGACGGCTACATCGCGGAGTCCGCCGCCCGGCTGACCGGGTGCCGCCTGGTGCCCGTCACCCCGGCGGAACTGCCCGCCGCCCTCGGCCCCCGGACCGCCGCCGCCCTGGTCAACCACGTCGACTTCCGTACGGGAAGGCTGCACGATCTGCCGGCGCTCACCGCGGCCGTGCACGAGGCCGGCGCCCTGGCGGTCTGGGACCTGTGCCACAGCGCGGGCGCGCTGCCCGTCGGGCTCGACGCGCACGGCGTGGACCTCGCGGTCGGCTGCACGTACAAGTACCTCAACGGCGGCCCCGGCTCGCCCGCGTATGTGTATGTCGCAGAACGCCACCAGGGCCGCTTCGACTCCCCGCTCCCCGGCTGGAACTCGCACGCCGACCCCTTCGCCATGGCCGCCGGCTTCACGGCGGCGGACGGCGCGGCACGCGGCAGGGTCGGTACTCCCGACATCCTCTCGATGCTCGCGCTGGAGGCGGCCCTCGACGTCTGGGACGGGGTTTCCGTGGAGGCGGTGCGGGCCAAGTCGCTGGCCCTGACCGATTTCTTCCTGGAGTGCGTCGAGGCGTACGCCCCCGAAGGGAGGGTCACCTCACTGACGCCGCGTGCGCATGACGCACGCGGCAGCCAGGTCGCGCTGTCGTGCGCCGAGGCGCCCGCGGTGATGGAAGCGCTGATCGCGCGCGGTGTCGTCGGCGATCTGCGCCGCCCTGACGTGCTGCGATTCGGGTTCACTCCGCTGTACGTCGGCTTCGCGGACACCGAGCGCGCGGCGAGGGTCCTCGCGGACGTGCTCGCCGAGGTGCCCGCCTCGACGCTCGGCTGATCGGAGGGGGCCGGGGGCCTGGTACCGTCCCCGCTGGTCAGGCCGATTCGGCCCCCTCACCGAAAGGTTGGCGCAGCATGCCGGACCCCGCCGCGCACGACGACGAAGCCCGGGACGCCGCCGAGGAAGCCTCGGCGATGTCGCATCCGGTCGTCGCTCCGGACGCCACCGCCGCGTACGGCGATCACCCGGACCAGGTCGTCGACTTCTACGCCCCCCGCGGCGGCCAGGACCGGGCGCCGCTGGTGGTGGTGCTGCACGGCGGGGCGTGGCGGGCGCCGTACGACCGGCAGCACGTCACCCCGTTCGCGGACTTCCTCGCACGGCGGGGTTTCGCCGTCGCCAACGTGGAGTACCGCAGGGGCGGTTCGCTGCCCCAGCAGCGGGAGGAAGAAGGAGCCGCGGTGGCGGTGGCGGGGCGCTGGCCGGAGACGTTCGACGATGTCGCCGCGGCACTGGACGCGCTGCCCGAGCTGGCCCGTACCGCGCTGCCGCAGGCGGACGCGCTGCGCACGGTCGTCACCGGCCACTCGGCGGGCGGCCATCTCGCGCTGTGGGCCGCCGCCCGTCATGTGCTGCCCACGGACGCGCCGGCCGGATGGCGACTGGCGGCGCCTCCGTCGCTCCGTGGTGTCGTCGCGCTCGCCCCGATCGCGGACCTCCGGCGGGCTGCCGAGCTGTCCGTCTGCGGCGGCGCGGTGCACCAGCTCCTGGGCGCCGGGGAGCGGTTCGAGGAACGGGCGCGCTTCGCCGACCCGGCGGCGCTGCTGCCCACGGGAATCGCGACGGCCGTCGTCCAGGGCCGCAGCGACAGCGTGGTGCCGCAGGCGGTCGCAGAGGCGTACGTCGACGCGGCGGCGAAGGCGGGCGAGACGGTCGGCTTCACGCTTCTCGAGGACGTCGGTCACTTCCCGCTGATCGACCCGGCGGCGGACGCGTGCGCGGTGGTGGCGGAGGAGATCGCTCAGCTCGCCTGGTGAACCAGGGCACAGCACGGGAGCGGTCGCGGACAGAACCTGACCTCAAGGCTTTCTACGTTCTCCCCATGACGAACACACACAAGGTCCTTGTCACGGGTGCCACCGGAACCGTCGGCCGCCAGGTCGTCGCCGAACTCCTCGCCCGCGGCAGCACCGTCCGTGCCCTCACCCGTGACACGGCCAGGGCGAAGGCGTCCCTACCGGAAGGAGTCGAGGTCGTCCAGGGGGACCTCACCGAACCCGAGAGCCTGATCCCCGCCCTCGAGGGTGTCACCGGTCTGCATCTGATCACCTTCGGCGGGGAGTACATGGCACCGCTGGAGACCGGCCCGCGGATCGTCGAGCTCGCCCGCACGGCGGGCGTCCGCCGGGTCACGGTGCTGCACGGCGGCGAGCGGACCCCGCTCCAGGGCGCGGTGGAGGCCAGTGACCTCGACTGGACCGTGCTGATGCCGGTCGAGTTCATGGCGAACGCACTGGAGTGGGCCGAGTCGGTCCGTACCGGCGACGCGGTGCACGAGCCGTTCACGGAACGGC
Organism: Streptomyces sp. NPDC057445; assembly: GCF_042802855.1. Classification (NCBI taxonomy): domain Bacteria; kingdom Bacillati; phylum Actinomycetota; class Actinomycetes; order Kitasatosporales; family Streptomycetaceae; genus Streptomyces; species Streptomyces sp. NPDC057445. The sequence continues at coordinate 21,982 of NZ_JBHVDH010000006.1, read as the reverse complement.
TGAGCGCGATGGTCCACGAGGCCGACATCGGCGCGGTGGCGGCCGTCGCCCTCTGCGAGCACGGCCACGGCCGGAAGTCGTACCCGATCACCGGCCCCGAGGTGCTCACCCTCCAGGACAAGGTGGACGCGCTCGCCGCCGCCCGCGGCAAGGCCGTCGCACTGGTGGAGCTCACCCCCGGGCAGGCCGTCGAGAGGTGGCGTGCGGCGGGCCTGCCGCAGGACGCGATCGACTTTCTGATCCATGTGTACGGGAACACCCCGCCAGAGGGCCGCACGGTCTCCGGCACCGTCGAGAAGGTCACCGGCCGCCCGGCGCGTACCTTCGCCCGCTGGGCGGCCGAGCACGCGGACGCGTTCCGGGGGTGATCGCAGGTCGTCCCCTGTAGTACCTGGGACGGACGCGGAAGGATCCGCTTCGCAGGTGACGACCGCGTCCGTCCGCCCCCGTACCTTGTCGATGTGACCGATACGCAGACCACGCAGCGCGTGAAGCGCACCGACGCGGCGAGCCGCAGCCCCGAGTTCCGCCTGGCCATGGGCGCGCTCAGCGGTCTGCGCCAGGAGCTCTTCCAGGACGCCTTCGCCTACCGCCCGCTGGCGCCGAGGGCGACCGACGGTCCGGTGACCCGGCGGCTGCCGGGCCGGATACGCCGGGCCGCGGCATGGACCCCGCACGCGATCGTCGCCGGCGGAGCCCTGATGGTGCTGCTCACGGGGGTCACCGCCTCGTCCTCCGTGTACGGGCCGGCGGCAGTGCTCGTCGGGGCGATCCCGGCGACCGTGGTGCTGATGACGCTGGTCCGGCCGGTGCTGGCGTTCTGGGCCTCGCTGGCCTCCACCCCGTTCGTCTCGCTCATCGGCGGTGCATGGGACGGCGATTGGCCGTGGCCGCCGGCCTCCTTCGCCGCGCACCTCGCCGTCCTGACCGTCGTGGCGGCGCGGACCCGGCCGCGCACCGCCCTCTGGATGTGGCTGATGACGGGGGCGTTCGGGCTGTTCGGCGAGGTCTTCGTAGGACCCGAGTCCTTCAGCAACACCTTCCCGATGATGTTCGTCTCGGCCATGGTGCTGCTCGTGGTCGCCCTCGCCCAGGTGCGCCGCGAGGCGGAGCGGGAGGTCGCCGTCCAGCAGAGCGTCACCGCCGTCGAGCGCGACCGGCGCACGCTGCTGGAGGAGCGGACCACCATCGCCCGCGAACTGCACGACGTGGTCGCCCACCACATGTCGGTGGTCGCGATCCAGGCGGAGGCGGCACCGTACCGGGTCGAGAACCCGCCGCCCGAGCTCGAGCAGGCCTTCGTGACGATCCGTGAGAACGCGGTGGCCGCGCTGACCGAGCTGCGCCGCGTCCTCGGAGTCGTACGGGCGGAGGACTACGAGGCCCCGGACGCGCCGCAGCCGACGCTCGCGGACCTGGACGGGCTGCTGCGCAACGTCCGCGACGCGGGACTGGAGGTGGATCTCGCGATCACCGGCGCGGTGCGCGAACTGCCGCAGGGTGTCGAGCTCTCGGCCTACCGGATCATCCAGGAGGCGTTGAGCAACGCGCTGCGTCACGCACCCGGCGCGCCCGCCAAGGTCGAGGTGTCGTACGTCCTGGGCGGCCTCGGTCTGCGGATCGTCAACGGCCCGGCGCGGGGACTCGTGAAGCCTTCGCAAGGCGCGGGCCATGGCATCACCGGCATGCGGGAGCGGGTCGCGATGCTGAACGGCGAGATGACCGCCGGGTCCACGGAGGACGGCGGCTACGAGATCGCCGCGTTCCTCCCCGTCGCGAAGGACGAGACGGCATGACCATCCGTGTGCTGATCGTCGACGACCAGGCGATGGTCCGTGAGGGCTTCTCCGTCCTGCTGAACGCGATGTCCGGCATCGAGGTGATCGGCGAGGCGGTCAACGGCCGCGAGGCGGTCGCGCAGGTCAACGCGTTGCGCCCGGACGTCGTGCTGATGGACATCCGGATGCCCGAACTCAACGGCATCGAGGCGACCCGCGAGATCGTCGCGGCGGACGCCGACGCGAAGGTACTGGTCCTGACGACCTTCGACCTCGACGAGTACGTGTACCAGGCGCTGCGCGCAGGAGCCTCCGGCTTTCTCCTCAAGGACGCGTCGGCGCGCCAGCTCGCGGACGGAGTGCGGATCGTCGCCGCGGGCGAGGCGCTGCTCGCGCCGACGGTCACCCGCCGCCTGATCACCGAGTTCTCCCGTATCGCCACGGCCCCCCGGCCCCCGGCACTGGCTCAGATCGGCGACCTGACGGAACGCGAGACCGAGGTTCTCGTGCTGATCGCGCAGGGCCTGTCGAACGCGGAGATCGCCTCGCATCTCGTCGTCGCCGAGTCCACGATCAAGACCCATGTGAGCCGGATTCTGGTGAAGCTGGGCCTGCGGGACCGGACGCAGGCGGCGGTGTTCGCGTACGAGGCGAGGCTGGTCACGCCGTCCTGACGCCTGGTGCACGGCTGCGCCGGGACGCCGGTGTGCCGTTCGCATCGGGCGTCCTGAGTCAGTGCGGCGGCGGGGGCGGGGACGGGGGCGGCGGCATGGTTCCGAGTCCGGGTGCGGACTCGGGCCACACCAGCAGGACCTGGCAGGGGGCGTGGTCGACCACGAACCGGGCCGCAGGGCCCAGACTTCGCGGCCCCGGATGGCTGAGGTCGCCGTCACGGGCGACGACGAGCAGGTCGGCCTCCGCCGCGGCGGCCACGACCTCCCGTTCTGCCCGGCCGTGCGTTCCAGCCGGATGCAGGGCCGGCCGAGCCGCTGGGCCGCCGCGTCGAGAAGCCGCGCCGTGGACTCCGTACCGAGGCTTCCATGCGGATGCCGGGGTCGTGCTCGCGGCGACCGCGGCCGAGCAGCCCGGCGAACGCGCCGTGGGCGACACCGGCGACGTCCGGCTCGCTGACGTGCACCAGCGTGATCTCGTCGTCCGCGGCGGTATGGGCCCCATCGAACCAGGCGGGGCACCCCACTGCCGTCCGGCCTCACCGGCGGGTAGCGTCCGTACATGGACGCAGCCTCCGCCCCCTCCGTACCCTTCGCGCCCTGGTCGCCGGCCTTCGCCGCCGACCCCTACCCCGCGTACGCGGAACTTCGCGCACGCGGCCGGGTGCACTGGTTCGAGCCGACCCGCCAGTGGCTCGTGCCGCACCACGCCGATGTGTCGGCCCTGCTGCGGGACCGGCGCCTGGGCCGTACCTATCTGCACCGCTTCACCCACGAGGAGTTCGGGCGTACGCCCCCGCCGGCCGCGCACGAACCCTTCCACACGCTCAACGACAACGGGCTGCTGGACCTGGAGGCCCCGGACCACACGCGGATCAGGCGGCTGGTGACCAAGGCGTTCACACCGAGGACCGTGCAGGCGCTGGAGCCGACCGTGCGACGGCTGGCGGCGGAGCTGGTGGGGAAGCTGGTGAAGGCGGGCGGGGGCGATCTCCTCGCGGAGGTCGCAGAGCCGCTGCCGGTCGCCGTCATCGCGGAGATGCTGGGGATTCCCGAAGCGGAACGGGGGCCCCTGCGGCCCTGGTCGGCGGACATCTGCGGGATGTACGAGCTGAACCCGTCGGAGGAGACGGCGGCGCGTGCCGTCCGTGCCTCGCTCGAGTTCTCGGCGTATCTGCGCGAGCTGATCGCGCAGCGGCGCAAGGCGCCGGGCGAGGACCTGATCTCCGCGCTGATCGCCGCGTACGACGAGGGCGACCGGCTCAGCGAGCAGGAGATGATCTCCACCTGTGTGCTGCTGCTGAACGCGGGTCATGAGGCGACCGTCAACACGACCGCGAACGGCTGGTGGACGCTCTTCCGCCACCCCGGGCAACTGGCCGCCGTGCGCGCCGACCACTCCCTGCTGTCCACAGCTGTGGAGGAACTGATGCGCTACGACACCCCGCTCCAGCTCTTCGAGCGCTGGGTCCTCGAGGACATCGAGATCGACGGCACCCTCGTCCCCCGCGGCTCCGAGCTCGCCCTGCTCTTCGGCTCCGCCAATCGCGACCCCGCCCGCTTCGACCGCCCCGACACCCTGGACCTCTCCCGCCCGGACAACCCCCACGTCAGCTTCGGCGCGGGCATCCACTACTGCCTCGGCGCCCCGCTGGCCCGGATCGAACTGGCCGCGTCCTTCGGCGAGCTGCTACGGGAGGCGCCGACGATGCGGCTCGCCGCGCAGCCGCGGTGGAAGCCGGGCTTCGTGATCCGGGGGGTGCGGGAGCTGCTCGTCGAACTGTGACGGGCGGCGCCCAGGACGCCGGGCACGGCGGCCGGGCCCGCAGATCTCGGTGGCGAGTGGTCCGGTGGGTTTCCTACGGTGGGTCGCATGCCGCACCGGAGCGCGTACGTCTGCCTGCCCTGCCGCTCCTCCTTCAAGCTCGGGGGACGGCGCGAGCGGGTGTGCCCGCGCTGCGCGCGGCCGATGATCCATGCCGGGGACGCGTTCGAGGCGCCACCGCGGCGGGACCGCGAGGCATGGCGGGTGGTGGCTGTGCTGCTGAACGCGGGGGTGCGGTTCCACCAGCGGTGCTGTGGATGCGGGCCCGGCTTTCGGCCGAGGACCTTGCGGGAGGTGCGCGAGCGCATGGCGTATGCCCGACGCCGCGGGGAGCCGATCGCGGGCGCGCTGGTACGACCGGACCTGTACGCCTGAGCGGCAGCGGCCTCGACGCGCCCGTCCGTGGCCTTCCGGCGCCGGCCACAACGCGGCGCCCCACTCCGCTGCAGGTGGGACGCCACGCGTTCGCGGGGGCTGAGATCAGGTCGTCAGCGCGAGCACCGCGAACAGCGCTTCGGCGCGTCCTGAGGACGGCTCGGACGGCCGCGACCGACCCTCGACCCGGTGGAGGTCCCGGGGTCCCCGGCGTGGAGAGCGGGATGCGCAGCATCGGGGAAAGGGCCCGGGGCGGCGGCCCGGGCGTGAGCGCCCCGAAGTCCTGCGACGGCCCGGGAGTGCTGGTCCCGCCTGGGTGGATCCGGTCAGCGGCTACCGGCGGTACGAGCCCGGGCAGCTCGAGGAGGCCCGGCTGCGGGCCAGGCGGCGCCGGGCGGCCATGCCGGTCCTCCTGGACGACTGATTCCCCGCGGTGTCGGCTGGCGGGGCCGAGCGCCGTTCGGCCACCGCGGTGCGGCCTCCGCTACGGAACGGACGGCAGCGTCAGCGACCACGCCTTCTGGCGCAGCGTCCAGGTCCGGTGCCGCACCGGACCCGTGATGTGGGCGTCCGCGCGGTAGCGGAAGTCCGGCCCTGAGACCGTCACCGTCTCGGCCAGGGTGTGCAGGGTCTCCTCGCCGGCGCGGCGGTGGATGGTCACTTCGGCGGTGCCGTCGCCCGCGCGGACCCGGACGTCCTCGACCGGATCGTCCAGGTCGCTGAGGCGGACGCCGTCGGCCTCGACGCGCAGCCGGTGGGTGCGGGCCCCGGTGACCGTCGGCGCAGGGCGGACGAGGGTGCGGACCAGGGAGCGGCAGGTGTGCCAGACCGATGCCGTCTGCGGGAGCGAGGGAGGCCCGGCCGTGGCCGGGATGCGCACATGACCCAGCACCACCCCGTCGCTGTCGTCCACCAGCAGGTCGAGCGACCTGGCCGCCCCGTCCAGCACGGCCCTCGCCGCCGCCACCGCGTCCGTCGGCACCCCGAGCGAGCGCGCAAGCTCCACCGCGGTGCCGGAGCCGACCGGCACCAGCGACAGCGCCCCGTCCGCCAGCTCGCGTCCCCGGTGCAGTGCGGCGACGGCGCGCAGCAGCGCACGGTCGTCACCGACCACGACAGGCCGTCGTGAGCCCCTCCGGGCCAGCGCCCGGGAAAATTCTTCAGGACCGTCCGGCAGGCAGATTTTCGCTGCTGCCCCGGCACACAACACATCCTTCACGATCCGAACGGACTCGCCGTCAATCCGGCGGGCGACCGGGTCGATGACCACCAGGAGCTGGTCGTGAGCCGACACCTCGGTCCTTCCTCGGGTAGCATCTTTGTGCAAGAGCCCCTTGCGCTATTGCGCCAGGGGCTTCGTCTATTCCGGGGCACACCGGTTGGCGGCTCAGGCCCCCTGACCTTGGACATGCCCCGCCCGGAAGGGGTGTACGCCTGTGCCCGCACTTGTGCTGCTCGGTGCTCAGTGGGGTGACGAGGGCAAGGGAAAGGCCACCGACCTCCTCGGTGGATCCGTGGATTATGTGGTGCGTTACCAGGGCGGCAACAATGCCGGCCACACGGTCGTGGTCGGCGACCAGAAGTATGCGCTCCACCTCCTCCCTTCCGGAATCCTCTCGCCGGGGTGCACCCCGGTCATCGGCAACGGAGTCGTCGTCGACCCGGCCGTCCTGCTCTCCGAGCTGAGCGGGCTGAACGAGCGTGGCGTCGACACGTCCAAGCTCCTGATCAGCGGTAACGCCCATCTGATCACCCCGTACAACGTCACCCTCGACAAGGTGACGGAACGGTTCCTCGGCAAGCGCAAGATCGGCACCACGGGCCGCGGCATCGGCCCGACGTACGCGGACAAGATCAACCGCGTCGGCATCCGGGTCCAGGACCTCTACGACGAGTCGATCCTGGCGCAGAAGGTCGAGGCCGCGCTGGAGCAGAAGAACCAGCTCCTCGCCAAGGTCTTCAACCGCCGCGCGATCGAGGCCGACAAGATCGTGGAGGAGATGCTCCAGTACGCGGAGCAGATCCGGCCGTTCGTCGCCGACACCACGCTGATCCTGAACGACGCCATCGACGAGGGCAAGGTCGTCCTCTTCGAGGGCGGCCAGGGCACCCTCCTCGACGTCGACCACGGCACGTATCCCTTCGTCACCTCCTCGAACCCGACCGCGGGCGGCGCCTGCACCGGCGCCGGCGTGGGGCCGACGAAGATCAGCCGGGTCATCGGCATCCTCAAGGCGTACACCACCCGTGTCGGCGCCGGCCCGTTCCCGACCGAGCTCTTCGACGAGGACGGCGAGGCGCTGCGCCGGATCGGCGGCGAGCGCGGTGTCACCACCGGCCGTGACCGCCGCTGCGGCTGGTTCGACGCGGTCATCGCCCGCTACGCGACCCGCGTCAACGGCCTGACCGACTTCTTCCTCACCAAGCTGGACGTGCTGACCGGCTGGGAGCAGATCCCGGTCTGTGTCGCGTACGAGATCGACGGCAAGCGCGTCGAGGAGCTGCCGTACTCGCAGACCGACTTCCACCACGCGAAGCCGGTGTACGAGTACCTGCCGGGCTGGTCGGAGGACATCACCAAGGCGAAGACCTTCTCGGATCTGCCGAAGAACGCGCAGGCGTATGTGAAGGCGCTGGAGGAGATGTCCGGCGCGCCGATCTCGGCGATCGGCGTCGGCCCGGGCCGTACCGAGACGATCGAGATCAACTCCTTCCTCTAGGGTCTTCCGTTCGGATCAGTCAGGCCGGATCGGTGAGCGAGGTGCGGCGCCGGGGCACGCGCGCCCGGCAGGATCCGGACGAGAAGCCCTGGGAGAGCCGGCACGGCGCACGAGGCGGCCTGCGGGACACCGTTCCCGCAGGCCGCTCGCGTTGTCAGGTGGCTCGCGTCGTCACGCGTCAGGCCGCTCGCGTCAGGCCGCTCGCGTCAGGCCGCTCGCGTCAGGCCGCTCGCGTCAGGCCGCTCGCGTCAGGCCGCTCGCGTCGTGCGGTTCGCTCCGCCACCGCGGCTCAGTCCTCGCCGCAGATCCGCAGACCCTTCGGGGTCGCGCACGGCAGATGGCCGTGTGTGCGGATGACATCCTGACCGCTGCCCCGGCTCATATAGCCGAGGAAGCTCGACGCGAGCGAGTCGGCGGGCGGCTGGCCGTAGGTGTACGCGTACTCGATCTCCCGGTAGGGATACGCGCTCGCGCCGATCGTCTCGACCGACGGGGGCTCCCCGTCGATGTCGAGCCGGTGTGCGCCCTTCAGACCCGCGCCGCCGCGCAGTTCGCTGTAGCCGAGGGCTCCGGGGAGCTTCGCCACGCTGGCCAGGACCTGTTCCGTGCTGTCGAGTTCGCAGCGGACGACCTCCGACTCGCGATCGTCCTTGGTCACACAGTCGCGGGAGGAGTTGGCCGGCTCGTTGCGGCCGAGGACACGTCGCTGGAAGACCTCCCGGGTGCCGGAGTTGGCATCGCGGCTGACCAGCAGGACGCGCAGGTTCGACTTGGCGCCGAGCTGCTTCCAGTCCTTGATCTCGCCGCGGTAGATCCTGCGGATGTCACTGAGGGAGAGGTTCGTCACCGGCACCTTGTCGTTGACGACCAGGGCGAAGGCCGAGACGGCGACCCGGTTCTCGCGCAGTTGCGGGAAGCCTCCCGGCTTGGGCCCGTCGGAGAGCGCGATGACCGCGGGGGAGCCCTGGGCGGACTTCTCGCCCTTGCCTGCGAGCTCCCGTATCCCGGCGGCGCTTCCGTGCGCGTCCACGACGACCCTCGAGCCCTCGCAGTCCTTCTCGTACTTCTTCGCCAGCTCCCGTACGACCGGTGCGAAGGCCGTCGAGCCGGTGACGGTCAGCTCGCCCTGGGCACAGCCGATCGGCGGCCTTGTGTCGTCCCGTACGACGATGATCGACGCGAGCGCGACCACGCACGCGCTCAGCAGCACCGTGATGTTGCGGGCCGCCCGGCCGAAGAGCGGGGGCTTGTCGTCGGGGAGTACGGCCCGGTTGGGCATCACCTCGCCGTCCCGGATGCCGCCCGTGATCCGGACCTCGCAGCCCACGGGCCCGCCCGAGAGCAGCACCAGCAGCTTGAAGTGCTCGCCGCGGTTCAGCGGGACGCGGGGAATGTAGATGGTGTTGCCGACGAACCGCAGTCCAGCTGCCGTGGTGAAGTGCTCCACGAGGTGGTCCGCGCCGGAGGGGTGGGTGACGGCGAGACCCCTGACGAAGCGGTCGGTGAAGTCGGCCGTGAGCCCGTGCAGCTCGCGGCCCGTGTAGTCGGTGTCGCCGATGCTCTGGGAGCCGTCGTTCTCGATACGCAGGAGCACGAGCGTGGCATCGGACATGTCGGGTGTGTCGTTGAACAGCCCGAGCCGGATGTTGGGCCGCCCGTTGCGTACGTTGTTGCCGATGGGGGTGTCCAGCTGGATGCGGTAGCCGATGCGCTTCCTGCTCGGCACGCGGCGCTCGTACCAGAGCACGGCGGCGGATGCGAGGACACCGAGCAATGCGGTACCCACGGCCACGACGTTCTCAGGGCTCACCCATTCCACGAACCGTCACCGTACGGACGTACAGGAGGAGTTGGGAGCCACCGGTGGGCTCTGTCGGCTGATGTTCGCCCTGCGTTCAGAAGGCGTCAGCGCACCGTGGCGTGCACGATGAGGTTGTCCACCGGGTGGCCCTCGGCGTCGAACGCGCCGTCGCACGTGATCAGGCGGAGCACGCGGTCGCCGGTCGCGCCGTAGACGCGCTCGGTGGGAAACGACTTCTTGCTCACCGTCTCGACGGCGGTCACGGTGAAGTGGACCGTCTCGCCGCGTGTGTTGCGTACCGCGATGTCCGCACCTCTGGCGAGCTTCCTGAGGTCGTGGAAGACCGCTCTGCCGAAGCGGGTGTCGTTGTGACCGATGATCACGGCTGCCCCGGGCTCCCCCGGAACCGCGCCGCCGGTGTACCAGCCTGCGGTCATGCCCTGGTCGGCCGGAGGGACCTCGACGGTGCCGTCGGAGTTGAGGCCGAGCGGCATGAGGGAGCTGTCCACCCCCAGGGAGGGGATGGCCACTTGAACGGGAGCCGTTGGCTTCTGCTGCTCGGACGGGCTGCCGCCGGCGGCGGGAGTTCCGGGTGCCGAGGGCCGTGCCGGCGCGGGCGCCGGGCCGTCATGGGCCGTGGCCGAGCAGCCTGTCAGAAGGAGCACCGACAGTGCGGCGACGGTGATCCGCCGCCGCACTGCCGGGAGGTCCGCAGAGGGCATCGGGGTCAGACGCCCCGGTGGGTGGCTGCGGAGCGGCGGCGGACGACGAACGTTCCGGCCCCCGCGAGGAGGACGAACCCGGCGGCGGTGCCGACGAGGGCGGTGGTGCCGCTGTCCGAAGCGGTCACGGGCCGCTCGCCCGCGGCGACGCCACCCCGCGGCAGCGACCCCTTCTTCTGCTCAGAGGACTTGGCCGCCTCCGCGCACTTCTTCTTCATGGCGTCGGAGGTGACCTTGGCGTCGGAGCACTCGGCGGGCGCGGGTGCGGGCGAGGGCGACGCGTCGGCGAAGGCGGCGGTGGACGGGACGAGCACGGCGCCGGCCAGGGCGGAGGCGAGGACGGCGGTACGCAGGAACTTGCGGTGAGGCATGACGGTGGTGGCTCCGTTCGGACGTGGGGCTGTGTGGTGCCCACAGCGTCGCGCGGAGTTGTGGGGAAGCTGTCAGATCGTTGTGCTCATCGCGTCAGACCGGATCGGTGTGCTCATCGCGTCGGACCGGATCGGTGTGCTCATCGCGTCAGACCGGATCGTTGTGGTCGTCGCGTCGGATCTGTGCGGCCCCTGGAGCCGGACCGGCGGCCGGAATCCGGAGGGTGAAGACCGAACCCTTGCCCTCCGTGCTCTCCACCTCGGCGGTGCCGCCGTGGGCTTCGGCGAGCTTGCGGACGATCGCGAGGCCCAGACCGCTGCCGCCGGTGCGGCGGCTGCGGGACTTCTCGGCCCGCCAGAACCGGTCGAAGACATACGGAAGATCGCCGGTCGCTATGCCAGTGCCCGTGTCGGCCACGTCCACCACCACCGTCGCCCCGCCCGAGCCGTACGCCCGCAGGGTGACACTGCCGCCGGACGGAGTGTGGCGGACCGCGTTGGAGACGAGATTGCCGACCGCCTGCCGCAGCCGGACCGGGTCGGCCGTCAGCAGCGGGGCGGGAGGGCCGGACGTCGTGACCGTGAGCGACACACCTGAGGTCTCGGCGACGCCCCGATGGGCGGCCGCGGCCTGGTCGAGCACGTCCTCGATCCGGACCGGTTCGGGACGCAGACGCAGTGCGCCCGCGTCGGCCTGCGCGAGGTCCTGGAGATCGTCGACGATGTGCTGCAGTTGCACGGCCTCCTCCAGCAGCGAGGAGACGAAGGCCGGGTCGGGCTCGGCGAGACCGTCCTGTGCGGCCTCCAGCCAGCTGCGGATCGTGCTCAAGGGGCTGCGCAACTCGTGGGCGACATCGCTCACCATCACTTTGCGCTGTTCCTCGAGCCGCGCCCGGTGTGCGGCCATGTCGTTGAAGGCGGCAGCCAGCGCTCCGATCTCGTTGTCCGCCCTGACCGGGACCGGCACCGGTGCCCGGTCCGTGTCGTCCCGCATCCGCCGCGCGGCGTCCGTGAGCGCGTGCAGCGGTCGCACCAGCCGGGTGCCGGCCAGCACGGAGGCGCCGACGGTGAGGGCGAGGACGAGGGCCGCGACCCCCGCGATACGGGCCGTCCCGGCGGGAGAGACATCGAATCCGGGGACGCTGGTGACGGGCGGCCCACCGATGAACAGCAGCGCGGGTGGGGCGACATGGGGGGCGAGCTGTTCCCGGCGGGCCGCGTTCACGCAGTCCGCGATGGTGCGGTCGGCCTGCTCCGCCGGGACCTTGACCCCCCGCTTGGCCTCCTGCGGGGCCGGAGCGGGGCCACTCTTCCACGAGAGGTCCAGCCCGAGTTTGACGGCGGGGACGCTCTGGCGGTCCAGACACGCGTTGACCAGTTCGTTGAGCGTGGTGAGTGCCCTGATCTCGGTGTCGGTCGGCTGGTCGAGATCGCCGCTCCCGCAGCGCGTGGTCTCCTCTGTGTTGTAGGAGCCGCTTCCGTTCCCGCTGCCCACGGGCTGGATGCGCGGGCGTCCGCTGGGGCTTTCCGCGATGTCCGCGGCCAGTCCCCACGAGCTCAGACACTTCATGACCTCTTCGGCCGCGCTCCGCAAACGAGCGCGTTCCTTCCCGGGCAGCCGGAACGGCCCGACGGCACGGGGATCGATGGACGCCGCCGAGGACCCCGTCGTGGGCCCGGTCCCGTTGGACGCGGTGAACACGGCTGTCCCGCCCGAGGGGGAGGCGGAAAGCGGGTCGACGACCGCCGATGCCACGTTCGGGAGGTCCCCCGGACTCGGCCCGGTCGCGGAGTCCGCTATCACCTGCCGCTGCTGAGTGGTGACCGTGATCCGGCGGCCCGATCGTCGTGCCTGGTCGCGGACGGTCTTCTCGACGCCGTCCCACCGGGGGTGAGTGGCCGCGTAACCCAGCAGGGCCTGGTAGATCCGTGCGTCGTCGCTGAGGTTCTGGCCCTGCTCCTGTTCGATCGCGACGGTGGTGGTGCGCACCACGAGCCATGCGGTCGCTGCCACCGAGCACGCCGCCACCAGGGCCGACACGGCCAGCAGCCGTCCGAGCAGGCTCTTGCGCAGGGGCAGCCGCTCCGGCCCGTCCGCCGGAGTCCGCGTTCGCTTTCGCCGTTCACGAAGACGCACGGTGGGAGGCCTTCGCAGGGTCCGTCAGTTTGTAGCCGACCCCGAAGACGGTGAGCAGTCTGACCGGCTTCCGGGGCGCGGGCTCGATCTTCTTCCGCAGGTTCATGATGTGCATGTCCACCGTGCGTTCGCTGACGTAGCGGTCGAAGCCGTGCAGTTCCGCCAGCAGCCGCTGCCGGGTGAAGACACGGTCGGGCTCCGCGGCCATGGCGGCGAGGACGCCGAACTCCCCGGGCGTGCACACGACCCGCTCACCGTCGACCGTCACCTCGTGCCGGTCCGGATCCACGGCGAGCGTGCCCACACGTAGCGCGGAGCCGGTGTCCGGGGAGCCGGCTCTGCCCGTCCGCCGGGTGCGGCGCAGCAGCGTACGGACCCGGGCCATCAGCTCGCGCGGGCTGTACGGCTTGGTCATGTAGTCGTCGGCGCCGAGATCGAGGCCGAGCAGGAGGTCGTCCTCGGTGCTGCGGGCCGTCAGCAGCAGCACCGGCACGTCCCGGTCCTCGGCCCTCAGCACCCGTACGACGTCCAGGCCGTCGGCCCGGGGCATCATCACGTCGAGCACGAGCAGGTCGGGCGTCCGCCGCCGGACCTCGTCCAGGGCGGTGAGGCCGTCCCCGACGACCGTCACCGCGTGCCCCTCGCGCTCCAGATAGCGCCGGACCACCTCGGCCTGCTTCTCGTCGTCCTCCGCGATCATCACATGTGCGCACACCCGGCGATCGTAGGCGGAAGCGGGGTGCTGCCGTCGGCGTACGGCGGGCGGATGTTACATCGCCCACCGTAAGTCTTCGGCCAGTAACCACAGTTCTCACCCATGTGCTGCACACAGTGCGTAGCTTCGTCGTGACGGTACGGGCAGGAGTGCCCGAGCAAGCGCTGTGACAGGAGCAGAGACCGGTATGGCGAATGTGGAGATCTCCCTCAAGGAGACGATGACAACGATCGAGGGCAGCCTGGGAGTTGCCCTGGTCGACTACACCAGCGGCATGGCGCTGGGCACCCTGGGCGGGGGCAAGGACCTCGATCTGGCGGTGGCCGCGGCGGGGAACACCGACGTGATCCGTGCCAAGGTCCGCACCATGGAGCACCTCGGCCTCAACGACGAGATCGAGGACGTGCTGATCACGCTCGGCGCCCAGTACCACCTCATCCGGCTGCTCAAGGGGCGCGGCGGCAACGGCCTGTTCATCTACCTCGTGCTCGACAAGGGGAACTCCAACCTGGCGATGGCCCGCCATCAGCTCAAGCGCATCGAGGCCGAGCTGGAGGTCTAGTTACGGCCATTTCTCCCGGGCCTCCGCACACCCGTGAATTGAAAGTATCTTCAAGTCGCCACATCCAGATCAGGTCAATCCCCTGAGTGTGCGGGGCCGGGAGGCTGGAGGATGGTCCGTACGACACCGCCCGCGGTGGCCCGGCCGCGGCCGCCGCACCGGAAAGAGGCCGTCGAACGCGGCAGGAGTGATTTCGCGATGCAGGTCCCGCTCTACCAGGCCAAGGCCGAGTTCTTCCGTATGCTCGGGCACCCGGTGCGCATACGGGTTCTGGAACTCCTCCAGAGCGGCCCCGTACCCGTACGCGATCTGCTGAACGAGATCGAGATCGAACCCTCCAGCCTCTCCCAGCAGCTGGCGGTGCTGCGCCGCTCCGGAATCGTGGTGTCCATCCGGGACGGCGCCACCGTCAGTTATGCCCTCGCCGGCGGCGATGTCGCGGAACTCCTCCGCGCGGCACGCCGGATCCTCACCGAACTGCTCGCGGGCCAGAGCGAACTGCTGGCCGAGCTCCGCCAGGCGGACGTCCCTCTCGACCGGCCCGCCAGGCCCAGGGAGGTCGCCCGAGGGTCCTCATGAGGGCCCAGGGCCTTCTCGTTCGGATCTTGCCGGGCTCGCGTGCTCCCGCGCCGCACCTCGCTGCGTTGTCGTCGGTCGCCGACGTCCCCCGGCCACCGCTGGGAGGTGCCCCACCGTGTGGGCTTCTTCTTCCGCCTTGCGATGCACGCAGCCGGACCCCGCTCACCGATCCGGCCTGATCCGAACGAGAGACCCTAGCCCTGGCCGCGGCCCTGGACGGTGAAGCCGGCGAGGAAGAGGGTGAGCCAGCGCGCGCGCACGGCGGGTTCCTGATCGGTGGGTGCGGTGAGGATCAGCATCAGGAAGTCGTCCACGGTGACATCGGGGTGAAGGTCCCCGTCGGCCACGGCGGCGGCGATGATCCGGTCCATCGCGCCCGTGAACCGCTCTTCCTGCACCTCGGTGTAGTGGGCGGCGCCCAGGGTCTGGGCAGCCGCCTTCACGCTGCGGTCCCGGGCGGCGGCCTCGACGGTACGGAAGACCAGGGTGGTGATCTCCTCCATCGCCTTCGCGCCGCCCTCGACCCGTGCGGCTGCGGCCTCGATCTCGGCGGTGATGATCTCGCTGTGCTCGGCGATGACCGCGCCGACCAGGTCCGTCTTGGTGGGGAAGTGCCGGTACAGGGTGCCCACGGCCACGCCCGCGGCGTCGGCGATGGTGTCCATCGGTACGTCGGGCCCGTGCAGGGTGATCTGCTCGCGCGCGGCGGCCAGGATCTTCGTCCGGTTGCGGACGGCGTCCGCGCGGAGCGGGCGGGGATGGGCCATCGGTCCTCCAACACGACACGACACGACACGGCGGGACACAGCGGGACACGGCGCGACACGGCGCGACACGGCGCGGCATCTGCGGCGAAGGTGAATTCTAGTTCACGATCGTGCGCGCTCGGCTTGCACAAACATGAACCACCGCTCATGATGATTGTGAGCCATGGTTCATCTTCGCTCTCGACCCACGAAGGACACAGTCATGTCAAGCAAGGTCGCTCTGATCACCGGTGCCTCCTCCGGTATCGGCGAAGCCGCCGCTCTGGAACTGAGCGCACGCGGCTTCACCGTCTACGGTGCCGCTCGGCGCGTCGACCGCATGTCTCATCTGGCCGAGCGGGGGATCCGTACGATCTCCATGGACGTCACCGACGAAGCCTCGATGCGGGCCGGCGTGGACCGGATCGTCGCCGAGACCGGCCGGATCGACGTCCTGGTCAACAACGCCGGGTACGGCTCCTACGGCGCGGTCGAGGACGTACCGCTCGACGAGGCCCGCTACCAGTTCGAGGTGAACGTGTTCGGGGTGGCCCGGCTGAGCCAGCTCGTCCTCCCGCATATGCGTGCCCGGCGCAGCGGTCGCATCATCAACATCTCCTCGATGGGCGGCAAGATCTACACGCCGCTGGGGGCCTGGTACCACGGCACCAAGTTCGCCCTCGAAGGCTTCAGCGACTCTCTGCGCCTCGAGGTCAGGCCTTTCGGCATCGACGTGGTCATCGTCGAACCGGGAGCCATCCGCACCGAATGGAGCGGTATCGCGGCCGACAAGCTCCGCAAGGTCTCCAGGGACAGCGCCTACGCGGCGCAGGTCGAGTCCATGGCCACGGCGCTCGAGTCGGAGAGCGGCGCCCGGCGCTCGTCACCTCCGTCGGTCGTCGCCCGCGCGATCAGCAGGGCCGCCACCAGCCGCCGCCCGAAGACCCGGTATGCCGTGGGCATGGGTGCCAAGCCGCTGATCCTGACCCGCCGCGTGCTTCCGGACCGGGCCTTCGACGCGTTCATCGGGCGCGCGATGGGCAGCCTGACGAGCTAGGGTCCTTCGTTCGGATCAGCATCAGCCCGGGCAAGATCCAAACGAGAGGCCCTGGTGCTGCGACCGGCACGCCGCTCGACCGGCCAGGGGACCGGAACTAGTTGCGGAAGTACTCCCCGGGCTCCCCGTCCGCGCTCATCCCGTACATCAGCAGCCGCTCCTTGCCCTCGAAGCGGTCGACGCGCAGGCTCTGCGAGGCGCCGGGGGGTGAACACCCGTCGGTGGAGGCGCTGATGTCGAGCGTCGGCGGCCCGGTGATCAGCATGTTGCCCACGCCGCCCAGCACGGCCGTGTAGGAACAGTTGACGGTGTCGCCGGTCGGACGCCCGGTCGTGTCGTCGGTCTCCGGACGCGATTCGTGGATGCGGACAAGGGGTGCCCCGACCGGGCCCTGTGTGACGGTGACGGTGTTGTCCCACAACTCGGCCTGGTCGCCGGCCGAGATCTCGTCGAAGCGCTGCTTCCACGTGCCCACGAACCCGGTGGGGACGGCCTGCGGACCGGTCCTCGTCCTGCGGAACGACGCGGACACGGCGCCGGACGTCCACTCCATGACGTCCCGCGAGCGCATGGTGAGGGTCTGGTGGGCGGCGGGCAGGCACTGCTTGGCCGGGACGCTCGTGGTCACATCGCTCTCACCGAAGACGATCCTGTCCTCGTCCGCCGATACGAGCACCGATCGGCCCATGCACAGCCGCTCGCCGGTGACCTGGACGTACACCGCCGTCTTGCGGCCCTTGCGTCCCTGGCTGATCTCGATGCGGCCGGTCGACCTGGGGCTGTCGTCGGTGCCCTCGTACACGCCCTCCCAGGCGCCGATGAAGACGTCGGGTACGTCGCCGCCCTCGTCGCCACCGCCGTTGCCGCCGCCCTTGTCGCCACCGCTGTCCGTACCGGCGGACTCCTCGTAGGTCTCGGGCGCCCGGTCCGGCCAGAACTTCACGGCCGCGACGCCCGCTCCCGCGAACACCGCCACCGCACACGCGGCGGCGAGGACGGTACTCCACCGGCGCCGCGCCGCCCTCGGCCCGCCGACGGGTGCGGGCGCCGCCTCGCCCGGCACCGGTGTGTCCGCGTCCAGCAGCCGGGCCGCCTGCGCACCGAGCCGCGCCAGCAGCGCGGGCGGCAGCCACGCGTCGTCCCCCTCCGCCCCCGCCGTCCGGGACAGCTCCGCGGCGGAGGGGCGCCGGGCCGGGTCCTTGTCCAGGCAGGACCGTACGAGCGGCCCGAGTTCCTCCGGCAGACCTTCCAGATCGGGCTCGTCGTGTGCGATGCGGAACATGACCGCGTGCACACCGCTCTCGGACGCGCCGAACGGCTGCCGTCCCGTGGCCGCGTACGCGAGGACCGCACCGACGCAGAAGATGTCCGACGCCGGGGTGATCTTCTCGCCCCGTACCTGCTCCGGTGACATGAAGCCGGGTGAACCGACCACCGCGCCCGTGCTGGTCAGCCCGCCGTCCGTGACGGTGTCCACGGCTCGCGCGATTCCGAAGTCGATGATCCGGGGCCCCTCGACCGCCAGCAGGATGTTGGACGGCTTGAGATCACGGTGGACGAGTCCCGCGGCGTGAATGTGCTCCAGGGCCCGCCCCAGGCCGGCGGCAAGTGTGCGCACCGAGTGTGCGGGCAGCGGCCCTTGGTCGTCCACGACGGTCCGCAGCGCGGGACCGGGTACGTACGCGACCGCCACCCACGGTGTGTCGGCGGCGGTGTCGGAGTCGACGACGGGCGCGGTCCCGGCGCCCCCGACCCGTTCCAGTGCGGCGACTTCGCGGGCGAACCGCAGCCGGAACTCCCGCTGTGCGGCCAGTTCCCCGTGCACGACCTTCACCGCGACCGTACGACCGCCCTCGGACCGGGCGAGGAACACACGGCCCATCCCGCCGGTGCCGAGCCGGCCGAGCAGCCGGAACGGACCGACACGGCGCGGGTCTTCGGGCGTCAGCGGATCCACGCCGGGATCCTCGCACACGGCCGACGACGGGCGGCCCTGCTTCTGAGACAGTTCTGGTCTAGACCTTGACAGGTACAGACCATTGCCGCTGCACTGTCCTCGATCCGCACAATCCCCCCACAGGGAAAGGCCGATAACGTTGTCGAAACGCATCATGACCTTGCTCGCCGCCTTTGTCGCGGTCCTCGGACTCGTGGTTCTGCTCCCCGTCACGGCCACTGCCGCGGCCGCGGCCGCATGCGCGGCCCCCTGGAACTCCTCTTCCGTGTACACCGGCGGGATGGTCGCCGCCCACGGCGGGCACAACTGGCAGGCCAAGTGGTGGACCCAGGGCGAGACGCCCGGCACCACCGGTGAGTGGGGCGTCTGGGCCGACCAGGGCACGTGCGGCGACGGTGGGGGCGGCGATCCCGGCCCCGGTCCGAGCCCCTCCGGATTCGTCGTCAGCGAGGCGCAGTTCAACCAGATGTTCCCGAGCCGGAATTCGTTCTACACCTACAGCGGCCTGACCGCGGCACTCAGTGCGTACCCGGCGTTCGCGAACACCGGCAGTGACACGGTCAAGAAGCAGGAGGCCGCGGCATTCCTGGCGAACGTCTCGCACGAGACGGGCGGCTTGGTCCACATCGTCGAGCAGAACACCGCCAACTACCCCCACTACTGCGACCGTAGCCAGCCCTACGGCTGTCCGGCCGGCCAGGCCGCCTACTACGGCCGTGGCCCGATCCAGCTCAGCTGGAACTTCAACTACAAGGCCGCGGGTGACGCGCTCGGCATCGACCTGCTGAACAACCCGTGGCGTGTGGAGCGGGAATCGGCCGTCGCCTGGAAGACCGGCCTCTGGTACTGGAACACCCAGAACGGTCCCGGCACGATGACCGGTCACAACGCGATGGTCAACCAGGCGGGATTCGGCCAGACCATCCGCTCCATCAACGGCTCCCTGGAGTGCGACGGCAAGAACCCGGCGCAGGTCCAGAGCCGGGTGGACAACTACCGGCGTTTCACCCAGATCCTGGGTGTGCCGACGGGCGGCAACCTGTACTGCTGATTGCCGCGGGGAACGTGTGGGGCGGGCGGCCGGGGCCGCCCGCCCCACTGCGTCCGACGATGCCCCGCCGGGGCGGGGGGATGAGCCCGGGCCGCCGACACACCCATAGCTCTCATATTGTCTTATTTACGACTTTCCTGTGGTTCTATGTGGCTCACTTTCGCTCCTTCCAGGTAAGGGGCGTGACGGCTTGTCACACAGAAAGAGAGCAACCCGGATGTCTGGATCACAGGGAACAGGCACCCCGCACCGTCCGATGACCGCGGCGTTGAGTCGTCACTGGAAGATGGCCGTTCTCGCCGCGGCCGGCTTCGTCACCATGGTCGGCACCACGACGATCGTGGCTGTCACGGACGTCGGGAAGGCTGAGGCGCAGCCCGCGTCCGCGGTCAAGGACGACGGCAAGGTCAGGGTGAAGGCCGCACCGGCCCCGGTCGGCGAGGGCGTGGATACCGGCAGTCAGGACGGCGACTACTGGGCCGAACGCGCCGGCAACCCCGGTAGCCCCGGTAGCCCCGGTAACCCCGAGAGCGTCGGTAACCCGCAGGGCCCGGGTGGCCCCGGTAACCCCGGTAGCCCCGAGAGCGTCGGTTACCCCCAGGGCTCGGGTGGCCCCGGTAACCCGGGTAACCCGGGCACTCTTGCCGACGCGGGCGCGAACGGTGCCGTTCAGGAAGGCGATCAGGGCAAGGAGAAGGATTCCGGGCCCAAGGGTGACGGGGGGAAGGACAAGGGTTCCGCGTCCAAGGGTGACGGGGGGAAGGACAAGGGTTCCGCGTCCAAGGGTGATGAGGGTAAGGAGAAGGGCTCTGCGTCCAAGGGGGATGAGGGCAAGGAGTCCAAGGACAAGGGCTACGGGGACCACGACAAGGGGAAGAAGTACGGCGACCGGGACCGTCACCACGGGGACCACGGCTACGACAAGAAGACGTTCGTGGAGTGTGATCCGAACGATCTGATCCAGGCGATCACGGAGGCCAACGACGGCAGGGGCGGGGTCCTGCTTCTGGCGGAGGACTGCACGTACACTCTGACGGCCAATCAGGACGGCAACGGTCTGCCCCGGATCATTCAGCCGATCACGATCCACGGCAACGGTGCGACCATCGCCCGCGCGGCCAACGCGGACCAGTTCCGTCTCTTCGAGGTCGGTGTCGGCGGCGACCTGAAGCTCAGTGACCTCACCCTCACCCGCGGCAAGGCGGCCGTGGGCCAGGAGGGTGGCGCGATCAACGTGAACTCGGCGGGGCGGCTCGACCTCGACCATGTCACGGTCACCAACAACACGGTCGACAACCTCGAGAGCGACGTCGCCGGTGGCATCCTCAATGAAGGCATCACCGCCATCCGTGACAGCACCCTCAGCAGGAACGCAGGCGAGGACGGTGCCGCCATCTACAACGAAAGCGGCAGTCTGGAGATCACCGGAACCAAGATCACCGGCAACACCGCCGATGCTGACGACGGCTTCGCCGCGATCTTCAACGATGAAGACGCCACCGCGAGGATCAGCAAGAGCGTGATCAGCAACAACCACGCCGACAGCGGCGGCGGCATCCACAACGACGGCGTACTGGAGGTCGAGAAGAGCGGCATCGTCGACAACTTCGCGCTCTCCCGGGGCGGCGGTATCCAAACCGACGACGGCTCGCTCTACGTACGCAACAGCACCATCAAGGGCAACACCGCGGGGACCGGCGGAGGCCTCAACCTCGATGAACCCGCTGTGATCGAAGACAGCAAGATCACGGAGAACACCGCCAACGATGGCAACGGCGGCGGCGTCAACATCGATGTGGGTGAGGGCGACGAGGTCGCCATCCGCGACTCGAAGGTCAGTGACAACCAGGCTCCCGACAACGAGGCCAAGGGCGGCGGCATCTTCGTGTCGGAAGGCAGCACCCTCACCCTCACCGACGTCAAGGTGACGGAGAACCTCTCCGACGAGCCGGCCGGCGGCATCCAGAACAACGGCACGGTCAACACCAACGGCAAGATCCGCATCATCGACAACGTCCCCACCAACTGCGACGGAAGCGCCCAGCCCGTCCCCAACTGCTTCGGCTGACCCTCCCTCAGAGATCAGCTCCTACAGGCCGCGCATGGCCGTCCCTCAGCGCCCGCCCCCGGCACACAGCCGGGGGCGGGCGCACGTACGGCATGTGGCAGCAGAAGCCGTGCGGCCTGGCGTGACGGGCATGGGGCGAGCCGACACTCCCACTCCACATGTATTGTCCTATTTACGGCTTTTCCTGTGATTCCATATGGCATGCTTTCGCCTCTTCCAGTAAGGGGCGTGACGGCTTGTCATACAGAAAGAGAGCAACCTGGATGTCTGGATCACAGGGAACAGGCACCCCGCACCGTCCGATGACCGCGGCGTTGAGTCGTCACTGGAAGATGGCCGTTCTCGCCGCGGCCGGCTTCGTCACCATGGTCGGCACCACGACGATCGTGGCTGTCACGGACGTCGGGAAGGCTGAGGCGCAGTCCGCGTCCGCGGTCAAGGACGACGGCAAGGTCAGGGTGAAGGCCGCACCGGCCCCGGTCGGCGAAGGTGTGGATGTCGAAAGTCAGGACGGCGACTACTGGGCCGCGCACGCCGGTAACCCCGGTAGCCCCGAGAGCGTCGGTTACCCCCAGGGCTCGGGTGGCCCCGGTAACCCGGGTAACCCGGGCACTCTTGCCGAGGCGGGCGCGAACAGTGCCGTTCAGGAAGGCGATCAGGGCAAGGAGAAGGATTCCGGGCCCAAGGGTGACGGGGGGAAGGACAAGGGTTCCGCGTCCAAGGGTGACGGGGGCAAGGACAAGGGATCCGTCTCCAAGGGTGATGAGGGTAAGGAGAAGGGCTCTGCGTCCAAGGGGGATGAGGGCAAGGAGTCCAAGGACAAGGGCTACGGGGACCACGACAAGGG